>NZ_FNKD01000008.1:0-1302 GCF_900102415.1 Virgibacillus salinus
GAGTACCGAAGTTCCTGATTCCACACTGCCAAGAAAATCCTCTAGTGAGTTCATAGGTGCCCGTACCGCAAACCGACACAGGTAGGCGAGGAGAGAATCCTAAGGTGAGCGGGAGAACTCTCGTTAAGGAACTCGGCAAAATGACCCCGTAACTTCGGGAGAAGGGGTGCTCCTTTAAGGAGGAGCCGCAGTGAATAGGCCCAAGCGACTGTTTAGCAAAAACACAGGTCTCTGCGAAGCCGAAAGGCGAAGTATAGGGGCTGACACCTGCCCGGTGCTGGAAGGTTAAGGGGAAGCGTTAGCACTTTGGTGCGAAGCGTAGAACCGAAGCCCCAGTAAACGGCGGCCGTAACTATAACGGTCCTAAGGTAGCGAAATTCCTTGTCGGGTAAGTTCCGACCCGCACGAAAGGTGCAACGACTTGGGCACTGTCTCAACGAGAGACCCGGTGAAATTATACTATGTGTGAAGATGCACATTACCCGCGACAGGACGGAAAGACCCCGTGGAGCTTTACTGTAGCCTGATATTGAATGTTGGTACAGCTTGTACAGGATAGGTGGGAGCCGTCGATACCGGAGCGCTAGCTTCGGAGGAGGCATCCGTGGGATACCACCCTGGCTGTACGGACATTCTAACCCAGGACCGTAATCCGGTTCGGAGACAGTGTCAGGCGGGCAGTTTGACTGGGGCGGTCGCCTCCCAAAGAGTAACGGAGGCGCCCAAAGGTTCCCTCAGAATGGTTGGAAATCATTCGCAGAGTGTAAAGGCAGAAGGGAGCTTGACTGCGAGACCTACAAGTCGAGCAGGGACGAAAGTCGGGCTTAGTGATCCGGTGGTTCCGCATGGAAGGGCCATCGCTCAACGGATAAAAGCTACCCCGGGGATAACAGGCTTATCTCCCCCAAGAGTTCACATCGACGGGGAGGTTTGGCACCTCGATGTCGGCTCATCGCATCCTGGGGCTGTAGTCGGTCCCAAGGGTTGGGCTGTTCGCCCATTAAAGCGGTACGCGAGCTGGGTTCAGAACGTCGTGAGACAGTTCGGTCCCTATCCGTCGTGGGCGCTGGAAGTTTGAGAGGAGCTGTCCTTAGTACGAGAGGACCGGGATGGACACACCGCTGGTGTACCAGTTGTTCCGCCAGGAGCATAGCTGGGTAGCTACGTGTGGCAAGGATAAGTGCTGAAAGCATCTAAGCATGAAGCCCCCCTCAAGATGAGACTTCCCATCACTTCGAGTGAGTAAGATCCCTCAGAGACGATGAGGTTGATAGGTCCGAGGTGGAAGCGTGGTGACACGTG
>NZ_FNKD01000007.1:0-1820 GCF_900102415.1 Virgibacillus salinus
GGGGAAGAAACAACGTGAAAAATAATTTAGACAGCATTTATAATATTTATTTTCATGACATATATCGCTTCCTTCTTTCCCTTTGTCACAATCATCATACTGCAGAGGACCTTGTGCAAGAAACCTTCTTTCGTGCCTACCTTAACATTGAAAACTATGAAGCGGAAAACATAAAAACATGGCTGTTTACCGTGGCACATAATGCTTTTATTGACTATTACCGAAAGCATAAGCGGACAGATGTTAAAGAACAAAACTTTTTCTTACCCCTATTTGATAGGAAGAAAACAACGGAAGAAACGGTCGTAATTCATGATGAAATACAGGAAATTATCGAGATGTTAAAAGATTTACCAGAAAAACATAAATATGCTGTACTCTTACATGATTTTCACGGATTATCCTATCATGAAGCTGCACAAGTCATGAATGTAAGACAACCCTATTTTAAAGTTCTGCTATTCCGTGGCAGACAAGCGATAAGAAATAGAAAGGCGGGAGAAAATGAGCGATGAATTTAGCAGAAAATTAGAAGCCTATGAAAAAGGAGAACTTGCTGAGCAGGAATTAGAAGAGTTTGAAAAGGAATTAGAAAAACTGGAGAGCTATCAAAAACTGTTGGAAAATAAACCTGATGAACAAACAGGATCTTCTATTAGTGACAAAAAGCAGAAAAAAATTGTTAGAAAAGGGAAATGGAAGGCTCGACTTCAAACGGCATTCACTGCCCTTGGAATATTTATCGTCTTCACAATCCTTTCTTCTATATTAACTGCGGTATACTTTTCATGGGGGAACCCGGATCGAGTTCAAGTATTTAGAGAAGTTGTTGATCATACGTTAACTGTTACAGATCCTTATGGCTATCTCGACGGATCAAGTACAAATACAAAACCCTATTACAGTTTAGAAGCAAGGAGAGATATTAAAAAGCAAATCGGGAATGAAACAATTAAGGTTGGAGAGTTAGAAGTTAATTTTATTTTTTCCCTAATGACTTTTCCAGAACGATCATATATGGGAAATAAATCACAAAACCAGCCCGCCTTTTTTTCCCATCCTAAATCTGACGAAAGCTTTAACTCAGATTGGGATCAATTAGAGAAACTCCCAGAAGGAACGGTCGTTTCTGCCTATGTATCATTTGATGAATTGATGGAATCAAAAGATGTGGAACAACTGTTCTCTGAGAAGGATATGCGTCTTTTATGGCTGGCAGTTGATACGGGTATTGAATCAGATAGGAATCATGGCATGTTTTTTGACCCTATAGGTTTTCCAAGTACTCCTATATGGCATGAAGATGACATGATTACACAATCCCGCAAAAAGGAGGAAGGATTGTTTGGTAGCAAAACGGTGTCGGAAAGTGCTTCATCACCAGGCTATACTGAAGGTGACCAAGACATGCTCCATGACCAATTTATGAAAACATTATACTTCCTGCAAGATCACGAGAAAAAGGCTAACAGATTATCCTTAGGGAAGTTACACCTCGAAAAACGAATTGACTATCTTGAAAACAATGGAATACTGCATTATGGTACAGTTATTACTGGGCCTACAAAGCAAATATTGAAACTACAGGATGAACCATCGATAGAAAAGCTAGAGGTGGATGAAGTTGAGTTTTGGAATTGGGAATAATTTATACCTCCAATAAATTCAGTAGAAAGAGCAACAGCTAAATTGTAACGGGTAAAACTCTAAAAGATCTGTCTTTAAAAAAGCACGTTAATGCCATTTGGATTAACGTGCTTTCTGTCTCAGCGAGATAATATGGTTAGTATAAGAATGTGTGGGATATAATTAACCCAAGT
>NZ_FNKD01000006.1:0-80087 GCF_900102415.1 Virgibacillus salinus
CCTGTTTTCTTGACATACTGGTTGTTTTGTTCAGTTTTCAAAGATCAATTTTTCCGTTTGTCGTTTTTTTGCGACAAGATATAATTTATCATGGCTGCAGATGATTGTCAATAACTTTTTTCAATGACTTTTTTGTCTGCATAATTTGTTGTTTTCTTAACTGACAACAAAAAATAATATAGCATAATATGTTGATAAGTTCAATAGAAAAACCAAAAAACCATAAATTAAATTAAATGATTTTTTGGATGACTTAATTCCTCATTAGAAATAAAGGTATCAATTACCAGTCCGTTTGGGGATATATTTCATGCATTCCTGTTCATTAGCTACACGGCGGAACACGTTAAACAAGACCTTATACCTCTCCCTCATTGCATGTTTAACCATATTATCTATTCGGTGGTCCTCTAAATCCATCAATAATTCTTCTAACTCTCGTTTTACCAGATATTCTATTTCTTTTTGCTCTCCATCATTAATTAACAAACCTAACATTATATACACCTAACCTTCTTTATCTGATCAGTAATTACTGTTTACGTCAGTATATTTCCGTGTTGAATTCTCTCTTCTCTTATTTAATAATAGTCGTTCGTTTTTATTATCGAAATCCGTCGGTTACTATTTTTTTGAACCCCAAGCTACATACAAAAATACCCATACAAATATTATGTGTAGAATTACTATTCCCCATATTTATATATTTTCATCCCTTTTTCGCAACTTTTTTATCTTTTCCTATTACCGAGCAACAGCTTGTTCATATTACAGACTGTCATTCATAGAATAAAGTAAGGATATTGGGAGGATTGATATTATGGAACATTTTTATGTTGTACGATTTAATAAATGGAAACGCTGGTTAATTGTTTTTATCTTTGCTTTATTTACTGCTACATTTTTATGGTTTGAAAGTGAAGGGGCTCTTTCTGTGTTTTCAGAGGATGAGCCGGTGGCTTTAACAAAAGGGAATGCCAGTGAGTCTAATATTGCATTAACCTTTAATATCAGTTGGGGTGAGGACAAAGTCCATGCTATCTTAAAGCAGTTAGACCAAAAACAAGTACAAGCAACCTTCTTTGTTAGCGGGGAATGGGCAGAACGTCATCCTGAAATATTAGAGAAGATAACTGAAGCAGAGCACGAAGTAGGAATGCTTGGATACCGTTATGAAAATTATTTGGATCAGGAAATCGATCAAGTACGTGATGATCTATTACATGCAAAAGAAGTATTTGGGAAAATTGGCTATAAGGACATAGAAATGTTACGTCCACCAAGTGGAAAGTTTAACAAGGAAATCATTGAACTTGCTGAACAATTAGGTTTTACAGTAATACATTGGAATGTTAACCCTAGTGACTGGAAAAATCCGGGCACCAAAAAAATTGAGAGCACCGTAATGAAACAAACATCAAATGGCGATATCATATTGATGCATGCATCAGATTCCGTTAAGCAGACGGCTGATTCGCTAAAAACAATTTTACCTGGATTGAAGAATAAGGGCTTCCAGTTTGTCACTATATCTGAACTGGTTAACCAAGCACATGCAAAATCAAAAATTGTGGAATAAAGACAAAGCGCAGGTATCTGCACGGGGTAGGCTGAAGTTAACGCGAAAAGGATAAACAAGAGCATAATCTGCTAAGGTATTCTGCTAATGCCGAACTATTATCGTAGACGCATGGCTGGAACTAAACGTTGCTGATTTGGAAGTTCAATTATTCATAAAAAATTATAAATAAGCTAAACTTAAAAGCCCTAATATGTCTTTGGCATATTAGGGCAAAATAAACGTTATGCTTTATTCGAACTAATCTTTTAGTTAATTTTTTCTTTACCTATTGAATCACTATTGGTTATTCGATGTAATACAAGTAATTGATATGTATTACAAGCAAGTAATGTAACAATCATTAGCCATGCATAATCAGTTCCACTTGTACGCAGGCCAGGAACCCATTCGATAGCTGTCATAACGACCATTAAGAATAATGCCGGAATAAAAGCTCGCTGGTTCGTCTCACGTGCTTTTATTTTAGCTATAATCCATCCATACCCGAGTATTGCTGCCGCCATTAAGATAAACCAAAATAACGAAACATCGCCACCAACTGCATTATATGGAAAATAAATTAAATCAAATACAACAAATGCAATTAGTAATACCTGAACAGTTGGCCAGAATGTCCGAAACAGGCTTAGGCCAAATTGATTGATGAATAAATAAACAAAAAAACCGGTCTGACTTATGATGCTAAATAGTAACCCTAATCCTGTGAAATAGATAATTAACCCAGTTAACTCTATAAAATCAAATGGATTCAAAAAATCGGTATATAATGAGGCCTTCACAAAAAAGCTAGTTAATAGCCCTATAATTCCACCTATCAGTAACGTCTTTAAAAATAATCCTACCCACTTACGACTATTCAATCCTATTTCCTCCTACAACTATGTTCAGCATCCAGTCATATTTTATCATGAACGTTGTCTTTTTTCCTCCATGAAGAATATTTTTTTGTTTCATAACTCATATTAAATATGAGAGGAAGGAGGATCATAAATGTTTCGTATGATTTTAACTTCATTAATAATTTTATCCATCATTTTCATTTCCGCATGTAATGGAGGAGGAGCTTCTGGAAAAGAAGCTGATTATGATGCAACGAAAAAAATGGTGGTTGATATATTACAGACAGAAGATGGAAAGAAAGCACTTAGAGAAATATTAGCTGATGAAAAATTAAAGCAACAACTTGTGATTGAATCTGAAGTTGTTAAAAAATCGATAAATGAAGTACTTGTTTCCGAAAAAGGAAAAGAAATGTGGAAAAAACTATTTGAAGACCCTGAATTTGTTAAAAGTTATGCAAAATCAATGTCTGAGGAACAAAAAAAGCTAATGAAGAATTTAATGAACGATTCCGAATTCCAGAAACAGATGCTTGAACTTATGCAAAATCCTCAGATTAGCGAACAAATGCTAAGTGTCATGAAAGGTCAAGAGTTCCGCAAGCATTTAGAAGAGACCGTTCAACAAACCTTGCAAACACCACTTTTCCAAGCAAAAATATCCGAATTATTACTAAAAGCAGCTGAAGAGAAAAGTAAGCAGGAAAGCGGCCAGCAATCAGGTGGAGAAGGCGGCGGTTCCGGTGGTGGCTCTGGAGGATCAGGTGGAGGTGGTTCTGGCGGTGGTTCTGGAGGCTCAGGTGGAGGTTCCGGTGGATCCAGTTAATATTTAATCATCTAAAAAGAGGTGACACACGCCACCTCTAATTTTTTATTCTTCTATTTTTGCTACGATTTTTGAAGCAATCTTGTGATATTCTTTTCCAATTGGATGATCCTGCTGATATACAGATGGAGCAAACTCATCCTCTTCTTCATATGGCTGTTGTAAAGGTAATTGACCAAGTACTTGCGTTTGTAAAACCTCGGCAAGCTTTTTACCGCCACCTTTACCAAATACATATTCTTTTTCACCTGTTTTTTTACTTTCAAAATAGGCCATGTTCTCCACAACGCCTAAGATTTCATGATCTGTTTTCAATGCCATTTGACCAGCGCGCGCTGCCACAAATGCTGCAGTTGGATGTGGTGTTGAGACGATTAGCTCTTTACACGTTGGAAGCAATTCATGGACATCCATTGCAATATCACCGGTTCCTGGTGGTAAATCAAGTAGCAAGTAGTCTAAATCGCCCCACTCTACTTCTTTAAAAAAGCTGTTAAGCATTTTACCAAGCATTGGTCCACGCCAAATGATTGGAGAGTTGTCCTCCACAAAGAAGCCCATGGAAATAACCTGAACTCCAAACCGCTCAACCGGAATTATTTTTTCGGCACGAACTGCAGGTCTTTCTTCAATTCCCATCATATCTGGAACACTAAAGCCATATATGTCTGCATCGATAATACCTACTTTTTTACCTAGGCGCATTAAGGACATAGCTAAGTTAACTGTAACAGTCGATTTACCTACACCGCCTTTACCACTAGCAACAGCGATAAAGTTAGGTTGTTTACCTCCGCCCATTAATGTTTTTTCCTGTTCTGCTTCAGCAGCAGGCTGGAACTTTTCAATGGTTTCGTCAGGCAACTGTTCAAAACGTAAACCGACTGTTGTTGCTCCATTCTTTTTCAGAATGCCAACAATCTCTTGCTGTAGCTGCATCTGTTCACCAGTATTCGTCTTTCCAATACCGATTTTCACACTGACATGCTTCTTTTCTTCTTTAATTGTAATTTCTTTCACACCGTCTGTTTCTTCAAGCGTTCTATGTAAAAATGGATCCTTAACAGGGTGAAGTAGTTCCTTTACTTCTTCTTGTGATAACACGTTAGTCACCATCCCTTTCCTAGAGTCGTTATATATACAAAATAATATCATTTTATTTGCACACAACGCTAGTATAACACAAATCACGTAAAATCTAAGTGATATGTATCATAGGATGTTTTGTATAATTCGTTACTTTTTTTCAGGTTCTTCTGTAACATAACGGAGAATCCCCTCATAAATACTCCCGGCAATTTTCCGCTGGTAGGAATCTTTCTTCAGATGTTCGCGCTCATGCTCGTTTGATAAAAATCCAATCTCAACAAGTGAACCAGGCACTTCAGCATATTTTAAAAGATATACACCATTTATTGGCAACGGCTTCCGTGTAGTATTCTCCAAATTTCGAATAATTTCAGATTGAATCATTGTGGCTAAATGCTTACTCTTATCATATTTTGAGTAGTAAAATGTCTGTGCTCCACTCCATTTATTGGATGGCAATGCATTTAAATGAAGCGTAACAAAAAAGTCAGCATCTTTATCGTGTATAAACTTAAGGCGCTTTCTTATATCTTCTGCTTTTCGCCTCGACAATCCTTTTGTATCATCGTTCGCCAGATCTTTATCTTTTTCTCGCGTTAAATAAACAAGAGCACCTGATTGTTGCAGGAAGTCCTGTGTTTTTTTGGCAACAGCAAGCGCAATATCTTTTTCCAATGTCTCGTCCTTTCCAACCGCTCCACCATCTACACCACCATGACCTGGGTCGATAACTATTGTTTTACCCGAAAGAGGTAATGACCATGTTTCCCAAGTGGTTTCCGTTTTTTGAATTGGATATTGAATAAGAAAGGCCAAAATGACAAAACCTACTCCCCAGGTAAACACCTTCCCAAATCGTCCCATAACATTCGCTCCTTATTTATTCTACTTCAACTATTGTATGGGACAAGATTGTTGATTATGATTAAACATAATGGCCAGTTTAATCAAAACATAGCAGTGGTAATAAAAAAGTAGTGAATCTTGTTCTCGGAAGGAGGCGAACACATGGATTGGCTTGGAATTGGAGTACTGATTATTGGAATCGCATTTCTCGCATTCGTAATAATGTTAATTAAGCCGCTAAAAAATTTATCGGGTGTATTTTCGAGCTTGAGGTCAACAACAGATGCCCTGCCTCAGCAAGTTGCTGATATAACGTCTAGTGCAAAAGATACGCTCACCACCGGAAGGGAAACGATACAACAACTAAATAATCAAATGAGCGAATTAAGCCCAATTTTTACGATCTTAGGAGACGTTGGAGAAACAACAAATAAACTATCATCATCAATGGTTGATATCACAAAGGAAATGAAAGCAAACACCAAAGAAGGAAGCACATTTATCGAACGAAAAAACCTTGAAGGACTATATGGTGCAATAACACTAGGATATTACGCATTTCAACGAAGGAATCCCTAACAATAGCAACAGATGTGAAATGACCATCAACTTATATGCTAAGTTGATGGTCATCTTTTGGTGTAATCGTGTATTCTGGAACAATAGCCAGTGCCCGCTTGATTTTTGAATATCTATGTTAAAATAACTACAAAGATTGTGAACGATTATTTTTTAGAAAACTTGGCTTATCGTCAAGCTTTAATATAGATAAGCCTTAGTTGCGCTTATGCAGTAAGAAAGGATTTATACTTTCTTAACTGCTAAACAAAGAATAACAGACCGAGTTAAAAAGTCCTCTGTTAAGCTTATCGTGGGTTAAAAATTATTAGGAGTGAATGAAATGCTAATCGGTCATATGAAAGAAATTGTCCGTCATCCAGTAAAATCTTTTTCCGGGGAAAGTGTACGAAAATCCAAAATAATGGATTATGGTTTATATGGAGACCGTGGCCATGCTTATTTAGATGAATCAAAAAAACAAAATTTCTTAACAATAACACAGTTCCCGGAAATGGTTCGATATAAAGCAAGATACATAGGAGAAGAATTGCTGGACGAATATCCGGAAGTAGAAGTCATAACACCTGAGGGCAAGATATATGATTGGGAAGATGAAGAATTAATTAAAGAAATGGAAAACAAATCGAACCGAAAAATTTCTACTATTGAATATCCCCCTTCTCACGTGCCTATTGGACCAATTGCAGTAGAAAACATTCAGCTTGTAACGGATGCTTCAATAGATTATTTGCAAGAAATATGGGGAGAAGCCGAGGTAGACTTTCGACGTTTTCGTCCTAATTTATTTATTTCATTAAAAGAAAAAAAACCGTTTATTGAAGAAGAATGGATTGGTAAGAGAATTAAAATAGGAAGTGAAGTAGAAATTGAATTAGTAGGACACTGTAAAAGGTGCATGATTATTACTGTTAATCCTGATAATGCTGAGCGAGATTCAAGTTTGCATAAAACGGTTATAAAGGAAAGAAAAAATAATTTTGGCGTTTATGCTTCTGTGATAAAAACAGGTGATATTCATGTGGATGATGAAGTTCATCTACTTGATTAATTTTTATTAAAAATAACATTGGAATAAACTCTTTAAGACATAATAAATACTCCCCATCAAGTTACCAAATGGGGAGCATATCGTCTAGTATAACTATTAATTTAATTACTTTACTGAGTAAAGATTTTCAATGGATTCGATGTCCATATAAGATGGTATAAATATCACTACAAATACGATGCAAATAGTTATCACCTAAAGTGTAACCCCGAGTTGAACGGAACCCGTTACAACAATAGGGGACTTTTTCTTGCCTTCTAATTCTTTTCTTCCGTTTTCTTTTTCCTCGATACATTAAAGTTCGCTAGTGGTGTTGTCAGCTTTCTCGACATCTCTCCGACATCTTCGACAATATAAAATAAAGGACTTAACGTTCTTAGCTTTTCATTAACATCAGAAAGCGTACTGTTCGTATGATTGATAAGATTCCCGGTTTCTTTAAAAATATCGTTAAGCTGATTCGGTAAATGCTCAACTGTCTTCTCAACTCCACGCAGTACGTGTGCTAAATTATTCAATGTCCATGATAAATATACAGCTAATACTAAAAAAGCAATTCCTATTAATAATACACCTATTCCAACTAAAGTCATTGTTATCCCTCATCTCATTATTTTTGCTCATTTTATCAGTTTTGTTTCTTTTTAATCTTCGCAATTGATATAAACTGCGATGTACTGTGGAAAAATAATTGCAGTGCTATGATCTCGCTTCGGTTGGTTTTGCTCACTTTATCCTGTAAATTAAACAATGCTTATTGTGACATTGCTTCTTAGCCCCTAGGGACACTTCAGCCTCTAATTAAGAAGTCTCTACCAGTGGACGCAGAATACGTAGACTCCTATGGGAACAGCACATTCCGAAGCCCCCCCGAAAGAAGCGTTCTTGGCGTCACGAGGAGGCTGAGGTCATGCCCATGCCTAATAGGACACTACGAAAGCGATAGCTGGAATATATGTCGCCGCTGTACCTGGAGCAGTGAAAGCGAAGTATTTTGCCGGAACGAGTCGAAGCACTCAGCCTTATTTCTTTGCTGGTAAATTTTCTTCTTGAGCAATTAATTCATTCTTATCATTTCGATGTTTCCACTTCTTAGCTATCCGATATGCTACTTCACCCCATCTTATGCTTTCCGCAATTCGATTCATTGATTGAGTTGATGTATATTCAGGTAGTTTTTTTGCTTGTTGAGCCAACATTTCACTTGATGAATTTAAAGAAGTACCTACATTCTCCAGCGATTTAAATACATTGTCAGTTGCCTTTATCTTATCATCAAAGTCATCGACCATTTTTTCAGTTTCGTGTAAGGTATTTCTTATTTCAGGCGTGATATATTGGAGTTTCCCTTCTACTTCTCCTAAGGTTTCACCCAGTGTTTCTATGGTGCTTGATACACGCTTTAATACGAAGGAAATATAGATAACTATTAAGGCAAATGCCAATGCAAACAATAAAACTCCTACATAGACTAATTCCATTTGGATATGTACCCTCCTTTAAAAGGTTTACCACTAGCAGGTTGCACTGAAACTTATCTTGATAACAACCCGACAACAAAGTATTTTTCCCAATTCACATTATCATATTTCCCTAAACGTTTCCAATTTATGTTACCCAGTTTCAATGGCGTAATAAAAGTTGCTGCCTCACGAAATTGTGAGTGATCTTCTTCAGCTACCCATTCCCCGGGTTTGGCACCCTTCGTAACCTCAACTGCATCATTCATGTGAATCCCTGTTTCGGCTTTTTGCTTATGAATGGTTCCTTCAGTCGTCATTTTCCACAAATTTTGATTGAATAGTTGCTTTTCCAGGACGGCTGTTGCACCAAGCGATTTATTAGTTGTAATGGCTAGATCCGCATGAAACCCTGGCAATAATTGCTCCGTTTCAGCATCCTCAGAAAAGCTTACATCAAACGAGTAGATACTTGTTCCATGAACGTTTACTGTCTTTGGCGAATCATTAATCTCATTCAAGTTCCCTTTTAGTAATGTTCCATTTTCTCTAATAGACACTTCGACAGGCATTTCCCTTTCAGCTTCCATCCGCTCCGCTTCCGTGAATTCGCCCTCTGCTTGGAGCTGCATATCACGAATGGTAACAACAGGATTACTTAAGCTTTTGGATATCTTAGTTACCTGCCCCTGATAAGAGCTTTCCACTGTAATGGTATCCCCAGTCGATTCAAGGTCCGATAACTGCGCCTGAATGTTTTGCAGTTGCGCATTCTTCTGATCAAGTTCTTTTTCCTTCTCTGCTAGATATTGTTCTTTCATATAGTTAGCAGTTACAGATTTGCTCGTAATATCAAGGTTGCTGTTTTCATCCTCATATTCTGCATTTAAATCTGTTTCTGGTATCTGATAAAAGGAAATAGAATCTATTGCTTGCTCGATAGCACTAACTTCACCGGTAAGCTTGCTTCTTTCACTTTCAAGAAAGGATCTCGTTTCGTAATAATCCTCTACTTTATATGTGAATAACCCATCACCAACATCGACTTGGGTACCCTCATCAATTAGAAACTCCAGAAAGCTCCCTCTGTCCTCATCAAAGTATACACGTTTCTCATTTGTTGTCGCTAATACTCCCGAAGTGTCAATTGTTTCAAACATATCCATTTCAACTATTTCTGACCATTCCTCAATATAAGACAAGCGTGCTACTTTTTCTTCTTCGTCTAAATAAACAAGTAAACTATTGACTGCAATAAATAGAATCACCAACGTCCAAATAAGCTTCCTGCGATTCATTCAAACCACCCACTTATCATATGAATATCCATATAAGCTAACGTAGTCACAACAGCCCAGTAGAAAATATGTAGAAAGATGACACTAAACCATATCCAGCGTTTTCTAACTGTCGCCATATAATTTAAAAACCTTACCTGAAACCAAATGATCCAAAGCTGGAAAAGTGAAATAGTTCCAAAGAAAAAGACAACCCAAGGTATATCAGTGAAATAGGATGCAATGACCCCAAATGATAGTGGTGAAACGAACCAATCCAAGCCGAAATAAACGACTAATGGTATCCAGATAACTCGCTCAATCAGTAAAACCAAAAGAACGACTTCCTGCATGATTAATAGTTTTTGATAAGGTATACCTGTTATTAAATAAAATAAATAGGATGGTACAAATAAAACCAAAAGTGCAAATAAAATTGCAAAACCAATCCTGCCAAGAATAAACCAGAATTTACTTTCCTCGTATTCTAGCGGATTAAATGCTGTCGCGTTTTCCGAGATAATATCCGACCCGATACCTAAAATAGCCATCCAAGCGTATACGACCACACTAAACAAAACGAGCAAAGAAACGATCTTCCACAGATTTTTTAGCGTTTCTGTTTTATGAACACGATAGAGATGATCATTTAGTGAAAAGAGAAACTTTAGAATGTTAACCGGATAGATCATATACGACATTCCTTTTTATAGTTCTATTATATTTCTATGTCTATCTATTTTAACGTAATATACTAAAATATCCCACTTTTTAATATTTTCTGCTTAGAAAACTTGAAATTCATTAAAGGGATTCTTATGAAAGTACGTATTTTGCCTTCAGAACCCCTAATACTTGTCATAGTTGGACTTATACGTAAGAAAGTATTTATACTTTCTTCTTAACTGCCAAAAGCAGGGATTAATTCCATATTCATTAAAAGAAATCCGGGAAAAAGGTTTGTTGCTTTGGTATTATGCTATCCAGCTGCTCAATTTGTTCATAATTACCACGGACTAAACCAAGATGATACAGTTCCATTGGACGTTTATATCCTAGTAGCATAGAAGTAAGATACTGAATGGTACAATGGATTCCCTCGTGATCACCCTGATCCCCATAAAATAAATGGTTCACTGCTGTCTCACTGCCGATTTGTCTTAGTTGATAAACCCCGCTATTTTCAGGAAGAAAGGAATCTACCACATGTAATGAAAGTGATTGTTCGCCACCATCATGAAATGCATATTGTTTTAGGAATTCCAATACATCCACGATACGCGCCATAAAAAAGGGTTCCGTCTTTTGATCAAATCGTGGCTCATCGATTAAAAGAGGCAGATTATCATTTTCTGGTACAACCATCTCTACTGTGTCAGCCATCGAATCATGATTTGCCATAAACTGGATCAGCAGCTTTTGAGCATTTAAAGAGTTGTATACCAGTTCATGGACGGTTACTTTTTCTTCTTTTACTTTATATATAATATAACCTTCCGCTTGATCATTTCCGTCATAAGCGATTGCTTTATGCCAATCCCCTTTAAGCACACGCTGTTCCCACCATTTTTCGTCACGGACAAGCGTACCGTTAAATTGTTTGGCGTATTCGGTATAAACCTTATGGAGAATGGATATTTCAGAATCCACACGTTGTATATATCCATCAGCTCCCCATTTACGTTTCAAATTCTCCAGAGGGATTGTGTATTTTTTTTCTGAGAAAATGTGTTCCCAACCATACTTTCGATAAAAGGAAAAAGAAAATGGATGAAGAAATGACACGACTTCACCCTGTTCTTTCATATGTTTAAGTGCATGGTGAAGCAAATGTTTCACAGAACCTTGCCTGCGGTATTCCGGCCATGTTGCAATAGAGCTGATCCCACCCATCTCAAACGCTTTGCCATTAATATAACAGGACAGTGGGATGAGGTGGAGTTTTGCTACCAGCTGGTCATCCTCCATCCAGCCCCAAATAGTATGTCGCTTTGCTTCCTCCTGCTTTTTTAATAAAGCTTCTTCAGATAAATCATATTGAAAGGCGTATTGCGACAGCAAGAAAATCTTATCAAAGTCCTTATCAGTTAAGGTTTTAATCTTGTTCAATGATTTGTCCTCCCCTACCTATTATTCATATATTTATAATACTAGACTTTTACAGTAAGCTCTATTAAAAAATAAAAACTTTAGAAAACTTGGCATTCGTTAAAGGTTTATTTTACTTACTCAGAATCCCAGTTTACCTTGGAAAGTCTTTGATATAATTACGTGCTTTTTTAAATCATGTTAATCTTCTAGGCTATTAATAGGTTCAAGACCCTTTGTTTCTTTTTCAAATATTTCCTTAAGTCCCCCTTAGTCAATATAAGATGTATTTACAACGATTTTGCTTCTTCCCAAAGTATTAAATTTTTCATTGGATATAATTCATGTTTTCTAAATCTATTTTTCCATCAACTAAATGTCCAGTATTAATGAAAGGAATATCATCATGTTATTAATTCAATATTAAAAAACGCCTACATCCCTGAGGGTATAGGCGCTTAACATAAAAGCATCAACACATATTCTAGTTACTGAACCCTTCTAGTTAAGGATTCACGACTTCAACATCACTTTTTTTAACAAATCCAAGCCGGTGATTAAAGGAAATTTGATAATATTCTTCTTCACCTATCACCACTTGGTTCGTTTTCGGATCGTTAAAATACTTTGCATGGTAATAAGTTGATTGAAACGGTCCTGTGGCTATATAGAATTGTCCTTCAGAAATTTGGTATAGTGTTTCAGTGTTTCCTTGTGCCCACTCTTCTATTCCTGTTTCGTCATAGGCAGCGACTTCAGGATAAGCAGCCCCATAAACAGGAATTGACCCCATTCCTTCCTTAGGTTTAATTACAATTCCATTCCCTGGAGAAACGTTTTTATTGTTTGGATTAAAAAACCACGCCTTCTGACCACCGTAATAAACTGCGGTCCAATCTCCCTCTTCGTCAACTTTATAATAATTTTGCCCAATAGCAGCCTTGTTCCCCCAATCATTAATACGGTTGGTTCCACTATTGCTAAGAAGTGGATCAGTGATTAGCGGAGCCTCAAAACTAGGTTCAGTGTATAGATGTATAAAACTCGATGATTGAGGCTCCAGTACTTCTGAGCCGTATGTGAATGTCGGCTTATTTGTATTGTAATTAGGATTTATCGTTATAATGTCGCTGTCTTTGTTGCCATTACTTGGGTTAACTGGTTCTCCCAAAAGATTAAAGAAGTGCGACCAATTCCAATAAGCACCTGGGTCCCAGTGCATTGCTCCCTGTCTGGCTTGAGTTAATCCCGGAACTTCGTCATGCCCAATTATATGCTGGCGATTAAGTGGAATGTCATATTTTTCTGCCAAATATTTCACCAATTTTGCAGATGAGCGATACATTTGCTCACTATACCAATCTGTCCCTTCAACCGCAAATCCTTCAAGCTCCAAGCCAATGGAGTGCGCATTAAAATACCAATTACCTGCATGCCAACCTGCATCTTCATTTCTCAACATCTGTGTAATGGCCCCTGTTTCTGAGTCAAGAACATAATGAGCGCTTACGTAAGATCTGTTTCGAAAGTGGTTAATCGCTGATTCGGCAGTGCCTTCAATATCATGAATGATTATATATCGGATATCTAGACCATCATCAGGACGATTCGCGATATCATAGTTCCCATAACTACCAGGACTACTAGAGAATTGCTCATAAAGTGCAGGAATAAATGTACATTCTAGACCGTTTGGACAATCAGCACCTGTCTTTTTGGCATTTCGTAGCGGAATATTTTTTGCAGTGTCTTTATTTGGCTCAACATTTTTCGCCTTTAATTTTACTTCATGTCCATTAATTGTTACTCTCTCTGCCCCCTCTTGAAGCGTGTTATAAACATCATCTGCAAACCCTTGAGCAACAGTTTTAATATCAGAACCACTGTATTTTACAACTGCTCCATACCAATCAGATAGATCAGATGGGGTTTCTCCGACTGTTTCCTTTGCATACATTGCAAGAAGGGCTGCTCCCCCACGAATATTTTGTTCGGGATCATTTTTTAATACTTCCAAATCCACATTGAGCAATTGAGCTGCTTTGTCCAGTGTGTTAACGGAATCATTATCGTCTGTAGAGGCTTCAATTTGTTCCTCATTCTTACCGCTGGCATCTTGATTCCCATCAATATGCACCAGGTTCATAAGACTGTAGCCACCTACTTCACTATGACCTTCATGATGATCCCATCGCGATTGATTATATGATACTGCCATCAAAACACTTTGCGGAACTCCAAATTCCTTAGCTGCCTTTTCGAACACTTCCTGTAGATCAACTGAATCTACTGTAGCCGCAACAGTTTCTCTTTCTTCATCAAGGTTAAAGAAACCTAATAAAACGAACAATAAACTAAGTCCCAATACAATAGCGAAAGATAATTTTAAAAATATTCTGGATTCAAAGGTCATTATAATCCCTCCTCTTTTTTATTTAATATAAGTTTCTATTAAACATTAAGATAATCCTTCTAAACAATAGGAAAATAAACAAATTTGCCTATGAAATCACACATTAACTGCGATGAAATAGGGTTAAAGTACTTTCCGTGTAATAAAATAGGAGTTTTATTATAAGTGCCCTGTCACTCCTCGAATTATGAGCAATCCGTTGTAGGTGTTCAAGTTATTCGAGCTGTTATTTTTTAGGCAAACAACTTTACACATAAAAAAGACCCCCAACCAATAATGGTTGAGAGCCTTTGAATGTAGATATATTAACGTTTTGAGAAATGCTATCATTGTTTTTTAGGAACGTTAATCTATATGAACCCTTTTATATCAACATCCTGAGGTTTTTCTCTATAGACTTAAACGGATATAAATGGACTCTTGTAGATAGCATTTGAACCAATTTGAACCATGGTAGATGGTAGTTGAATACAATTTAAATTAAAAATCATTAAAATCAACAAAATGCTTCTCAACATTATATCCTAAGTTCCACATAATATCCTTAAATTCAATTTCCTTTGGTTCTCTTGACTCATCATGAAATTCAAAATTTATTAACTTATCTCGTATTTGACTAGTTAAATTATTTTCAATTTCCTCTCCTGAATCAAAAAATTTCACATCTTCAATAACAGATTTTCCCAAAAGATTTTCGGGTCTCTCTAATGAGATTATGATCTCATCTGAAAATAAGAGTTTTTCTTTACTTTGGAAAAATTTCTGCCATATTTTTTGTAACTTTCTACTATCAAATATTAAGTCTCTTGGATCAGCCCCTGCAATTTTAAATAATTTATAAATATACCTTAATTTATCAGTTATATTTAACCTAGTTCCCAACAGTAATACATTTTCTTCTCCTATAAACAATTCTGTATATGAATCAAAAGTTGTGTTTAATTCTTCATGTCTAGTTGATATACACGGCAAGTCTCTTAAATCTTTGTGTCTTAAATCTTTCATATGAATTACGGTAATAAATACTTTTTCCATCATTTCTTTCTGATTATTTAATTCATACACATCACCAAACAAAGTAAATACAATTTTTTCTTCTTTTGAAAAATATTCTTCTTTAAATGTTTTAATCTCATTTGCTATGTGTTCTTTAGTAACTTCATCTTCCTGACTAAAGTATTCAATAAAATCTTCAACCTTCATTAAATCTAGTAATTTACCCGTTTTTTGGTAGAACTCTATCTTTAATTGATCATGTACTACTCTTTCTTTTCCTAACTTTATTCTCCAATCTGATTTTTCATCTGATAAACCATCATTTGTTACAATTACAACTTTAGAGAATTTCTTCTTTTTTTCTTCATTAACTTGTAACAAATTTATTAAATCTTTCCATAAGATAAGATCTCCTGCTTTATCAGGAATAACTAGGTCTCCAAATATCTTTTCTTTATCATATTTACTTTCATCACAAAATCCTGGGGGGATATTCTTTGCGTACCTATCATCCATATCGGATATATATTCATCAATATTTTCTTGAGTATACATTTCTCCAACAACACTTGTACTTTCAAACAATTTATCAATTCGATCTGTAAGGTCTTCTATTTTTTTTTCATACTCTGATATCTTAGGTATATTCTTTTCAGAATCAGAAAATCCTTTTAGTTTTTTATTGAGTATATTCTCTATCTCAATACATTTATTTTCAACTTCCATTACAGAACTTTCAACATATTCATTTATAATTTCTTCTATATCCTTTTTGAGCAAATTATTTAATTGATCATAATTCTTAGATTTATTTCTAAAACTCTCAGATTTTAGTTTTTGCTTAATTGCTGCAATATCAAATATTTTTACTTCTTCAACAACTGAATTAACATAGCTTTCCAAAGTTTTAATATCACTTTTCAAGGAGTTCGTTACAGAATTTATATTGGATAGGAACTCTATATACGTCATAAAAGGAATATATATATCCTTCTTTTTATTCTCTAATGCTTTTATATAACTATCTCCATTAGAGTAACTTTGATAAGCATATAAGAAATAATTAGTATCAAAGACAAATAAAGTTTCCTCTGAATCATCTTGCTTATATTTGTAGTTCAATGCAGACAAGTAACTCATAATAAACCACCTTCTTTCAGATCAAAAAATTTGGTACTAATGCTAAAATCCGTTTATATCAATTATCAATTCATATGTTATATATAGAACGAATAATAAAAAGTCTAGTAGTTACTTTTATACATCATTAGATAAATTATATTTTTTTAAAAGATATCTTTGTGAACTTTAAGTATTTCGTAGTCTAGGGCATTTCTACTATTTATTTTCAAACGAGGTAACCCTTTATTTTTCCTAGTTGTCTTAATTCCATTTGTTTCATGTAATTTTCCATAAAATCCAAATCTAAATTCCCTTCATCGTTAACAGGCAACATCAATTTATCATTTTTTAATCTATGTTCGTTAATTTCATAGTTGAAATGATATTTATCTTGCAATCTATTCAGCAGAGTAACAATAAATAAATAATGATGCTTATTATATTTATCATTATTCAGAGAATGCACGTGATCACTTGCCACATAGTTATAAGGATGATAAAAAGCATTACCAACACTTCCACTATTAGCAATTGTTATATCTTGAGCTGACGTTCTTACATTATTTTTATTACCGATAAAGCTATCAACACCGTTATTAAGTGCAGTTGAAGAAATATAGGGTGTATGCCCTGCAACTTGATTGGCTATTGTTAATCTTTTTCCTCGCTGAAGTTTAGGGAAAAGATCGTCTAAACTAAAAGGTAACCAGTCTCTATCTTCAAGTGTTAAGATATCAAGGTTTTGTAACTCTTCGGCTAACCTATTGTGTTTCTGCAGAATATATTCCGAAAGATATTCATGCGATTCTTTATACATTTTTCTACCAGTATTTTCCATATGTTCGAAATCAATTTCTCCAAGGTTATTAACTGGTAACATAATTCGAGTATTCTTTAATCTTTTTAGAGTCGCTCCATTTCCACCCCAATTAAACTTTTCCATTTGCTCTTTCAATAATGGTATTAAAAAACAAGCTATATTTTTTGTCATTTTTTTATGTTCTAAAATTTGAATGTTTTGACCAGTATAAAAATTTATTGATTGATAAAATACTGTCTGTGTATCTAAACCAATAGTAATTACATTTCCTTTATTGATTTGGTATTTTTCATCTTGATCTTTAGTAATAAACAAATCAATTCCATTATTTAATTCAGATCTTGTTACATAAGGGATCTTTCCGGGTTTTTGGTTAAGCTTATTTTTATCTATCTCACTAGTGCTAGATGTTATTGAAAAAACTCCGTTTTCCCCACCTATTTGAAAATCCTTCCAATCGACATCATTCATTCTTATCACCATAATCATTGAACAAATATTCTTTGTCTTGAAGTACCATCTGTATTTCAAAAGAAAGATAATCAGAAATATTTTTTTCAAATTCCTCTCTTGATGGAATTTCTTCATTAAAATAATAAAAGGAGTGTAACCATTCATCTCCAGAATCGATTCTTGTTTCCACACAAAATTTATTTTCGGCGTCAATACGGTCAAACCAAACATCTAAAAGATACTGCTTTTTATCTTTTGCTTGAGGCGTTTCTATTAAACCAATATGTTTCGCCACTTTATATCCATCATCCTTAAAGTTTATAAATTTACATTTTTTATTTTTATCATGGGGTACCCCACTAGTAAATACTGCTATACATGGATTGACACCAAAATTATAAAAAGTATCTTTATTAAGAATAATAACTCCTTCAAGCGTATGTTTTTTTAATATACTTCGTTTAATTTCTTTTTCCACATTCGTTTTCCCTGTCATAGAACTTTGAGGAACAATAACTGCCGCTCGCCCACCTTCTACAAGAGAGTCAAGTAGATGTTCAGTAAATGCTATTTCATATAAATCAGCGTTTTTAGATGACCCTTGACTATATGGTGGATTTAACATACCAACATTACAACCTTTAAGTTGGATTTCAGATGAATTTAATTTTAAGAAATCAGTGTTTTCAAGATTACTTTTTCCATCACCACGTAAAATCATATTTGTTGTAGAAATCGTAAACATATAGTTTTGAATTTCAATACCGTAAATTTGGTCTTTTTTTATACTTTTTCTTTTTACTACATCATCTTCAGCAGTCTGTTCTAACATATGATGCATTGCAGATACTAAAAAACCACCTGTGCCACACGCAGGATCAAACACCCTATCATCTGAAGATATCTCTAATAACTCACAAAATAAATCTGTAATATGTCGAGGTGTTAAAACAATTCCTAATGTTTGTCCATCTCCACCAGAATAACTCATAAATTCACCATAAAAGCGCCCTAAAATATCTTCAGAAGATTTCGAGTATACAATGTTAGTATATACACGATTATATAAAAATTCAGTATAATATTTTAATGGCGTTTTACCTAATGATTCATTCATTTCATTAATTTGAACAGTATTTTTTATGATATCAAATTGACTCATTATTTTGTCTTTCTTAACGGTTGGAGACACATTTGACCGTTGCAAATTATTTTCTATCGCTCTATATATTTTTTGACCATCAGTAACTGTCGTATCCCCTGTTAAAGAATCAATCGAGAAGCTACCATGTTCTGTTTCCCTCAGTGCTAATAAGATTCCTGAAACAATTAACGGTTTGTCTTTGTCTTGAATAGCTCCATAATTCCTCAAATCTTCATGTAATTCTTGAGCATCTTTCAATATCATAGTTAATTCTTTTTCTTTGTCTGTATCTTCTTCAAGCACTTCTTTTATATAATATTCTTGAATGTTTTCGTGACTAAAAGAAATAAATGTTTCAATCTCAGGAAGTTCTTTATGTCCTCCTCTCTCATCTATAAATATTGGGGAGATATAATGTCTTTTTTCGTCCCCTGACACTCCAATAGCAAATATTTTCTTGAAGTTTGTTTCTCGTGCTATATGCTTTGCGTAATATACTGCACCATTAACCGCATAATCTCTTATTGAAGGGGTTTCTCGAACAATTAAACCATTATCACTTCTATCAATATGTTTGCTGGTATTATATTTATTTTCTATAACGATAACAAAATCATGAACTACACCAACATATTCTGGTCTCCCTACATTTCCTGTTCTACTTTTTGAAGCAGTTTTTAGAGCCTCGTTAATTTCTTTAATATTACTTCCTTGTGGAGAAATTAATTTGCCTAGATTTGCTTCTTTTAATAAATCATATACCCATAGATCCGTACTTGCCTCATTCGTCATATAATTACCTCTTTTTTTATCTAATATAATAAAACAATAATATCATAATGTTTTAACTAAAATCATTTTAATTTTGGGAAACTGAAAGGATAAATATCAGAACATTTTTTCCTTCAAATTTTACTAGGAATATTTCTATCATTAATTTATACATGAAGTATTTTTTCGTAAGCCATCTCATACATAGATCTATAAAATAAATAATGACCATCTATGCTTTCAATAGTGAATTTTTCATTTTCTATAAGTGTAAAAACAATGTTTGATAATTCACTTGAAGTAATTACATTATGAAATAAATCATTATTTAAATATTTGTATCTGGATGTTGAATTTTCCTTGCTAAATATACTACTTTCAAAGTACTCCATAAATACTTTTTTATGACGTTCCCACATTTCATTAAATGCATGTACAAAAAGATAAAAGCCATCTTTACTTCTTACTAATATACCTCCGTGTTGGCCAATGTTTTTATTAAAAGAAGATAAATCCAGCTTAGAATAGTTTGATTTTGAGTTATTATTTAAAGCACCTCTTAACTTTCTACTAAGGAATTCTGCAAACCCTATATTTCCTACCAACAACTTAATTAACAAATTTGAAATAAAATTGATACTAGGACTAGACTCACCTGCTATGTTTTTGTAATTTTCAACGTTTTCACTACTTGTGAAGAATGGATATTCATTTTTAAACCACTCTAAAATTATATTTACTCCCTCTTTTTCTGCGGTTTCCTCTTCAAGTCCATGAATAGGTTTCAATATTCGCTCCTTCTCTTTATCATTTTCTTCCAGATAATTATTAAATGCAAAAAGAATTTCGCGACTATTTTTGGTTTCAAATATATTATCTATAAAAGGTATAATATATTCTTCTACTCCATTTTCTTTAATTTTTTCACTATTCATTATTATTGCTAATAAAACTAATTTAACACTTCTCTCTCTCTCTTCATAATCTCCAAATATCAATTCTTTCGGAATACATTCCATATCCTCTGAAAATATCTCTATTTGCTCAGCTGTTAGTAAATAAGGATTTTTATAAATATAATTCCTTCCATTCTCAATAGAAGATAGCCTATTTCTATCCAAATGAATATGATATTTCACCTGAAAGTAGGATATGAAATCAGTTTGGTTTAACTCTAATTGAATTCTGTGTTTTTTTATTCTATTTCCAATATTTTTGTATAAATACCTCTGGAAATTCAACAATATTTACACCCCATTTTATGTGGTAGAAATTTCTTTTATTTTCTACAAATATTATACCACCATAATCTTCTCTCCTGTTGGTAAGATTTATATAAGTTAAAAGAAAGGAGAAGTAATTTACCTGAAAACATTATTGGAGGTGAAGATATAGATAGGCATTGTTTGTTAAAAGTTTATTAATAAATAATAATTTAAAGAAAGAAGGAGTTAATTATGCCAATTGCAAATGCATGGGTTTTTACTGAAACCAATTTCAAATCAGATGAGTTTCTTACAAACACACACAACCTTTATCGATTAGTATCACAGCGACCGTATACAAGTAAGAAAGATCCTAATGAAAGTGGAGTAACATTAACATTATCTATCACTAAAGATGAAACAGAGTATGGAGTAGATAAAAAAAGTGGCCTGAAACGTGATAACAATGTTCTAAATACTTTTGATGTAACTGTGCTAAATAATAAAGCCTCTATCGACGTAAAAAAAGGTGAATACGTAAAACTTATAAATTTCGTTCCAGAAAAATCTTTTGTTATAGAGTTTGATTTAATTCTTAGATTTGAAGATGTTGAGAAAGTAAATGTCAATAAGAAATAGGACTATCAGTACAAGTAGAATTCAAAATGGCATCTTTGTATACACGGCACTTACCTTCCTTACAATATTTACAGTAATTATCTCAATTATTGATAATTTATTGAATATAGGGGTTACGAAATACAGTAACCCCTTTTTAATAACTATTATCTTTTCAATAATTACAGTTCAAATTCTTATTTGGATGATAAGGAATAAAGGTAATAGAGGGATAAGATATGCTTTTACCCACTATTCTACTGTACTGAATTTAAGAAAAACATTTCTAGATTCAACATACTATAACATCAGATTTCACCTTAATAAAAAAATAGCACAGTTACCAAAGATCAAAATAGATTTTGAAAAAGGTTTATCCATAGGTAAGTTGTCTATTGAAAATATTCATTTGGAAAAAGATCTTAGTTCTAGCAATATATCGATTGCTTTAAATAGATATGTTGTAGAGAGAAGCTATTTATCTAGAGATGAAAAATATTATATATTTGAAATTTATGATAGCAACATTAACCGTCAGCTTACTTTTGAAAGTTTAGATGAGTTTCAAGAGTATTCATTAAAAATAGAGGAACAGCATCTGTTCATAGACAAATTCACAAAAATACCGATGCATAGCTCGTTATTTGTTGGACAAACAGGGTCAGGTAAAACGTATGCTCTGTATTCCTTAATTCTTCAAATGCTGCTCCAGAAAGAATTATATAATCTCTACTTTGCCGATCCTAAAAGCTCGAGTTTATCTGTAATAGGTGAAAAGATAACTGCTCACAATTCAGCTTCTAATTTCAATGAAATTGTTAATTTATTAGAAGACTTCAATGATTTAATGAATCAATATAAATTCGAATTGAAAGAGAAACTAGGCACTAAGCTTGAAGCTACGTATGCAGATTTTGCAAACCCAGCACATGTTTTAATCTTTGATGAATTTGCCAGCTTTCATACAGAATTACAGACGAAGGATAAGAAGAAACGTGATGAAGTAATGTCTTTAATTTCACAAGTAGTTTTACAAGGAAGACAACTAGGCTTCTTTATCTGGTTTGTTATGCAGAAATCAGATTCAAACTTAATACCAACATATATACGTGAGAATCTCCCTGTAAAATTCGTAATTGGAAATGCCGAGACACAGACGAACAAAACAGCTTTTGGCACAGGAGTTGATACAAAAGAAAAGAATTTTCAATTAGGTGAGGGGCTTTTTGTCTGTCCTTTAATAGCAAATCAACCAAAACTTTGCCATTTCAGTTATTTAGATTTTAATATCTTAGAAGCAGTGGATAGTTTAAATTAAGTAAGCGGGGGTTATGTAATAACCCCCGCTCCTAAACAAATAAATAGCCCGCTCAATGCTTTTGTATCAATGTCTCTTGACTTGAAAGGAGTGATATTTTGTTAGATGTTCAGGTCGATGAATTTACATTGGTTTTACAGACTACAAAAAAACCTTATTCCATCGAAACATGGTCTGGTATGGCGCATGCTTTAATTAATGAGTTTACTAGATTATCAAATATTGAGTTAGTACTTGGAGAACTTGAGGATTCAACGGATTCACTACCTAGAGGTTATTCACATGGATTATCTTGCAAAGATAAACCGTACTATTTTTCAGTTGCTTATCATACTGATTTTATCCAAATGGGTGTTTGTATAAAGTTTTCTGCATATGCTTGGATGAAATACAGAGAACAATTCGAAAAATTATTTAATCAACCGGTACAAATACATCAATTAATATCTAATATAGATAACACTAATTTGTACACTTCAAGGCTTTCAAGAATTGATATTGCAATTGATTATATTGATGAAGATATTTCTGTTAATACAATTTATAATCAACTTTCTAAAAAGAACCAGATTGTTAAAACTGCATCTGGAAGAAACAATCTATCGAGTCTATCAGCATTAACCAAAAACAATGAAACATCCACCTTTTATCTAGGTACTAAAGGTAAAAATATAAAAGCATTATTGCGGGTTTACGATAAGAAGAAAGAGCAAACAGAAACGATGGGAAGTCGCTTTAAGGAGGCTCTCCAATATAGTAACTGGGTAAGATTCGAAGCAGTTTTTAAAGGTGAATATGCTCATAACATATCCGATGAATTAAAGAGCATAAAAAAAGATGTAGAACTAAAAAATTTGCTTGTATCTGCGTTAACTGATCGATATCAGTTTTATTATACAAAGTCTAATAGATTAACAACGTATAGTAAAAGTATGCTTAATTTACTGGATAAAAAAACCTTTATGTTTAGTTCCCCTTCACCTCGAATGAACTTATTAGAACAATCCCAGCAACATATTTTAAATGGATCTGGATTGTTTCCATATTTATTTAAAATTAGACATATTTGGGGAGAGAAAGGATTAAAAGAGTGTGTGGCATTTCTTAATGAGGAATTTAACAATTACGAACCAAACGATGATGTTATGTTGTGGCTAAAAAAGTATTCTGCAATGTATACACAGCAAGGGTATCCATTCAAATAACAATGAATTCATTTACAAGGAGATGATATTTTATGAATGCTATCACAAAACCAGAAAACCATCCCTATCTATTAACTCGTGAACAAGCATCAGACTTTTTAGGTATAGATCCAAAGTCTTTTGACAAATATATCCGACCACATAACGAGTTAGATAGGTTCATGATTGGTAGGCAGGAACGATACACAATGAAGTCTTTAATGCACTTTATAGAAAATTACTCTATTTAAATTACCAAAAGTTGATAAGGTGTTAGTTTAGGAATACAATTAAAACGTATTCAACTAGCATCTATCAATTTTTTTATGGAAGGAATTGATAGCATGGCTAGTATTGTAAAAAGAGGTAGGTCATATAGAGCACAGGTTTCTTTATACAAATATGGAGAACATAAAAAGCTTACTAAAACATTTGCAACTAAAAAAGAAGCCAAGCTTTGGACACTAGAGGTAGAGTTAGCGAAAGGAGAGGGTAAAGAACTCGCTCAGAGGTCAACAACATTTAGCGATTTCTTTGAGAATTGGATTTATCTTGTGAAAATAAATGATGTGAAAGAAACAACATTCCAAAATTACGTTCGTACTTTAGGAGTAATTCGAAACTTATTTCAAGATATCCAATTAAAAGACTTAAATGATATCGTTGTTCAAAAGAAAATTGATGAATATGCAAAAACACATTCTCGAAAAACAACTCATGAGGTACTTCTTAAAATCAAAACATCTCTACGTGATGCATATGCTCGTGGGTATATTGCAAATGATTTTGCTCGCTTAGTAAAAACACGTGGAGAAAACCCAACTAAGCGGAACAAAGCTTTATCTATTACTGATTTTAAAAAGCTTCGTAATCACGTCCTACAGCACCCAGAAGATGAGTTTAACGTACTTGTATTATTAGCACTAGAAACAGGTATGCGACGTGGAGAGTTATTAGCATTACGACCAGAGAACCTTTATGAATATGGAATAGAGGTTAGACATTCGATTAGTCCTACTTCTGATGACACTTCATTAAAGACACAAAATGCAAAACGTGACGTTTCTATAAACAAAGAAGTATTTGAGCTTATTCGTAAAATTCCCGTTAAAGAGAATGGTCATATCTTTAGTTTTGGAGGCTTTAAGCAATCTGAACTATTAGCCCAATTATTAACGGAATTGGATATTAACAAAACGACCTTTCACGGCTTAAGAGATACACACGCATCATTTTTATTTGCCCAAGATATAGATATTGGATATGTATCAAAACGATTAGGACACATAAATATACAAACAACACAAAATTATTATCTCGAATTAATGCCAGAAAAAAAGCACCAGCAAGATGCCGATGCTTTAAATCTGTTAAGTGCTTTGTAAGATTTAATATTGATTTGAACCAACTTGAACCAATAAAGGTTCGTAAACGTTGGTATATCAATAAGTCTATTAACGTTTTGAGAATTGTGGTGCACGTCGAGCGCCTTTAAGACCGTATTTCTTACGTTCTGTTTCACGTGCGTCACGTGTTAGGTATCCTTCGCGTTTTAGAGAACCGCGGTATTCAGGATCTGCTTTAAGAAGCGCACGAGCGACACCGTGGCGGATAGCACCAGCTTGGCCAGTAAATCCTCCACCATGCACGTTTACTAAAACATCATAAGTTCCTTGAGTTTCAGTAGTTGCAAGTGGTTGATTTAAAATTAATAGTTGCGTTTCATATGGAAAGTAGTCTTGTGCATCACGGTCATTTATAACTACACGGCCAGTTCCTGGAACTAGACGTACACGTGCAGTTGATCTTTTACGACGACCAGTGCCGTAGTATTGTACTTGTGCCAATTGATTAACCTCCTTTTAATTATCCACGAAGCTCGTAAACTTCTGGTTTTTGTGCTTGGTGATTGTGTTCAGAACCTCTGAATACGTGCAATTTCTTACCCATTTTACGGCCTAAAGGACCTTTTGGAAGCATACCTTTTATAGCAAGCTCTATCATTTGTTCAGGGTAATTTGTACGCATTTCATTTGCATTACGTTCTTTTATTCCACCTGGGTGGCCTGTATGACGATAGTACATTTTGTCATTTAATTTATTACCTGATAGTTCTATTTTTTCAGCGTTAATAACAATTACATTATCACCTGTATCAGCGTGTGGTGTGTAAGTTGGTTTATGCTTCCCGCGAAGAATAGCAGCAACCTCACTTGCCAAGCGGCCTAAACGTAGACCTTCAGCATCCACAACTAGCCATTTACGTTCAATGTTATTTTCATTCGCCATGAAAGTTGTGCGCATGATGGTTTCCCTCCATATTTCAATAATTCGTTTCAGTTGTTATTCCTATATTTTCAACACAATTAGATTCCGGGGCTAATCGCGGTTTTAGAAATAAAATGCCAATAATCATCATATACCATCACTAATGTGTTTGTCAAGCTTTAGAGGGATTTTTTAAAAGGAGCTCTTTTCGTGAATTTTATTGCTCTTTGTCTATTGTGACACAGGCAAAGGGGAACCGATAAATCTGCGGTGCGGATCCTCATTCCGTTAAATAGGGGAAAAACCATCCCAAATGGGATGAGATGAATCCTCGTTCCGTTAATTGCTCAAAAAACATGAAACTTGAAGGTGTAATGTACAAATAGCGGAAAGAGGATTACATAACGTGCTCCAATCATCCGATTTACAGGAAATAACGGAATGAGGATCCGCTAAATCTGCAAAACTGACTCCGGTTCCGCTAAATGTACTTAGGCAATATCGTCGGATGAGGACTTTGTGAAGAGTACTTGGTTCAACAAGGATAGTATATGATTGCATCAAAAAACCTCCGATCAAATTCTGACCGTTTTTTGCTTGTTAAGTTTACTGGTGAGGCTCTTCATACTTGACCCGCCATAAATATAATCCTTGTGCTGGCACAGTTTCTCCAAGCAATCTCCGGTCTTTTTTTTCCAATAAATCAGTAATATCAGATGGCTCGCGTCTTCCCTGTCCAATATCCAAAAGAGCCCCGATAATAATCCTTACCATATTGTATAAAAAACCGCTCCCACGAAAAATAAATTCGATCTTACTTCCCTCTTTGTGGCAAGATACTTCGTACATATGGCGTATCTTGCTACCTTTTATAGTCGCTTTTGCTGATGAAAATGTGGTGAAATCATGGGTTCCTTCAAAATAGCGGCATGCATATTGCATCGCTTGAATATCGAGAGGATACGGAAATTGATACATATAATTTTGCTTAAAAACATCTTTTTCCCGTTCATTCCAGACATAATACCGATACTCTTTCTCCGCAACATCATAGCGGGCATGAAACGATTCTGGAACTACCTCGACTTTATACACGTTTAAATCGACGGGGAGAAGGGTGTTAAGCGCCTGTTTCCAATTTTGAGGAGGCAGAGTGAATGGTGTTTCAAAATGAATTGTCTGCCCCTTCGCATGCACTCCTGTATCTGTGCGGCCAGAGGCATGCACCCGGATATGCTCCCCTTTATGAATCTTTGTTAATGCCTTTTCTAGTTCTCCTTGAACGGTACGTGTTCTTGGCTGGATTTGAAAGCCTGAAAAGTTCGTACCATCATAGCTAATAACACATTTGATTTTTTCCATGCTTCCTCCAACCCTTTCTTGCTTTCTAACTCCAGTTTCTCGTGAAAAATAGACTGGCAACTACAAATACGAATAATATATAAATAAATATATCGCGATTTTCGATTTTTAGCTCCCGCAGTTTCGTTCGGCCTTCGCCTCCCTGATACCCCCGAGCCTCCATGGCCATTGCAAGGTCTTCAGCACGCTTGAATGCACTAACGAATAGCGGAACCAATAAGGGAACAACTGCTTTCACTCGTTCTTTAAGCGGACCGGTCCGAAAATCCACACCTCGTGATGCTTGTGCTCTTGATATTTTCTCTGTTTCCTGCATGAGCGTCGGAATAAATCGTAGCGAAATAGACATCATAAGTGCAAGCTCATGGACAGGGAACTTCATTTTTTTCAGAGGATGTAGTATATTCTCGATTGCGTCTGTGATTTCAATCGGTGTTGTTGTTAAGGTCAAGAGTGATGTTACCAGAATAAGCAGGAAAAACCGCATTGAAATAGCAAAACCTTGAATAAGTGCACCAGAATAAATTTTAAAACCTAAGAATTCTATTAGTACTGATCCTTCTTTTGTAACGATTAGATGCAATAGGAAAGTAAACACAATTAGGAACCACACAGGCGTTAACCCTTTGATAATATAGTACATTGGAATTCGTGTCGTAAACATGCTCGCTAGCGCAAAAGCAGTTAGAACACCATAACTTAAAACAGAGTTTGCAAAGAATACGATGAACACGAAGAAGAAAATAATAATTATCTTTGTTCGTGGGTCCAACCGATGAATAACGGATTTTCCGGGAACGTATTGCCCAATAATTAATGAATTGCTCATGATGATTCAGCTCCCTCTAAAAATTGCTGAATTTCACTTGCAATTTCTTCAATTGATTGCCGTCTATACGGAATTCTTTTCCCGAACTTTTCCTCGAAAGCATTCAAAAATTGAACTATATCCGGGACTTCGAGTTGAACCTTTTCAAGGGCTTTTTTCTGTATGAATACTTCTTCTGGCTTCCCCTCCATATATTTAGTGCCATTATTTAATATAATTACATGATCAGCATATTTAACTGCGTCTTCCATGCTATGAGTTACAAGAATTGTAGTTAGGCCTTGTCTACTATGCATTTCATAGAACATGTTCATCATTTCTTTTTGCCCTCGTGGATCAAGTCCGGCAGTAGGCTCATCCAATACGAGAACCTCAGGTTTAATGGCAAGCACTCCCGCAATGGCTACCCTGCGCATTTGCCCACCACTTAATTCAAATGGTGACCGTTTCAATAATTCTTCAGGTATTCCTACATCAGGTGTTATCTCTCGAATCCGTTTTTGTATTTCATCTTTCGGAACATCAAAATTTTCTGGGCCGAATGCTATATCTTTTTCAACAGTTTCTTCAAATAATTGGTGTTCCGGATATTGAAATACAACGCCAACTCGACTGCGTAATTCTTTCATGTTTTTAACTTTTGCATCTTTTGTTAAATAAAAATCACCGATTGTAACATCACCAGAACTGGGACGAACCAAACCATTCAGATGCTGAATAAGTGTTGATTTACCAGAGCCAGTGTGACCAATTATCGCTACAAATGAACCCGACGGAATATCAAAAGATAAATCTTCAATTGCTTTATGTTCAAATGGTGTGCCCTGTTGGTAGATATAGTTTACGTTCTTGAATGTGATATCCATAAATCCTCCAGAAGTTCTCTTTGATTTAAGGGTTCATTTGTAATCGATACCCCAGCTTTTAATAACGCATCAGATAAAATTGCAATAAATGGAACATCTAAGCCAATTTTCCGCAGTTCAGCCCTTTTTGCAAATATTTCCCGTGGTGCAGCCTCATCCCAGATTTCACCTTCATTCATCACAATTACACGCTCAGCTCTTACTACTTCCTGAAGATCGTGGGTAATCGTGATCAATGAAAGTTGATGTTTCTCCTGGACACTAGTTATTGTTTCCATAATTTCGGTTCGACCTTTTGGATCTAGCATAGCTGTTGCTTCATCCAATATAAGAACTTGTGGGAAAATCGCTAAGACACTTGCAATTGCTACTCGCTGCTTTTGACCTCCCGAAAGTTTATGTGGCTCGATCATAAGGTAATCCAGCATACCGACAGCAGATAAAGTATCATCAATTCGTTTAACCATTTCAGCACGAGGTACCCCACGATTTTCCATACCAAATGCAACGTCATCCTGTACGGTTGTTCCAACAAATTGGTTATCGGGATTTTGGAAAACCATGCCAACATCTTTCCGGATTTCCCAGATTGACTCTTGTGTAACCTGCTGGCCGTTAATAAAAATTGCTCCCTCTTCCGGGAAAAGTAAACCATTCATTAACTTAGCAATAGTTGATTTACCTGAACCATTATGACCTATAATCGCTACTTCTTCGTTTTCATAGATTTCGAACGAACAATCTTTCAGCACCCAAGGCATTTCTTCAGTGTACCTGAATGACACGTTTCTAAATTCTATTAACTTACTTTTCATAGCAATAATTCCTCCTGCTCTGCTCAATGCCCTGGGTGTAGCGTGAGTTTATATTGGTCTTCCGGTTGATGTTTTGGGCTCTTCTGTTGATGTTCACCGCTCTTCTGTTGATGTTTCCATCTTTAAGCTACTGAAAAGTCATCTGAGCCTTTTGCATACAAAAAAAGGGCCGGGATTCACCTCATGGAAGAGATTCTGTCCTGCCCCTTAAGCGCACGAATTCATTAAACTAGTTCAATGATTGCCATTTTTGCTCCGTCACCTTGACGAGCACCTAGCTTAAGAACGCGTGTATATCCGCCTTGTCTGTCTTCGTAGCGTGCAGCGACGTCATCGAAGAGTTTTTGCATAACACTTTCGTTTTCGTTCGCTTCTTTATTATATAAGAAAGCTGCTGCTTGACGACGCGCGTGAAGATCACCGCGTTTTCCAAGTGTAATCATTTTCTCTACTGCTGATTTTAACTCTTTCGCTTTTGCTTCTGTTGTTTCAACCCGTTCGTGAATAATCAAATCAGATGCAAGGTTGCGAAGTAGTGCCATACGAGCGTCTGTTGTACGACCTAATTTTCTAGCCATGGACTATCCCTCCCTTATACTGCTACATAGATATTCATTACTTCTAGTAACGTTGATTATTGAACATCTGCGCAGGGCCACGTCCAGCTTCGACGCACAGGACGTGCAAGTGTCGATGAAGTCACAGGACGTGACGTTTTTATCGACCAGCGCCTAACGTCTAGTGAACCACCCGTGTTGCACGGGTTGCAGTTCATACGTCGTTGAACAGGCACTTCCGCTTTTGTTCTATTCTAAAGGTGTCTGTATCGATCAGTCATCATCACGTAAGCCTAAGCCTAAATCCTCTAGTTTCACTTTTACTTCTTCTAGTGATTTGCGACCTAAGTTACGCACCTTCATCATATCTTCTTCAGATTTATTTGAAAGCTCTTGAACTGTATTAATTCCAGCACGTTTCAAGCAATTATAGGATCTGACAGATAAATCGAGTTCTTCGATTGTCATTTCCATAACTTTTTCTTTTTGATCTTCTTCTTTTTCGACCATGATTTCTGCATTTTGTGCTTCATCTGTCAACCCTACGAAAATATTTAGATGCTCTGTGAAGACTTTTGCACCTAAAGAAACTGCTTCTTCAGGACGAATGCTTCCGTCTGTCCATACATCCATTGTTAATTTATCGTAGTTTGCAACTTGCCCCACACGGGTATTTTCGACTTGATATGTTACACGTGATACTGGTGTAAAGATTGAATCAACCGGAATTACGCCGATTGGTCGCTCATCATGATTGTTTGCATCAGCTGGACGATAGCCGCGGCCACGTTCTGCCGTAATCTTCATATGCAATTTACCTTTACCGTTAATTGTAGCAAGTGGTAAGTCAGGATTTAATACCTCTACATCACTATCATATGTCAGATCTGCAGCCGTAACTTTTCCTTCTCCCTGCACATCAATCTCTAAGGTTTTCTCTTCTTCAGAGTAAATCTTTAGAGCAAGCTTTTTCAAGTTCAAAATAATTGTTGTTACGTCCTCAACAACGCCTTCGATTGTTGAAAACTCATGATGCGCTCCATCCATCTGAACTGATGTAACAGCAGCACCCGGAAGTGAGGATAATAGGATACGACGCAAGGAGTTTCCTAGAGTGGCACCATATCCACGTTCAAGCGGTTCGACGACGAACTTTCCAAATTTAGCATCATCGCTGATCTCTACCGTTTCTATTATCGGTTTTTCAATTTCGATCATTCAATAAAACCCTCCTTTAAAACGTCGAAACCCCGGTTAGACTTTTCGTGTCTAACCGAAATTCCTCAAATAGGCAGTTGGCGTTTCTGCGCTATTAAAATTTCATTCGTACTCTCTTGTCTCTGTCATGTTGTATAGTAAAGTCTGTTCAAAAAGGAAATTTCCCTTAAGCTTTATACTTTTAGCTATCATAACCCATTATAGACAGGGTGACAAATTCTATACAGTACAATTATACACGACGACGTTTTGGTGGGCGGCAACCATTGTGAGGTACTGGGGTTACGTCACGGATAGCCGTAACTTCCAAACCTGCTGCCTGTAGTGAACGAATTGCTGCTTCACGTCCAGCACCAGGGCCTTTAACAGTTACTTCTAATGTTTTCATACCGTTATCAACTGCAGTTTTAGCTGCGGTTTCAGCAGCCATTTGTGCAGCAAATGGTGTAGATTTACGAGAGCCTTTAAATCCTAGTGCGCCGGATGAGCTCCAGCCAATAGAATTACCTTGGACATCCGTAATCGTAACTATTGTGTTGTTAAACGTAGAACGAATGTGTGCTACACCCGTATCAATATTTTTTTTCACACGACGCTTACGTGTATTTGTTTTACGTGCCATTGATTAGCTTACCTCCTTTACCTTACTTTTTCTTGTTTGCCATTGTACGACGTGGACCTTTACGAGTACGTGAATTGTTTTTCGTTTTTTGACCACGTACTGGCAATCCACGACGATGTCTGATTCCTCTATAAGAACCAATTTCGATTAGGCGTTTAATGTTGAGGGATAATTCACGACGAAGGTCACCTTCAACTGTAAATTCGTTAATTGCTTTACGAATATTACCTAATTCATCTTCTGTCAAATCGCGTACACGAGTATTTTCTGAAACGCCTGCTTCTTTAAGGACTTCCTGTGCAGTATTTTTTCCAACACCGTAAATATAGGTTAATGAAATAACTACACGTTTATCACGCGGAATATCTATACCTGCAATACGTGCCATAGCTCAATGCACCTCCTTGTTTATTAGCCTTGTTTTTGCTTGTGTTTAGGGTTTTCACAAATCACCATTACTTTGCCCTTACGCTTAATGACTTTGCATTTTTCACATATTGGCTTTACAGATGCTCTTACTTTCATCATCTTTACCTCCTTTTATATCGGAGCTCACTCGTCTATTTATAACGGTACGTAATTCGTCCTCTTGTTAAATCATACGGGGAAAGTTCTACCGTCACTTTATCACCAGGTAAAATGCGGATGAAATGCATACGAATTTTGCCAGATACATGAGCTAAAACCGTATGGCCATTTTCAAGTTCGACATTAAACTGTGCATTCGGCAATGTGTCAGTAACGGTACCTTCCACTTCAATTACATCGTCTTTCGCCATCGTGTTGATCTCCCTTCATTAAATCAGTCACAATTTCATTGACAAATTTATCTATGGCAAATCGTAATTTACCATTTGTGACACGACCAGTTTCTAGAAGGCTGTTTTGGACTTCCGGAGAAATATAATCCATAACTTCAATATGATGTAGATTCTTTTTCTTTGGTCGATCATATTTACGTTTTTCCCCATCTGCAAGCAAGACAAATCGATCATCTATCATTTTTAGTACTACAGCATATTGTCCTGCTTCTCGCCCTTGCTTTATACGAACAACTTGACCTATCCGCGGAATCGAATCAGCTTCGCTCAACAACGATCACCTTCACTTAGGCTTTTATTTTAATCCTGCCAATCATAGGCACACTACCAGTTGCTATTCTGTGTCACTGTTATATCAAGTAATACACGTTCTGCCGCATATTCTACGATTTACATTATAACTTTAACAAAAAAGAATTGCATCTATCCTGTGCTGGTTATACAGCCAAGATACTTACTTTTCTATTTTTGCTTGAATATCCTGAAAGACTTGATCAATTTCTTGATCACCATCAACGGTCACAAGATATCCTTTCTCTTGATAAAAATCCAATAACGGTTGCGTTTGTTTCATATTGACTTCCAAACGTTTTTTTACCGTGTCTGCTTGGTCATCTTCTCGTTGTATCAGTTCAGAGCCATCTTTATCACATATTCCCTCTTGTTTAGGAGGATTATATATGACATGATATGTTGCTCCACAATTCGGACAAATTCTACGACCCGTTAGACGCTCCACTAATTTTTCTTCTGGTACATCTACATGCAGGACATAGTCAATTGATTCCTTCAGATCAGCTAAAAGAGATTGCAATGCCTCAGCTTGTGCAATGGTCCTTGGAAAACCATCCAATAAAAAACCATTTTTACAATCATCTTTTCCTAAACGCTCTTTAACAATTCCTATTGTTACTTCATCCGGAACAAGTTCACCTTGGTCCATATATTCTTTAGCCTTTTTACCAAGGTCAGTTCCTTCTTTAATTGCTAATCGGAACATATCTCCTGTTGAAATATGAGGGATGTGATATTTTTCATTTATTTTTTCTGCCTGTGTGCCTTTACCAGCACCAGGTAGACCCATCAAGATTAAATTCAACAATTTTCCCCTCGCTCTCATTGGCAGCAATCTGTTACTTAATAAAACCTGTGTAGTGTCGTTTCACTAATTGACTTTCCAATTGTTTCATTGTTTGCAGTGCAACACCTACAACGATTAGTAAGCTAGTGCCACCGATTTGTACTGCTTGCGGCAGATTTGCAAGACCACCTAAGAGGATAGGAAGCACAGAAACAGCTGCTAGGAAGATAGATCCTACAAATGTTAAACGATACATAACGCGTGTAAGATACGTTTCTGTATTTTTCCCAGGACGAATACCTGGTATATATCCACCTTGTTTTTGCAAGTTCTCTGCCATTTGTTCTGGATTTACTTGAACAAACGTATAAAAATAAGTGAATGCAATGATTAATGCTACATAAATGACCATGCCAATCGGCTGGGTATAGTCAAATATCGTTCCAATTGTTTCAGCAAACTCATTACCTTCAAATAACCCTGCAACCGTTCTTGGTGCGATAATAAATGCAATTGCAAAGATTACCGGGATAACTCCGGCAGCATTTACTTTTAACGGTAAATGTGTAGAGTGTCCACCCACTGGCGAACGATTTACAAGCTTTTTAGCATATTGAATTGGAATTTTACGTAGTGCTTGCTGGATAAAGATAACACCAACAACTACCGCCACTACTACCAATGCAATTAAAGCAACAATTATAATGTTAATAAATAACTCATCACCAGGATCTACAAAATACTGGCTATATAATTGATTTACTCCATTTGGAACTGCTGCTACGATACCAGCAAAAATTAAAATAGAGATTCCGTTTCCAACACCATTTGCTGTGATTTGTTCTCCCAACCACATCAAGAATGTTGTTCCACTTGTTAGTACGAGAGCAATGATAATAAATTTTAATACGCTTGGGTCAGCTATTAATAATCCACCAGCCATTGCATTAAAACCAATTGACATCGCGATCGCCTGGACAAACGCAAGTGCAACTGTGCCGTATCGAGTAATTTGTGCTAACTTCTTGCGGCCCATTTCTCCTTGCTTTTTCCATTCGGTGAACTTTGGTACAACATCCATTTGCAGTAATTGCATAATAATCGCTGCAGTAATATAAGGCATAATCCCCATCGCAAAAATAGAGAAGTTTTGTAATGCCCCACCACCAAATGTGTTTAAAAAGCCGAATACGTTTTGTTGATTCATAAAATCGATAGCTTCTTTATCTGTATATGGCACCGGAATAAATGTACCAAGACGGAATACAACTAACATTAGTAATGTAAATATGATCTTCCGTCTAATGTCACCTACTCGCATTAAATTGGAAATCGTACGGAACATTAAATCACCTCTGTTTTACCGCCCGCTGCTTCGATAGCTTCCTTCGCTGAAGCAGAGAACTTATGAGCTTTTACAGTAAGTTTCTTTTCAACAGCACCCTTACCTAGTACCTTGATACCAGCTTTCAGATTGCTAACGGCACCTTTTTCAAGTAATAGCTCAGGTGTAATTTCTGTGCCTTCTTCAAATTTATTTAATGCATCCAGGTTTACAATCGCAAATTCTTTACGGTGAATATTTGTGAATCCTCGTTTAGGCAGGCGTTGGAATAATGGCAATTGGCCACCTTCAAAGCCCGGGCGAGTGTTTCCACCTGAACGTGCTTTTTGTCCTTTATGTCCTCTGCCGGAAGTTTTTCCGTTACCAGATGACATACCACGACCTACGCGATTACGCTTTTTGCGAGTTCCTTCTGACGCCTTCAATTCATGAAGTTTCATTCGAGCACCTCCTCTTTACGCTAATGTTTAATTAAACTTCTTTAACCGCTATGAGATGAGATACTTTGTTAACCATACCGCGTACAGCTGGAGTATCTTCACGAACTACGGATTGATGAATTTTTTTCAGACCTAGTGTTTGAACAGTTTGACGTTGTACTTCTGTTCGACCAATAACACTTCGCGTGAGGGTGATTTCTAATTTTTTAGACATAGTATTTCCCTCCTTATCCTAACAGTTCTTCTACAGACTTTCCGCGTAGTTTAGCTACGTCTTCTGCACGTTTTAAGTTTGATAGTCCACTTAGTGTTGCACGAATCATGTTGATTGGTGTATTTGAACCAAGTGACTTAGTTAAAATATCGCCGACACCTGCAAGTTCTAGTATAGCACGGACAGGTCCTCCGGAAATTACTCCAGTACCTTCAGTTGCAGGCTTCATTAATACGTTACCTGAACCAAATCTTCCATTAATTTCGTGTGGAATAGTTGTTCCAACGATAGGTACTGTGATTAGGCTTTTCTTTGCATCATCAACAGCTTTCTTAATTGCTTCTGGTACCTCTTGTGCTTTTCCAGTACCAAAACCTACATGGCCGTTTTTATCTCCAACTACAACCAATGCAGCAAAACGGAAACGACGTCCACCTTTAACAACTTTTGCAACACGGTTGATTGTAACAACGCGTTCTTCAAGATCTAATTTGTTCGGATCAATGCTAGTATGCATCTATGTCCCTCCTTTATCTATCGATTAAAATTCAAGACCTGCCTCACGGGCAGCTTCAGCTAATGCTTTTACACGTCCATGATAAAGGTAGCCTCCGCGATCAAACACAACCGATTTGAAACCTTTATCCTGGGCACGTTTTGCAACTACTTCTCCGACTTGTTTAGCTGCATCTACATTGCCTGTCGCTTCAATCTTCATTTCATTATCTTTTGTAGAAGCACTTGCAACAGTAACTCCTTGAGTATCATCAATTAATTGTGCATAGATGTGTTTATTTGAACGGTACACATTTAGACGAGGCTGTTCGGTTGTTCCAAAAACGGATTTACGAACTCGCGCATGTCTTCTCTTGCGTACAGCGTTTTTGTCAGGCTTTGTGATCATCTAGGTCACTCCTTTCTGCTCCCTAACTAACCTTACTTAGCAGTTTTACCTTCTTTTTGTCTTACATATTCACCTTCATAGCGAATACCTTTACCTTTATAAGGTTCTGGTGGTCTGATTGCTCTAATGTTTGCCGCAACCTCACCAACCAACTCTTTACTAATACCTTTTACGATAATTTGTGTGTTTTTAGGAACATCTATCTCGATACCATCAATTGGGTCAAGTTCAACCGGGTGTGAATAACCTGCGTTAATCACTACTTTGTCACCTTGTTTTAAGGCACGGTAACCAACACCACTGATTTCAAGATTTTTCTCAAAACCTTTATGAACTCCTTGAACCATGTTACCAATCAAACTGCGAGTCGTACCGTGCAGAGCTCGGTGTTCTTTATGGTTACTTGGACGTTCAACAGTTAAAACATTATCTTCTATAACAACTTTCATGTCCTGATGAAAGTCTCTTGTTAATTCACCTTTTGGGCCTTTTACTGTAGCAGTGTTTCCATTAATGTTTATCTCAACACCCTCTGGAATTTCCACTGGCTTAAGTCCTATACGAGACATCCCATGCACCTCCTGTCTTAAAAGTATATATTATTACCAAACATATGCTAGTACTTCGCCACCAATAGCTTGTGTACGTGCTTCTTTGTCAGATAGCACTCCATTTGATGTTGATACAACAGCAATACCTAAGCCATTTAGTACACGAGGTACTTCATCAGCTTTTGCGTAGACACGCAAACCTGGTTTACTTATACGTTTGATACCTGTTATTACTCGTTCGTTGCTTGCGCCGTACTTAAGGAAAATACGCAGTACGCCTTGCTTATTGTCTTCAATAAATTCATAATCACGTACGAAACCTTCACGTTTAAGGATATCAGCGATTTCGTTCTTGATTTTTGAAGCCGGAAGCTCTAACTTTTCATGGCGCACCATGTTTGCATTACGAATACGAGTTAGCATATCTGCGATTGGATCTGTCATAACCATTACTACATTACCTCCTTCCCGAATCGGGGTTTACCAGCTTGCTTTTTTGACACCAGGAATTTGACCTTTATAGGCAAGTTCGCGGAAACAAATACGGCAAAGTTTAAATTTACGAATTACAGAATGCGGGCGTCCACATCGTTCACAACGTGTATATTCACGTACTTTGTACTTTTGTGGGCGTTTTTGTTTCGCAATCATTGATTTTTTAGCCACAATTTTCCCTCCTTGTATTAGCTCCTAGCTTACTTTTGGAAAGGCATGCCTAGCTGAGCTAAAAGTTCACGTGCTTCTTCGTCAGTATTGGCAGATGTTACAATAACAATGTCCATACCACGAACTTTACTTACTTTATCATAGTTGATTTCTGGGAAAATTAGCTGTTCTTTAACACCTAATGTATAGTTGCCACGACCATCAAATGCTTTCTTTGAGATACCACGGAAATCACGAACACGTGGAAGTGAAACTGCAATAAGCTTTTGTAGGAATTCATGCATACGATCGCCACGAAGCGTTACTTTTGCTCCAATTGGCATCCCTTCACGCAAACGAAATCCAGCAATTGACTTTTTAGCACGAGTCACCATTGGTCTTTGCCCAGAAATTAGTGCAAGTTCTTCAACTGCATTATCTAATGCTTTTGAGTTCTGTACTGCATCACCAACACCCATGTTGATAACAATTTTCTCGATAGACGGTGCTTGCATAACAGAATCATAATTAAATTTATTCATTAATGACGGCAATACGTCGTCATGGTACTTTTGTTTAAGTTCATTCATCATGTCGCCCTCCTTTCGTCGCTAAACTATTTATCTAATGCTTCACCGGATTTTTTAGCGATGCGGACTTTTTTTCCGTCACGATCTTCATATCCAACGCGAGTTGGTTCACCGGATTTTGGATCTAATGGCATTACGTTAGAAACATGAATTGGTGCTTCCTGGTTAAGAATTCCACCTTGTGGATTGTCTTGTGAAGGTTTTGCGTGTTTTTTAATCATATTGATACCTTCTACTAGGACACGTTCTTTTTTAGGATATGCTTCTAAAATAGTACCTTGTTTATCACGGTCTTTACCGGAAATTACTTTGACTTTATCACCTTTTTTTACATGCATGCTTTACGCACCTCCTTGACAAGGCTTTTCATTACTCATTATAGAACTTCTGGAGCTAGAGATACGATTTTCATGAACTTTGCTTCACGTAATTCACGTGCAACTGGTCCGAAGATACGAGTACCTCGTGGACCTTTATCATCACGGATAATTACGGCAGCATTTTCATCAAAACGAATATATGATCCATCTTTACGGCGCATTCCTGTCTTTGAACGTACGATGACGGCTCTTACAACCTCACCTTTTTTAACAACGCCACCTGGTGTTGCGTGTTTTACGGAACAAACAATTACATCACCAATGTTAGCTGTTTTACGTCCAGAACCACCCAATACTTTAATGGTTAATACTTCACGAGCACCAGAGTTATCTGCAACTTTTAAACGAGTTTCTTGTTGAATCATATCGCTGTGACCTCCCTTCGGATACCTTCCGAGCGAACTTTATTATATTATTACCGCTTCTTCAACGATTTCAACTAGACGGAAACGTTTAGTTGCTGATAGCGGACGAGTTTCCATGATTTGAACAACATCATTATTTTTAGCTTGATTATTTTCATCATGTGTTTTGAATTTTTTAGAGTACTTTACACGCTTACCGTATAAGGAATGAAACTTGTAAGTTTCAACTAAAACAGTAATTGTTTTATCCATTTTGTCTGAAACGACACGGCCTGTATATACTTTACGATCATTACGCTCAGTCATTGAGGTTATCCTCCTCTCTTGTTTCAGTTATTCACGCTTACTTCACGTTGACGTACAACTGTTTTCATACGAGCAATAGACTTTCTTACCTCACGAATACGTGCGGTGTTTTCCAATTGGCCTGTTGCTAGCTGAAAGCGTAAATTAAATAGTTCTTCTTTTAACGATTTAACTTTTTGTTCAATTTCGGCAGTGGTTAGTTCTCTAATTTCATTAGCCTTCATTGATTTCACCACCAATTTCTTCACGTTTTACGAATTTAGTTCTAATCGGCAGTTTATGAGAAGCAAGACGCAACGCTTCACGTGCAACTTCTTCTGGTACACCAGCGATTTCAAACATTATTTTTCCTGGTTTAACTACTGCTACCCATCCTTCTGGAGCACCTTTACCGGAACCCATGCGGACCTCTAGGGGTTTTGCAGTATATGGTTTGTCTGGAAAGATTTTAATCCAAACTTTACCGCCACGTTTCATGTAACGAGTCATTGCAATACGAGCGGCCTCGATTTGACGACTTGTAATCCAAGAAGCTTCAAGTGCTTGTAGACCATATTCACCAAAAGCTACTGTAGTTCCACCTTTAGCACGGCCATTCATTTTACCACGATGTTGCTTACGATATTTCACACGTTTAGGCATTAACATAATGCATTTCCCCCTTCCTTACTTATTAGTTTTAGTTGGAAGGACTTCTCCACGATAGATCCACACTTTAACGCCCAACTTACCATAAGTTGTGTCAGCTTCAGCTGTGCCATAGTCGATATCAGCACGCAATGTGTGTAGTGGTACTGTTCCTTCACTGTAATGTTCCGCACGAGCGATGTCTGCGCCACCTAAACGTCCGGATACTTGTGTTTTAATTCCTTTTGCTCCTCCGCGCATTGCGCGTTGAATAGTTTGCTTTTGAGCACGACGGAATGAAATACGATTTTCTAATTGACGAGCAATGTTATCAGCAACTAATACAGCGTTTAAATCAACTTTCTTAATTTCAACGATATTGATGTGAACACGCTTGCCAGTCAGACTATTTAATGATTTACGTAGAGCTTCTACTTCTGAACCGCCTTTACCAATAACCATACCTGGTTTACCAGTATGAATGGTGATGTTTACACGGTTTGCTGCACGTTCGATGTCGATAGAAGAAACAGCAGCAATGCGTAAGCGATTTTCAAGATATTCTCTAATCTTAATATCTTCGTGTAGTAAGTCTGCATAGTCTTTGCCTGCATACCACTTTGACTCCCAGTCACGAATGATACCAACGCGAAGACCTTTTGGATTTACTTTTTGACCCACTGACTATCCCTCCTTCTTTTCAGTTACAACCACTGTAATATGGCTTGTGCGTTTATTGATTTTACTTGCACGTCCTTGTGCACGTGGACGAAAACGTTTCAATGTAGCACCTTCATTTACAAATACTTCAGAAACTACCAGGTTATCTGCTTCCATTTCATAGTTGTGTTCCGCATTCGCAATTGCAGAATTTAGTACTTTTTCTACAACTGGAGAAGCACCACGTTGTGTGTGGCGTAGTATTCCTACTGCTTCACCAACTTCTTTTCCTCGAATCAAATCTACGACTAAACGAACTTTACGAGGAGCAATACGAACAGATTTCGCAACGGCTTTAGCTTGCATGTGGAGCGCCTCCTCTCATTAGCGTTTTGTTTTCTTATCATCGCCACCGTGTCCTCTATAAGTACGGGTTGGCGCGAATTCACCTAATTTATGTCCGACCATATCTTCTGTAACATAGACAGGTACGTGTTTACGTCCGTCATATACAGCAATCGTATGACCAACAAAAGTAGGGAATATTGTTGAGCGACGAGACCAAGATTTAACTACTTGTTTCTTGTCAGATTCATTTAAAGTATCAATCTTTTTCAATAGATGGTCATCTGCAAAAGGTCCCTTTTTCAAGCTACGACCCATGGATAAACCTCCTTTCGTAATTGAACGACGGATCTTACCGCCCGTCGTCTCATCCGTTTATTTTTTACGCTTACGAACGATATATTTATCTGTAGGTTTATTACGCTGACGCGTTTTGTAACCAAGTGTAGGCTTACCCCAAGGTGACATTGGTGATTTACGTCCGATTGGTGCACGTCCTTCACCACCACCATGTGGGTGATCATTAGGGTTCATAACAGAACCACGAACAGTCGGGCGCTTGCCTAACCAGCGAGAGCGACCAGCTTTACCTATAGTTATAAGCTCATGCTCAAGGTTTCCAACTTGGCCAATTGTTGCACGGCATGAAGATAATATTAAACGAACTTCGCCTGATTTCAAGCGTACCAACGTATATTTATCTTCACGTCCAAGAATCTGAGCTTCTGCCCCAGCTGAGCGTACAAGTTGTCCGCCACGTCCAGGCTTCAATTCAATGTTGTGGATAATAGTACCCACTGGAATGTTTTGAAGTGCAAGACTATTACCTAGCTTAATATCTGCTTGTTCGCCAGATTCAATTTTTTGTCCTACTTTGATTCCTTTTGGTGCTAATATATAACGCTTTTCTCCATCTGCATAATGAATTAATGCAATATTAGCTGAGCGGTTCGGATCATATTCCACTGTAGCAACGCGTCCAGGTATTCCATCTTTATCACGCTTAAAGTCAATTATACGGTATTGACGCTTGTGACCTCCGCCTTTATGACGAACTGTAAGCTTACCTTGGTTATTACGACCGCCACGCTTGTAAATTGAACTTAATAGTGACTTTTCCGGAGTATCCGTAGTAACCTCTGCAAAGTCAGATGAAGACATGAAACGCCTGCCGTTAGTTGTTGGTCTGAATTTTTTAATAGCCATTTTGTTTTCCCTCCTTCACTAGTTTCTCTATTTAACCTTCAAAGAAGTCTAGGTCTTTACTATCTTCTGAAAGCTGCACAATAGCTTTTTTGCGATCTGAACGGTATCCGCCGTAACGGCCCATTCGCTTGAATTTACCTTTAATATTCATAGTGTTTACTTTTTCTACCTTCACACCAAAAACTAGCTCAACAGCGTCTTTAATCTCTGTTTTGTTTGCTTTTGGAGTTACTTCAAAAGTATATTTCTTTTCTGCCATTAAGTCAGCAGAACCTTCTGTAATGACAGGGCGCTTTATAATATCACGTGGATCTTTCATTATGCAAGCACCTCCCCTGCTTTTTCAGCTGCATCCTTGGTTATGATCAGCTTGTCATGCGTAAGCAAGTCTAGTACATTCACTTCTTCTACAGTAAGTACATTTACGTTCTGTAGATTATTGGCAGAACGAACTACTGTTTCGTCTCTGTCAGCAGTTACGATTAATGCTTTTTTATCTGCATTAAGCGCATTAAGCATTTGTACAACTTCTTTTGTTTTTGGAGCATCTATTGCAATGCTTTCCACTACAATCAAGTCTTCTTCCTTTGCTTTTGAAGAAAGTGCCGACTTAAGTGCTAAACGACGTACTTTTTTCGGTAGTTTATAGCTGTAGCTACGTGGTGTTGGGCCAAATACAGTTCCACCGCCAACCCATTGTGGTGAACGAGTTGAACCTTGACGTGCACGACCTGTTCCTTTTTGTCTCCACGGTTTAGCTCCGCCGCCACGAACTTGTGAACGGTTTTTAACAGCATGTGTGCCCTGACGTAGTGATGAACGTTGCATTAATACTGCTTCATTCAAAACATGTGTGTTTGGCTCAATACCGAATACGGAGTCGTTTAATTCAAAATCTCCAGCTTTAGATCCATCTTGTTTTAATAGTGCTACTTTAGGCATGACATATCCTCCCTTCGTGTATATGATTAGTTAGCCTTTAATGCACTCGCAATTTTTACGAATGATTTTTTTGCACCAGGGATATTACCTCTGATTAAAAGCAGATTGCGTTCAGCGTCTACCTTCACAATATCAAGGTTTTCAATGGTGATTTGTTTACCACCCATTTGACCTGGAAGTTTCTTGCCTTTGAAAACACGCATTGGGTCAATTACACCCATCGCACCTGGCGATCTATGAAAATGAGAGCCGTGAGTGGACGGTCCGCGTTGTTGTCCGTGGCGTTTGATAACCCCTTGGAAACCTTTCCCTTTAGAAGTACCAGTTACATCGACTTTATCGCCAGTTTGAAAAACATCAACGCCAAGTTCTTGACCAACTTCATATTCATCAAGATTTGCGTTACGGATTTCACGAACGTAGCGCTTAGGGGCTGTGTTTGCTTTATCAGCATGGCCTTTTTCCGCTTTGTTTGTACGTGATTCCTTTTCATCTGCAAAACCGATTTGTACTGCTTCGTAGCCATCATTTTCTAATGTTCTTTTTTGTAATACTACGTTTGGCTCAGCTTGAACAACTGTTACCGGGACTAACTCTCCCTCGTCAGAAAATAACTGAGTCATGCCGATTTTACGACCTAAGATTCCTTTCGTCATCCGTTACACCTCCTATATAATTCAATAATTTATAATTTAATTTCAATATCCACACCGGATGGTAAGTCAAGACGCATCAATGAATCAACTGTTTGTGGTGTTGGATTAACAATGTCGATCAAGCGCTTATGAGTACGCATTTCGAACTGCTCACGAGCATCTTTGTATTTGTGCACCGCACGCAATACAGTGTAAACAGATCTTTCTGTAGGCAACGGAATCGGTCCAGAAACACTCGCTCCAGAACGCTTCGCTGTATCTACAATCTTTTCAGAAGACTGATCTAAAATACGGTGATCATATGCTTTCAATCGAATTCTAATCTTTTCTTTTGCCATTATTTTCCCTCCTTTTCGCCCATTTTATAATAGACATTCTCCGTGAAAATTTCTTGACCATCCGCCATGGCAAAGGGGCCGGGTGTGTCAACAACCTTTCACTTCATCGCCTTTTTTGACCAACATTAATATTATAAAGAAAAAACGTGGTCAATGCAACCTTTTTTTATGAATAACTATTTGATTGCACATCTATGTATTATACAAACTTATTCCGCTGATTGCAAGGAGTTAGAGAAATTTTTTTGTAGAAATTTGCTCAAACTAGAATTAAATTCTGTTGAGCGGGTTTTGTGTGCGTGACCACTCGCCTTAATCTCTCATTTCATATGTGGGTTAGTATCTCGAGAATTACCGCAAATGCCAGGTACCGCCCCAACTCATAATAACCCGCCGGAAATTTACTACGCGTACTTTAGGGCATGAAGTTTGCCACTCGGAATGATAGTCTGACAAACGAGCGAAATGAATCCTCATTCCGCTAATTGGCAAAAAAGGTGCTCTTAGAAGGGTGAGACGGATCCTCGTTCCGTTAATAGCTGTAAATCAGCCAATTTTGAGGTGAAAATGACAAATAGCGGAACGAGGATCCGAACCCAGGCTTGAAACGATGGTTTTCAAGGAAATAACGGAATGAGGATCCGCCAAATCAGTTGAAGCGATTCCTAATTCCGTTAGAAATGGCTTCTGAAATAAAAGAGGCGAAATCTATGCTAATTTCTACGCGACTTCTATCGTTATCCGGACAGAAGCCCTTATTTTAGCAGTTAAGTATAAATACTTTCTTACTGCATAAGTGCAACTAAGACTTATCTCTATTAAGGTTTGGCGAATGCCAAGTTTTCTAACATATACCTTGATTAATAGAATGCTTTAAGGTCCACAGTGTCCGCAAAACCACATATTTGCTATAAAAAATGTTTCTAATTAGATTAAATTCATTTTCATAATAAATGGTGCTGCGCATTCGACAGCCAAGTTATTTTCTTACCTGCTGAATAAAACGAAACTAAAAAAGCAGACAGCGTCGTCACGCTGTCTGCTTTTTATTTAACATAATAATTATTTTTGAATTGAAGATACAACGCCTGATCCAACAGTACGTCCGCCTTCACGGATTGAGAAACGTGTACCGTCTTCAATAGCGATTTTTGAAATTAACTCAACATCCATTTCGATATTATCGCCAGGCATTACCATTTCTACTCCTTCTGGAAGTTGAATAACTCCAGTTACGTCAGTTGTACGGAAGTAGAACTGCGGACGATAGTTAGCGAAGAATGGAGTATGACGTCCACCTTCTTCTTTAGATAACACATAAACTTCTGCTTTAAAATTTGTATGTGGTGTAATTGAACCTGGTTTAGCTAGTACTTGACCACGGTTGATATCATCACGTGATACCCCACGAAGAAGTGCACCAATGTTGTCACCTGCTTCAGCATAATCAAGAAGCTTACGGAACATTTCAACACCAGTTACAGTTGTTTTAGATGGAGCTTCAGCAAGACCGATAATCTCAACATCGTCACCAACTTTAACTGAACCACGTTCAACACGGCCAGTTGCAACAGTACCACGGCCAGTAATTGAGAATACGTCCTCAACTGGCATCATGAATGGCTTGTTATTGTCACGTTCTGGAGTTGGAATGTACTCATCAACTGCAGCCATAAGTTCGAAGATTTTTTCTTCGTAATCTGCATCGCCTTCAAGAGCTTTAAGTGCAGAACCTTTAATTACTGGGATATCGTCACCAGGGAAGTCGTATTCAGTTAATAGATCGCGAACTTCCATTTCAACTAGTTCTAGTAATTCTTCGTCATCTACCATATCTGTTTTGTTAAGGAAAACAACAATCGCCGGAACACCAACGTTGCGTGAAAGCAAAATGTGTTCACGTGTTTGTGGCATAGGACCATCAGCGGCAGATACTACTAGAATAGCACCATCCATTTGTGCTGCACCGGTAATCATGTTTTTAACATAGTCAGCGTGTCCAGGGCAGTCAACGTGAGCATAGTGACGAGTATCTGTTTCATACTCAACGTGAGATGTTGCGATTGTAATACCGCGTTCTCTTTCTTCTGGAGCATGGTCGATTTGGTCAAACGCCATTGCAGTACCTTCACCAGATTGTTTGTGCAATGTAGTAGTAATTGCAGCAGTTAATGTTGTTTTACCATGGTCAACGTGTCCAATTGTTCCAATGTTAACGTGACTTTTTGAGCGATCGAACTTTTCTTTAGCCATTTATAGTTCCTCCTTTAAATAAATAAAAGTATGTTTTAGATTTTATATTTTCAGCCAAGAAATAACAATTATGTTATTTCTTAGCCTTCAATAAAAGTTATACTTCAGATTTAGAAAAAAATCAATTATTCGCCTGCATTTTTCTTGACAATTTCTTCTGAAATACTTTTCGGCACTTGTTCATAATGATCAAAGTGCATTGTAAATGTCCCGCGGCCTTGCGTGTTTGAACGTAATGCAGTTGCATAACCGAACATTTCTGCAAGTGGTACAAATGATTTAACAAGTTGTGCCGGCCCGCGTGGTTCCATTCCTTCTACACGTCCACGACGTGAAGTAACATCACCCATGATATCTCCCATGTATTCTTCAGGGATTACGATTTCAACTTTCATCATAGGCTCTAAAAGAACAGGCTGACATTTGTTTTTAGCAGCCTTTAAGGCCATTGAACCAGCTATCTTAAATGCCATTTCGTTTGAGTCTACATCATGATAACTTCCATCATAAAGTGTTGCTTTAATATCAATTAATGGGTAGCCAGCTAATACACCATTTGCTGTTGATTCTTTAATACCTTGTTCAACAGATGGAATGTATTCACGTGGTACAACACCACCAACGATTTTATTAGTGAATTCAAAGCCTGCACCTTCTTCGTTAGGTTCAAATTTAACCCAAACGTGTCCGTATTGTCCACGACCACCAGACTGACGTACGAATTTACCTTCAACTTCAGCTGATCCGCGGAATGTCTCACGGTACGCTACCTGTGGTGCACCAACAGTTGCTTCTACTTTAAATTCTCTTTTTAGACGGTCAACGATAATATCAAGGTGTAATTCACCCATACCAGAAATAATTGTTTGACCAGTTTCTACGTCTGTTTCTGTTCTGAATGTAGGATCCTCTTCTGCAAGTTTACCTAAAGCAATTGCCATTTTATCCTGGTCAGCTTTTGTTTTAGGTTCAATTGCAACACCGATAACCGGTTCAGGGAAGTCCATTGATTCCAAGATTACAAGATCCTTCTCAGCACAAAGTGTATCCCCTGTTGATGTATCTTTCAAACCAACTCCGGCAGCTATCTCTCCTGCATATACAGTTGAGATTTCTTCACGGGAATTTGCGTGCATTTGCAGGATACGTCCTACACGCTCACGCTTATCCTTTACTGAGTTCTTAACATAAGAACCAGAAGATAATGTTCCAGAATATACGCGGAAGAATGTTAACTTACCAACGTATGGGTCTGTCGCCACTTTAAATGCTAGTGCAGAGAAAGGCGCGTCATCAGATGACTCACGAACTACTTCCTCTTCCGTACCAGGGATCTTACCTTCTATTGGTGGAACATCAGTTGGTGCTGGCAAATAATCAATTACACCATCCAACATTAGTTGAACACCTTTGTTTTTGAAAGCTGACCCAACAAATACAGGGTAAAATTCAATATTTAGTGTTGCTGTACGAATCGCTTTTTTAAGTTCGTCGTTGGAGATTTCCTCTCCTTCTAGATACTTCATCATTAGCTCTTCGTCTAACTCGGAAACAGCTTCTACTAAGCTAGCACGCAGCTCTTCTGCTTTTTCTTTATATTCTGCTGGAATCTCGCGCGCTTCTGCACGTGTTCCCAGATCATCTAGATAATAGTAAGCATCCATTGTGATGAGGTCAATAATACCTTCAAAATCATCCTCAGCTCCAATTGGTAATTGAACTGGATGAGCGTTAGCACCTAAACGTTTTTTTAATGTCTCTGTGGAATAAAGGAAATCTGCTCCCACTTTATCCATCTTGTTAATAAATACCACTCTAGGTACACCATAAGTTGTTGCCTGGCGCCATACAGTTTCGGTTTGTGGTTCCACACCTGATTGCGCGTCAAGAACAGTTACCGCCCCATCAAGTACACGCAATGAACGTTCAACTTCTACTGTGAAGTCTACGTGTCCTGGTGTATCAATGATGTTTATACGATAACCTTTCCATTGAGCAGTAGTTGCTGCGGATGTAATTGTGATACCGCGCTCTTGCTCCTGCTCCATCCAGTCCATCTGAGAAGCGCCTTCATGAGTTTCGCCAATTTTATGAATACGTCCTGTATAGAAAAGAATACGCTCAGTAGTAGTGGTCTTACCTGCATCAATGTGTGCCATAATACCAAGATTACGCGTCTTTTCCAAGGAGAACTCTCTAGCCATGTATTCTTCTCCTTCCTGTAAAAATCTTTATTTTGTTTTATTACCAGCGATAGTGAGCAAATGCTTTATTGGCTTCAGCCATCTTATGCAATTCTTCGCGTTTTTTAACTGATGATCCTGTGTTGTTGGAAGCGTCAAGAATTTCATTGGCAAGTCGCTCTTCCATTGTTTTTTCTCCGCGAAGACGTGAGTAATTAACAACATAACGTAAACCTAGTGCTTGACGGCGTTCTGGGCGTACTTCCATCGGTACTTGGTAGTTTGAACCACCAACACGACGTGCTCGAACCTCAAGTACTGGCATTACATTTTTCATTGCTTGTTCAAAAACTTCCATTGCGTTTTGTCCACTTCTTTCTGCGACAAGTTCAAACGCATTATAAAGAATTTTTTGTGCTTTACCTCTTTTACCGTCTATCATGATTTGATTGATTAAACGTGTAACTAGCTTTGAATTATAAAGCGGATCTGGCAAGACATCGCGTTTAGGTACTGGTCCTTTACGTGGCATATGTCCCCCTCCTTTCCTAGAACTATATTATAAAATTATTTCTTTTTAGGTTTTTTTGCACCATATTTAGAACGGCCTTGTGCACGGCCTTCTACACCAGCGGTATCAAGTGCTCCACGTACAATGTGGTAACGAACACCCGGTAAATCTTTAACACGACCGCCACGGATCAATACTACACTGTGCTCCTGTAGATTGTGTCCAATTCCAGGAATATATGCAGTTACCTCCATGTTATTTGACAAACGAACACGTGCATACTTACGAAGTGCAGAGTTCGGTTTTTTCGGTGTTAATGTACCAACTCGTGTACAAACGCCACGTTTGTGTGGTGAATTTTCATCCGTAGCTCTTTTCTTGAAGCTGTTGTACCCTCTATTTAGTGCAGGAGAGTCAGATTTTCTTGGTTTGTTCACACGACCTTTACGTACAAGTTGATTTATTGTAGGCATAATTGTTATCCTCCCTTCTTGTTTATAAGCTTAATTTAACCCAGTTGCCACCCAATTTTTGGTTATTTGTAATCCCACATATCCAGGTGGTTCATCCTTTAGCAAAAAACAAAGCCTTCGCGAAAAAATCCGCCAAAACCTCTATTGTTTTACTGCTACTGTCGATGCACCAACGTCTATGCCGCAAGCAGCGCCTAGTCGTTCCATCGAATCAACACGGTGACAAGGCATATCCAGCTCATTAGCTAAACGCTCTACCTTTTGTGTGATTTGTTGGTCTGCATCATCAGCAATAAAAACTTCACTTACCTCGCCATTTTTCATAGCTTTAAGTGTTTGCTTCGTTCCGATTATCAGCTGTGTTTGAACCTGAGTTACTTTTTCATAAGACATTAGCATATCCTCCAAAGTAACAAGTACAATCGGAAACACCTTAAACATAGTATCATTCTCGTTTTTTAATGTCAACTGAAATTTTACTATTTTATTAGTGTTTCCGAAATTTAGTCACTTGTTTTTGGCAGGAAGAAAATTATAGAACTTTCCTTCCTGCATAAGTTCAACTAGGACTCTCAAGAGTCACGACGACGAAAGCCAAGTTAAATGGTTACTTTACCGTCTCTGTTTCTTCTTGTTCTTCTTCTTTTTCACTCGTTTGATCTAAAGATGATTTGAGCTTACGGTAACGTTGCATTCCAGTTCCAGCAGGGACCAGTTTACCGATGATTACATTCTCTTTAAGACCTAACAGTTCGTCGCGTTTACCCTTAATGGCAGCATCCGTTAACACACGAGTTGTTTCCTGGAAGGATGCAGCTGATAAGAATGAATCAGTCTCCAGTGATGCTTTTGTGATCCCCAGTAATACAGGTTTACCGACAGCTGGTCGTTTTCCTTCCTGTAATACTGCGTTGTTTGCATCTTTGAATTGGTGTATTTCGAGTAATGATCCAGGGAGTACATTTGTATCTCCGGATTCAACAACACGAATTTTACGAAGCATTTGGCGAACCATTACTTCTACGTGTTTATCCCCGATTTCAACACCTTGCATGCGATAAACACGCTGTACTTCACGTAACAAGTATGATTGAACTCCTTGTACGCCTTGTGCACGAAGAAGTTCTTTTGGATCAACAGAACCCTCGGTAAGCTCTTGACCAGCGGATACTTCATCGCCAACAGTAACTTTCATGCGTGCATTGTACGGAACAGGATAAGAGCGCTGTTCTACATCACCTTGAACAACAATTTCCTGCTTATCTTTTACTTCTTTTATTTCATAGACTGTACCATGAACTTCGCTGATAACTGCTTGCCCTTTAGGGTTACGCGCCTCAACCAGCTCCTGAATACGTGGTAAACCTTGTGTAATATCGTCTCCTGCAACCCCACCTGTGTGGAATGTACGCATTGTAAGCTGTGTACCTGGTTCACCGATAGATTGTGCAGCGATAATACCTACCGCTTCACCAACTTCTACCTCATCACCCGTTGCTAGGTTTCGGCCATAGCATTTCTTACAAACGCCATGTTTGGTATTACATGTGAAAGCAGTTCTTATGGTAACTTGCTCATGTCCTGCTTCAATAATTTGTTTTGCTTGATCCTCTGAGATAACTTCATTGATATCTACTATTACTTCACCTGTTTCAGGATGGCTAACCTTTTCAAACGCTGTACGTCCGATTAACCGATCCAACAGTGGTTCGATCAATTCTGTTCCATCGGTTAACGCTGAAACAGGTAAACCACGATCTGTACCACAATCGTCTTCACGAATTATTACATCCTGTGCTACATCGACGAGACGACGGGTTAAGTAACCAGAGTCGGCTGTTTTCAGTGCAGTATCAGCAAGACCTTTACGAGCACCGTGTGTAGAAATAAAGTATTCTAACACCGTTAAACCTTCACGGAAGCTTGATTTGATCGGTAATTCAATAATTTTACCAGCCGGGTTGGCCATCAGACCACGCATACCTGCAAGCTGTGTAAAGTTAGATGCGTTACCTCTTGCACCTGAATCACTCATCATAAATATCGGGTTTCTTGGGTTAAGTGATTGCATTAAACGTTCTTGAATATCATCTTTTGATTTAGACCAGATTGCAATAACTCGGTCATAACGTTCTTCATCGGTAATTAAGCCGCGTCGGAACTGTTTTGACACGTTATCAACCTTAGATTGTGATTCTTCGATAATCTTTTGTTTTTCGGCTAAAACAACGATGTCGGATACACCAACAGTCATTCCTGCTTTTGTTGAATAGCTGAATCCAAGGTCTTTCATTCTGTCAAGCATTTTAGATGTTTCACTAATCTTAAACCGTTTAAACACTTCAGCAATTATATCTCCAAGTATACCTTTCTTAAATGGAGGAATAATCTCACGTGATTTAATCTCTTCCCTAATATCTGTTCCTTTTTTAACAAAATACTTCTCTGGAGTTTTAATTTCCAGATTATCATTTGTTGGTTCATTAATATACGGGAATGATTCAGGTAATATCTCATTAAATATGAGCTTACCTACTGTCGTAATTAACAATTGAGTCTGCTGTTCATCAGTGAATGATCTCTTGTTCAAACTGGATGCCTGCACGGCAACTCTCGTGTGTAAATGAACATAACCATTTTGATAAGCTATCAGCGCCTCATTAAGATCTTTAAATACGCTGCCTTCTCCAATTGCATTCTCGCGTTCAAGTGTCACATAATAGTTACCTAACACCATATCCTGTGATGGCGTTACAACCGGTTTACCATCTTTTGGATTTAGGATGTTTTGAGCAGCAAGCATTAGAATACGTGCTTCCGCTTGAGCCTCTGCCGAAAGTGGCACGTGGACCGCCATTTGGTCACCATCAAAGTCAGCGTTATAAGCTGTACATACTAATGGGTGAAGGCGAATTGCCCGACCCTCTACTAATGTTGGTTCGAATGCCTGAATACCCAAGCGGTGCAGCGTTGGAGCACGGTTAAGCAGTACAGGATGTTCTTTAATAACATCTTCTAATACATCCCAAACATCTGGATGCACCCGTTCAATTTTTCGTTTTGCCGATTTAATATTATGAGCTATACCTCTTTCAACGAGTTCTTTCATGATAAATGGCTTAAATAACTCAAGCGCCATTTCTTTCGGTAACCCGCACTGGTACATTTTAAGACTTGGGCCAACAACAATTACCGAACGCCCTGAGTAGTCTACACGTTTACCAAGTAAGTTCTGGCGGAAACGACCTTGTTTACCTTTTAACATATGAGATAAGGATTTTAATGGTCTGTTTCCCGGACCTGTAACTGGACGGCCACGACGCCCGTTATCAACCAATGCGTCAACAGCTTCCTGTAACATACGTTTCTCGTTTTGCACAATAATACTTGGTGCACCAAGATCCAATAAACGTTTCAATCGATTATTACGGTTAATAACACGACGATATAAATCGTTCAGATCCGAAGTCGCAAAACGTCCTCCATCAAGTTGCACCATTGGACGAATTTCTGGTGGAATAATTGGAAGTACATCAAGGACCATCCATGACGTGTCATTACCTGAATGGCGAAATGCCTCTAAAACATCTAAACGTTTGATTGCACGAGTTCTGCGTTGTCCTTGCGCTGTTTTTAACTCCTCTTGCAATGCTTCAACTTCTTTTTCAAGATCGATATCCTGTAAAAGCTTGCGTATTGCTTCGGCTCCCATTTGTGCTTTGAAAGTTTTGCCATACTTGTCATAATATGCCCGATACTCTTTTTCTGATAGAAGTTGTTTCTTCTCTAATGGTGTATCACCTGACTCTGTAACGATATATGCAGCAAAATAAATCACTTCTTCTAACGCACGTGGGGACATATCTAATACAAGACCCATTCGACTTGGAATCCCTTTAAAATACCAAATATGTGATACTGGTGCAGCTAATTCAATATGACCCATACGCTCACGACGCACTTTAGCTTTGGTAACTTCTACACCACATCGATCACAAACGACACCTTTATACCGTACACGCTTATATTTTCCGCAATGACATTCCCAGTCCTTTTGTGGACCGAAAATACGTTCACAAAATAATCCGTCTTTCTCTGGCTTTAGTGTGCGGTAGTTAATCGTTTCTGGTTTTTTGACCTCGCCGTATGACCAAGAGCGAATTTTTTCTGATGAAGCTAAACCTATTTTCATATACTCAAAGTTATTTACATCTAGCAAGGGGCCTACCTCCCTTTTAGTGTCCGATTTTACCAATTACTTAGAATTATATAGATGGAGGTGCTGACCCAGTATTGAGTCAACACTCCGTTATTTTTAGTTGCCTTCTACTTCTAAGTTCAGTTTGCTTGCTGCTTGCGTTTCTTCTTCTTCAAGATCACGCATTTCTATTTCTGACTCATCACTTGCGAGCATCTTAACGTCCATGCCAAGACTTTGTAATTCCTTAATAAGGACTTTAAAGGATTCTGGAACTCCTGGTTCGGCAACATTGTCGCCTTTAACAATTGATTCATACGTTTTTACGCGACCGACAATATCATCAGATTTAACCGTCAATATTTCCTGAAGTGTATATGCGGCACCGTATGCTTCAAGTGCCCAAACTTCCATCTCACCGAAACGCTGTCCACCAAATTGCGCTTTTCCGCCTAGTGGTTGCTGTGTTACAAGTGAATACGGTCCTGTTGAACGAGCGTGCAACTTGTCATCAACCATGTGCGCAAGTTTAATCATGTACATGACACCAACTGATATACGGTTGTCAAACGGCTCTCCCGTTCTTCCATCATATAATACGGTCTTGGCGTCTTTTGGCATACCCGCTTCTTCCAATGTATCCCAAACATCTTGCTCTGAAGCACCATCAAATACCGGTGTTGCCACATGAATACCAAGTTGACGTGCAGCCATACCTAAGTGCATTTCAAACACCTGTCCGATATTCATACGTGATGGTACACCCAATGGATTAAGCATGATATCGATTGGTGTCCCGTCTGGTAAGAACGGCATGTCTTCTTCAGGTAGTATTTTGGAAATAACACCTTTGTTACCATGTCGTCCGGCCATTTTGTCACCTTCAGATATCTTACGTTTCTGAACGATATATGCTCGAACAAGCTGATTAACACCTGGTGGCAGTTCATCGCCATCTTCACGATTAAAGATTTTAACATCCAAAACAATTCCGCCAGCACCATGAGGCACTCGTAGTGATGTGTCACGAACTTCACGTGCTTTTTCACCAAAGATTGCATGTAGCAAACGTTCTTCAGCGGATAGTTCGGTTACCCCTTTAGGTGTTACCTTTCCAACCAAGATATCTCCATCCGAGACTTCGGCACCTACACGAATAATTCCTTCTTCATTTAGGTCTTTTAAGGCATCCTCGCCAACATTCGGAATATCTCTGGTAATTTCTTCTGGCCCGAGTTTCGTATCACGAGCTTCAGATTCGTATTCCTCTATATGAATAGAAGTATAAACGTCATCCTTTACAAGTCGTTCACTCATGATGATTGCATCTTCGTAGTTGTAACCTTCCCAAGTCATGAAGCCGGTAAGGACATTTCTGCCTAATGCCAGCTCCCCATCTTCCATGGATGGACCATCCGCAAGAATTTCGCCTTTTGTAACACGATCTCCTTGGCTTACGATAGGACGTTGGTTATAACAACTTCCTTGGTTGGAACGAATGTATTTTTGCAAACGATAACGGTCTAAATCACCTTTTACTTCTTTTCCGTCCACTTCAGAAACACGACGAATGTGAACTTCTTTTGCTTCTACACGTTCGACAATACCATCGTTAACACAAATAATCGCTGCACCCGAGTCTTTACCGGAAACATATTCCATACCTGTTCCAACAACTGGTGCTTCAGGTTGCAACAACGGTACTGCTTGACGCTGCATGTTAGCTCCCATTAATGCACGGTTAGAGTCATCGTTTTCTAAAAACGGAATACATGCAGTCGCAGCCGAGACAACTTGTTTAGGAGATACATCCATGTAATCAAGCTGTTCACGCGGTACAGCTGTATTTTCACCGCGGAAACGTGCAATTACTTCATCGTCTGTAAAACTGCCATCTTCGTTTAAACGAGCGTTCGCCTGAGCTACAACGTAGTTATCTTCTTCATCCGCCGTTAGGTAATCAATTCGTGCTGTTACTTTACCTGTTTCAGGGTCAACTCGACGATACGGCGTTTCAATAAAGCCAAATTCATTAACCTTTGCATAACTGGACAACGAGTTTATTAAACCGATGTTTGGTCCCTCTGGTGTCTCAATTGGACACATACGGCCGTAGTGAGAATAGTGAACGTCACGAACTTCGAATCCTGCGCGCTCACGGGTCAAACCACCTGGTCCCAGGGCAGACAAACGACGCTTATGTGTTAACTCTGCTAATGGATTTGTTTGGTCCATAAACTGTGATAGCTGTGAACTCCCGAAAAATTCCTTGATTGACGCAATCACAGGTCGAATATTAATTAATTGTTGCGGTGTAATACTAGACGTGTCCTGAATCGACATTCTTTCACGCACAACACGTTCCATACGAGATAGACCGATACGGAATTGGTTTTGTAATAATTCCCCAACAGAACGAAGTCTGCGGTTACCCAGATGATCTATGTCATCTGTGCCTCCAACACGGTGAAGTAGATTAAAGAAATAGTTAACCGCCGATAAAATGTCAGCAGGCATTATGTTTTTAACGTTTCTGTCCACACCGGCATTACCAATAACATCTAATTCTCTTTCACCACTTGGGTCAGTAGGGTCTATTATTTTAATTGATTGTACAAGTATCGGATCCTCAAGAACTCCCTCTTGTAGTTCAACACTTTTTGCGCCGAGTTTATTCTCCTCATTTTCCAAATAAGGAATTATCTTATCAAGTAGTTTACGCTCTAATTTATCACCTTTTTGCGCTAAGACTTCCCCAGTTTCCGGATCGACAACTGGTTCAGCTAGCACTTGATTAAACAGGCGATTTTTAATGTCCAGCTTTTTATTCATTTTGTAACGACCTACATGGGCAAGGTCGTAACGCTTCGGATCAAAGAAACGTGAAACCAATAAACTTTTTGCGTTATCTACTGTTGGTGGTTCACCAGGACGTAGACGTTCATAAATTTCTAATAACGCTTTATCTGTTGTTTCTGTATTATCTTTTTCTAATGTATTCTTAAGGTACTCGCTTTCACCTAGTACATCGATTATTTCCTGATCAGAACCAAAACCAAGTGCACGTAAAAGTACCGTGATTGGCAATTTACGTGTGCGATCAATTCTTACGTATGCGACATCTTTGGCATCTGTTTCAAATTCCAGCCATGCACCACGATTCGGAATAACCGTTGCTGTAACACCGCGTTTTCCATTTTTGTCGAATTTCTCATTATAATAAACACTAGGTGAACGTACAAGCTGAGAAACGATGACACGCTCAGCCCCATTAATGATAAATGTACCCGTGTCTGTCATGAGTGGAAAATCACCCATAAATACTTCTTGCTCTTTCACTTCACCGGTCTCATTATTGATTAAACGAACCTTCACGCGAAGTGGAGCATTGTACGTGACATCTCGATCTTTTGATTCGTCTACAGGGTATTTCGGTTCCCCGAGACTATAATCAACAAATTCTAGCGAAAGGTTGCCTGTAAAATCTTCAATAGGAGAAATATCCTTGAACATTTCTCTCAAACCTTCTTCTAAAAACCACTGGTAAGAAGCGGTTTGAATCTCGATTAGATTTGGTAATTCTAACACCTCGCTAATACGCGCATAACTCCTGCGTTGGCGGTGCCGTCCATACTGAACTAGTTGACCTGTCAACAACTTCACCCCTCAAATCAAGCATTTTTCATAAACTATTAAAGCGTAAATACGCTCTTTAGAAAAATGACTAATAATATTTAGCAAAAACGAACTGATATAATGTAGATTAAATCAGTTGTTTTTTGAATCCTATTTGTGTGTTGATACGAAACAACAATAGCACAAGTGCTACTGTTCGAAAAACATGCTGAACAAACTTGTAATTCGGAGTTATACAAGCACATATTTTTCATTCACCAGTAATTATCACTTTTCAATATGATATAATTAAAATATTAGAAAACCCGGCTCATCGTAAAAGGTCTTTTTGAAAGCATCTTTCGCTTTTTTAGAAACCCCTTATACTTTGGAATGCAAGCCCTAATAACGAAAGCCTCGGCAGACTTATGCAATAAGAAAGTATTATACTTTCTTAAATGCGAAAAAAGGCTTTTATAAAAACCTTGGTGTTTATTTTTTGGGATTTTAACAGTGTCTCCGATTACCGATGAATTATACGTTTCATTTCTCACAGAATTTCCCCTTGACAAAGGAAGTCCCATGTTAGCATTTTACTATACTATCACATGTAAAAACTAAGGTCAATCATTTGTAGCTCTCAATATAAAATATCCTTTACTGCGTACAACAACTTCAACATTTCCAAATAAATCACTTAATTTTTCCTTTGCTGAAGGTGCGCCTTGCTTCTTTTGAATAACCACCCACAATTGACCATGCTGCAATAGAGCATTCTTGCTATCTTCAAACATTTGGTGAACCACTTTTTTTCCTGCTCTAATCGGCGGATTTGTCAGTATAGCAGCAAACGACCGATTTGTTAGATTGCTCAAACGATCACTTTGCACAAATTCAACATTTACTACATTATTGTGGTCAGCATTTTGTTGGGCGAGGTTGATAGCGCGTTCGTTAATATCTGTCAAGATTATGTTTCGATCTTGATAACAATCCGCCAACGTAATTCCAATCGGACCGTAACCACAACCCAAATCCAGAAATTCGCCTGTAATCGAAGGCGGCCTGAATTGTTCTATTAGTAAACGTGAACCATAATCCACTTCATTTTTTGAAAAAACACCATAATCACTTTCAAATGTGTAAACCTTGCCTCGTAATTGGTAATTCCATTTCTTGGGTGAACTTTTAGATTGAGGATTTTGCGAAAAGTAATGCTCTGACATTAGGGCACCTACTTCGTGTGTAATATATGAAGAAATAAATATATAGAGAGCCCGTCGTGGATCCCGACGAGCTCTTTTTAGAAAACTTAGCTTATCTCTAAGCCGAGTTCAACTTATGCAGCATTCTTAACTGCTATTAAAACTATAATTACTTAACTTCTACTGCTGCTCCAACTTCTTCTAGTTTGCCTTTGATTTCTTCAGCGTCTTCTTTAGAAGTAGCTTCTTTAACTGCTTTAGGAGCATTGTCTACTAAGTCTTTTGCATCTTTAAGACCAAGACCAGTGATTTCGCGAACAGCTTTTACTACTTTAATTTTTGAATCTCCAGCACTTTCAAGTACTACGTCAAATTCAGTTTGTTCTTCAGCTTCTTCCGCGCCGCCAGCAGCACCGGCAGCAGCAACTGGAGCTGCAGCACTTACACCAAATTCTTCTTCAATTGCTTTAACAAGATCGTTTAATTCTAAAACAGACATTTCTTTAACCGCTTCAATGATTTGTTCATTAGTCATGATTTATTCCTCCATTTTTCTTTTTAAATTTAATATTTCCAGAATGCTATATTGCTCTAAAGTCAATTTATGCACCTTGTTCTTCTTCTTTTTGATCTGCGATTGCTTGTGTTGCATACGCAAGATTACGTATAGGCGCTTGCAGCACGCTAAGCAACATAGATACCATGCCTTCGTAATTTGGCAGATCGGCAAGTTCTTTAATTTGTTCAAGCGATGCAACCTGACCTTCAATTACGCCGCCTTTAATTTCTAGCGCATTGTGATCTTTTGCAAAGTTATTCAATATTTTAGCTGGTGCCACTACATCCTCATTACTAAATGCAATTGCAGTTGGACCTACCAATGTATCAGATAACTCTCCTAATTCTACAGCATCCACAGCACGACGAGCCATTGAGTTTTTATAAACTTTGAATTCAACATCAGCTTCACGAAGCTGTTTACGTAATTCTGTTACCTCAGCTACATCAAGACCACGATAATCAACTAACAAAGTAGATTGGCTGTCACGGAATTTAGCAGAAATCTCTTGTACGATTTGTTGTTTTTGCTCAATAATATTGCTATTGGACATTGTTCCACCTCCTATTAACGTTACCGAAAAACGAGACTAATAAAGCCTCCATGTAGACATGGAGGCTTTTATGACAAATTATAATCAATAATGATCAGTTAATCTGCTTTTAAACACCTCGGCAGGAAATTAAGCGATTGCTCGCACCTACTGTCTACGGTTCAACGTATTCATTTTTACAACGCAATTCAGTATACCTAATTCTCGTTAGAATGTCAACAACAAATTAGCCGCGAACATAACTTGAGACGTCTACTTTAATTCCAGGCCCCATTGTTGATGTCACTGATGCATTACGCATGTAGATACCTTTAGCAGCTTGTGGTTTAGCTTTTACAAGTGCTTCTGTAATTGCTTCAAAGTTTTCAACTAATTTTTCATTGTCGAATGAAATCTTTCCAATTGGAACATGAATGTTAGCTGACTTATCAACACGATATTCCACTTTACCAGCTTTAATATCGTTAACAGCTTTTTCAATTTCAAATGTTACTGTACCGGTTTTCGGATTAGGCATTAGTCCTTTTGGTCCTAATACACGTCCAAGTTTACCAACTTCGGCCATCATGTCAGGAGTTGCAACAATCACGTCGAATTCAAACCAACCTTGATTGATTTTATTGATTAAATCCTGTTCTCCAACATAATCTGCGCCAGCTTCTTCAGCTTCTTTTGCTTTATCACCTTTTGCAAATACTAGTACACGTTGTGTTTTACCAGTACCATGCGGCAATACCATTGCTCCACGAATTTGCTGGTCAGCTTTCTTAGGGTCTACACCCAAACGAAATGCCGCTTCTACAGTTTCATCGAAGTTTGCTTTTGCTGTTTCTTTTAACAATGCAACAGATTCTTGCACTTCATATGATTTCGTACGATCAACAAGCTTCGCAGCTTCTTGAAGTCTTTTACTTTTTTTAGCCATTTTGTTTCCTCCTCAATTGTGGTTATAGCGGTAAGACCTCCCACTTATAAAAGTATAAATACTTTTATAGCTTGCAAAAAGGTTGCGATGGATGGTGACCCATTCCCGCAACCTGTACCTATTAAAGATTGTTAGACATTAGTCTTCAATCGTAATGCCCATACTGCGTGCAGTTCCTTCAACCATGCGCATCGCTGCTTCTACGTCAGCGGCGTTTAAATCAGGCATTTTTGTTTCCGCAATTTCTTGTACTTTATCACGCTTAACAGTAGCAACTTTATTACGGTTTGGTTCACCTGAAGCAGTTTCAATCCCAGCTGCTTTTTTCAACAATACAGCAGCAGGCGGAGTTTTTGTGATAAATGTAAATGAACGGTCTTCAAATACCGTAATTTCAACCGGAATAATCATACCAGCATCATCTTGCGTACGCGCATTAAATTCTTTACAGAATCCCATGATATTAACACCTGCTTGACCTAACGCCGGCCCTACTGGTGGTGCTGGGTTTGCTTTACCAGCTGGAATTTGTAATTTAACTAACTTGATTACTTTTTTAGCCACGAGACACACCTCCTTAAAGTCCGTGATGTGGTAATTGGGGAAATTTCCCCTCCCACTCATTATTAGCCATTTTCCCCGAATATCGAGGACATAAATAACAAAAGAATTTTAGCATGAATCATAAAATTATGCAAGGTTTTGTTGAAACACTTTTATAAAACAGGCTCTTTTTTCATAGTTTATTGCTATGAACATAACATACCATTTCGTAAATACACTATGCTTTCCGCGGGAGTTTTCGTGTACTCCCTTTGCTGAATGGCTGAAATCGCGCATTAGAAGTAGGACTGCTTAATAACAAATAAATCACTGTTACCATCATTTGCTATGGATTCTTTTCTTTCACTTGATAATAAAGTAATATCTAGCTGCGGAAAAATACGAGACTCCTGCGGGAAAAGCAAAAGCTGAAAATCCCTTAGGAAGCAATTTTTGCTTCCGAGGAAGCTGAAGCGTTGCCCGCGGAAATCGAGCTTTTTCCTCACCGGTAGTTTAGCATAAATTCCTCAGTTGATAGGCAGTGATTCTCGACGCGGTCTAGTTCTATTAGAAAACTCGGCATTCGCCAAGCCTTAATGGCGAATGCCTTAGTTGCACTTATGCAGTAAGAAAGGATTTATACTTTCTTAACTGCCAAAAAACAGCCGTAAAATAATTCCTGTTATAATTTTTCAATCTGGGAGAAATCCAGTTCAACTGGTGTCTCACGCCCAAACATATTAACATGTACCTTAACCTTTTGCTTATCAACATCAATATGCTCAATTGTTCCTGTGAAATTTGTGAATGGCCCATCATTAACTCGTACATTTTCTTTTATTTCAAAGTCGAGCTGCATAACAGGTTCGGCTACCCCCATGCGCTTCAGAACAGCATCTACCTCATCAGGTAAAAGCGACGTAGGTTTCGTTCCATGTCCACTTGATCCCACGAACCCTGTTACGCCGGGTGTGTTTCTAACAACATACCATGAATCATCAGTCATCACCATCTCCGCCAGAACATATCCAGGGAAAAATTTCTTTTTGACAACTTTTTTCTTACCGTTTTTAATTTCTGTTTCTTCATCTTCCGGCACGATTACACGAAAGATTCTATCTTCCATACCCATTGATTCTACACGTTTTTCTAAATTTGTTTTTACTTTATTTTCATACCCGGAATATGTATGAACAGCATACCAATTTTTTTCCATTTAAGCAGGACAAAATTACTTGCCCTTCCCTCCCTTAGCTTAAAAACTTTAAGTTCCCTAAAAAGATCTGCAATATTAAAAAACCCGTTTACCCCGGGTTTTTTTAAATCGAAATATTATATTCCATTATAACATAATTATAGCTTAATTATTCAAAAAATGAACTTAAAATTTCGGAAATCCCAAGATCTATTACTGTGAAAAACAATGCCACAAACACTACTGTTGATATTACAGTTATGGTGTAACTAGTTAATTCACGACCTTTTGGCCAACTAACTTTTTTCATTTCCCGAGATACATTCTTAAAAAATTGAACAAGATTCATGCTTGTACCCCCAAACTCTACCCGAAGAGTGCTATTATTTAGTCTCACGGTGCAATGTATGCTTCCCACATGTTTTGCAATACTTTCTAACTTCCATACGTACAGGTTTTGTGGATACATTTTTACTAGTTGTATAGTTTCTGCTTGAACAAATTGCACACGCTAATGTTATTTTTTTATTCATTTTATCACCCCGTTGTAGGGTTTTTTACTCATATAACTGTAGCATGGTTACTAAGATGTGTCAACGGCTATTATACGCTGGTTTCATTCGATTCCAGCAGCTGTTCCAATTTACGCTTTACCCGCTGCAAAGCATTATCTATCGATTTCACGTGACGTTTTAACTCGACTGAAATCTCCTGATAGGTTTGTCCATCTAAATATAGACGCAACACTTCTTTTTCTAACTCGCTAAGTAATTCTGACAATCTATATTCCATATCACCAAACTTTTCTCTATTTATGAGTAATTCCTGTGGGTCAATTGCTTTTGACCCTGCTACAACATCCAGTAATGTCCTGTCTGATTCTTCATCATAAATTGGTTTATCTAGTGATACATACGAGTTAAGTGGTATGTGCTTTTGTCTAGTAGCTGTTTTAATTGCCGTAATAATTTGTCGGGTCACACAAAGTTCAGCAAACGCTTTAAACGATGATAGCTTGTCCCCGTCATAGTCGCGTATTGCCTTATACAGACCTATCATGCCTTCTTGAATAATATCCTCTTTATCAGCACCAATGATGAAATAAGTTCTTGCTTTCGCTCGTACAAAATTGATATATTTATTTATTAAAAAATCTAGTGCTTGACTATTCCCTTGATGCACAAGAAGGATAATACTATCATCATCCAGCATTTTTAGGCTTTGGTTCTTTTCTGCTGCTAGCTTAACACTCACCAAAAATGACCCCCCGACTACAATGTAGTCAATTTAAAAGTATTATACAGTAAGCGCTTCACTAACGTCAATATTAGAAAACTTTGGAAGATAGGAAAATTTATACTTTTCTTAACTGCCGATACAAGCGCAAATATTCATTCAACGTTAGTCACTAGTATATTCTATACACCAATACTGGACAATTAAAAAGTGGAGAACGAGGTGTTATTAGTCTCCCCGTCTCCACTTTTCAAATTTTTCATGTACTTCTTTTTTTAATGGGATTCTGATTTTAGGTTGTACCTTTTTGTGTACTTCTATATCTTTTTCAATTTCTCTTTCAATATCTTTAAATTCAATATATAATTCTCTCGCTGACTTCCTTAAAGCTCCACGCCCAAATATAGTTCGTTGCTCTGCGTAGTCTGACGTTGCTACATACACTTGATTTTTTACGTTCTTTAATCCTTTAACAAGCCTTTCAATACATTCGTCGGCAGTTTCGTTTTCTTTTGTGTAAATAACCTCAACATTGTATGATTTATGCTTGCTTTCGATCCCTTTTACATAGTACGCGTCAAATACGATGATAACTCGGCACCCTGAATACGATTGATACTCTGCCATCAATTCAATCAATCTGTCCCGTGCCTGTCCAATATCTTTTTCTTTAAGTTTCTGTAGTTCTTCCCATGCACCGATGATATTATAACCGTCAACAACTAGTACAAACATGTCTATTCACCAAGCGGAAATCTTTTTCGATATATTTCATACAGTAACAAACTACATGCTACAGATGCGTTTAAGGAGGAAACATGTCCAGTCATAGGAAGGCTAACAGTCCAATCACACTTATCTTTAACTAAACGGCTTATTCCTTTACCTTCATTACCAATCACAATGGCGACAGATAAGTCACCATCAAGCTCACGGTAATCTTCTGTACCATCGGCGGCTGTTCCAACGACCCAGACATAACGTTGCTTTAATTCATCAATGGTATTAGCAATATTTGTCACCCTTGCAACAGGAATATGCTCTAGTGCTCCTGCTGCAGTTTTTGCCACGGTTGAAGTAAGGCCAACTGACCTGTGTTTTGGAATAATTACCCCGTGAACACCTGTAGCATCAGCAGTCCGTAAGATAGACCCTAAATTATGAGGATCTTCCAGCTCATCCAATATAATAAAGAAAGGTGTTTCATTTTTGTCATTTGCTTTATCAAACAGATCCTCTAAAGTTGCATATTGATAGGATGCTACATAGGCTACAATCCCCTGATGTGAACCTTCCACAAGTTGGTCAAGCTTCTTTTTGGGTACTTTTTGAATTATTGTCCCGGCATTTCTGCTAAGTTTCTGCAACTTCCCGAATAATTGTTTGTTCAGTTGTTCTGATACTAATACCTTATTTACTGATCGTCCGGAGTTCAGTGCTTCGATTACAGGGTTCTTACCGATAATAATTTCCTGATCCATAATTAGCCTTTCCTCCCTTCGCTGAATTGAATTGCTTGTGTTATCAACTCGTCTAACCGGCTTTCATTCTTTTGCAAATAATGATAACCGATTAACGCCTCAAACGCCGTACTATAATTATATGCTTGTACACTCGTATTTTTAGGGACTGTTCCAGATTTTGCATTACGCCCTCTGGAAACTACTCCTTCCTCTTCTTCAGAAAGAAGTTCCGTTTCCAGCCAATATAATATAACAGCAGCTTGTGCCTTTGCCGACACAAAAGATATCGCCGACCGATGTAACTGATTCGGTTTCACTTTACCAGTTTGTAATAAATACTCTCTTACATGGACTTCATAAACAGCATCACCCATGTAAGCGAGAGCTAAACTTTTCATTTGCTTTACATCAAGACTCATTACTATCCCTTTTCCAGCGGGTTCCTTGAGGAGTATCTTCTAAAATAATACTCCTCTCTTTTAGATTATCGCGTATTTCATCTGCCCGATTAAAGTCCCGTTTCTTTCTGGCTTCCACTCGTTCTTGCAATAATGCTTCAATTTCTTCATCGAGTAAATCCTCTTCCTGCTCAATATAAATACCCAACACATCCAGTAAAGTGGTGAAGCTGTTTTGAAATGCTTCGATTACTTTTATGGAGGTGTGTTTTCCCTGCAGATAGAGATTAGCTTCTTTGGCTAAATCGAACAAGACCGAAATTGCATTTGCAGTATTAAAGTCATCATCCATTGATTCCTCAAATTGTTCATTCAGCTTCGTAACTTTTTCCAGCCACTGATCTGCATTTTTATCCATGTCCATACTTGTTTGTTTACGATGATCCAAGTTGAAATAGGCATTTTTAATACGGTCCAGGCTATTTTTAGCACCTTCCAGCAATTCTTCAGTAAAATTTATCGGATTTCGATAATGAACACTTAGCATAAAGAACCGAACCACCTGCGGGTCATGCTGTTGAATGATATCCCTCGTCAATACGAAGTTACCCAGCGATTTGGACATTTTTTCATTGTCAATATTAATATACCCATTATGCATCCAGTATTTGGCAAAAGATTTACCTGTCATTGCCTCAGATTGTGCGATTTCATTTTCATGATGCGGAAACGCCAAATCCTGTCCACCGGCATGGATATCAATTGTTTCAGCAAGGTATTTTTTGGCCATTGCAGAGCACTCGATATGCCAGCCCGGCCTGCCCTGTCCCCACGGGGATTCCCAGGCTATTTCATCATCCTTTGCTTTTTTCCACAACGCAAAATCAAGCGGGTCTTCTTTTTTCTCACCTACTTTTATACGTGCACCTGAACGCAATTCATCAATTGATTGGTGTGATAACTTCCCGTATCCATCAAATGAGCGAGGCTTAAAGTAGACATCTCCTTCAACTTCATATGCATACCCTTTTGCAATTAATGTTTCGATAAACGTCAAAATATCACTCATTGCCTCAGTAACTCGTGGATTATAGGTTGCTTTTTTTACACCCAAGGAACCGACATCCTCCAAATAGGCATCTATAAATCGATTCGCAACTTCCGATACTTCTTCGCCCACCTCATTGGCAGCCTTAATGATCTTGTCATCAACATCTGTAAAATTTAACACATAGTCAACTTGATATTCTTTATATTCCAGATACCTTCGTACTGTATCAAAAACAATAGCAGGACGGGCATTCCCAATATGAATATAATTGTAGACAGTTGGGCCACACACGTACATGCTGACTCTACCTTCTTTAAGTGGCTTAAATACTTCTTTTTGGCGTGTTAATGTATTATAAATGGTTATCGGCATTTTGCTTCCCTTCTTTCACCTTGGCTAGTTCTTCTTGTAATGAGTTAATTTCCTCTTGCAGCCGATCACAGCGATCTGCTACAGGATCTGGCAATTTATGGTGGTCGAGATTTTTACGTAATTTTTGACCGTTTTGAACGACTACACGTCCAGGCACCCCTACAACCGTTGAGTGATCAGGTACATCCTTTAATACTACCGAACCACCTCCGACCTTAGAACTTTCGCCGATGGTTATTGAGCCAAGCACCTTGGCACCTGTTGCAATAAGGGCGTTGTCTTTAATAGTTGGGTGACGTTTTCCTCTTTCTTTCCCTGTACCACCTAACGTTACCCCTTGAAAAACGGTAACATTATCACCAATTTCGCAGGTTTCACCAATCACAACTCCCATACCATGATCGATAAAAAACCTCCTGCCGATTTTCGCACCAGGGTGTATTTCAATACCAGTTAAAAAACGGCTAATTTGTGATATAACTCGCGCAATAAAATATAACCTCCGCTTAAAGAAAAAATGAGCAATACGATGATTCCAAATTGCATGTAACCCCGAGTATGTTAAACCTACTTCAAAATAATTCCTTGCTGCTGGGTCTTGTTCAAAGACTACATCCATATCTTCTTTCATTCGTTTAAAAAATCCCATAATGACAACGCCTCCTCCCCATTTGGCATTAGATAACTTGGCATTCGTTTAAGGAGTTTTATCAAAGGTATTTTACTTTCTTAAAACCCCTTATACTTTAAATTGCCTTAGTTGCACTTATGCAGTAAGAATTTATTTAAACTTTCTTAACTGCTAAAAAAACGCCCCTGTGTATTCAATACACAGAGACGCTTATGGCGCGGTTCCACTCTGTTTGGAGATATCGCTTCTCCCAACTTATACTCTAATAACGGCAGAGTACCGCCGTTATGTACATTTCTTCCATAACGGGCTCAAAGGTGCATTTCAAAAACGATGCTTTAAATCGCTCGCAGCCTCAGGCGATTCTCTCTGGATAAGTCATCCGTTTTTTACTTCTCCTTATCAACGCTCCAATATTGTATTACTACTATATTATATTTTCGGCTCGATGTGAATTAATTAAGCTTCTAATTTTTTTAATACTTTATCTAATCTGCTTAAAATAATTTCTTTTCCTAATAATTCTATCGCCATTGGGAGCTCTGGACCATGTGCTTGTCCAGTTGTAGCAACTCGAATTGGCATAAATAACTTTTTACCTCTGTGGCCTGTTTCTTTTTGCGTTGCCTTAATTTCTGCTTTAATAGAATCCTTCGTAAAATCATCCAAATGGATTAGTTTGTCTGTAAAAACCTGCAATACCTCAGGTACCTGCTCCTGTTGCAATATTTCCATGGCACTTTCATCGTAATCAATTGATTCCTTGAAAAACAAATCCGTTAATTCAATGATTTCTGCTCCATATCGCAGTTGTTCCCGATATAATGTGATAACGTTCTCTGCCCATTCCCTTGTAGAAGCATCCATATCTTCAGATAATCTTCCAGCCTCAATCAAGTGCGGCATTGCTAACTCAATTACTTTTTCAATATCAGTTGCTTTAATATACTCATTATTCATCCATTTTAATTTATGCTGATCAAAAATTGCCGCAGACGTTGATAACCGCTCAGGATCAAAAATCTCAATTAATTTCTCTTTATTAAAGATTTCCTCTTCTCCTACCGGAGACCAGCCAAGCAACGTAATAAAGTTAAATAATGCTTCAGGCAAATAGCCTAAATTATGATATTGTTCAATAAATTGCAGAATATGCTCATCACGTTTGCTCAGCTTTTTACGATCTTCATTCAGAATGAGTGTCATATGACCAAATTTTGGCGCTTGCCATCCAAAGGCATCATATACCATCATTTGTTTAGGCGTGTTGGAAATATGCTCTTCTCCGCGCAAGATATGTGAAATACGCATTAAATGGTCATCAATCGCAACGGCAAAATTGTATGTTGGTGTGCCACTTTTTTTGACAATTACCCAGTCACCAAAATCACTTGATTCAAACTTTATGTTACCTCTTACAATATCATTAAATGTATAATTCTGATTAGCAGGAACACGCATACGAATACTCGGCTTACGTCCTTCCTGTTCAAACTGGGCAATATCTTCTGCCGTCAAATCACTATGTGCACCAGAGTATTTTGGAACTTGTCCTTTAGCACGTTGCTCTTCTCGTTCCTGATCAAGTTCTTCTTCGGTCATATAACATTTGTAGGCTAATCCCTTTTCAAGCAATTCATCTACGTACTTATCATATATATCCAACCGTTCCATCTGACGATATGGGCCATAGTCTCCACCGATGTCAGCACCTTCATCCCATTCGATGCCAAGCCATTTTAAATATTTAAGCTGACTCTCTTCTCCCCCTGCAACATTTCGCTTCTCGTCAGTATCCTCCGTCCGGATAATAAATTTCCCATCAAAATGCTTAGCATATAAGTAATTAAACAGTGCCGTCCGCGCATTTCCTATGTGCAAATTACCAGTAGGACTTGGCGCATAACGAACACGAACTTGATCTGTCATGTTGGGTACCCCTTTCTATTAATTAACAATATATAAAGTATACAGTACATTTAGTATTAGAAAACTTGGCTTATCTCCAAGCCTTAGTTGCGCTTATGCAGTAAGAAAGTATTTATACTTTCTTAACTACTTAGAAAAAGTGATAACATATTACGTTATCACTTTTCCATCCTCTATAAGTTATACCTTTTTTACAGCGCTTTTTCAAGTAATTTCGGTTTAGCAAAAATCATTCTTCCTGCAGATGTTTGCAGAACACTAGTAATAAGTACCTCAATCGTTTTACCGATGTAATCGCGGCCTTCTTCAACAACGATCATTGTGCCATCATCTAAATAAGCAATACCCTGATTTTGCTCTTTACCGTCTTTAATTACTTGAACCATTAACTCTTCACCAGGCAATACCACTGGTTTTACAGCATTTGCGAGATCGTTAATATTTAGAACGTGTACACCTTGAAGGTCACACACTTTGTTCAAATTAAAGTCATTCGTAACAACGATACCATTGATTACTTTCGCTAGTTTTATCAATTTGCTATCAACTTCCTGTATCTCTTCAAAATCACCTTCGTATATTTCAACTTTAACCGGCAATTCTTTTTGGATACGGTTCAAAACATCCAATCCACGTCTTCCGCGGTTACGTTTCAATACATCTGATGAATCAGCAATATGTTGTAATTCTCCTAATACAAACTGCGGAATCACAATGGTTCCTTCTAAGAAACTGGTTTGGCAAATATCAGCTATACGTCCATCAATAATAACACTTGTATCCAAGATTTTAGCCTTAGGCTGCGTCTGCTCACTAGAGTCACCATCAGTTGCAGTCCGCTTTTCGCGTTCCTTTTTACTAATATTTAATAAGTTCACGAATTCTTCTCTTCGTCTAAACCCAACTTGAAAACCAAAGTAACCAAGTAAAATGGTAACAAACAATGGAATTACCTGTGAAACAAACTCAATATCAATATCTTTCAGTGCAATATTAATCAGATATGCAACAACTAAACCAATAATTAATCCCAGGCTGCCAAAAAATAAGTCACCAACAGGCACTTTAATAAGTGCCTCCTCAATCCACCTTAATAATCCGACAATATAATCAGCCAGCCAATAAGAAATAAGAGATAGTATAATTGCACCTAAAACTAAACCAACATATGGGGATGCTACCCAACTTGCATCTGTAAAATCTAATAATTCTATAATATCCGGTATATATAAATACCCAATGGTACCTCCACTAATAATAAAAAATAAATGGACAATCTTTTTCAGCACCACCGTCACCTCCTATCTTTTTATTATTACCTATTTTTCTAAAAATAACCCTAAATAAAAATAATCTTGGAAGTGTAAAAAACTTATAATATCAACTAAACCATAGCATAACTGCAATTAACAGTCAATTTAATAAACCATAAATCTTAACACATGACATTATGTCTGTCAATTTATTTTTAACTGAATTACTGCTTATCTATCCAATCCAATATCCAATGCTTCCTGTACAGTATTAACACCAACTACCTGTATCGATTCAGGTGCTTTCCAGCCTTCCAGGTTTTTCTTTGGACAAATAACCCGTTTGAATCCCAGTTTGGCCGCTTCTTGTACACGTTGCTCAATCCGGGACACACGCCTTATTTCTCCTGTCAGTCCTACCTCTCCAATAATAATATCCTCCGGCTTGGTAGGCTGATCACGAAAGCTCGAGGCAATGCTCACTGCAATTGCCAAGTCTATTGCTGGCTCATCAAGCTTTACTCCCCCAGCTACTTTTATATAGGCATCCTGATTCTGGAGCATTAATCCAACACGCTTCTCTAATACAGCCATTAACAATGGAACACGATTTGAGTCAATTCCAGTTGCCATTCTTCTTGGATTTCCAAAGCTTGACGGTGATATTAATGCCTGGATCTCAACCAGAACAGGTCTTGTCCCCTCCATTGAGGCAACAACAGTTGACCCTGACGTACCTTGAGAGCGTTCTTCCAAGAAAATTTCAGAAGGATTTAACACTTCTCTAAGCCCTTCTTCCTTCATTTCAAATATTCCCATTTCATGTGTACTGCCAAAGCGATTCTTAACTCCGCGTAAAATACGATGTGTATGATGTTGTTCCCCTTCAAAATAAAGAACTGCGTCAACCATATGTTCAAGCATTCGTGGCCCCGCAATCGCACCCTCTTTCGTTACGTGTCCAACAATAAAGATTGGAATTCCATTTGTTTTAGCAATCCTCATTAATTCACTCGTACATTCACGTACTTGCGATACACTCCCTGGTGCACTTGTAACTTCCTCGCGAAAAATAGTTTGAATGGAATCAATTACGACGAAAGACGGTTTGATTTGTTCAATTTGATTAGCAATATCAAGTAAATTAGTTTCGGCCAGTACGTATAACAAATCAGACTTAACTCCCAATCGGTCTGCACGGAGCTTTGTTTGGCGAGTAGATTCCTCACCAGATATATAAAGAACTGGTAATTGCTTTTCAGCTAATTGGGCTGATATTTGTAAAAGTAATGTGGATTTCCCGATACCTGGATCACCGCCAATTAGCGCTAGTGAACCTGGAACAATACCACCGCCGAGTACACGATTAAATTCCTTCATCGTTGTTGTCATGCGGGGTTCTTTCTCTGAATCAATTGCAGTAATACTCTCTGGTTTACGGGCAGCTTTTGCTTCCCCACCTACTGTATGTCTGTTTTTCATATTTGATGCTTCAATTTCTTCTACTAATGTGTTCCAATTATTACAACCTGGACATTTACCCATCCACTTTGCAGATTCATAGCCACAATCCTGACAAACAAACTTCACTTTCCGTTTTGCCAATGTGATTCAACCCTTTCAGTTCACCTTCTATTCTATACGAAAAACGTAACATGAAGGTTACAGAATTCTATCAATTAAACAAAAAAATTTACATACTTATGCCACAATAACTAGTTTAACATCTTTCCTTGTTAAGTGTGATGAATTAGAAATCCTGACTAATCGCTAAAAGGATTCTGATGTTTTGCTATGTTAAGAGCAAGAGCTTTCTTAACTGCTAATGCTCTTTTAGTAAGATTGCTGTTTTTGCCACAAAAGATATAAAATGCGAAGTAACTCTTTATAAACTCTCGTCCCGCCGTCCGAGATCGCTACGGGCGGATGCGCACCTTAGGGCACGGCCTTAGCCTCCTTGCCCCGGCAAGGGGTATGTCGACGTTGTCCGCAAAGGACGGTTTTAGTCGGCCTTCATTTAGTTGCACTGCGGGGTCTTCGGACACGTGCTGTTCCCACTGGAGTCACCGCCCTCCGCTCACCCGGACTAGTGTAGTGCTGTCACACATTTATATAGCGATTCCTACTCCAGTCAACAGCGGAGGAAATACACGTAGACTCCTGTGGGAACTGAGGCCTAGATGAGACTACGCAGCGACGTAGGAGCAAGGAGGCTCATCAGCCGCCCACGGAAAGCGAACTGTATTTCCGAAGCGGTGTCATAGCTCTCAGCTTTTTTTTAGTTAATAACAATAAGCTTTTAAGCATTGCTTTAGAAAACTTGGCTTATCGCCAAGCTTTAATATAGATAAGCCTTAGTTGCCCTTATGCAGTAAGAAAGTATTTATACTTTCTTAACTGCTAAAAAAGCTGAAAGGGAGGTACCTTTCAGCTTTTTGCAGTATATTTAGAGCCTTCTTAGGATAAGACAGTAAATTCTCCCTTGTTATTTAACCCTATTTTTACTTTTTCACCTTTTGAAATAGTTTCTTTCAGCAATTCTTCAGATAGTAAATCCTCTATATTCTTTTGAATGGATCTGCGTAATGGGCGTGCCCCATATTCAGGATTAAATCCTTCATTAGCGATCTTTTCTACCGCTTTATCTGTAAGCGTGAATTCTATTTCCTGTTGTTTCAAACGATGCTGCAATTGTTTAATCATTAATGTGACAATATCCTTCATGTGTTTGCGCTCTAATGAATGGAATACTATCGTTTCATCAATTCTATTTAAGAACTCTGGTCTAAATGCTTTTTTCAACTCTTCGGTTACTTTGGTTTTCATATTATTGTAATCCTGATTCTCTTCTTCCAAGTTAAAACCAACATATTTATTCCGTCTCAACTCATCTGCACCTACGTTGGAAGTCATGATGAGAACAGTGTTACGAAAATCAATGACACGGCCTTTTGAATCAGTTAGGCGACCATCCTCAAGTACCTGTAGTAAGATGTTGAATACTTCTGGATGGGCTTTCTCAACCTCATCTAATAATACAACTGAATATGGTTTTCTTCGTACTTTCTCAGTAAGCTGACCACCTTCTTCATAGCCTACATATCCAGGTGGGGATCCTACAAGACGGGAAGTAGAATGTTTTTCCATGTATTCAGACATATCAATTCGAATCATCGCTTCCTCATCAGCAAACATTGCCTCAGCTAACGCACGTGCAAGTTCGGTTTTACCGACCCCTGTTGGACCTAGGAAAATGAATGACCCAATGGGGCGTTTAGGATCTTTTAATCCAGCTCGAGCACGGCGGATTGCTTTTGATACTGCGTTTACGGACTCTTCCTGACCAATTACACGGTCATGTAATGTTTTCTCCAAATTTAACAGACGGTCACTTTCATCTTTGGTGAGATTAGAAACAGGCACACCAGTCCATGTAGAAACAACCTTAGCAATATCTTCAACAGATACCTCTGAAGTTTCCTGACCTTGCTTTTCTTTCCATTTACTCTTGGTTTCTTCTAATTCTTCACGCAGACGCTGTTCTGAGTCACGTAACGATGCCGCCTTTTCAAATTCCTGACTTTGTACTGCGGAGTCCTTCTCTTTACGAACTTCTTCCAGTTTCTGTTCCAAATCCTTTAAGTTTGGCGGAATTGTATAAGAGCGCAGTCGAACTTTAGAACCTGCTTCATCAATTAAATCAATGGCCTTATCTGGTAAAAACCGGTCTGTAATATAACGGTTTGACAGATTTGCTGCTGCCTCTACAGCATCATCCGGAATTGTCACACGATGATGGGCCTCATAGCGGTCACGTAACCCCTTCAAAATCTGAACCGTTTCTTCCAATGTTGGTTCATCTACCTGAATTGGCTGGAATCTCCGTTCTAACGCAGCATCCTTTTCAATATATTTACGATATTCATCAAGTGTAGTGGCACCAATACATTGCAGTTCGCCACGGGATAATGCGGGTTTAAGAATATTGGATGCATCGATAGCACCTTCTGCTCCACCAGCTCCAATTAATGTATGCAATTCATCGATGAACAGGATAATGTTGCCTGCCTGACGAATTTCCTCCATCACTTTTTTAAGCCTATCTTCAAATTCGCCACGATATTTGGTTCCTGCAACTACAGTTCCCATATCTAGTGTCATAACACGTTTATCACGTAATGTTTCTGGAATTTCATTATCGACTATTTGCTGAGCCAATCCTTCCGCAACAGCTGTTTTACCGACACCCGGCTCCCCGATTAAGACAGGATTGTTTTTAGTCCGGCGGCTAAGTACTTGAATTACTCTTTCAATTTCTTTCCCACGACCAATAACCGGATCAACATTTCCTTCTTTTGCACTAACAGTTAAGTCACGTGCCAGTGAGTCCAATGTTGGAGTGTTCGCGCTTGATGCCTGTGCATTACCACGTCCCTGGCGACCTGCTTGCGATTCGTTACTGCCTAATAGCTGAAGTACTTGTTGCCGCGCCTTATTTAGACTGACACCAAGGTTATTCAAAACACGTGCTGCAACACCTTCGCCTTCACGTATTAAACCTAATAGAATATGTTCCGTTCCTACATAAGAATGACCTAATTTACGTGCTTCATCCTGAGATAACTCGACTACTTTCTTAGCTCGTGGTGTGTAATGAATCGTTTGCATTGGTTGTTTGCCTACACCAATTAGCTTTTCCACTTCTTCTTGTATTTTTGGAACCTCTAATCCTAATGATTGCAGTGCTTTTGCAGCAATGCCTTCACCTTCACGAACAAGTCCTAATAATATATGCTCTGTGCCAATATTATTGTGGCCCAGTCGTACTGCTTCTTCCTGGGATAATGCTAACACTTTTTGTGCTCTTTCTGTAAAACGTCCAAACATCATATCGATTTCCTCCTACCTATTTCTCTAATTGCAGCCGTTCACGAACTAATGATGCTCTAAATACATCTCGCTCACTCGCTGTTAAATTCTTTTTTGCATATTGCTGTAAAAAACCAGGTTGAGTGAGAACCATTAACTCACTAAGTATATTACGAGGTACTTTTTCTATAATTCCCAAATCAATTCCAAGCCGAACATTCGATAGACACTTTGCTGCTTCTTTTGATTCCAATATTCGGCTATATTCCAATACTCCGTATGATCGATAGATTCTGTTCTCTAATTTCGTACTCGACTGCTCCATTATTCTATTTCGAGCATTACGTTCATGTTCAATTAACTGCTGGACAACACTTTGTAAATCCTCAACAATATCTCCTTCGGATTTCCCTAGTGTAATCTGATTGGAAATTTGAAATATATTTCCAATAGCTTCGCTGCCTTCACCATAAATACCACGAACAACAAGGCCCAGCTGATTTATTGACGGTATCATCCGATTAATTTGCTGAGACCATGCTAATGCCGGAAGGTGCATCATAACAGAAGCCCGCATCCCTGTTCCAACATTTGTCGGGCAAGTAGTTAAATAGCCATGTTTCTCATCAAATGCATAATCAATTTTTTCTTCTAGCCAATCATCAAATTCGAAAGCTTTTTCAAGTGCCTTATTTAATTGGAAACCGGGAAAATAAAGCTGAACCCGAATGTGATCTTCTTCATTTATCATAACAGATACTTGTTCGTTTTTTGAAATGAGTGTTGCTGCGGAATTATCATGCTCCACTAAGTGCGGACTAATCAAATGTTTTTCTACCAGAACACGCTTTTCGACTGGTTTTAGACTGCTAATAGGTATAAATTCGAAATTCAGGTAATCCTGAAAAGATTTATGTTCGTATTCATCCTGAAAAAACTGACTTATGCTTTGAAGGTCTTTCTGATTAGCTAATATTGGATATGAATAATCTGCAAAATTACGTGCCAACCGAATCCGGCTGCTCAATACAATATCACTATCAGGACCTTCTTCTCTCATCCATGGGCTAATGGCTTCATTCATAAAGTTTTGTAAGGTCATGTATTATCACCTCGCATCTGTTTTTCCAATTCTTTAATTTTATCTCTAACCTTTGCAGCATCCTCGAAAGCTTCATTTTCAATTAAATGGTGTAATTCTGCCTTATGTGACTCTATTTCCTTCTTCATGTGCAAATCTCCACCTTTACGGGTAGGAATCTTGCCATGATGCTTCGTATTACCACTATGCACACGACGAAGAATTGGATCTAAACGTTCAGAGAAGGTCCGGTAGCATTCAGCGCAACCAAACTTACCAACACGTTTAAATTCAGAAAACCTCATTTCACATTGCGGACATTGCAAATCTTGTGCCTGTTTATATGATGAGCCCTTTTGATTGTCTATAGATGAAGTATCAAAATTAAATAAACCAGATAATAAATTATGAAGGGAATATCCTTCTTCAGGATATGTCATATATCCTTTTTCTTTTGCACAGACTTCACAAACATGTACTTCTGTTTTATTGCCGTTAATAACTTGCGAAAAATGAAGGGTAGCTTGCCGTTTATGGCACTCTTGACATTCCATATATTCTCTCCCCTTTTATTTATTTAAATATTTTAAAGTCGAAAGCATTGAAGTTAACACACGGGCGCGAACCTCGTCTCGTAAAGGTAATTGAAATGCCAGTGTATTTCTGCCAATAGCGCTTAAAATAATTTTCGCCTCACGTTTTGTAACAATTTCTTCTTCTAGCAACCTTTCCAGTATATCAAGTGCAGCTTGTTGTGTTACTTGAGGATTTATCATCTCTATAATATCATCAATTAATTCAGACTTGTCCTGATGCTGAATCCGGATAATACGGATATATCCTCCACCACCACGCTTACTTTCAACTATATACCCTTTTTCCACTGTAAAGCGTGTATTAATCACATAATTAATTTGTGATGGCACACAATGGAATTGATCAGCGATCTCACTTCGTTTAATCTCAATCGCATCCTGCCTAGCAGCCTCCAGAATTTTCTTTAAATGTTGTTCAATTATATCTGAAATGTTACTCATATACCCTCCCCCACTTTCATCTTATGATTTACCCTTTTATGTCTTTCCAACTCTTTTTAATTTTTAGTTTTGACTTTGACTAACTTTGACTATATTTTTATTATACTTTAAATTAATTCTTATGCAAATACAATGTTCTATACATATTTTAGCCAAGTTAAAGATAAATGAAACATTAGAAAACTTGGCTTAGCGCCAACCCTTAATATAGATAATCCTTAATTGCACTTATGCATTCAAAGGATCTATTATTTTGTATGAAAACACCTCTCTAGCTCTATTACAAATTCAATTTCATAACAGATGGTTGCGCATTGCGGAGCAACGGAGGTTTAGCGAAATAAATTTTTTCTAAACCTTTTATTTTTTAGCGGACACAGGAGACGCTATTTCTATAAAAAGTTACCTTTTAGAATTTATCCGGACACAGAAGCCCTTACTTTACATATATCTTGGTTAATAGATGGGATTTGTAAGAAATAAGGTCCCTGGTGTTCGCAAAACCTTTCAACATTATTTATATGAAAATTCGATTACAACATTTTCATGACAGATGGTGGCTGCGCAATCGACAGCCATGTTGCTTGCTTAATTTATGAAAAAAACCTTACGATATAACTAATCGCAAGGTTCTTAATAAATTATTTTCGCTCAATGATATTTTTGACATGTTTTATTTTTGATACTTCTTCGAACAGTGATACACGATCTAAATCTTGATTTGGATAAATCTTAATAAATATATTACGAAGATTGTTATCAACTCGTTCGATTTCGACTTGTTTAATGGATAAATTATATGATTCAAAGATTGATATAATATTATTTATTTTCAAATCAGGCAGAGCAACAATTTCAATTAGATAGGAAGATCGTGCTTTAGTGAATAACTTTTCAATGTTGTTTAAAAAAACGAGACTTAACAAGATGATTAATGTCGTAAACATTGCTGGAGCATACATTCCAGCACCTACTACTAAACCTAATCCAGCAACCGTCCATATAGAAGCAGCAGTAGTTAGCCCACGGATAGTCATTCCATTTACAATAATAGTACCAGCACCAAGGAACCCAATTCCACTTATAACATAAGAAGGTATACGTGCTGGGTCAAAACGAATATTGTCGTATTCTCCAATAAATTCTTCAAAACCATATAAGGATAATAGCATCATTAAACAGGAACCTACTCCCACTAAAATGTGGGTACGAAATCCAGCTGAGTGATTTTTTAATTCTCGTTCAAACCCGATTAACCCTGAAAGGAGTAAAGCAATAAGTACGCGAACCATAATGGTTGGAAAATTATCGCCAAAAAATTGATCTATATATTCAATCATTAACTATCCTCCTCACTACTTCTATATATATCCTTTTATTTTAAACTAAATTACAGTTTTTCACGAACGATAGAGCTCATCGCTTTAAGCATGGGATGAAAGTAAGGTCAGATACATCATAAACGAAAGTGATTAATTGACGATACTATTGGCGGTTTAGCACCGGGCTTGCGAGAGCCAAAAGATGCGGCCGTTCATGGTAACAGAGGTTGCTTTAACCGTAAAAGTTCTGATTGTCTCAGTGTCCTGAACTACCCTAAATGCCGAGCGTATGAAAACATAAACTATGGCTGCCGGTCGGAAGAAGGACAATGGATTCATAACCCCACTGCTTTAGCTGTGTCGGAGTAACAGTTTAAATGAATAGTATTTACTTGAGTCGTTAATTAGGCAAAATCTAATTTAAAAATTTCTCATATAGAAAAAAGCTAAGATACAATGTTGTACCTTAGCTTTTTATAATGCCTGGCGGCGTCCTACTCTTGCAGGGGCAAAGCCCCAACTACCATCGGCGCTGGAGAGCTTAACTACTGTGTTCGGCATGGAAACAGGTGTGTCCTCTCCGCTAATGCTACCAGAC
>NZ_FNKD01000004.1:0-220640 GCF_900102415.1 Virgibacillus salinus
GACACGTGTAGCTGACGGATACTAATAGATCGAGGACTTAACTAATAATGACAAGTTGAAAACGTTGATGTGAAGCTCTTATTTAGTTTTTAGGGTACAAACTTTAAAAAACCCCTTGCATTTTCTCTTAGGAATGCATATAATATATTTTGTCTTTCAATATGATTATTAAGGAAGTTCTGTTAAAATCGTTCACGTCCTGTGAACAACACAGAACGACCTACATCCTGTAGGTCTGGTAGCATTAGCGGAGAGGACACACCTGTTTCCATGCCGAACACAGTAGTTAAGCTCTCCAGCGCCGATGGTAGTTGGGGCTTTGCCCCTGCAAGAGTAGGACGCCGCCAGGCTATTTTTTATATACTTTTTTATAGTAATTAATAATTTTTTAGCCCGATGAGCACAATACATAAGGTTATATAGATTATTCCACAGTAGCTCAGCGGTAGAGCAATCGGCTGTTAACCGATCGGTCGTAGGTTCGATTCCTACCTGTGGAGCCATTTTAATGCTTCCATAGCTCAGCCGGTAGAGCACCACCATGGTAAGGTGGGGGTCAGCGGTTCAAGTCCGCTTGGAAGCTCTTAGTTAGATAGAAGCGTTTAAACCCTCGATAAGGTTTAAACGCTTTTTTCATTGTTTAAGAAACTATAAATTTTGCTATGGATAATTGGATTACCGAATCAGCCACGTCTAGCTCCGAAGTTCAGACGTACTAGTGCAGTTGTTCTTTGCAATTGCAACTAAGGCTTGTCTATAGGCCAAGTTTTCTAATTTTGTATATAATTGTTATAGTAAATAATTAGATAGGTGGTTTTAAAATGGGAAGTGGTTTATCATTGCTTTTAATTTTAGCAATTGTAGTAACTATAGCGGAAGTGCTTGTGGCGTATTTTTTGATCAAAAAACATAATATGAAGATCTGGCAATCTTTGTATACCTCGTTACCGGTAATTGTAATTGTTTGGGTAGTAGCTATTATGTATTCCTAACTGAAAAATCAACACACAAAGCTATTTGAGTGTTGATTTTTCACGTTTAAGTAATTTATAAATCTGTAGCTGAACAAAGAAGGCAATAAATGCTAACACACAAAGGTTAATATAATACCAAATACCACTGCCAAGCATGTCAAGTGGTGTGGTAGCTGTAGGTGTATGGGAAAGGTACAGGTAATTGGAATCTAAAAATGGATTAATAAAGAAGCCAATTATAATAGCATACAATAATAGGTAGCCAAAAGTTTCAAGTAATGATTTAAAATTGATCTTTAAGGAATTGGTTGCTACTAGAAAAATACTTGCCCATGAAATGGCAGTATGATGTATAAAAAACTTCCAAAAGCGATAGTGTGGAACATCATATGGCAGTTCTGGAGTAACTAGTGCCAGTAAAGCAGGAATAAGACCAATAAAAAAAGTGATTTGTATAAGCTTCCTATTGTGAGTAACTAATGCAATTGCACCTGTTATACCTGCAATTCCGCAAAGGTGTAATGGTGTGTGCTCACGCAAGCTCCATATTCCATTTACAGCTGTCCATGTTTGATAGGATACTTCTGATAAAATTAATAGGCTAAATAAGATCCAACGTATTATATTGTATAAAGTTGTGTTAGATAAGATTTTTTTTAGAAATAAAATAAATATTACGATTCCTATGAAATATATAAGTAGCATAATAATGTGACTTGTGCCAAACGTAATAAATGGTTCACCACCCAAAGTTAGCCAATACCACATGAAATACCCCCAAAATGATATCTATAATTACATTATATGTGTATTGAAAGTATTTGAAAATAAAAATTTCTTATTTTCCCTTTACAAAGATGCTGAATCTGTATATAATAAAATTCGTCGGTTTATGACAAGTTTTTTTTAGCATGTAAAAAAGTATAATTTCTTTCTTACATAAAACCATTGTAAGGCCCGTTGGTCAAGTGGTTAAGACACCGCCCTTTCACGGCGGTAACACGGGTTCGAATCCCGTACGGGTCACCATTATTTAAAGCAATTAGGAACACATGTAAACCAAGTACTAGTACATCCTGAACATAGGAGGATTAGCTCAGCTGGGAGAGCACCTGCCTTACAAGCAGGGGGTCGCAGGTTCGAGCCCTGCATCCTCCACCATTAATATATGCCGGTCTAGCTCAATTGGCAGAGCAACTGACTTGTAATCAGTAGGTTGGGGGTTCAATTCCTCTGGCCGGCACCATTTTTTATGTATATTTTATAGTAATGTAGTTAAAATATGGAGGGGTAGCGAAGTGGCTAAACGCGGCGGACTGTAAATCCGCTCCCTCAGGGTTCGGGAGTTCGAATCTCTCCCCCTCCACCATAATATATATTTAATTGGGCTATAGCCAAGCGGTAAGGCATCGGGTTTTGATCCCGTGATCCTAGGTTCGAATCCTGGTAGCCCAGCCTTTTTTTATTTTATGAGGTTTTTCGGGCAATACTTATGACATGAGCCATTAGCTCAGCTGGCAGAGCATCTGACTTTTAATCAGAGGGTCGGAGGTTCGAATCCTCCATGGCTCATCAATTTATATGAAAAAACACTAGCGTAAATACATAACACATATTATAATAGCAGATAAACAAGGTCGTTATGATTACCAACAACCTTGTTTATTTGCATTTTGTACTGTTTTTTTACATAATAGATACAGTAATTTATTCATTAACTAAAAAACGAAAAATTTAACATATATAAATTATGCTAGTTAAAAGGATGAGATGGTATGAAAACTTCTAGATTTCCTGGTTTTTACAATATGACTGTGGAGGAACGCAGACAGTTGTTGACTACGATGGATACGTTCACTGATGAAGAGAAAGGTTATTTGTTTTCAAATGAGCCTCTTCCAACTGATACAGCGGATAAAATGATAGAAAACGTAGTCGGGACTTTTCCGCTTCCATTAGGATTGGGATTGAATTTTTTAATTAATGGGAATGAATATGTAATACCAATGGCAATTGAAGAACCATCTGTTGTTGCTTCGGCAAGCTACATTGCAAAAACTGTCAGAAATGCTGGTGGATTTACTACAGAGGCGACAGATCGCGTTATGATTGGTCAAATTCAAGTAGTAGGCTGTCCAGATTTTAAAGCAGCAAAAGAGGCTGTTTTAAAGGAAAAAGATGCATTGATTGCTGATGCTAATGCTGCATACCCCAGTTTAGTGGCTAGGGGCGGCGGTGCAGAGGATCTAGAAGTTAGAGTATTAAATGAAGAATCAGACTCAAAATATGGTCAAATGCTTATCCTTCACGTATATATAAATACTTGTGACGCAATGGGGGCAAATATCATTAACACAATGGTTGAGTCACTTGCACCGACAGTTGAGACCATTACGGAAGGGAAAGTATATTTACGAATCCTTTCCAATTATCCTGATCGTTGTCTTGCACGAGCGCGTTGCGTTATTCCTCCTGAATTATTACAAACAGACGGTTATACAGGCGAAGAAGTACGTGATGGAGTTATTCATGCCTATGAGTTTGCCGCATCTGACCCCTACCGCGCTGTTACCCACAATAAAGGAATAATGAATGGGATTGATCCAATCGTTATTGCAACTGGTAATGACTGGCGTGCTGTTGAAGCTGGGGCCCATGCACACGCAGCGAGGTTTGGGAAATATAGTTCGATGACAGAATGGTCGAAGGATGAGGGTGGAAATTTAGTTGGTGAAATAGAACTCCCTATGTCTGTCGGGACTGTAGGTGGTTCGACCCATGTTCACCCAATTTCTAAACTTGCATATAAAATCTTAGACGTTGATTCAGCACAGGAGCTTGCACAAGTTATAGTTTCTGTTGGACTTGCACAAAACCTTGGTGCACTAAAAGCCTTAGCAACCGATGGTATTCAGAAAGGTCATATGGCTTTACATTCTCGTTCTGTTGCCATAGCAGCAGGAGCTACAGGGGAGATGATTGATATCATTGCTGAACGACTAGTAGACGAAAAAGAAATCCGTGTTGGAAAAGCTAAAGAAATGGTGGAAGAATATATAAAATGAGTGCAGAAAAAGCAACAACTTCAGAACAAACAGCTATAGGTATAGCTCATAGTAAATTGATCTTAATCGGGGAACATGCAGTTGTACACGGACAACCTGCTATTGCGCTTCCTTTCCCGTTAGTAGGGGTGGAATCAGTGATTGATTATGTTCCAGGATCGGTAAAGATTGATAGTACTTTTTACCATGGTCCGCTTGAATCTGCTCCAGAGTCGCTGGAGGGGCTTGCAAATTGTATTAAGGCAACCTTAAATTATCTTCAGTTACCATGTGAGGATCTTTTGATACGGATTAAATCATCTATACCACCCGGAAAAGGACTTGGATCAAGTGCTTCAGTGGCTATTGCGGTAGTGAGATCATTATTTGCCTATAACAATCAGGACTATGAAGAAGATGAACTTCTGACCTTAGCTAACATTTCGGAAACGTATGCTCATGGTGTGCCTAGTGGTATCGATACACTAACTATTACTTCGGACTTTCCGGTCTGGTTTGAGAAGGAACTGCCATCTGATTTTATCGAACCTAAGGGTGATTTTCACTTCATTGTTGCCGATTCAGGCAGAATGGGTGATACACGTTTAGCTGTTGAATCAGTTGCAAACTTGTTCAAATCAGCTCCAAGAAGAATACAGGCCAAGCTTGACCGTATTGGTGAAATTACGCATCGTGCAAGACATGCGCTTGAGAGTGCGAGCAAGCATTTATTAGGACAGATGTTAAATGAAGCACAAAAAGAACTGGAAGCACTAGGTGTAAGCGATGCGGGCCTGAACAGGTTAATCTACTTTGCGCGCCAGGAAGGTGCCTTAGGTGCCAAATTAACTGGAGGCGGAAATGGCGGTTGTATAATTGCCTTAGCACGTAATGAAGTACACTCTAGGCAGCTATCTGAAAAGCTGAAGAAATTCGGCGCACACACGGTATGGCCTTTTGTTCTAAGAAAGAAGCCTGAATAAGCATCATCATTAGACGTGGCTTATCATCAAGCCTTAGTTGCATATATGCAGTACGAGGATTTTTATATTTTCTAAACTGCGACACAGAGGGGATATACAATGAAGGCATCAGCCAAAGCACATACAAATATTGCCTTAATTAAATACTGGGGCAAACGGGATGAATCGTTAATACTCCCGATGAATAATAGCCTCTCATTGACTTTAGATGGATTTTATACAACGACAACTGTTGATTTTAGAGAATCGTTAACAGAGGACAGTTTCTATTTAAATGATCAACCTGTAAGTGGTGTGGAATATGAACGTGTCACATCATTTCTAGACCTAATTAGGAAATATGCAGGAAAACCGAATTTATTTGCAGAAGTTCATTCTACTAATTATGTTCCAACAGCTGCTGGATTTGCATCTTCAGCATCTGGGTTTGCTGCATTAGCAACAGCCGCTGCCAAATCGCTTGGACTTAAGGTCAGTGATGAAGAACTTTCTATCTTAACCAGACAAGGGTCAGGGTCAGCCTGCAGATCAATTTATGGTGGCTTTGTAGAATGGGAAAAAGGAGACAGGTCTGATGGATCTGATTCTTATGCTATTCAGGTAGCACCTGCAAATCATTGGGATATTCGCGTCGCCGCAGTCGTTTTATCTTCCTCAGCTAAGAAGGTTTTGAGCCGGGAAGGTATGAAGCGGACAGTCGATACGTCTGCTTATTATTCCAGCTGGGTTGAGAGTATTCCAGATGATCTCAGTAATATTAAAGAGGGTATAAAGAATAGGGACTTTGCGAAAGTAGGAGAAATAGCTGAGGCTAATTGTCTTAGAATGCATGCCACTACTTTGGCTGCCAATCCACCTTTTACGTATTGGCGTGACACAACGCTGGCAGTAATGCAAACTGTTCAGGAACTGCGTGAAAACGGAGTTTCAGCATACTTTACGATTGATGCAGGTCCAAATGTAAAAGTTCTTTACCTGCCAGAAAACGAAGAAACGATACAAAGTACGCTCCGTGAAATACCTGGGGTAGATGACGTTATTGCAAGTCGAGCAGGTCAAGGAGTATCCTATATTTAGGAGTTGAACCGTATTGCCAACTACACCATTGAGCCTTAAAGTCCCAGGCAAATTAATGATAGCAGGAGAATTTGCAGTACTTGAAGCTTATCAAAACCTAGTCGTGATGGCGGTTGATCGTTTTGTTTATGTGTCATTAACACAACAGGATGAAAACCGCCTTTCTTTGCTAAACTTTGATTTAGCTAACCTCGAATGGACCTATAATGAAAAGAAGGTCAACATAAAGACAGCTGACAAGCGTGTAAAGTTTGTTGAAGATGCTATGTCAGTCGTATATACATATTTAAAAGAAATGAACGTCTCTTTAGCTAATTTTCATTTAGAAATCCGCAGTGAACTTGATGACGAATCCGGTCGTAAATACGGATTAGGTTCTAGTGCCGCTGTCGTTACATCTGTGGTTGCTGCCATTTTAAAAAAATACCTACCAAAAGAGCCATCCGCTAAATTGATTTTTAAGTTAGCGGCTATTTCGCATGTAAAGACACAAGGAAGTGGTTCAGGAGCTGATGTTGCTGCATCATCTTATGGTGGTTTTTTACAATATGCCTCATTTCAAGCAGAATGGCTACAGTACGAATATGAAAAGGCAGACACGATAAGGGAATTAGTTGAAAAAGATTGGCAGTATTTATCTCTTAAGCCAATTAAACTGCCAGTCAATGCATACATGTGTATTGGCTGGACAGGAACCCCTGCATCGACAGGGAAATTAATCGATAAAATCAAACGCCTTAAAACAGAGAATAATACATTATATGAGCAATTTCTTGATGAAAGTAATAAGGCAGTAAGTACCTTTATCAAAGGAGTTACTGAGGAGGATGCTGCACTTATTATTGAGGGTACGAAACGGAACAGACGTGCGTTAGCTACTGTTGGAAAACACGCTAATGCAGATATAGAAACCCCAATGCTGCAAAAGTTGTGTGATCTAGCTGAACTGCATGGTGGGGCAGGTAAACCATCCGGAGCAGGTGGCGGTGACTGTGGGATCGCATTTCTGCCATCTAAAGAACAAGCTCAGCAGCTAATGAAGGCCTGGGAAGAGGCAGGAATTAAACCACTGGATATTCAACTTAGCAAGATGGGTGCAACCGAGATATAAAAGCAGGGCTGTCTTCATTAGACAACCCTGCTTTTATTTATACCAGTAAATCCTTCGCTATTTCAATCCGCTGCATCCAGCAATCATATACAAGTGTATATATATACATATTTTTGTCGAGTTGAGTCATTGCTTGTTTTTTGGCTAAAATAAAAAGGTAGAGGAGGAATTCAGATGAAGAAAAATATGTCTATAATTGGCGTGCCGATGGATCTTGGACAAAGTCGGCGCGGTGTTGATATGGGGCCAAGCGCTATTCGATATGCAGGGGTTGTTGAAACACTTGAAAATTTAAACTACAGCATTAATGATTTGGGTGATGTACCAGTTTCCCGTCCCGACAGCAAATTTGAGAGACAGGAAGATAATTTGCGTAATTTGCAACAGGTGGCTGATGCAAATCAGAAACTTGCAGAAATGGTCGACAAGGAAATTAACGGTAATCATTTCCCATTAGTATTGGGTGGTGACCATAGTATTGCAATTGGAAGCCTAGCTGGTATTGCGAAACACTATGAAAATTTAGGTGTGATTTGGTATGACGCACATGGTGATTTGAATTCTGGTGATACATCACCTTCTGGGAATATACATGGAATGCCACTTGCGGTAAGTTTGGGCATTGGGAATGAAAAGCTAACGAACATACTTGGCTACCAGCCGAAAATTAAGCCTGAGAATATCGTGATCATAGGTGCTCGTTCACTTGATCCGGGAGAAAAGGATTTGATTAAAGAAAGCGGCATTAACGTATATTCCATGCATGAAGTAGACCGGTTGGGGATGCCAGCTGTAATGAGTCAGGCAATAGATTACTTAAAGAATCGTACAGATGGAGTTCATTTAAGTCTGGACTTGGACGGATTGGATCCAGAGGAAGCTCCTGGTGTTGGAACGCCTGTAATTGGCGGTTTATCCTATCGTGAAAGCCATTTAGCAATGGAAATGCTTGCAGAGTCCAATATCCTTACATCAGCAGAATTTGTTGAAGTAAATCCGATTTTGGACCACAAGAATAAAACGGCAACTGTAGCTGTTGGGTTGATAGGTTCACTGTTTGGTGAAAAGTTGAAGTAAGTAGTTTTGAAGTAAAAAGTGAATTGAGCATCGAATTGAAAGTAATTTGATGCTCTTTTTGTGTTCTACAAAGCATCAAATTCGTGTTGTATTGATTAGGGCGGACTTCTTAAAGTCTTTTAAAATACTGCTATTAACGCGATAATAATTATCCCTATGTCAGCAATTATATGAACCAGCCATGAGTTATAAATATTACTGGAGTTTTCATTGAGCCAGTTAAACACTAAACCTATCGTAAACAGCCCAATTAGTGCTAACAGGAATAATCCGATGTTAAACCAGGTAAGAAATATTGCTGTATGGTAGATCGCAAACAAAAACGATGAATATATATAGGCAAATAGCCGATGTTTCTGCTGTAAATTTTTAAAAATAAATCCTCTGAAAAAAATCTCCTCTAAGAATGAATTGCCGAATATAATATATATACTAATAAATAAAAAAGTATCTCCAGTAATGTTTTTCTGTGCCAGGTTTTCACTAATTTGAGCGAAGTCGATATGATCTTTTAAAACAAAATATGTCCCTATTAGAATGAGGGAAGCCCCAATTCCCAAACTGACACTTATTTTCAATCGCTTGGTGTCGATTCTTCGTGTCGCAAAGTAGGTGGTTTTGCTTTTGGTTATGTAATGAAAAATAAATAGTACGAGGAAGAAAATTATTACTTTTGCTATTGTTTTATATAGATACTCGAAAGAGAGAATTTGCTCAATGATAAACAATATTGCGATCGATAACGAACTGTATAATACAATTAAGTATTTATGGGTCATAGAAACACCTGCTATAGAGTTTCTTCTATTGTAACATTTTAGCAGAAAAAAAAGACATCCATTTTTGCATGTCTTTTTACCCTATATCTCTCTATTTTTGGCATGTTTAATAAGTAATTAAGTTACTATGGTATTCATTTAGAAGTATGTCTTATTTTCTGCTGGGTTGAATTACGAATTCAGAGGTGAATCCATAGGTGTTGCTTAAAGAAATTAAGGTATCACGACAATCCTCAATCTTTTCTAACAATATTGAATTATTTTCCACAAAACTGGTCTCCAATCTAGTATAATGTAGTATGAATTTACCAATTTAATATAATTATAAACAACTTTTAGAAAAGTTTTTGAAACCTTACACGATGTTGTTTCGTATTTAAAATACCGCATAGTAAGCGGAGGTACTAATAATGAACTTAATAATAAAAGAGAAAATAAAACAGGTTAAAAGAGGGGATCAGTCCGCCTACGAAGATGTTGTTTCATTTTACCAAAATAAAATTTACCAACATGTTTATCGGATGCTTGGAAACCAGCATGAGGCGGAGGATATTGCCCAGGAATCGTTTATTAGGGCATATATTAATATACACTCATTTGACGATCGACGTAAGTTCTCGACGTGGCTATACCGAATCGCCACTAATTTAACAATCGACCGGATACGAAAGCGTAAGCCGGATTACTATCTCGATGCTGAAATAAAAGGGACAGAAGGATTGGATATGTATTCACGGCTTGCGACTGATGAACCGGCACCTGAAGAAGAAGTAGAAAGAATGGAATTACAAAACTATATTCATCACGAAATATCTACACTTCCACCCAAATATAGAGGTGTTATTATTCTTAGGTATTTAGAGGAGTTTTCACTCCAGGAGATTAGTGAAATTCTGGATATCCCTCTAGGAACAGTGAAAACTCGAATCCATAGGGGCCGTGAAGCACTAAGGAAAAAGCTTCGTCATGTGTAAAGGAGTGTGATCAACTTGAACTGTAATGAAGAAATTATCGAGTTTATGCATAAGTATTTAGATGGTGATTTAACCAAACAAGAAGAAACGAATTTGCGCCGCCATTTGGAAGAGTGTGAGGCTTGCCAAAAACACTTTCATGAATTGAAGCGTACGATCACACTTATTCAGAGTGCCGAGCATATTTCTACTCCAGCAGATTTTACAACTAATGTGATGAAAAAATTACCGACAGAAAAGAAACATGTAAGGTATAAGCGCTGGTTTAGGGCGCATCCGATTATTACATCGGCAGCAATATTCTTCATCTTTATGTTTAGTGGTATTTTCTCAGCTTGGAATCAGGAAAGTGAATTGGTTGTTTCCAAACAGGAAAACCTGATTATTCAAGGTGATACTGTTATTGTTCCGGAAGGGGTTACAGTATCGGGTGACCTATTAGTTAAAAATGGTAATCTGAGGATAGATGGAACTGTAGATGGCAATGTTACATTGATAAATAGTGAACTTGTGGATGACTCGATTGAAGGATCTGGTCTTATGGCATCTGCTGGTGAAGTAAACGGAGAGCTAAAAGAGGTAGATCGAATATTTGAATGGATCTGGTTCCACTTGAAGGATATGGTTGAAAGTATTTTCTCATTGGGACTAGTTTCGAATATGCATTAGAATAAAGGCCGAAGAAACCTGGTATAAAATCCGGGTTTTTTTGTGCTTGCAATATAACATGGTACAATACAAAATATGATATAATGGATATACTATTATTACATTTAGATAGGAAGGAACCATATGTGCGGAAGGAAGTGTGAACATGCTTGATGGGGGATTTGATTTTTTAAACCTGTTGAGAATCGTCATAGATATTGCTCTCGTCTGGTATGTTTTATATAAATTAATCATGTTAATTCGAGGTACGAAGGCAATTCAGCTTTTAAAGGGAATTGTTGTCGTATTGGCCGTTTGGTTGTTAAGCATCGCATTTGATCTACATACGATTCAATATATTACAAACCAGGCAATTGACTGGGGTTTTGTTGTCATAATTATATTATTCCAGCCAGAGCTTAGAAGGGCATTAGAGCAGCTGGGCCGGGGAAATATGTTTTCCAGAGGGTCAAAATCAGAGGAAGAAATTTTGGAACAAAAAATTGAAGCAATTGTTCAATCAAGTACTTATATGGCCAAGCGCCGTATTGGTGCCTTGATTTCAATCGAGCGTGAGACTGGCATTGGCGACTATGCTGAAACTGGTATTCCAATTAACGGTAATCTCACACATCAACTGCTAACGAATATTTTTACACCTAACACACCATTGCATGATGGGGCGGTAATTATTAAGGATGAGGAAATTATGGCTGCGGCCTGTTATTTACCGCTATCTGAAAGTCCGTTCATTTCAAAAGAATTGGGGACGAGACACCGGGCTGCAATGGGTATTAGTGAAGTAACGGATGCAATTACAATAGTTGTATCTGAAGAAACCGGAAACATATCATGTACGAAAAACGGCGAATTAAAGCGCGAATTGGACCGCGAGGGTTTACGTAAATACCTTCGTGATAATTTGCCATTATCATTAAGAGCCCCTGAATCTAAGACACGAAATCAGAGGGGGAAAGAAAATGGATAATTGGTTTAAAAGTCGATGGTTTGTCCGTGGTATTTCACTATTTTTTGCAATAGTCCTGTATGTCTTTGTGCAAGTGGAGATAGGGCAATATCAAAACGATTCACGAATTCCAAATAACAATGAAGGAATTCAGACGATTGAGAATGTCCCAGTAAATATACGAATTGATGAAGATAATTATGTAGTAAGTGGTGTACCGGAAGTGGCTACGGTTTCGTTAGAAGGTCCAACAGGTACAACGACAGCTGCAGCAAGACAGCAGAATTTTGACGTGTTTGTCGACCTGCAAAATCTTGAAGAAGGTACACATACGGTTGAGATGCAGCATAGTGGTGTTCCAGATGAGCTTACAGTATATATAGAGCCAAAAACAATTGAAGTAATAATTGAAGAGAGAGCATCAGAACAGTTTGATGTCGCAGTTGATTTTATTAATACCGAACAACTTCCAGAGGGATTTGAAGTAGGAGAATCAGAAGTAATCCCGCAAACCGTGACAATTACAAGCTCAAGTGATGTTATTAGCAAAATAGCAATTGTTAAAGTATTTGTGGATGTTGCGGAACTTGAGGAAAATATTGATAATCGGGAAGTTCCAGTTAATGTATATGATGCCAGTGGGAATGAGCTGAATGTTAGAGTCGAACCCGAGAGTATAGCTGTTTCTGCTGAAATTCAAAATCCGAGTAAGACAGTTCCAGTAACCCTGTCGACAACCGGAGAACTGCCTGAAGGGTATTCATTGTCCTCCATATCTGCTAATGTAGATGAGGCAGAAATATTCGCAACAAGTGATGTTTTACAAGGTATAGAAGAAGTTTCAACAGAAGATATTGATTTGTCAGAGATAGACGAGTCTGGCACGATTAATGTTGGACTAGCATTGCCAAATGGTGCCAATGTACCAGAAACAGAGCAAGTTGAGGTTACAATTGAACTTGAGCAGACGAAAACTGTTGAGGATGTTCCGATAGATGTGGAAAATCTTGAGGAAGGACAAGAAGTTTCGTTTGTTGAACCTGCAGAACCGGTTATGAATATAACTGTTGTAGGTAACCAAAGTGATGTTAGTCAACTTACAGCAGAGGATTTTCAGGTAACAGTGGATGCCGGAGGACTAGAGAGTGGGGAGCATCAGCTTCCGGTAACAGTTGAAGGTCCTGAGAATAGTGAAGTAGATGGCCAGTTTGGTCAAGTTACAATAGAAATTACATGATGATTTTATAGGATTGATAGGGATAGTGTTTTATGAAATGGATTAGGGAGTAATATTAAGTGCTCTAAATCCACAATGCTCTCACAATTGGTTAAATGGATGTAAAGGAGAGATCCAACATGGGAAATTATTTTGGAACAGATGGTGTTAGAGGAGTAGCAAACACTGAATTAACACCAGAGCTGGCATTTAAATTAGGCCGCTTTGGCGGTTATGCATTAACAAGAGATATAAAGAAGCCGAAAATTCTAATTGGGCGCGATACACGAATCTCCGGACATATGCTAGAGGGTGCCCTTGTAGCAGGACTGCTTTCTATTGGTGCAGAGGTTATGCGCTTAGGAGTTATTTCTACGCCAGGTGTTGCCTATTTGACAAAAGCAACAAGTGCCGAAGCAGGAATCATGATTTCTGCTTCACACAATCCGGTTGAGGATAATGGTATTAAGTTTTTTAGACCAGATGGCTTTAAGTTAACAGACGATCAAGAGAATGAAATCGAGCAATTAATGGAAGCTGAGGATAATCTGCCTCGCCCGGTTGGTGCTGATGTTGGACTAGTTAACGATTACTTTGAAGGCGGACAAAAATATCTTTCTTTCTTGAAAGGGACAATTGATAATGACTTTGATGATATGCAAATAGCGATAGATTGTGCACATGGATCAACATCCAGTTTAGCTACACATTTATTTGCAGATCTAGAAGCAGATATATTCTCTATTGGTTCTTCTCCAGACGGTTTGAATATCAATGATGGTGTTGGATCAACCCATCCAGAAACTTTGCAGGCATTTGTAACTGAAAAGGGTGCCGATGTTGGGCTTGCCTTTGACGGTGATGGTGATCGCTTAATTGCAGTAGATGAAAAAGGAAACATTGTTGATGGTGATCAAATTATGTACATTTGCGGCAAGTACATGAATGAAAAAGGTGTACTGCGCCATGATACGGTTGTATCAACTGTTATGAGTAATATCGGCTTTTATAAAGCGTTAGAAGAAAATGGCATGCGCAGTGATAAAACGGCAGTCGGTGACCGTTATGTAATGGAGGAAATGGTTAGAGGCGGTTATAACCTTGGTGGTGAGCAGTCCGGACATATTATCTTCCTTGATTATAATACAACAGGCGACGGCATGTTATCCGCGATCCAACTTATAAATGTTATGAAAGAAACCGGAAAGAAATTATCAGAGCTTGCAGATGAAATGGAAATTTATCCTCAAGTACTGAAAAATATCCGAGTAATCGATAAGAAGAGTGCACTAACAAATCCTAGAATCAATGAAGCAATCGAAGCAGTGGAAAAAGAAATGGACGGAGAAGGGCGAGTTCTTGTACGTCCATCTGGAACAGAACCGCTGGTACGTGTAATGGTGGAAGCACCAACGAAGGAAGCATGTGAAAAATATGCTGATCAGGTTGTCACAGTGATTGATGACCTGCTTGGGATGAAATAATAGAATGAACTTTAAGGAACCGCTCAATTAAATGGGCGGTTTTTTTAGCAGATACAAAATTATAAATCCTTTCTTACTGCATAAGTGCAACAAGGCTAGGCGAAAAGCCAAGTTATCTAATGAGAATTCAATAACGGTTATGATAATGATAATTGTGAGGAAAGCGATACCTAATCCAATCTGCCGATAGTTCCTGGAGGCTGTTTCGTTCTTTAATAAAAAGTAATTAATGCCAAGAAATGAAATAGCACCTAGAGACAAACTTATAAGTGCTTCTAATAAATTTAATTGAAATTGTTCACCCCAGCCAAAAAGTATCCAAAGATATAAGTATTCGTAAAACGTAAATATCCCAATGATAATATTCGCTACATAAGAAATATTTTTTAATTTTGTTCAATGAAACACCTCCTTCATTAAGAAGATACTGATAGAATAACGAAAAAGGAATAAACCACAAACGCACTATCTCCTATACGTAATTTACGTTATAATTATTCTTACAAATGGAACTTTTCAAACATCATAGGAAAGAGAATTATTTTAGGGGGAATATGATGATACAATTTCCAGAACCAACTGTGGAGCAATTTTTTCGTACGTATGTCATCACGAATTTTACAGTGAGTAATGATGAAAAACGTCTTGTATTCAGTTCAAACCTGAATGGCAAAATGAACTTGTGGGCAATGGATCTGCCTGACACATTTCCGTATCAGTTTGCCCATCATGATGAATCCTGCAGCTTTATCAAATTTGATCCGGAAAATCGCCATGTATTAGCTGGATTCGATAAAGACGGCGATGAGAACCACCAAATTTATGCAATACCAAGTGAGGGTGGCTTACCGCAGCCATTGATTTCAGGGGATGCAGCGGAGAAGTACTTTTTTGCTCACCTGAGTGAAGATGGTAAGCGCGTCTATTACATGACTTCAGAGGAAAACCCGTCGTTTCTGAATGCGCGTGTTCGTAATTTGGAAAATAACACAGATACATTAGTCAATATTGGCGAAGTGTCTCCTACAGAATTAGCAGCTGTTTCGAAGAATGAAGATGCTTTTGTCTATTTAAGGGCTTTTGCAAATACCTTTGTTACAGGATTTGTTAAAACCGGTGAAGAACAGCACAGCTTGACACCGGATCCTGAAAAAGTTCATGTAACCTTTGATCCAGTATTTGTTGATGAAAAAACGATCTATTTTGTAACCAACTATGATAGTGAATATAGTTATGTTGCTAGATTTGATCTTGAAACAAAAGAATTCTCATCACTAATTTCCATCGAGAATGAAAGCGTTGAATCACTAAAATTCAATAAAGATAATAATGCGTTATACCTTGTTACTGAAAATGGGGTTACAGATGAATTATACCGTTATGATCTGGACGCTAAGAGTCTTACAAAACTGTCGGCACCAGTCGATGTCATTGAACAAATTCAAGTCGCAAAGTCAGGCAATCTTTACGTATTGGGACGAAGCGCGACAGTACCACATAATATTTTTAAATCGGAAGACGGTAAAGGCTGGAAGCAATTGACTAACAACCGTGTATTAGGACTGGATAACGATGATATGGTTGAGCCTAATGTTGTATCCTATAAGTCATTTGATGGGATGGAAATTGAAGCTTTACTGTTTAAGGCAAAACCTGAAAATGATAATGGCTATACGATATTTTGGCCACACGGCGGACCGCAGGCATCTGAGCGAAAGTCATTCCGCTCCATGTTCCAGTGTTTTCTCAACCGTGGATACACAATTTTTGCACCAAACTTCCGTGGCAGCACAGGCTATGGATCCTCTTTTGTAAAACTAGTCGAACAGGACTGGGGAGAAGGGCCACGTTTGGACTGCGTAGCGGGCATTGAATGGTTATTTGAGAAAAATGAAACGGACCGTGACAAGTTATTCCTGGTTGGTGGCAGTTATGGTGGTTACATGACATTATTACTTCATGGACGCCATCCAGAATATTTTAAAGCCTGCGTCGATATTTTTGGACCATCCGATTTATTCTCATTCATCAATTCTGTACCTCCGCATTGGAAACCAATCATGGATCGTTGGTTAGGTGATCCGGAACGTGACAAAGAACGCTTTATCAAAGACTCACCAGTGACATATTTAGATGGAATGACGAAGCCAATGCTCGTTATCCAGGGAGCAAAAGATCCGCGTGTCGTAAAAGAAGAATCCGACAATATTGTAGCCAAGCTTGAAGAAGCGGGCCGCGATGTAGAGTATCTCGTGCTTGAAGATGAAGGACACGGATTCTCTAAAAAGGAAAATGAAATTAACGTTTATAACCGTATGCTGGACTTTTTGGAAAAGCATAAGCTGTGAATTTGAAAGCGATATAAGCTGAGATGCCTATTAGGATATCGGCATCATGTTACCCCTTTGGATATTATTTTCTAAAGGGGTTTATGATAATTAAAATAAAACGATACTTCCATAATACGAAAGGGCCAGATTGTTAATAAGGATATGTTCTGTTTTTAGCGAATTAGAATTACAAAATAACAGGAGGTATGGATATGAAGATCCAAAGAATAGATCATGTAGGTGTAATTGTAAATGATCTCTCTGCTGCTAAAGAGTTCTTTCTCGATTTTGGGCTTGAAATGCTAGGGGAAGGAGAAGTAGAAGGGGAGTGGGTAGAACGAATAATTGGGCTTGATGATGTTAGAGAGACGGTTGTAATGTTAGGGATGCCGGACGGCGAGGCAACTCTGGAGCTGGTCAAATTCCATACGCCGTCAGATGAAAAAGGTATTCAGCAATCTTTTGCAAACACCTTGGGTATCCGGCATATTGCATTTGCTGTTGAAGATATTGAAACCGTTGTTGCCAAATTGAAAAAGAAAGGCACGGAACTTATTGGTGAGATACAAAACTATGAAAACGCTTACAAGTTATGCTACGTTCGTGGACCAGAAGGGATTATTTTAGAGTTGGCTGAGAAAATCAGATAGAACATGTAAAAGTTCAGAAACAAAATAAAGGAACAAATCCCGCTGAGGATTTACGCAGGAGTATTAGCTTTATCACTATAACACCGATAAGGAAGATTGTTTCATGACAAACTCGTCAGGCAAGAAGAGAACTGATTCTGCTTCAAAAGTTATTAAAGTATCAGCGCAAACTATCTACCAGGCATTCACTGACCCGGAGGCGCTCGTTTCATGGCTACCACCGGAAGGGATGAAAGGTAGTATCAACTTTTTTGAACCCCGGGAAGGAGTAGCCTATCAAATGTCTCTTACCTATGTCAGCCCAAATCGTTCGATGCCTGGCAAAACTTCGGAGGACACTGACGTCGTTCGGGGGATATTTTTAAAACTGGTCGAGGATAAGCAAATCGTGCAAGAGATCAAATTCAAATCAAAGGATCCCTCGTTTGCGGGTGCAATGATCATGACCTGGGCTCTGGACACTGTCTCAGAGAGTACCAAAGTCACTATCATTTGTGAGAACGTACCTGAAGGAATTCGCCAGGAAGATCACGAAGCAAGCCTGAAATCCACTTTGGGAAATCTTAATACATTTGCTAGACAGGGTAGAGCTTGATCTATAATTACTATCGTTTGCCAGCCCAAAAAAGTGGCATGATTTTAAAATAAATTTCACATGCCACTTTTTCCGTTTAGTATTCGATTGTAGGAGTAGAAAGATAGGACTACTTATAACTGCATGTTCGAATAGCGTGTTCGGTTTCTGAAATAAGATCTTTATTACCTTTTTCCAGGCGTATTTCCAAAGCTTTATTAAAGTAATCTGTCGCACGCTGAAATTCTTTTTGGTCAAACAGATTTTTGCCATAATGTTGATATACAAAGTCCAAATATGCGCTATAATTCGAATCTGTTTCTGCCATTTCAATTAATTCAGCAAACATTTTGTTGGAAATATCGAATTTGTTCTCCCATTGATAGGTATTTGCTAAACGTATTTTATTAACAAAAACACTTTGCTCATTGTTCGTATTTTCGGAAATTGTAATTGCTTTGTTGAGGTGTTTTTTACTTTCTTCCAATTCACCTATTATTCTTAAAAAGTAACCAAGTAACCCGTACCGTTTACTTTTTTCATAATCATCATATGTATTATCATTAAGCTGTTCTTTAATATATAGCATTCCTTCAAGCATACTCAACTGATCCTGAGCAACTTCCCGTAAATTCGGTCCGTATTTAAATTTCATATTAAATGGGATATCTGCAATATTCATAGATTATCACCTTGGCTTTCAAATATTTTTTCGTACAAACTCTCTTTCTAGTACAAAATTATTTTTTTGATAAAATTGTCTGGCAAATTCATTTTTAATCCAGTAATCGAGCTCTATGCAATCAACTTGTTCGTTGTGTGCAATTTGTTGGGTCTTCTCCATTAGTGCTTGTCCATAGCCTTTTCGTTGCTCTGACTCGTTTATGCTAAGCTGATGCACATACAGGCTTTTATATGGCTTTTTAAATGGTGTGCTAGGCTTATTCAGTATTTCAAAAAAGATAAAACCTTTGTTTTCACCTTTATCTGATAAAATTAAAAAGGTGCATTTTTCATTTTTCGGCAGTTAAGAAAGTATAATTACTTTCTTACTGCATAAGTGCAACTAAGGCTTTCGCCATTAAGGCTTGGCGATAAGCCAAGTTTTCTAATTAACTTTTCAAACTCGACTTCCATTTCTGAATAGTTATACGGCGTAAAATAACGAGGGTATAATTTAACGTGCAGATTATGAACAACTTCATTTAGCCTTGCAAGTTTCTGATAATCATATGATCTAAATACTTTAATTAGATTCACCTCATATTTTTCTCCTAGTATACATGATGACATCATATAATGTACATATATGTAAACTCGACATATACATAATACAACACCCTTACGAAAAAAGTAATTGACCGTATAAGCTCGCCTCGGTTAAAATGTAATGAGCCCTATAAAAAGGTTTACTATCCGAAATTTTAGGATAAACACGAGGGTGGATGTATTTAGTCAAACATAGAAAGGTGGATCGATGTTATAACGTACGAAAAGCGCCTGAACTATTTTCTGGACGGGAACGAAGATAGTTGACGAGGTGGAGGTTAATCGAATGAATCGGCGGATACCTCCCGATTGCACATCCCAATCGATATGCTTTATTTTCTAAAACAGCAAGGTGACTTGTTGGACAATGGAATAAAGCAGGATGTATTAATTATATATACACGAGAAAGGGGCAGCCGAACGCCCCAGTATAATTAAACGTACAGGTCGTTTGTCTGCCTCTTTTAATCAAGGAGGATGCAACGATATGTGTGGAATTGTAGGATATATTGGACAGAATGATACAAAAGACGTATTGCTAAATGGACTGGAAAAGTTGGAATACCGCGGCTATGATTCAGCGGGAATTGCAATGTTAAACGATAATGGAATGAATCTTTTTAAAGTGAAAGGCCGAATTGCAGCATTAAGAGGCCGTGTAGATGAAACAGTTGAATCAACAATGGGAATTGGTCATACACGTTGGGCAACACATGGTGTGCCGAGTGCGACGAATGCACATCCACATCAAAGCACAACAGGCAGGTTCACCCTTGTTCATAACGGTGTCATCGAAAACTTCCAGGATTTAAAAAGAGATTATTTGGGTGATGTTTCGTTTATCAGTGAGACAGATACAGAAGTTATTGTTCAGCTAATTGAAAAAAACTTCAACAAATACCAAGACACTGCAGAAGCATTTCGCCAAACAATTAGTCTATTAAAAGGTTCTTATGCGATTGGATTAATCGACAAAGAAGATCAGGATACCATTTATGTGGCAAAAAATAAAAGCCCATTACTAATTGGCCTAGGTGACGGCTTCAATGTAATTGCAAGCGATGCAATGGCAACATTGAAAGAAACAGACCAATATCTTGAAATTTATGACCAGGAAGTTGTCCTTGTAAATCGCAGTTTTGTTGAGGTGCAAAAGCTGAATGGTACAGTTGTTGACCGTAAACCATTTACAGCACAAATTGACGTGAGTGATACCGAAAAAGGAACATATCCTCACTTCATGCTGAAAGAAATTGATGAACAGCCTTTTGTTATGCGCAGAATCATCCAGGAATACCAGGATGACGACAACAACCTTAAGCTTGATCAGGATGTTCGTGATGCAATGAAAGCATGTGACCGCATTTATATTATTGCAGCAGGCACAAGCTATCACGCTGGGTTAGTTGGCAAACAGTTCATTGAGAAATTAGCAAACGTACCAGTCGAAGTCCATGTAGCAAGTGAATTTTCTTATAATATGCCGCTGCTATCGGAAAAACCATTATTTGTGTTTATTTCACAAAGTGGTGAAACAGCCGACAGCCGATCAGTTTTAGTAAAAATTAAGGAATTGGGACATCCAGCACTAACGATTACGAACGTGCCAGGATCCACCCTTTCTCGTGAAGCGAATTACACATTAAATCTTTATGCAGGACCGGAAATTGCAGTCGCATCAACCAAAGCCTACACAGCACAAATGGCAGTATTAGCTATATTGGCAGTAGATACAGCACAGGCAAAAGAACTGCAGTTAGACTTTGATCCAATGCAGGAACTAGCCATTGTTGCAAATGCAATGGAGGTATTAACAGATCAAAAAGAAGCAATTGAAGACTTAGCGAAGAACTATCTGGCAACATCGCGTAATGCATTCTTCATCGGACGCAGCACTGACTATTATGTATGTATAGAGGGTGCACTTAAGTTAAAAGAAATCTCTTATATCCAGGCAGAAGGTTTTGCCGGTGGAGAATTGAAGCACGGGACAATTGCGCTAATTGAAGATGGAACTCCTGTAATTGCTTTAGCAACACAATCAGAAGTTAATTACGGAATCCGCAGCAACGTACAGGAAGTAGAAGCACGTGGCGCAAACGCAATGGTCATGAGCATGAAAGGCCTCGAGCAGGATACCGATGCATTTGTTGTACCACACGTACATGAGCTCTTAACACCACTCGTAAGCGTTGTACCATTGCAGCTTCTAGCATACTATGCAGCACTGCATCGTGACTGCGATGTCGATAAACCTAGAAATCTAGCGAAAAGTGTTACGGTTGAATAGAGTTATAGAATGTGAGTAAAGAGTTGTTTGATGACAAAAAAGTCGGGTACTGAACAAAAAAGTTGGGTACTAGACAAAAAAGTCAGGAACTGAAAAAATGTCCCAGATACATTATTGTTGAATTACAACAAAGTTGGTAACCGAACAAAAAAGTTGGTAACTCAACATTTTATGCAGACTATGTATTAAATCGCTCGTCCCAATCGGGATACGTACCAATGGTATGTACCCCGATTTTTTTATGTAAGAATTATAGAAACTGAGAGAGGTAACCGTTAATTGTTTCCCGAAATCAATCTCCTTCCCTATGTAACAAAGTTCTTCCTTAGGGAACAAAGTTGGTATGTGAGAATGATGAAAACAGAAGAAGAACGACGAGAAACAATCAAGCAACATCTACTCATAACCCAAATAAATTCAATCAAATATCAATCAAAATTCAGGCTGGATCCAATCACGGACCAGTCTTTTTTCTTTGCCTTCGAAAATCCTCAATCCATTATCAGCACTGAACTCAATCAACTTTCAAACAAGAACAATTCAATCCTCATCCAGCAATTTTTCAATACATTACTTTAGAGGAAGAAGTGTGAAAGAAACGAGAAGGTCTTCCTCTCCTCTTTCTCCAATTCCTTTCTCTGTTCTGATCGGTAGGGAAGAACTTTCTTACCTTTTTCAATCTAACACCACCTAATTTCAGGCAGCAAAATGGGGGGTTTCAGGGAAGAACTTAGTTCCATTACAGAAAAAGGGAAAAGCGTGTTAGAGATATGTGTGGCAAGGGATTGAGGGGGATTGTGTGAGGGAAGAATTAAGTTACTGCTTAACAGCTAACCAAAAATAAGTTTAACTAGCCAGAAAATTTTTCAGCACGTGACTTTTTTATGAAAAACCTCCTTCCAACTATAGAAGAAAAAGAAGGGATTATTTCTTTAGTTATTAATGGAAATACAAGTGCGTTGGATGATATTTGCCAACATTGGTTTTTAGGACATTATTTACAAGAACGGACTTCAAATCAAGCAGTATTTCTTCTTGAAAAAGATATGATACATAAATATGTACCATATTTACTTTTACCGTATGGTAAATCTATTCAAGTTATTGAGCCAATAAGTCTTAAGAAAAGACTTATTGAAGTTCTGTCGGAATTAATAAAATTTCATCAAGTATAATACAACTTCCCTGACGTTAGCTGTCAGGGAAGTTGTATTATACTAGGTATATCAATTGGGATTGGAGTGTTATTTAATGCAAACAAAAAAAGTTTATCTTTATGTATTTAATACAATGTCAGACTGGGAATATGGATATTTAATTGCTGAACTAAACTCAGGAAGATATTTCAAAAAAGATTTAGCACCTTTAAAAGTAATTACAGTAGGAGCTAATAAAGAAATGATTACTACTATGGGAGGACTGAGCATAAAACCAGATATTTCCCTTGATGAATGTACTCTTGAGAGTAAAGATCTTTTAATTTTACCAGGAGGGACTACTTGGAGTGAAGAAATTCATCAACCTATCTTGGAAAGAATTGGCCAAGCTTTAAAGCTTGGCACTATTGTTGCTGCAATTTGTGGTGCAACTGAGGGCCTCGCGAATATGGGATACTTAGATACTAGAAAGCATACAAGTAATAACTTAGAATATACTAAAATGGTATGTCCTAACTATAAAGGAGAAAAGTTCTATGAGTTGGGATCTGCGGTATCTGATGCAAATTTAGTTACTGCATCAGGAATAGCTCCTCTGGAATTTGCAATGGAGGTACTGAAAAAAATAGATGTATTTACACCAGATGCATTACATTCATGGTATAACCTAAATAAGACTCATAAACCTGAATACTTCTTCCAGTTAATGAATTCAATAAATAAATGAAGTAACTGAAAAGCTCAATTTCTCTATTTTGATTTGTAGAGAAGTTGGGCTTTTTAATTTGGAATTTCCTTATCGTTGTAAATCCGCATTTTCCTGACGCTACCCCTACAAGCCTAGAACTACCAGAACTTCCCATCTTCAAACTACGTGAAACTGTCTCATAGTTTATAAATGTTTAGCGTTTTACTATATGTGGTTTACTTGCTGACAGTTTAAATGATCAATAAAGGAATATCTTTGTGTAGGTATGCTATTGATTTTTTTGCTGTAAGTGTAATAACAGCATTAGTACCAATTGTACTTTTGGATAACAAAATTTATATTATAGTACTTGATTTTATATAAGTACTTCACTAAACGGTGCTTCAGTTACACAAAGAAATAAATGATAAAAATAATTATTATAAGGAATGGATCACCTCAATGAACTAATCCTTTGAGGTATTTATAGTTACCAACATTAATGTATGTGAACAGAGTTTGTTGAGTGACAATAAAGTTGTTAAAAAAACACGCGTTATCGATTACAATTAAAGTAATCGAACGTGTGTTTTTTATTGGGGGAATGTCTGTGCCTTTTACATATGATGTACAAATTGACTTTATTCGAGATTTCAATATGAATATAAAGCGAAAAATTGAAGGTTTAAGTGTGGCTTTGACATAAAGTCGTACCGTTTGTAAAAAGATATGCCGTTTTAACCCTTCGGATGTAATTTGTCTAAAGGGTTTTCTTATGGTAACAGTAATATAAGGTTATACCGCAAACGGGCCATATTCTGAAGTAAGCCTGTTGTAATTATCAATAGACAAACAATTGAAAGATACGTTTCCTTGAACTAAGAAAACAAACCTCTCTAAATTGTAATGGCCCTTCTTGTCAAGACATCAAAATTAAATATTTAAGATAAATGCTCCCTTCTAATTTTGATGTTTACATAGCCGTTTCTGTATTGTTTTCTTGGCTGTAATAAATACTTGTGGGTGTGAGTGATTGTTGGCTTCTGGAAAAATAGTTAAGAATGGTAAGAGTACGATTCGAATCGTTTATTAATACTTCTTGATAAACCTCCCAATATATATTTATTAGGTGGTTATTTAATCATGATAGGCATAGGCACTTGAACCTTACGTAACGTAATGATATATACTGGATTTAGGATTGATTGCTAGTAAAAAATAATGCGAAAGAAGGAGATGATCATGAAACGGCTATGGAAAATTGGAGAACTCGCTAAGATAGCAGGATTAACTGTTCGAACTTTGCGATACTATGATCAAATCCGCTTGTTTTCACCATCAGAGCATACTTATTCTGGGCACAGGCTATACAACGAATCTGATATTACTGTATTACAGCAAATTCTATCATTAAAAGAATTGGGTTTAACGCTGAATGAAATTAAATCGGTTCAATCAGGTGATCGATTTAGCCCTATTGAGATCATATCACTCCAAATTACACGTCTTAAAGAAAATATATCAATGCAAGAAAAACTGTTAATGCAATTAGAAAACATGTCAAGTTTAATGCATAAGGAGGAAAACGTATCAGTTGAAGATTTCACTAAACTATTAGGAGTGATGAGAATGAATCATGATAAGTATTTCATAGCTCAGCGTAATATTTGGGAGAAGCATTTAGAACGACTTGGTGACCACTTATCCGAAAGTCTGGACAATGCCAAAAAAGGAAGTGAGTTATTATGAATGGACGTTACGTATCTCACGATACATTTACCATTAAAAAAATCTATGATGCCACTCCTGCAACCGTCTACGCAGCATGGGCAGACCGCAAGGCCAAGACACGGTGGTTCCAGAAACCTATTGAATTTGATTTCCAAGTCGGCGGGCGCGAAACCAACCGTGGAGAATCACCAGAAGGTTCGGTGTACACCTTTGATGCACGATATTTACAGATCATACATGAACAACGTATTGTTTATGCCTATACTATGGATCTAGAGGATATACGAATTTCAGTGTCGCTAGCTACAGTTGAATTCAAGCCAACTGGCGATAGCACCCAACTCATCTTTACCGAGCAAGGTGCCTTCCTTGATGGATACGATACTTCAGCCATTCGGGAACAAGGTACGAATACGTTGCTTAACAATTTAGGTGAAGAATTGAGGCGTAAATGAATCATGTTATGATCGAGGCGGATAAACAAGCTGGAATACGGGAGTGGATTGGACTTGCTGTGCTCGGTCTGCCAACTCTTCTCGTTTCGATCGACGTTTCGGTGATGATCCTTGCCTTACCGCACATTGGCGCTGATCTAGGTGCTGACAGTACTCAACAATTGTGGATCATTGACATATATGGCTTTATGCTCGCTGGTTTTTTGATTACTATGGGTACACTCGGAGACCAGGTTGGTCGTCGTAAATTGCTGATGATTGGCGGGGCTGCGTTTGCATTTGCCTCAATGTTAGCAGCGTTTTCTCAAAGCGCAGAGATGCTAATTGCATCCCGCGCAATCCTTGGCATCGCTGGAGCTACGCTAGCCCCATCAACCTTGGCCTTAATCAGCACAATGTTCCGTGACCCAAAACAACGTTCTTTCGCCATCGGCGTATGGTTGGTTTGCTTTATGGGTGGTATGGCTTTGGGGCCACTGGTCGGTGGCGCGATGCTGGGGCATTTTTGGTGGGGTTCGGTATTTCTACTGGGTGTTCCAGTCATGTTATTGTTACTTGTGAGCGCACCGAAATTACTGCCTGAATATCGAGACCCTATTGCTGCCCGATTAGATTTGATTAGCGTTGCGCTTTCATTAGCATCTATTCTACCCTTCATTTACGGGCTTAAAGAATCAGTTAAATACGGTTTGAATCTAATTTCGGTATTCACCATTGTTTTTGGTATTTTTTTTAGCACACTATTTGTGTTAAGGCAACGTAAGTTGAGCAATCCCTTACTTGATTTACGTTTATTTGCAAAACCTACTATTAGAATAGCTTTAGTAGGCATGTTCGGTATTACGTTGACAGGAGCGCTTATGCTTTTTGTAGCGCAATATCTCCAGTTTGTGCAAGGTCTTTCACCGCTCAAGGCAGGGCTGTGCATGCTCCCAGGGGTACTCATGTCGATGGTAGGCATGCTGATTTCACCTCTTATCGCACGCCGGATCCGCCCTGCGAGCTTAATCGGGACGGGACTCATGATCTCGACACTTGGCTGTGTGTTGCTCACTCAAGTACAGGTAGAATCAGGACTCATGATCTTAGTGGTAGGCTATGCGCTCTTCAATTTGGGTACAGCCCCTCTTCCCAGTTTGGCCACTGATTTAGTGGTGGGGTCTGCTCCTCCTGAGAAAGCAGGATCAGCAGCCTCCTTATCAGAGACGAATGCTGAGTTCGCCTTCTCGTTGGGCATCGCCATACTGGGTAGCGTTGGAACAGCCGTTTACCGTGCACAAATTGCAAGTGCCATCACTTCCGACATCCCTCCATCTGAAGAACATGCATCTCGCGACAGCCTTGCTGGTGCTATGTCTGCAGTAGAAATACTTCCTGAGCACGTAGGCATGGCTCTTCTCTCAAGTGCCCGAGAAGCCTTTACTAGTGGCATGCAAGCAGTAGCTGCCATTTGTGCTATCGTCATAATTGGTATTGCCATTCTCACCATGACCGGACTCAGACAAGTAAAACCTATTGGAAAGGGATAGACTACCTGAAGCCCCTGCACCCCAACACTAGTAGCAAGCCCAGCAAGGTGGTTATTTGCTGGGCAGAGATACCGCGTGGGAGCATGGAACCACCCATAAAGATTATAAACTAACTAGCCTTGATAGATTTACTGCAGTGCGGTCAACTTACACGTCAGATCTTTGACAGTTTGATCGTCTGTTTGTGGACTTTTTGAAGCAGCTAAACATTACATCTTCAACAGTAGGGCGCGATTGTGGAAAAACCATCAATTTAAACGACTTTATTGTTACATCTATGAAGTGTTATTCAGCAAATGCACCAAAAATTAAACAAATTTATTTTTACACCGTCCTCGTTTGAGGACGGTGTAATGCGTATTTTCGGCTTCAGAATAAGATGCACCATTTCCCCCTTTAGATATGATTGTCTAAAGGGGATTTTTGTGGCGAAAAGAAAAAGAACATACTAAAGTCGATAAATAGATTAAAGAAGGTCGAGGAACTGGCAGTGGTATAGCTTATAAGCCGTGGTTAAAGATATCTTCTCATTAGCGACCTCAATATAATAACGTAGTTAAAAATTCACTAAGCTTACAATTTCTTCTTGTATTTTCTTTCAAGAGAATTTTCCTTATTAGGAAATTTCTCTTGAAAGAAAATTTGAGATGTGGTATATTATCTTCAGATAATGAAAGGAGGGGATGTATGCATGAATGCCGCGACTTTCAGTGCTCTGGCTGAACCCAATAGAATGAACATCATTGAATTGCTGCGAGACCTTGGAGCGCTAACCGTCGGGGAAGTCTCTCAGAAGCTCGGACTACGAATGCCACAGTCATCCAAACATCTTCATGTTTTGGCTAAAGTTGGTCTTGTTAGCGTGAAGGCTGATGCGAACAGACGAATATATTCCATTCGTCAAGAATCGTTTGTAGAGATGGACAAATGGTTAGAATCTTTCATCAGAGATAAAGAAGAACAGTTTGACAGGTTTGAAGATCTTTTAATGAAAAAACAAGCTATTGAAAAGAGCGATGACGAGCAAATATGATGTTTCTCAAATTTAAAATAGAGGAGTAGATAATATGTCAAAAACTCGGATTATAGCTGAAAAAGGAACACACGATGTAGTCATTTCTCGTATCTTTAATGCACCTCGGGAGCTTGTGTTTAAGACTTATACCGACCCAATAACAGTCCCTGAGTGGTGGGGTCCGAAAAGGTATACAACTACAGTAGATCAGATGGACGTGAAAAAAGGTGGCATTTGGCGATTCATTCACCGAGACGTTGAAGGAAACGAATATGCATTTAATGGTGTTTATCATGAAATCTCTTCACCTGAAAAAATAATCAATACCTTTGATGTTGAAGGCTATTCTGATTTTCTCGGACTTGTCACGATCCACTTTGAAGAAATGCCTGGTAGTAAGACGAAGTTTACCGAGACTACGGTATATCAGTCAGTAGAAGGTCGAGATGGCATGATAAAAGCGGGTATGGAAGAAGGAGCCATTGAACTCTTGGATCGGCTTGAAGAATTCCTGGATAAACATCAGAGTAATTGAAGTTAATAACAATTCTAAGGAGGATTTAACGATGACAAAAACACATCAAAGCATCGTTCCGCATTTATGGTATGACAAGGACGCGAAGGAAGCGGCAGCGTTTTATGCTTCCATTTTTCCGGAATCCAGAATTACGAGTGTAACGCCACTTGACGACACACCATCTGGTGACTCTCATTTAGTTTCGTTTGAGTTGTGGGGGCAAAAGTTCTTGTCCATCAATGCAGGACCTATTTTCAAATTTAATCCAGCGGTGTCTTTCATGGTGAATTTTGACCCAAAGAGAGATAAAGAAGCGAGTGAAAAGATAAACCAGGTTTGGAACAAATTGTCTGAAGGTGGCAAAGTGTTAATGCCGCTTGACAAGTATTCCTTTAGTGATAAATATGGCTGGATTCAGGATAAGTATGGTTTGTCGTGGCAACTAATTTTAACCAATCCTGAAGATGAAGAGCGGCCAACAATCATGCCTTCACTTATGTTTGTCGGTGATCAATACAACAAAGCCGAAGAGGCGATCAATTATTATCTATCAGTATTCAATAACGCAAAGAAAGGATCAATTGCCCGTTACCCTCAAGGTATGGAACCTGACAAAGAAGGAAGCATTATGTTTTCAGATTTCATTATCGAGAATCAAAGGTTAGCCGCAATGGACAGTGCGGAAAATCATCCATTCAGTTTTAGCGAGGCAATCTCATTGACGGTATATTGTGACACGCAGGAAGAGATTGATAACTACTGGAATAAGCTGTCTGCAGTACCTGAATCTGAGCAGTGTGGATGGCTGAAAGATAAGTACGGAATGTCCTGGCAGATTGTACCGAAAGAAAAGGAAGCGATGATGAATAATGGCACACCAGAACAAGTTGCGCGCGTTACACAAGCAACTCTAAAAATGAAGAAACTTGATCTTGCGGAGTTACAGAAGGCATACAGGGGTTAATGAATACAGCCCGCTAGTTCACAGACATTTTAACTAGATCAATGTTATAAACATCGTTTCTTAGTCAACTACGGGGCTGGAGAGTTTAAAAGAACTTCGTTGTGAGCTTTAACCTGATTTTTTTATTTATGAAAATTTCAAATGAGAAGGGGAAATCCATTATTCATGAAAAAATCAATTCGTGATGAAATGATAAAGCGATTGGAGTTTTTTTTAGCAGTTAAGAAAGTATAAATACTTTCTTACTGCATAAGTGCAACTAAGGCACTCGCCATTAAGGCTAGGCGAATGCCAAGTTTTCTAAGGCAAATGGGAAATAGAAGTAATTCATACGCACTTTCAAACTAATTCGATTTATGGACAAACGAAATTTGATTGGATGGAGAGAAAGAAGTTTATGGTTCAGCGAACTCTTATAAATCAACCCGAGTTCCCAAGCAGTACGTTTGTTTACGACTATGATTCTAATACTGGTACTTATTTACAACACTATTTTGATTCACGAGGTGTAACTCGTCTATATAATATGAGTTTCGAAAACAATTATTGGAAATTGTGGAGGGATACATCTGATTTTTCACAATTAGACTTTTACCAGCGTTTTGTTGGGGAAATTAATGAGTTTGGAGATACAATACAAAGTTCATGGGAAACATCACATGATGGTTCACAATGGGAGCACGATTTTAGACTTATATATAGAAAAGTCAATCAGAAGACATAACCAGGTCATTAAAGATTTATTTATTTCCTAACGAGAATTGACAAAGTGACATTAATTAGTTCGTGTAAAATAGCCACCCCACTATGAGGTGGCTATTTATTGGCAGTAAGAACAATAGGATAAAATATTCAGGACTGAGTAAATAAGGTTTACATTAGGATTAAAATAGTTAAACACCTAAAAAACGAATTCACTATTTACAGTGCCTGTTTAAGCTTTCTTAAATTGTATAATCGGTGTTTTCAATAATGAGGAAATTATACTGTGTATAAATGAAATTGGTAAAAATATGTAAAAACTTAGAATCATACTAATTTCGTATAATAAATTACTTTCTTTAATAGATTTACCTTTTAAACGACTACGATATGCTCCCAAAGGAATACCATAAACATTTCCAAGCATAATAGTACGAATTGATGTTAAAAATTCTAGTGCTTTTGTAGTCCCATAAACATCCACGAGGCGGTTCCAAGAATCACGTGTTGGATTTCCTTTGGTATCTGCATAATGTTGGGAAAAATCGCTACGGCTTCATCCGCAGAAACCCTTTCCACGTTACCAGATAATAGCATTTGAATTTCTTTATTACTCAGCCCTTTTTCTAGGGCAATTTTTGTATGTGCATAAGAACATACTTCACAGCCATTTACCTCGGTAACTTCAAGCATAATTCTTTCGCTGAATTCTGCGGTCAAAGTCTTGTTTTTTTGTTTTTCACCATATACTTCATTGTTCTAAAACCTTTGTATAGGGTTATGTATAATTCTTGAACCGAATAGAATTTTTTAGCAGTTAAGAAAGTAAATCCTTTCTTACTGCATAAGTGCAACTAAGGCTTATCTATAAGCGATAAGCCAAGTTTTCTAAAAAATACATATGCCATATTTTGTCTCCTTACGAACCAAATAGATTCACTTATCCACAATTGTTCGAGTTAGTCCTTATAAGGGCATTTCATGCATACCCATATCCGTATATCACATTTATTAATCTGTGTTGTCAATAAGCTGAATTTACAGCGTATATATGAATTTAAACTAGAAAGCTTAAAGGAGGTTGTAAGTCTAAAGTCTTGTTTTCTGATGTATTGTCATTTAATTGTTTTCATTGCAAAGTTTAAGATTCAAATTTATAATATAGTATACCCCTATGTGTATTTTTTCGGGTGTTGAAAAATATATTTCTTTGAATTGAATAAACAAAGATGTAAGAGCTTAAGGGTATGCCAGAACTTATAATAGTTTAGATAGGATGTAGACACATGAATAGGCAGGAAAATACGGATAAGAACAATAAGGAATTGATACAGGACTATGTTGATAATCCGGACAAACAGAGACAATTATACAAACGTACATTAATTATCATTGTGATTGCACAAATTCTTGGAGGAGCGGGTCTTGCAGCGGGTATAACGGTAGGTGCATTACTTGCAGAGGACATGTTAGGTACAGATAGCCTTGCAGGTATTCCAATCGCATTATTTACATTAGGATCAGCAGGTGCTGCACTAATTGTTGGAAACCTTTCTCAACGCCATGGTCGTCGTACAGGGCTTGCAGCAGGATTCATAGCTGGTGGTTTTGGTGCAGTTGGGGTTGTTATCTCATCTGTGACGAGCAGTGTTATTCTTTTATTTGTCTCTTTACTCGTCTATGGTGCAGGTACAGCAACAAACCTACAAGCTCGTTATGCAGGAACAGATTTAGCAAATGCAAAACAACGAGCAACTGCAGTAAGTGTGGCATTGGTAGCAACAACCTTTGGTGCTGTTGCAGGGCCAAACTTAGTAGATGTAATGGGAAAATTCGCTATGTTATTGGGTATACCTGCATTAGCTGGACCATTTATTTTGGCTGCTGCTGCTTTTATTTTAGCTGGTTTAGTGCTATTAATTTCACTTCATCCAGATCCACTTAAAGTTGCTGAAGCACTTGCGCTAAAAGATCAGCAGAATGAAAGTAAAATTACTGAAAATAAAGTCGAAACACCTAAAATAGATCAGCAAGTTATTATTGTAGGCGCTACCGTAATGGTTTTAACCCAAATAGTCATGGTTGCGGTTATGACGATGACCCCTGTGCATATGGGGGACCATGGGCATGGATTAAGAGAAGTAGGACTAATAATTGGGATTCATATAGGTGCAATGTATCTTCCCTCACTTGTAACAGGAATACTTGTTGATAAAGTTGGGCGTAATGTGATGGCGGGAGCGTCAGGATTTACGTTATTATTAGCTGGTATAATAGCCGCTTATGCGCCAACTGATTCTTTAGTCATGCTTACGATCGCATTAGCTTTATTGGGATTAGGATGGAATTTTGGCTTGGTCAGCGGAACTGCACTTATCGTAGATGCAACAACACCAACAAACCGTGCCAAGATACAAGGAAAAGTAGATGTTTTAATTGCCCTTTCAGGGGCTGCAGGTGGAGCTTTATCAGGTATTGTTGTAGTTAACTCCAGCTTTACTGCATTATCACTTGGCAGTGGTGTTCTATCGTTAATTCTTGTTCCTGTTGTTTTGATGGTTTTACGTAGAGAAAGCAATGATCAGGTAGCACAAAGAACTAACTAATCATTATTAGTAAAAAAAGCTGATAATGTTAAAATTGGAAAAAGATCATTTAACGTTAATAAAAGGACCCCACTTTTCGAATAAAATATTATAAGGTGCAGCAACCTATCGACATCAACAAGAAGGGCGAGAAAATCATGAGGCGTCTATTATATGTTATTTTCATTACCATTATAATATTTTTCAGTATCTACAGCTTAAAGGGATGGGGATCTTCAAACGAAAAAAACTCAGGTAAAGGTGAGTGGATAGGTGCTTGGACTGCAAGTATGCAATCACCTGGAGAAGATGGAGTTTCTCATAAAGGATTTGAAAATCAAACCATACGATTAATTCTCCGACCTCATATAGACGGTGAAAAGATGCGCATTCGCTTATCTAATACATTTGGTTTGGACCCGTTATCTATCGACGAGGTACATGTAGCGATTACCAAAAATGGATCTGAGATTATTCCTGGTACAGACCAAAAGGTTACATTTGGGGGCGATGAAAAAGTAACCATTCCCTCTGGGGAGAAAGAATTTAGTGATCAAATTCCCCTTAAAGTAAATAGTGATAAAAATTTGGCTGTAAGTGTCTATGTTAAGGATAAAACTGGGCCAGTTACATGGCACCCGCGTTCCATGCAAACGACGTATATTTCAAATGGGAATCATGTTTCAGATGATACTTCAGCATTTAAAACAAAAGAAGAAGCTTGGTTTTGGTTAGATGGGGTGGATGTTGTAGCTGATCCATCTGTAAAAGGTGGCCTCGTTGTAGTGGGAAGTTCTATTGCGAATGGAAATCACTCGACAGTAAATGCCAATCACCGATGGCCTGATTATTTAGCCAAACGATTTAGTACTTCTGAAGTCAAAATGTCTGTATTGAACGCAGGAATCTCTGCCAATCAATTAATAAACAGTCATTCTGATAAAGGTGAGAATGCATTAGCGAGGCTGGAACGAGATGTTTATAGCCAAACCGGTGTTAAGGCAGTAATCCTAAATCAAGGTTTAAATGATATTCGACATTATCCGGAATATGATGCGGATAAAATTATTGAACGAATGAGGCAAGTTATCAATTCTGTCCATGGACAAGGACTTAAAATTTATGGTGGTACGTTAACTCCTTTTAAAGGTTCAGGAATGTATACTTCAAAAAAAGAGAAAACGCGTCAGGAGGTAAATGACTGGATTAGGACAAGTGGCGAGTTTGATGGAGTAATTGATTTTGACAAAGCACTAAGGGATCCAGAAGAACCTGAACGTTTTCTTCCCAAATATGATGCTGGGGATCACTTGCACCCTAATGATTTAGGTTATAAGAAAATGGCTGAATCAGTTGACCTTTCCATGTTCAAATAGTTATTTGCAAAGTCGGAGTTCTTACCCCGGCTTTTTTTAGCAGTATATAAAACATTTCTACTGTGTAAGTGCAACTAAGGCTATAAAAACATGAGCCAAAAGTTACGTGGGGTAAATAGGTAAAATCTACTCTGTTTTTTCTGAATTATTAAATAATAATTCCATCGTACTATATACAAGCTATCGTTTAGAAGCTACTATTAACTTGATAGAGTTAATAGTTTGGAAAGGAGGAGTACTAACATAATAGAGTTATATAAGGAGGTTAGATAATGAAGAACAAGGCTATCGTAATTTTTATTGCTCTTCTAATGATTCTAATTTCACCGATGGCCACAGCAGCTTCTGAGAAAGACCCCGACAAACACCAAGACATAACACTGAACGTAATGACCTTTAACATTCATGCAGGAATTGGAAGTGACGGATTGTACGATATCGATCATACTGCCGAAACAATTCGAAGTTCTGGAGCAGATGTAATTGGATTGCAGGAAGTGGATGTCAATTGGGGGTATCGCAGTAACTTTCAGGATCAGGTTGAATACCTTGCTGAAAAGTTAGATATGCATGCCTTCTTTGCCCCAATTTATAATCAAGATCCACTAAATGAAGAAGACCCAAGAAGAAAATATGGACTAGCTGTTTTAAGTAAGTACCCTATTATCAATTCTGAAAATCACGAAATAACTAGGCTCTCGACACAAGATGCTGTGCCTGAACCAAGTCCTGCTCCTGGATTTCCCGGCGTTACGCTAAATGTGAAGGGAGTCAACGTTTCCTTTTATGTAACACACCTCGATTACCGAGGAGACCCGTATATTCGAGAAATGCAAGTAAACGATATGCTCAGCATTATTTCCGAACAAAAAAACACCTTTCTAGTCGGTGATATGAACGCAACACCTGGTGCTCCTGAGCTGAACCCGCTTTTCAACAGGTTCAAAGATGCATGGACTGAAGCAGGAAGCGGAGATGGCTATACCTACCCAGAGTCTTCACCAGAAAAACGTATTGATTATATTTTCACATCCCAAGATCTAAGCCCGACAAACACCCAAGTGATAGACACTGAAGCATCTGATCACTTACCGGTAATGACAGAGGTACTCTTAACACGCGAGATAGATTAAAAGGAGTGAAATTTTAATGAAGAAACGATTGTTTGCGATCCTTTCCAGTTTTATGCTAATTTTAATGAGTTTTCCAATGACAAGTTTTGCAAATGGCTGGGACGACCCGACCCATCCAGGCTGGGGTGATGGTGAAAAAGTCAAGCATGGCTGGATTGTTAACAAAATAAACCATATGACATTGGAAGAAAAAATTGGCCAGTTATTTGTCATTCATATGTACGGTGAAACCCCGACAGATCCTAATTATGAAGACACAAACTTACGGATGAACCGAGGAGCCAAGAATTTTGAAAAGGCGATTGAAAAATATCATATTGGTGGTGTAATCTATTTCAATTGGACAGGTAATATTGGAACACCGATTGATACAACACAGGTTAATGCGCTATCAAATGGTCTACAAGATATAGCGATGGATCAGCGTATGCCAATTCCATTATTTATTTCGACGGATCAGGAAGGCGGAATTGTACAGCGAATTACAAGTCCTGGTACAGTGTTTCCTGGAAATATGGCACTTGGAGCCACGAGGTCTACCGAATATGCAACACAATCTGCAGCTATCATGGGCGAGGAATTAAGCAGTCTTGGTATTAACATGAACTTTGCCCCAGTAGCAGATGTTAACGTTAACCCGGAGAATCCGGTTATCGGTGTTCGTTCTTTCAGTGAAGATCCCGATCTCGTTTCAGATTTAACTGTTGCCCAGGTGCAGGCATATGAAGATCAAAGTGTCATTCCAACAGCTAAGCATTTCCCAGGTCATGGAGATACAAATGTTGATTCTCATTATGGATTGCCGATTATCAACCATGACTTAGAGACGCTGCATAATGTAGACTTAAAGCCATTTCAAGCAGCAATTGATAATGGCATAGATGCAATAATGACTGCCCATATCGTTGTTCCGGCACTTGATGATTCAGGTCTGCCAGCAACGCTATCTAAGCCAATTTTACAGGGACTTTTACGTGAGGAAATGGGCTTTGAGGGATTGATTGTTACCGACAGCCTAGGCATGTCAGGTGCCAATGTCGTTGAACCAGACCGTGTTGCTGTAGAAGCATTTAAGGCTGGAAACGATATTTTGCTAAACCCACCTAACGTAGAAGTGGCTTATAATGCAGTGTTAGAAGCAGTTCAAAGTGGAGAGATTAGTGAGGATCGTGTAAATAAATCTGTGTACCGAATACTGAAAGCCAAAATGAAGAAGGGACTATTCGGAGATACGTATACGGATCCAAGTGAAATTGAAAACATTGGTACAGAAGAAAATTTGGCAAAAGCAACCGAAATTGCAAACAAAACTATTACACTTGTTAAAAATGAAAACAATTTACTGCCTTTAGTTGATGACAGCAGTTTATTTATAACAGGGCCATCTGCAGGAGATCCTGATTACCTCTCTGATCTGCTTAGGGAAAAAGGGTACGATTCTAGTGATTACGCAACAAACACAAGTCCAAGCTCAAATCAAATCGCTGAGGCAACATCCAGAGCAGAGGATGCTGATAAAATCATTGTGACAACATATACTGCAAATACGAACAATGCCCAACAGCGTTTAGTAGAATCCCTAATGGAAACAGGTAAGCCAGTCATTGTAACAGCGGTTCGTAATCCATATGACATAATGGTGTTTCCAGAGGTTGATGGCTACTTAGCTACGTACGGTAACCGTGACGTATCTATCGAAGCACTAGCTCGAGTGCTAAGTGGTGAGGTTAATCCAGAAGGGAAATTACCGGTAACAATTCCGGAATTATATGAGTTTGGGGATTATCTCAGTTATTAACCTGTCTGCATTTTAGCTGCAATCTAAACTAAATGAATTAAATTTGCAGTGTTAATTGAGCTTTAAGAAAAGCACGTTAATTCCATTTGGGTTAACGTGCTTTTTGTCTTAGTTTTTGTGCTCCCGATAGTTAAAGGTTATATGCTCTTAGGTGTGTTCAATTATCAAACTCAAGGTTAACTGTCTGTGCAAAATTCAGATCCTAAGTGAGCCACGGAAACCTCTGGCACCATAGTAAGATTCTGCTCCATTATGGTACGTGAAAACGTGTCCGAAGCGATAATCGCAAAAAAGGGCACCGCCGAGTTTTCTGATATCAGAGGGTGTTTGTACCCAACTCGACGTTTTCTTATCGAAATTTTCAAGCTCCTGCAAAGCCCGATATTGTTCTTCTGTTAAAAGTTCAACGAAAAGTGATACGTGAAAACGTGTCCGAAGCGGTAATCGCAAAAAAGAGCACCGCCGAGTTTTCTGATATCAGAGGGTGTTTGTATCCAACTCGACGTTTTCTTATCGAAATTTTCAAGCTCCTGCAAAGCCCGATATTGTTCTTCTGTTAAAAGCTCAATGCCCATATCGGCTGCCATATCCATAGCGTTATTTTCTGGTTTATGTTTCTTCCTCGACTCCAGCGCTTCACGGTCGTAACAAATGCTTCTGCGGCCTTTAGGACTTTCCGTTGAACAATCATAGAAAATGTACTCGTCCTTCTTTTTATCATGACCAACAACATCCGGTTCACCGGCAGTTTTTTCCATTTCATTGAGCGACCACAGTTTTTCAGGATTAGTATCCAGCTTTGCTTGGACATCAGCCCATTCAAGGCCTTCATGGCGGTGCATGTTTTTCTCAAAACGTGCTTTCAATGCTTTGAGTAATTCTTCACGTTGTTCTGGTAACAACTTTAGTTTATTACTCACGTTAGTTTCCCCCTCACTGTTTTTAATCGTAATGGTTAATAAGTCATTTAAATAATTGTGTAAGTTCAGTTTACAATAAATGATTAAGTAAATCCATTCCTCCACAATCCGCCTAAAACCGGCACGGTAGATTAAAGCGCTACGTTTGCTAGGGGACATCAGGTTTTTCTTGGCAGATAAGAAAGTATAACTACTTTCATACTGCATAAGTGCAACTAAGGCAATACGCCCAAAGGCTTGCACTCCAGAGTATAAGGGGTTCTAAGAAAGCATAATACGCTTTCATAAGAATCCCTTTAACGAATGCCAAGTTTTCTAAGCAGTTCTTTTTGGACCTATTAGGCTAGCAGCCAGGCCGATTATTCCATAAAGAATAAATGAAAGAACATAACCCCACACTTCAATAAACATTCCAGCGAATAATGAACCTATTACTTGCCCCACTGCCAAAAGTAAAAATGGAACGCCAATACCTAATGATGCATTCGTAATAAATACACGAATTCCCCAGACGAGAAGAACTCCTGTTAAAAATATATAGGAGCAACCGAAGATTCCAGCTGATAAGTAAGTCATTAATAAATTTTCAGGTGCAAAAGAGAGAATTATCGATGATGATGCAATCGACAAACTCCCTAATTTGTAAGCTAACGGCAGTCCCACCTTTTCAATTAGAGAACCAGAAAACCCTCCTAGCACACCAAATAGTCCTATAATGACCCAAAACCCAGAAAGCTGCCAAGCACTATAATCTCCAGTCACTTCAATAAAAGTTCTGGAAAATGTCCAAAAGGCTGCTGTGGAAATTCCCAGGGTAAGTGATGCCAAAGTCAAAGGGATGGCTCCTTTTACTCCTCGTATAGAGAGGTTCCCTTTTTTAAACACCAAACTCGAGCTCGCCCCGACTTTCGGTATTGCTCGGAAATTCCATACCAATATCAGAAATGTCAAGCTAGCATAAATCAAATACGTCAGTCTCCAGTCTGGTGCTAATATAATTGCTCCCAATCCAGAAAGGACTATGCCAAAACTTGTTCCTGAATTGATCCATGTGTTAGCTCGCCCTTGTTTATTCTCTTTAATCCAAAGCGATATCGCCGCACCATAAGGGGGAGATACCAAACCTGTGCTTCCACCTGCTAGTAAAACTCCTAACGCCAGCACCCACTCATTTGGAGCGATACTCATCAGCAGCAATCCAACAAAGGCTGATAGTCCAGCAGAGATAATCATCCTTCTTGGCCCTTCTTTTGAAGTGATCACAGTGGATAGAATGATCGTGAAGCAATAGGCTAAATAAAACAGCGAAGAAATCATCCCTGATACGAATTCAGACATTTCAAGTGATTCATTTATCCCGGGGAGAAGCAACCCAAAACTAAACCTTGCAAATCCATAGGTCACAGCAATCATGGTAATTCCAGGTAAAACTAGCTTTGAAAATTTCATGGTATTCATCCTAACTTCAAATAAATATATAGAACGACCTTTCTATTTAATAGTTAAAAAAATTACGATGTATGTTGGACAAGTGTCCTCGCCATCGCAATAGAATGTTCTGTTGCTTTCTCTGCACCAATTAATGTCGTCATGGAAGTGGTTCCTTCAAGCAGCAATGCAAATTGATTAGCTAGATCACGTTTGTTTTCTTTACCTTTTCTCTGAGCTAATAGTTGAAAATATTTAAGTAATTTAGCTTTGTGACCTCTTGCAATGTTTTCAATCTCATTATCAGTTCCCGCATAATCTTCTATCGCTCTTAAAAACATATCCCCTTTGTAGGATTGTTCTTTTAACCAACGACCGTGAGCTTCAACAGCAAGGATGAAAGGGGAATCTGAATCCATTTCTACATGTGAATCCAAATAAGACCAATAGCGTTCCTCCCGCTGCTTCAGTACTTCTTCGACCAAATTATCCTTGGAAGGAAAATGATTATAGAGCGTCATTGTAGCAACATTCGCTTCACTTATGATTTGCTTTAATCCTACCCCACGAAATCCATGCTCATAAAATAATTGTTCAGCCACTTTAAGTAATGTCTCTTTTTTTATAGATCGACTCATGTTGCACTTCTCCTTCAGTTAGATAGAATGACCTTTCTACCAATAGAATATCAATTCCAAATCTAAACGTCAACCATTTCTTAAATTCATACGCCAATAAGGAGCTTTTCCTTATTACAGATAGCGTTCTACTGTGGTATTAGTACTCCTACAATGTAGTAATAATCGGTCCTTCCTTTGTAAGAATAACTGTATGTTCGTATTGAGCCACATGGCTTTCATTGGTTAGGAAGGTCCATCCATCTTTGGATTGGAAAACTTCCTCTTCAAATGTAGAGATAAAAGGCTCAAAGGCAATTACCATACCATCTTTTAAAATTTCGTCATCCCAGCGAGAGAAGTAATTGAAAATATGTTCTGGTGCTTCATGAATCGAGCGCCCAACACCGTGTCCAGTAAGATTTTTTATAACAGTTAAGCCGTGCTGTTTTGCTACATTATGTACAGCTTTTCCGAGAACGCTTTTTTTCGAACCTGGTTTTGCCTTCTCAAGTCCAGCGTCGAATGCTTCTTTAGCAACGTCACATATTTTCTGTAAAATTACCTCTCCTTTCCCAACAACAAAGGAAATTCCAGTATCTGCGAAATACCCGTTTTTAGAACCTGAAACATCAATATTTACAAGGTTTCCTTCTTGAATTCTCCGGTCCCTTGGAATACCGTGCGCCACCTCTTCATTTATGCTAATGCATGTATACCCAGGGAAATCGTATTCTACTTTTGGTGCAGATAGAGCTCCTGTTTTTTCAAAAATCTCTCCCGCAATTTCATCGAGTTCTTTTGTAGTAATACCAGGTTTCGTACATTGGACTAATTTATCTCGAATTGCTCCACAAATTTCACCAATTTCTCTTAATCCATTAAAATCCTCTTCAGTTTTTGCAATCATCGCATATCCACCCTTTTTAAAGCATTATATAATTATTATTTCATTTAGGTTCCATCATAAACGGAACGGCTTTTTCTCAACAAAAAGGCCCTATTGCGGTCGACAAATTTTTGAAAGTCAATTAAGTGTGCCGTCCTATCTTCACTAGTCAAGACACCATGCCAAATATTATAATCCCAGTACCTTAATCGTTCTGGCAATATTCTCGGCTAGTTGTTCTGTAAACTGCTCTGCATTGGTGAGTGCTGTCTCTAGTGAAACTGCACTTGGTACAATAGAGTAGAGTGCATCAATCCCGTGGTCATGAACAACTTGATAATCTTCGCCAAGTGAGCCTGCTAAACCTATGACAGGTATGTGTTGTTTTTTAGCGATTTTGGCAACTCCAATTGGTGTTTTTCCGTAAATTGTTTGTTTGTCTATTTTACCTTCACCGGTGATGACTAGTGTGGCATGTTCCATGTGTTCTTCTAAATCGACTGCATCGATGACAATATCGATTCCTCGTTTTAGGTCGGCTTCTAAAAAGGCTAGTAAACCTGCACCAAGGCCGCCAGCTGCACCTGACCCTGGAATTGTCTCAACGTCTTTATCTAAATCACGTTGTAGCATTTGCGCGTAATGGGTGAGATTTTGATCTAACGTCGCAATCATCTTGTCAGTCGCACCCTTTTGCTGGCCGAATACAGCAGACGCACCATGATCTCCAATCAGGGGATTATCCACGTCACAAGCAACATCAACTTGTACCTGCTGCAATCTTGGGTCAAGGTTTGTGGTGTCGATTGAATGAATTTTATTTAATTCACCGCCACCAAAATCTATCGGTACTCCATTAGAGTCGAGCAGGCTGGCACCTAACGCTTGAGCCATTCCTGCTCCACCATCATTAGTTGCACTTCCACCTAGTCCAATAATCAAATGTTTTACACCAAGGTTTAGTGCAGCGAGAATTAGTTCTCCAGTACCTTTTGTTGTTGCCGTTAATGGATTTCTGTTTTCATATTGTACGAGGTGAAGACCGGACGCTGCAGCCATCTCAATCACGGCTGTCTTTCCATCACCCGTAATCCCATAAAATGCTTCAACAGGGTAGCCTGCTGGTCCTGTTACGGTTTCACTGATGATTTTCCCGTTTGTCGTGACCACGAGCGATTGAACGGTTCCCTCGCCCCCGTCAGCCATGGGGACTTTCACATATGTTGCTTCAGGTATAATTTTTTTAAAGCCATTTTCAATCGCATTGGCAGCAGCTAATGCTGACATACTTTCTTTGAAAGAATCCGGAGCAATTACGATTTTCATCTTATTAAACCCCCCCCCTTGGAAAAATCCAGGCACCCAGTAAGAGAGAGGGTGCCTGATGTTTGTCGCTTATATTTATTTTACTTCTAATAGAGTACTCTTGCCAGTTCGTACGGTTTTTCAAGTTATGTAAAAAAACATTGATATTAAAAAATCCGTACATCCTGCATTGCTTGTTCGATAGTGATAGTTTGAGCCTGATGAAAGGCGGCAAAGCTCTCTATAGCTTCCTTTAAATTTCTACGCAGGTTTGGCGTCATGTTCACACTATGCTCTAATTGTAGCAAACGAATATTCAAGTGTTGATTTTCTCTGTCCAGGCCTGGATCGATTCGACCAACTAAACAGTCTCCGGCAAGGATTGGCATGGCATAATATCCATACTTTCGTTTGGCTTTTGGTGTATATACTTCCCATTTATAGGAGAAGTCAAAAAGATCTGCCAATCGCTCCCTGCGCCAGAGCAAGTTATCCAGTGGCGGAAGAAATCGGATTGGCACATCCTCTGTGGAAGATTCTCCCTTAGGTGTGAATTGTTCGTGTTTTTTTAATGCGTCCAAGTCTTCAGCTAGAATATAATATTGGCGGTGAACATCATCCATTTCTAATGGAATAATTGCTCCATTTTCCACTCGCTTTGTAATCGCTTCTCGACGTTGTGCTGCACTCATTTTTTGCCAGCCCAGACGGGGATCACCTGCATCAAAGACGCGGTAGGCCCGTATATATTTTTCCAAAAGGGCTTCATTCGATTCAATGCTATCCATTTTTTCAGCTTCTTTTAACAGGTTCTTCGGGATCGTACGTTCAGTTAAATCGAAAAACCGTTCACCTCCTACTCTTCTGACAACACGGATTATTCCTGCATCAAGGAGCTGATTCAAGGCATGGGAGGTCTCCTTGGTCTTGGGGGATTTGTTGTCCCAAGCACCGTGAACACGGTTCTCAGCCTTGAAAGCTCTTGAAGGAAGCGGGCCATCTATCTGCAGCTTATCGAGCACGTCATCCACAACAGATCCGAGTTTATCCAGTTCTACTTTCGACTGATTTTGGAAGCGAAGTCGGGTCGCCTCAAATTTTGGATAGTCTTCCATTGGAATCGTACATGCGGCATTAGCCCAGTACTCGAATAATTGACCTTCTGCTAATAAATCATTTAATATTTCGGGCTGATAACCGGGAACTCGAGCGGCTAAGACAAGATGCTGGTTACGTGCAACGGACGCAACTGCATCAAGCTGAACACATTCAAGCTGCCGGATTATCTGCAATGTTTCTGATGCTGCGGGATTCTCCTTCTGTGAAAGGAGGTGCTGCGTATCAAGCAGAAAACGGCGAACAGAACGCCGGTTTGTATGGTATGACTTCATCTGATTTCCTCCATTCTAATCATTGCTATCCAGTCTTCGGTCACAAACGTCAAACAATGGACAGCCATTACAAATCGGAACAGACTTACAATAAACCTTTGCATGCTCAACCAGCACAGCATGAAATTCATTATACAATCCTATATCTTCCGGAACCACTTCTTCTACCTGTTTTCGAAATGTATCATAGAATTTTGGCATATCGAATCCGAGCCGGTAAAAGATTCTTCTCGCATATGCATCAACAACAAATACTGGTTTATCAAAAGCATACAGCAGTATTACATCAGCTGTTTCACGGCCAATACCATTAATGCTGAGCAGTTCGTTTCTTAGCTGAAGCTTGTCTAATTTTTTGATCACATCAATATCGTAGTTATAGGATTTATACCATTCCAGAAAAGCTTTAATTCGTTTTGCCTTGATATTAAAAAAGCCACTCGAACGGATCAACTGAGCCAGCTCCTCGGTTGTTAACTTTTCTATATGCTTCGGACTCAAAAAAGGTCTTACCTCTTCCAGTGCTTTTTCCACATTACGCCAGCTTGTATTCTGTACTAGAATCGAGCCAATCATCATTTCAAAGGGTGTATCAGCAGGCCACCAGTTTTGCGGGCCATAATAGTCTAACAATTTATCATAGATTAATTGATATTTTCGTGTCATTAGCTGCGTTCCAGCCTAAGTAATTTTTCTTTCATTGGAATGCCACCACGATAGCCAGTTAGTTTCCCGCTTTTACTAATCACCCGGTGACAAGGTACAACAATCAATAAGGGATTCGCTCCAACTGCTGTTCCTACTGCACGTACTGAATCAGGCTTGCCGATGGCTTCTGATATATCCGTGTATGATTTTGTTTTACCATATGGTATGTTTTGTAATTCAGCCCATACTGCTTCCTGAAACTCTGTGCCATTTAAATCTATAGGTAAATCAATATTTTTCCGTTCACCGTTTAAATAGTCTACTAACTGTTCAGCATATACGGATACTTCATTCCAGTCTTCTACTAGATGGGCTCTTGGCCGTTTACTATTAAACCAGCTCTTCATTTCACTAACTCTTCCATTATCTGAACCGATAAAACAAAGGCCAGTATCGGTAACAGCAAGATAAATGGAACAACCATCAGATTTAATATGGCCATAATATACCACATTTTCTTCATTATATTTCATGACGTAACACCTCATTTTCATCACTTTTTCGGAATTTTCGTGGTGTCTGTCCTGTTCGTTTTTTCTGTCCAATGTTAACTGTTTGGAAGAATGTTCTCTCATGTATGCTTCTGCTTGAAGGACCCATTCTTCATCCGGTAGCCGGAACCCCGCTGATTTACACCTTTTACACCTTTTACACGGTCTAAATCCCGCCGCCAATGCTTCATCCACATTATAGAAAATCGTTACATTATTAAAATTCGGAACACGAGATTTACAGGAAGGTCTGCAAAAGATTTTCGTCGTTCTGACAGCATAGAAAAATTGATCATCAAAATTCTCGTCATTTTCACGAATAGCTTTCCACTGCTCAGTTGTTAATACTGAGTTTTTAGCTGTAACCATCACTATCCACCTCCACCATTATTATAACTCATATTAGTTACAAAACAGCTTATTTTGAATGGAAAAGCAAGATATCGAAAGTTGTTGGATTTTAATAAGACGGACAGAAAATGATAGAAAAATAAGAATTATGTAGAAAGAGGGAAGGAGGTGAGTGTATGCGCATAAGACCATTAGTATATTGTTGCCTAATGGTACTGGCGGTATTTTTACTTCCGGCCGATACTTTAGCGAATAATGGAAATTCTCCTGAAAAGGCAACGTCACAGGCTAATGATAAAGAATCATCAAATCCTGTAGCGGAAGAGGTTTCAAAAAAAGGTAAACAAACTTCTCAAGATGCCAAAGAGACTACTAATAAGGGGCAGGAATCTCCTGAAATACCTGAAGAGTCGTCGAATCATAATAAGCAAGTTTCAAAAGGGACGACAGATAAAGAGAATGCGTCAAATAAAGCTTCCGAACACGCGGAATCTGAATCGAAGGATAAGGATTCAAAAACCCTGCCACCTCAGGCAAATGACCAAGCTACTGAACAAACAGAGAAGCTTGAGCAAGAGGTGGCGCCAAAGAAGGAAAAAGTAAAGAAACAGGTTGAAGATAAACTGCATGGAAAAAAAGGGATGTCAAAAAGTACGGTAGAGAAAAGCTCGAACATTGATGAAGAGCAAACTACCCAGGCGAAAGACAACTCTAAAAATGTAGAAAATCCAATGCAGAGTAAAGAAATGTCCCGTATTTCAGTAGCCGATTCAGGAGATAAAACAGTTCAAAATAATAATAAACAAAGTACATCTGAGAATGATAATATTCTTGTTGAACAAGAACAAAGAAGGAAGTCAAAGTCAATTCCAAAACCTAACGAAGATCCAGTTAGTCAGGAACTTATGATTAAACCTGGTTCATTACCGTCACCAGCATCAACAAGTGGTGGTGATTATGGTGGACAAACCAGTTTTTCTTCAGTGGTAAAAGGAGATTTGCCAAATTCTTTGATGTTCTTTTCTAAGTCGCAAGTAATCGGCAAGAGATCCGAAGTTCTTCGGGATCAGTGGGTGAATGCACCGCCAGCAGAACCGCCAAAGATTGCTTCTTAATTTTTAAAAGTAAAGAATATATAAAAAAATTAATTAAGGAGCGATTAAATTATGAAAAACGTACGGATGAAATCTCTAGTATTTGCAGGAGTTATGACAATTGGAGTATTTGCAGGTGTTCAATCAACAGATGCAGCTTCTTCTAATGCAGAAAAAGAAGTACCTGTTGAAAAGAAACAAGAAGTAAAAGCTGAGAAGAAAAATAAATCTCAGGGAAGCGCGAATGCTAGTGAAACAGCAAAAGCTAATGCATCATCACAGTCATCTATTGTAGCTGAATCTACAGAAGAAGAGGCTAATGTCGAAGTGACTGCTGAAGCAGATGGTGAGGCAACAGAAGAGGGAACAACAGAAGAAACTGAAGAATCAGTAACAGAGGAAGAAGCAACAGAAGAGGAAAGCACAGAAGAAACTGAAGAAGGAACAGAAGAAGAGGAAGTAAATAAATCTCAAGAAAATAAAGTAAATTCACAAGCTGCAGAAAATGCAAGCGATGTAGCAAAAGCACATGCTTCAGAAAACTCAGCAGTACTAGCTGTAGAGGCTGATGAAGAAGCAACAGAAGAAGAGAGCACGGAAGAAGCTGAAGAAGGAACAGAGGAAACAGAAGAATCAGTAACAGATGAAGAAGCAACAGAAGAGGAAACAACGGAAGAAGAGAACACAGAAGAAACTGAAGAAGGAACAGAGGAAACAGAAGAATCAGTAACAGATGAAGAAGCAACAGAAGAGGAAACAACGGAAGAAGAGAGCACAGAAGAAACTGAAGAAGGAACAGAGGGAACAGAAGAATCCGTAACAGATGAAGAAACAACAGAAGAGGAAACAACAGAAGAGGAAACAACAGAAGAAGAGAGCACAGAAGAAACTGAAGAAGGAACAGAAGAAACAGAAGAATCAGTAACAGATGAAGAAGCAACAGAAGAGGAAGTAAATAAATCACAAGAAAACAAAATCAACGCACAAGCTTCAGCAAACGCTAGCGATGTAGCAAAAGCGCATGCTTCAGAAAACTCAGCAGTACTTGCAGTAGAAGCGAGTGACGATGAAACAGATGAAGAAACAACTGAAGAGGAAAACACAGAAGAGACGGTAGAAACATCTGTGGAAGAATCTGCTGAATTAGAAATGGAAACAAAATAAATAGTTTTTTAAAAGCCGGGGGGTTTCCTCCGGCTTTTTCTTTGTCTAGGAAACTATAAAATTTATGTGCTGTGGATAACTGAACTCCCGAATCAACCACGTCCAGCTCCGACGTACAGGACGTGGCGTCACCGGCCAGCGCCTAGCACCTAGTGGACTTCCCTCCCCGTGTCTACGATAAGAAATAAAGGATGTTCGACTAAAACCACCACATCCTGTGGCAACGTCGACCCACCCGTAGCGCTGAGCACAGTCCATACGGCGCTGAACAGGCGCTTGCGCTTTTGTTCATAGGTAAGGTCGTTTGAAAACCAAATGTCTGATTTTTTGGAACCTTTTGTAATTATAACCGTATTACTTTAGTAAGAACGTCGTGATTGGCGGGTGAAGGTTATAGTTCGTCTTGGAGTTATCTTATTTCGCTGTGGTGTTGTTCTTGTTGGGATTTCCATTTTAACATTTTTGTTATCTTATACCGTTGATTTTTTTGCGATTAACATTTGGTATAATACTATCTTTTTGATTAGCTCTATTGTGATTGGAATGACAGGTGTTCTGGTAGTGATCATCGGAGTTATAAGAGACAGAATTAAAGACAAGAAGGAGGAAGATCAACGTGATGTTAGTAAATACTGAAACTATTCCCGGGTATGAAATTACAGATGTGAAGGGAATGGTTAAAGGGAATGTTGTACGTGCGAAACATATTGGGAAGGATTTTGTTGCGGGTTTCAGAAATATAGTTGGCGGTGAAGTGAAAGAGTATACAGAAATGTTAACAGAATCCAGACAAAGGGCTACAGAGCGCATGGTCAAGGAAGCGGAGAATTCAGGTGCTGATGCGGTTGTAAATGTTCGCTTTGTAACATCCCAGATTGCCAATGGTGCTGCAGAACTTTTGGTGTATGGAACGGCCGTTAGTATTCAAAAAAAGTAAATGGATCTGGAAATTATGCCGCATCTTCAGTTGAAGAACGCGGCTTTTTCTAAGTGATTGAACTTGAAATAGAAAGCTATGAGTTGTTATATTGCTGTGATATTTCTTTTTCCGCAAAGTATTCATTGGCTACTTCAAGTTCCTTATGTTCATCAACAGAATCTCCTGCAAAATTGTCTTCTTCGGCAAAAGGATGCTTAGCATCTATTCCATCTTGAATACTTACATCACCGTCTGAATTTGCCTCCGTGGGAATGGGAAAATCCTTTTTGCGTTGTTTTTTCATTTTTTCACCCCAGTAATAAATTGTGTTTCGCAACTATTTTTATACAGAGTATTTCTAGTTTTTTGCGATTGATATAAACTGCGACATAATCTGGAATAAGACTTGCATTTCTTTGTGAAAAATCCATTTAATGAAATGTGATTTCTACACAAAACTAGATATTTATCCTGGTATAAAGTTGTTCTGTTAAGCCTAATTTCACACTTTCTACGGCGAGAGATTAGGCTTTAATACAATTCCTTTGCAGTTTATAAGATTCATTGCTTAGTAATAGCAACAATCATCCATTATTAAATCAATATAAACCTTATTTATTGACACTAAAGTTTATCAGTATTATATTTATCTTGAATTAAAAATAAATATAACTGTTGAAGATAGAGTTACAGCCACAAATTATAGGAGGAAATTTAAATGAATGGTTTGAAAGGTATGCATCATGTCACTGCCATAACAAGCAGTGCAGAAAAGAACTATGAATTTTTCACATATGTGTTGGGAATGCGTTTGGTGAAAAAGACCGTTAACCAGGACGATATCAAAACATATCATTTATTTTTTGCGGATGATAAGGGAAGTGCAGGTACGGATATGACTTTCTTTGATTTCCCTGGCATTCCAAAAGGATCACATGGAACAAATGAGATTTTTAAGACATCTTTTCGTGTACCAAGTGATGCGGCACTGGATTATTGGGTGAAACGTTTTGACCGGCTGGAAGTAAAACACTCCGGAATTAAAGAGCAATTTGGTAAAAAGACACTTCCTTTTGTTGATTTTGATGATCAAAATTACCAACTGATTTCAGATGAAAATGATAATGGAGTTGCTGCAGGTACTCCTTGGCAAAAAGGGCCGATCCCATTAGAGTATGCTATTACCGGATTAGGGCCAATCTTTGTTCGTATTGCTAACTTTGATTACTTCAAAGAAATGATGGAAAAAGCTCTTCTATTTAAAGAAATAGATCATGAAGGGTCCTTCCATTTATTCGAAGTGGGTGAAGGAGGAAATGGTGCACAGGTTGTCGTAGAGTATAATACAGTTCTACCGCAGGTAAGACAAGGTTTTGGGACAGTTCACCATGCGGCATTCCGTGTTGAAGATCGTTCAGTGTTAGATGAATGGGATAAACGAATGAGAAGCATAGGATTCCAGACATCAGGCTTTGTTGATCGATTCTTCTTCGGGTCACTGTATATCAACGTGGCGCCACAGATTTTATTTGAATTTGCCACAGAGGGTCCTGGTTTCATGGGTGATGAGCCTTATGAAACGCTTGGAGAAAAACTATCGTTACCTCCAATGCTGGAACCAAAACGTGAAGAAATCGAAAAAATGGTTCGCCCAATTGATACGGTAAGAAGTACAAAAGAATTTACGAAAGAATAATTAAAAGCATTAAAAAGCCCTGTCATGGAATCAATCCATAACAGGACTTCTTTACTCTTTAGGAAACTATAAAATTTAAGTGCTGTGTATAACTGGAATCCCGAATCAGCCACGTCCAGCTCCGACGTACAGGACGTACTAGTGCCGGTGACGGCACAGGACGTGGCGTTCTCACCGGCCAGCGCCTAGCGCCTAGTGGACTTCCCTCCCCGTGTCTACGATAAGAAATAAAGGATGTTCGACTAAAACCACCACATCCTGTGGCAACGTCGAACTACCCCACGTCCTGTGGGGCAGCTTGCGCTCTTCGTGTATCCTTTATCTCAGGGAAAAGGAAGATCGACTAAGACCGCCGCTTTGCGCGGCAACGTCGACCTACCCGCGATACGCGGGCACAGTCCATACGGCGCTGAACAGGCGCTTGCGCTTTTGTGCCTCTCACTGCCAGTTGTTAATAAGCTCATCAGCAGCGTTATTCAAGTCTTCCTTTGCATCTATTGTAATAAATTTATTCATTGCTTTGTTATTCAAATGCTTTAAGAATCCTTCTGCTTTTTTAATCGCCTGTTTTTGATGATCTTTATCCAATTGGTGTTCCGCTTGTTTCAGTTTATTCGTTAGCTGAACGGCCAATGGATGGTCGATTTCACCTGCTTGTTTCAAGTCCGCAACGTTCTGCTGGATAGATGAAAGCGTTACGGGCTTAGATAAGTCAATGGTATATTTGGCAAAACCATTTGTTCCTTCACCGGAGTAGCTAATATTCCCGTCTGGCTTAGTGAATTGCTGTGTATCCGGTGATGACTGGAATGTCAGCTTCGGATTGCCATCAATTGGTGCAAATGACCAATTCCCGTCAGCTGAAGGATCAATTGTTCCGTTTTCCTGAATATACTGGATAACCGCCTGACGGTTTTGTACCTGTGGAGATAGGACAATTTGACTTCCATCTAAGTTAGGGAAGTTACCGCCTCCACCAGCACGATAGTTATTCGTTGCAACAAGAAACTCCTGCCCGTCATTTACTAGTTCACCATTAAATTGTAGATTTACAATCCGTTGTGCATCCGGGTTAATCAGCTCACCGTCATTGTTATAACGGGATGGTTCAGTCACATCGACTTCATAAGTGACGCCATCAATTATATCAAAATTATACGTTGAAAAATCAAGATCAACTAATGACTGCTGTTCTGAGGCAGCTGGATCAACCTGATTAAATTGCCCGGCAGACATTTCGAGCCATTGGCGAATTTGCTCCCCGTTTAGCTTGACTACTTTCAAGGTGTTCGGATAAACGTAAAGGTCAGCCACGTTTTTAATGGCAATTGGACCTTCTGGTATATACGTGTAATAGTTAGCTCCGCTTCTGCCACCTGCTTTAAATGGTGCAGCTGCTGACAGGACTGGTAGCCCTTCATATTCCGTTCCTTCCACTGCGTTTTCCGTGTACCATTTCTGTGCATTGGATACGATTTGTACAGATGGATCGTCCTTAACAAGCGCGAAATAGCTGTGAATCGGTGCAGTTGTTTCGCCTACTTCAGAACGTACATAATCTAACGTTGCCTGATGTTCTTCTGAAACAGCATCGATGATTTCCTGATCTGGCTCGACAAGCGCTTCACCTGTTTCTTCGTCGTAAATGGACCGGACTTCCGCACTGGAATCAATCACATCCCAGTCTTCTCCATTTTTTTCGAGTTTCAGATCAATGAATCCCATGTGGTTCCCCCAAAAGCCTGCTTCTACAGATGGAACACCGTTAATTGTTCCTTTTTTCAGGTTCACACCGGGAATTCCTGCAAAGGACTCGCTTGGAAAAGCTTCATGAGCATGGCCGAACAGAATCGCATCAATGCCCTCTACTTCCGTTAGATTGTAAGTAGCATTTTCTTCTCCTTTTTGCAGTTCAACTGAGCCAAGTCCAGAGTGAGGGACTGCTACAATGATATCGGCGCCTTGTTCCTTCATCTCCGGTATAAACTTTTGAGCTGTTTCATAAATTCCCTTGGTAATTACTTTTCCTTCCAGGTTAGTGCTATCCCATTGCATGATTTGTGGTGGAACAAAGCCAATTACCCCAACGTCAACGGTTTGGGTATTGCCATTTTCATCTTCCACTTGCTTGTCTATAACTTTGTATGGCTGGAAAAAGTTTTCGTCGTTAGTTGGGTCGCTGTCACCATCATCATAGTAGACGTTTGCATTTATATATGGGAAGTTAGCATCGTCAATGGATTCCTTTAAGTAGTCGATACCATAGTTAAATTCATGGTTCCCAATATTTGCGGTGTCATAATCTAAGAGGTTCATTGCTTTGTAGACAGGATGGACTTCTCCCTCTTCAAGACCGTTTCTGGCAACGTAGTCTCCAAGTGGGTTGCCCTGAATCAGGTCGCCGTTGTCAAACAACATATGGTTCTTCGCTTCACTACGAGCCTGTTTAATAAGTGTTGCAGTCAGAGCCAGACCAAATTCATTAGTTGGCTTGTCCTGATAATAGTTGTAGTTAACAAGATTAACATGGATGTCCGTTGTTTCCATAAGTCTCATGTTGACTATACTGTTATCAGTTGTTGCCGCATGAGAAGAATTATTTTCGCCTAGCGGATTAAACAGAATTAACGCTGTTAAAAATATAAAAGAGAACTTTACTATTTTTTTATTACCCAAAATTGTAACCCCTTTCAATATATTGTTACTTATTAGATTAAAGGAATGTTACATTTTTTAAAATAGTCTGATTGTTGGGGGTCGAATGAATCAGCTGGCCATATTTGAAACTAATCATCTTTTAAGCTATTTTTAGTTATAAAGGCGTAAAAAAGGAGGGATTGATTTGAGTAAAACACTTACTTTTACTATTGTCACGAAAGCTAAACAGTCGTTTACCGAGTTGGATCGTTATTTGGACGAAGCGCTAACTGAAAGTGGTATTCAAGATGGAATAATGATTGTCTACTGCCCACATACGACTGCAGCGATTACGATTAATGAAAATGCGGACCCAGATGTGAAGACTGATTTAAAACTGGGGCTTGATGAAACATTTCCAAATAAATCTGCGTATGTGCATATGGAAGGGAATTCAGATGGACATATGAAGTCTTCTGTTGTTGGGGCGAATGAAACATTAATTATTTCAGAGGGTAGGCTAATCTTAGGGACCTGGCAAAGTGTCTATTTTTGCGAATTTGACGGTCCAAGGACAAGGACATTTCATGTTAAGATGATAGAAGGATAGCTGAATTCAATTACTAGTTAATACCCCATTCATCAAGTACAATGACACTAGTTGTAATTTATAACAATATGGAGGAATCACGATGATTGAATTAAAAGAACTGCAATCCAACGAAGAATTGGAACAAGTATGGGAGAATTCTCAGCAAAATCCCGTTCTCTTGTTTAAGCATAGCACGACATGCCCAATCAGTGCTGGCGCCTTTAAGCAATATCAATCGTTTTTGGAAGCATCCGATGAAAATCTTGATGGATATATCGTAAAGGTGATTGAAAGCAAAGATATCTCCAATCAGATTGCGGCCGAAACAAATGTAAAACATGAATCACCACAGATTTTTTTGATAAAAGACAAAGAAGTACTATGGCATACCTCCCATTCAAAAATAACTGCTGAATCTATAAGCAGAGAGCTTAAGAATGCATAGTTAGAATCGATGCTAACTGCTGCAGTATTAATAAAAACCTGTGGCAGAATGCATCGAGCTAACAATGACACATAACCTATTCATCCACTTTGGAATCATCAATCATCTTCAACATTATTATTAAACTCGCTATCTTTTAAAACCATTTTTTCTGGAATACGTATCTAAGAATATAAGTATTATAGGAGTAATGTAGAACAGTATAATTTAATCTTGCTATGTGGTGTATCATCATAAACAAGGAAATAATGTGAATATCAGGGGGACACAACTTTGGATACTAAAGGAAGTATTAGTGAAGAACAAAAAGAAAAATGGAAAAAGCGTTTGAATTGGATTGGCTACATATTAGTTGGTATTATTTTGATTATCATTGTAGGTTTAATAGCTAATCAATGGATTATAGATTATATCTGGATGGGCTCGCTTGGATTTGAAAATGTGTTTACTACCATACTGGGAAGCAAAGTATTGCTTGGCATAGTAGGGTTTCTATTATTCGCGGCGGGCACCTTCTTCACGTTGTTTTGGATAAGGCGATCGTACATTAATCAATTTGATAGCAGTCAATTGTCACAGGTAATAGTTGATCGCAAAAAGAGCTTATTGATCATCGTTGGAATATCCATTCTGATAGGTCTGTTTGGCAGTAGTATTACACAAGGGTTTGGCTGGGAACGTACACTTAAATATTTAGAGCATGTCTCTTTCGGACAAACGGATCCCTATTTTAATCTAGATATTTCATTCTATATGTTTGTTTTACCATTTCTAAGATTCATTGTTTATCTCTTGTTGGGATTAGGTGTTTTTTTCTTAGTGGCAGAAGTTGGGGCTTATTCAGTTTACAACATGTATCGGTTAAACCGCTCTGCTCAATTGCAACTTGGATTGACCCTTGGTTTTATAGGACTGCTGTTAGCAGGTATTCACCTTTTGGCTCCGTATGGGACGCTTTTGACAAATCAAGTGAATTTATTTCAGGAAAGCGTTGTGTACGGTTTAAGCTACACGGACGATATTATCAACATTCCTAAGTCATACGTGTTGGCTGCCGCTGCAGTTATTGCAACAGTATGGATGATTGTAGCTCTTGTTCGGGGAAGGCTAAGTTCAATCGTAGTTCCAATCGTTGCATATATTGGATTAGTAATTGTAGGGCAGCTGACATCTATTGTTGTTCAGAACTTTATTGTGTCCCCGAGTGAGTTTTCAAAAGAAAGTCCTTACTTGGAGCATAATCTGTCCTTCACAAGAGCTGCCTATGACTTGGATGAAATGAATGAAAAGCAACACCCGGGAAATGAATCATTAAGTGAGGCGATGGTAGAACGAAATAAGAAAACGGTAGACAACATACGAATGAATGACTCAAGGCCACTGCTAGACGTTTATAACCAAAAGCAAACATTTCGTACTTACTATGAGTACAATGATGTCGATATTGACCGTTATATGATAGACGGAGAGTACCAGCAAGTATTCTTAGGAGCAAGGGAATTAAATACAGATGATCTTCCATCACAAGCAAAAACTTGGGTCAACCAAAACTTAAGGTATACACATGGTTATGGAATTGCGATGAGTCACGTTAATAAAGTGACACAACAAGGTCAGCCGGAGTTTATTGTAAACAATCTTCCGCCAAAAGGGGAATTGGATGTAAGCCGTCCACAAATCTATTTTGGGGAAGAACCTTATCAGAATGTCATCGTTAATAGTGGAGTTGACGAATTTGATTATCCTTCTGGAAGTGAAAATGTCGATACCCGCTTTGATGCAGATTCAGGAATTCCTTTAGGTGGAATTAACCGGTTGTTATTTGCATTAAATGAAGGTTCATTTCGCATGTTTGTATCCGATCAAGTAACAAATGATAGTCAATTACTGGATACACGAAATATTATGGAACGCGTCAATCGAATCGCGCCATTTTTTAATTATGACGAAGATCCTTACATTGTTGTCCGCGATGATGGAAGTCTTGTATGGATTATTGATGCATATTTAACGGCAGAGCGTTACCCTTACTCTGAGTCATATCAGGGAAATGTTAATTATATAAGAAATTCTGTCAAAGCAGTTGTTGATGCATATACAGGTGAAGTGAATTTTTATGTAACAGAACCAGATAACCCTTTATTACAAACGTATGTAAACATGTTTCCTGAGCTATTTACTAGTGAAGCTCCTGAAGATATTAAAGCTCATTTTCGATATCCGGAAAACTTGTTTTCTATTCAGGCTTCTATGTATGGCACATACCATATGACAAATTTAGAAGTATTTTATAATCGTGAGGATTTCTGGCAGTTTCCAACGGAGAAATATTTTAATGAAGACACTGAAATGGAACCTTACTATATTACTATGAAATTGCCTGATCAAAATGAGGAAGAATTTATTCTGATGTTACCGTACACGCCGAAAAACAGGCAAAACATGATTTCCTGGATAGGCGTTCGTAATGATGGAGAACATTATGGTGAGATGTTTGTATATCGTTTTCCGAAACAGAAAAATGTATATGGTCCTCAACAAATTGAAAACCGAATCAATCAGGATAGTGACATTTCGCAGCAATTGAACTTATGGTCACAAGGTGGGTCACAGGTAATACGAGGGAATCTGCTGGCTCTTCCAATAGAAGATACCATTCTTTATGTCGAACCAATTTATATTGAATCCTCCAATGCAACATCTCTTCCTGAAGTGAAGCGAATTGTAATGGCATATGGTGACAATATTGTAATGGAACGAACTTTTGATGAAGCGCTTGACGAGATGTTGAACAAAATTAATCCGGAACGTCAAAATGAAGACCAAGCAGAAGAAGATGATGCAGCAGAAGAAGAGGACGATGGAACAGAGGAAGCGGATGAAAACGCAGATGAACCTTCACAGGAGATAAATGAAGCAGAAGAAAAACTGCGACAGTATGGTGACTTATTTAATGCCTATCAAAAGGCAATGTCTGAAGGAAACTGGGAAGAAGCGGGAAGGATTATGACTGAAATTGAGAACCAGTTAGCGGAACAAGAATAGCTTGATGAAAAGGATCTCTAGCACGGAGATCCTTTTTTTGGCAGTTACGAAAGTACTGTATAAGTGCAACTAAGGTCGATAAGCCAAGTTTTATAATGTATTAACTTAGTTATTAATCGCTGGATTATGTTTAGCTTCGTTCAAGATTTTTTCTGCCAGCTTCACCTGTTGTTGAACCTTGCTAAATCCTGTTTGATCTTCCTTGAGCGTTTTCCACAGCAAGTTTCGCATTATTTATATATCCCATAACTGTCCTCCTGTCTTTATTAACTTATTTTCCATATAGGAAATTTTTATTCGTCAAGGAAATTCATCCTAAGATGTAAAAGGCAGAAAAAATTAGGTATCCTGCTACAACAATTAGTGAAGGTGCAATATATGTCATTGTATTCCGTGTATTATCACGCTTTAAAATGCTAATTACAATTAATGTCAGCATGAATCCTGCCGCCGCAGTAGAGATGTGCTGTCTGGATGCATCGGCCCACAAGCTGTCACTTCGATAGAAAATATCGGCAATTGGAATGACAAAAACATTGAAAATGTTTCCCCCAAGTATAGTGCCGATTGCCAGGTTAACATTTGCAACCCGAAGCGCGACTAAAACACTAACTGCGTCTGGTAATGAAGTTGTAGCCGCTATTAGTATACTACCTATCGCACTTGCGCTAACACCACTTGACTGTGCAATAAAATCGCCTGATATTGATAAGGAACTCCCTGCTGCAAAAACAATTAATGAAAATAATATGAATCGAATAATGGTCTTCTTTATAGAAACAGCAGTTTTTTCTGTCTCCTGAGGAGCTGTTTCCTCTTCATGGATCTCTTGTTGGTGTTTTAACGATATAAGCCAAAGTCCACCTAAATAAACAACTGCAATTGCGATGCTTGGCAGTCCAATACTGATAAATTCCTGGTTTAAGTTAAAATAAAGTGACAGGATAATAATCGTGCATAAAGTCAATCCTAAAAGTCCTGTGTAAAAGTGGTTATTTGACACCTTTAGAAATAAACGCTTCTTACGAAAATATATATCAAAAAGGAATAAGGCAAATATGTTAAATGTAATGCTTCCTAGACCGTTTCCTACTGCGATGTCGGCATTATCGATGACTGCTGCTGAAATTGTGGCGGTTAATTCAGGGAGTGATGTTGCGACAGCAAGCAATACTGTACCTACAACAAGCCCACCAGCCTTTGTTTCTCTACTAATTATATCGGCATAAGTTGCCAAGCGAATAGCTGCAAGTACAGATACCGCCGCTGCAATACTAAATATAATGGTTGATGTAAGTAGCAAAAAGTAGCTCCTTTCATATTGCTTAATCATATATACCCACTAAATAAAGCACATAATCATAACATGAAAAAGGATCTCCATTGCGGAGATCCTTTTTTAGCAGTTAAGAAATCAATATGGCTGCCGAGTGCGCAGCCACCATCTATCATGAAAATTTGAGATTTTTGCGGACACCAGAGACCTTATTTGACTGAAATAGAGGAAAATGGTGATGTTAGCGGACACCAAGGACCTTATTTGTTACAAATCCCCTCTATTAACCATGATATATGTGAAATAAGGGCTTCTGTGTCCGGATAACTTCGAAAAGGTGACTTTTTTATCGAAATAGCGTCTCCTATGTCCGCTAAAAAATAAAAGGTTTAGAAAAAATTTATTTCAGAAAACATCCGTGGCTCCGCAATGCGCAGCAACCAACTTTTATGAAAATGAATTTGTAATAGAGCTAGAGGGGTGTATTTATACAAAAGTAGAAAAAATTTCTTACTGCATAAGTGCAACTAAGGCATTCCCAATTATGGTTAGCACTCCAAAGTATAAACGGTTTTTAAAAAGCAAAGTACGCTTTCATAAGAATCCCTTTCACGAATGCCAAGCTTTTTGATTTCATAAGGAAGTTATGGAAGTTCATTTCCTGCTGCACGATAAATTTCATACCATTCCTCTCTTGTTAGGTCGATATCAGATGCCTCGGCTATTCCTGTTAAACGTTCTGGGTTCATAGTACCGACAATTGGCTGGATATTTGCAGGATGCCTTAGAATCCATGCTATAGCAATGGCGGAGTCAGTTACCCCTTTTTTAGATGCTAATTCTTGAAGTTTTGCATTTATTTCCGGGAATTCATCATTTCCAATAAATGCACCTTCAATCATTCCATATTGGAAGGGTGACCAAGCTTGAATCGTCATATTGTTCAGGCGACTGTATTCCAGAATACTGCTGTCTCTTACTGTTGCTGAGTTATTTTTCATATTTACATTCAGCCCTGCATCAATCATGCCAGTATGCATGATACTGAACTGAAGCTGGTTTACAATCAAGTCTTGCTTCAGGTATTTCTTAAGCAGTTCAATTTGCATCGTATTCTGGTTGCTCACACCAAATCGGCGTACTTTACCATTTTCTTTTAATCGTGTGAATGCCTCGGCAACTTCTTCTGGTTCAACCAATGTGTCAGGTCGATGTAGCAGTAAAATATCGATAAAATCGGTGTCTAGTCGTTGCAGACTATCATCAGCAGACTTTAATATATGTTCTTTGGAAAAATCAAAATAACCTTTACGAATTCCGCATTTTGTTTGTAATACCATTTCCTCGCGATTAGCAGGCGATAATTTAAGTGCCTCAGCAAAGACTTCCTCAGATTTTCCATCACCATAGATATCTGCATGGTCAAAGAAGTTAATTCCTAAATCTAAAGCATTATTGATTACGTGTTTTGCTTTCATTGGGGTAAGATCATTCATGCGCATACAACCTAATCCTATTGTGGATACTTCTAAGTCACTGTTGCCTAATGTGATTTTTTTCAAAAAAGCACCTCTTTTCTTTTATTAAGTCTATTTTAACATTCTTATATGATTGACAGGGAAGATAGTGCTTTATCTAATTCGAGTTTCATCCTAGAGGCGTAAATTCGCTACTTTGATAGCAGGGGTTATTTGTGTCTAATTATCATCCCATGTACCGATGACTGAAAGCTAGTTCTAAAGGTATGATTAATACAGAAAATAACACAGCAGGGAGGCATAAATAATGGATTTCAACGTAAATGTTCTCGAGTATGGGATTAGTAATTATAAAGCACAGACAGAAAAAGCCGCAAATGCAAATTGCAGATTTGATAATTCACCAAGTACTTATCAAGTAAAACCAAAAAAGAGACGATGGTTCAATTCTTTTGTTCGGCAGTTAAGAAGGTATAAATCCTTCCTTACTGCATAAGTGCATCTAAGGCTTATTTATATTAAAGCTGGCGATAAGCAAAGCTTTCTAATATCGCAGCCAAGTAAACAATGCTGTTAACTTCATCTAGAAAACCTCCAACGCTCATTACTTCGAAAAAAGAAAGGTTTATCCATCAATGATTACTACTAATCAAGAATAAAAATACCTGCTCATCAAGATAACGAGGTCAGTTAAACACTAATATCAATGTAAATAACAAACCAATCAACATATCTTTCGACAGAAAATTAGCAATATAAGCAGCAAGAAAAAAAGCTCAGAATTTATTCTGAGCTTTGCATATTGACCTACTTCAGTTAAGGTTACCCGCTAGCACTCTTGTACTTATTCACTAGACAGGCTGGTGTCCACGGATTTGGCGGATCCTCATTCCGTTATTTCCTTAAAAACGCCTATTTTGATCGTGTTATGTAATCCTCATTCCGCTATTCACCCTAATTAGCCACTTTTTTCATTGTTATTGGATAAATAACGGAACCAGGAATCGTTTCAACCTTCTAGAACAGCTTTCTTACCAATTTAGCGGAACCACGATTCACTTCATTGGTTTGTGGATTCATATTCTGCTCGCTTAAACCCCTCATTCCTGTATCATTCAAAATAACAATTATATATTAACAAAAAAATAAGTGCGATGGAGACTTAATAATCGCTGGGAAGACTGAATCCGAGCCTTCCCTAGCTAATACGGTCAGCGCACCTCACAGCACTCAATTAATACGGGTCAGCATCATGTGATTTTTTGACAGCTTCTTCAGGTGCTTTCTCACTATCTTTATTTCCAAGCGGGTTTTTACTTGTCCCCCCTGTCGTCATTTTGCTTGTCTCGGCTAATCCTTCTCGAAGACGGCGACCGTATTCTTCATCTGCATCTTCTGCAAGTGCTACCATTTTATCCTGGATTCGCTGGTCACATTCTGAAATATCACCGACAAGGTTAGCTATTAACTCATCTCTTTCCCAATCTTTGAACATACGATATGTTTCACCAGCTTGTTTTGTATTACTTTGGCGGTCAATCGGTTCTCGAACGAGGTTTCCTTCAACTTTTGGAGTATATTCCTTTCCAATCTGCTTTGCTTCTTTTAATCCGCCAAGCGTTGATGGTTCGTAATTAACGTGCGGATTTTTCCCTGATGAATTTTCTGGTTCATAGCGCATTTGTCCGCCTTCATGGTTTGTAGCCACTCTTTTTTTAGCAGCATTAATCGGTAATTGTAAATAGTTAGCTCCGACACGATATCGTTGCGTATCTGAATAAGAGAATGTCCGGCCTTGCAGCATTTTATCATCTGAGAAATCAAGACCATCTACAAGAACTCCTGTGCCAAATGCAGCCTGTTCTACCTCAGTAAAATAATTTTCCGGGTTTTTATTTAATACCATTTTTCCAACAGGTAACCATGGGAATTGGTCTTCGGGCCAGAGTTTTGTATCATCAAGCGGATCAAAGTCTAATTCAGGGTGCTCATCATCGCTCATAATTTGTACGTAAAGCTCCCATTCAGGGTAATCACCATTTTCAATTGCATCATATAAATCCTGGGTTGCATGGTTGAAGTTTGTGGCCTGGATCTCGTTTGCTTCTTTAACTGTCAGGTTTTTGATGCCCTGTGTCGGTTCCCAATGATACTTAACAAGAACAGCTTCTCCGTCGTTGTTCACCCATTTATACGTATTGACGCCAGACCCTTGCATTAACCGATAATTAGCTGGAATTCCCCATGGTGAATAAACAAACGTAACCATATGGAATGATTCAGGGGAGTTCGAGCAAAAATCGAAGAACCGTTCGCTATCTTGAATGTTTGTTACTGGGTCTGGTTTAAATGCATGAATCATATCTGGAAACTTGATTGCATCACGAATAAAAAAAATTTTTAAGTTATTACCAACAAGATCCCAGTTACCATCTTCCGTATAAAATTTAACAGCGAACCCTCGTGGATCACGTAATGTTTCCGGGGAATGTCCCCCGTGAACAACTGACGAAAAGCGTACAAAGACAGGTGTTTGCTTTCCTTTTTCCTGAAATAATTTAGCCCTCGTATATTTCGATACGGGGTCATCTCCAGCCGTTCCATATGTCTCAAAATAACCATGCGCACCTGCTCCCCGTGCGTGAACAATACGCTCTGGAACTTCTTCTCTATCGAAGTGGCTTATCTTTTCAATGTAATCGTAGTTCTCCAATGTAGAAGGACCGCGATTTCCTACTGTTCTTATGTCCTGATTGTTTGTAACAGGATGTCCTTGTCTGTTCGTTAATGTATCTTCGTTTTCAATATTTGTTTGATTCTTATGTTTATCATTCATTCGTTTCATCCTCCATTCAAATTCACTACAGTTACGTTGTCCATAATTATCCTATTTATGAGTTTTTTAAATACTAAAGAGTATAAAAGTTGGCAGTTATATATTTAGGTTACAATATAAGCCACGTCCAGCTCCTAGCGCCTAGTGGACTTCCCTCCCCGTGTTTACGATTAAGAAATAAAGGATGTTCGACTAAAACCACCACATCCTGTGGCAACGTCGAACTACCCCACGTCCTGTGGAGAGCTTACGCTCTTCGTGTATCCTTTATCTCACACGGGAAAAGGAAGATCGACTAACACCGCCGCTTTGCGCGGTAACGTCGACCCACCCGCAGCGCTGAGCACAGTCCATACGGCGCTGAACAGGCGCTTACGCTTTTGTTCAAAAATTGATTTGCATCAAGGTAATCGATGGTATAACAGCTTATAATGAAGATAGAAACAAGGAGGGAGTAATTAAAATGAAAACAATTAAATTTCAATTAGAACCATTAACATGTCCATCATGCATCAAAAAGATTGAAGGTAAAGTAGGAAAAATGGAGGGAGTTGAAGAAGCAAAAGTCATGTTCAACTCCAGTAAAGTTAAGGCAACATTTGATCAGGATAAGGTGACTTCAGAAGACTTGAAAACAACCATTGAGAAACTAGGCTACCCGGTTGTGTCTTAATAATTCAGGACTGCTCTTTATTTAACGTCCTCTGTTATAATGTAGTTAGAGAAATTATTTTGAATTGTTGCGGAGGCGGAAAAAATGAAGGGCGATAGTCTTGAACATAATGAGTCTGCCAAAAAACTTTGTGTTTCATTGGTGCCGATTTTTAACCATCTTGATCATTCAGAGCAGGTTGATGTGGCCAAAACAAGCAGAAGTAAAACATATGAAAAAAAGGAAATTATTTTTCAGGCTGGAGATCCGTCCGAATATTTATATATCGTGCATCGGGGAAAAGTTAAAATTTATAACCTATCCGAGTCGGGGAAAGAACAATTGATCCGAATATTAAATCCGGGAGATTTTATGGGAGAATTATCTGTCTTTACGGATGAATTGCTGACTAGTTACGCAGAAACCGTCGAACGGACAGAGATTTGTGCTATTCATAAAAATGATTTACAAGAATTTCTTGTCGAAAAGCCGACAATCTCCTTTAAAATTCTTGCAGAAAGCAGCAAGCGGCTGAAGGATGCTGAAAAGTCAATTGAACGGTTAAGCTCGAAGGATGTTGAGAAGCGGCTGGCATCTTATTTAATGGAACAGGTAGAGAAAAAGACGAATTCAGGGGCTGCATCTGAAATTATTTTGCCAATGAGTAAGAAGGACCTCGCTAAGGACCTCGCTTCTTATATAGGAAGTACACAGGAAACGCTTAGTCGCCGATTAACCAGTTTTGAAGAAAAAGGCTGGATTAAGCAAACGGGTCAGCGAAAAATTAAACTCATTGATATGGAAGCGTTGCAGGATATTGTTGAATAATGGCATAGATTGCCCATCAGCTTATATTACAAAATAAAAGTTAGCGGATATATAGGTGTCCGCTAACGATGTTATTTATTTAATTTCCCTTTACTGCTTGAGCGGAAGAACGTTCTATCCAACAATTAAAATAAGGAATATCGAGATTGTGATAATTGAAATCAGCGTGGTAGCGAGTATGTATAACGGTACTTGCTTAACCAAAGTATTATATTTTTCTGCAAAGACGTATACAATTGCCCCAGTTGGTAAAGCCGAAAGAATAATAATCGTAGTTGCCCATAAATTGTCGTCGATTGGAAAAACAATATAAACGAAAAAAATAGCCAGTAAAGGCAAAAATATTAATTTCAAGCTTAATAGCGTGATAAATTCAGATACATTGTACTCTTTATTTTTTAATATGCTTCGTTCACCTGACAGACCCAGTCCCAGAGCAAATAAAGCAGTGGGACCTGCAGCAGGACCAAGTCCTTCTGTGAATACATAGAAAGATTCAGGCAGTGGGATTTCTAAAAAGGCTACGATAATCCCAAATACTAATGAGGCGTTAATTGGATTTAACAGAATAGGCTTTACGATAGACCCAAACATAGGAACGATTTTCACCTTTTTACCATTCTTGGTATTTATCGCTTTTGCTGCTTCAAAGGAAACGATAATAAGTGTAATAACTGTTAGGTCGTATATAAATGTTGCGATTGCGGCTGGTATTGCAGCTTCTTGTCCAAACGCAGCAATTAATAAAGGGATACCGAGAAATCCTGTGTTTCCGTAAGTGGTAATCATTCCATACATCGTCACCTCAGGGAACTTCTTTTTAAAAATAAATTTAAATATAGCTACGGTCACGACAAAGCAAATTAAAGTAATAACTAAATTTATAATAATAAAATTTGTATTCGTGATTTGCTCAATGGGTGCAGTAGATAACGAGAAAAATAGTAACGCTGGGAGTGCAAAGTAATACACGAAATAGTTCAAAGATGATGTACCATGAGTTGGTAATAAGGAAAGCCTTCCAGCTAAGAATCCACATAAAATGATAGCAAAAATCGGTATGACTACCTGAAACATCGTCCCCATCAGTTCCCCCCTAACGCTAGAATACATAGCATTTTCCATCGTAACATAAATGATTAGTATGCCGTTATCTATAATCTTCAATTTTGTCAGAATTTTATTGACCAAGGTGGTCTAACGTGTTAATCTGAAGTCGACCAACGTGGTCTATTTTGTATGAATTAGGAATAAACTAACGCAAAGGAGGGGGTTGGATATTACGAAAAAATTTGAAAACCTCGATAATGATAAACAACAACGAATTATCAATGCTGCACTAAAAGAATTTGCTGAGAATGGATATGAAAAGGCCTCAACAAACCGAATAGTAAAAAGCGCCGGAATTGGTAAGGGAATGCTATTTTATTATTTTAAAAATAAAAAAGCACTTTATCACTATTTGACAGATTACACATTAGACATTGTAAAAAATGAATATCTAACCCTCATTGATACAACTGAACCTGATTTTATTGAACGAATGAAGCAGGCAGCCCGAGTTAAAACAAAAGCTCGATCTGATAATCCCGATACCTTTAATTTTCTGGGGACTCTGCTGTTAACCAGTGAAGGAGAAGTATCAGCTGACCAGTTGAAGAAGATTCAGGAGTTACAAAAACTGGGAAACTCAAAGATCTATGACAACATTAATAATACGTTATTCCGGGATGATATTGATGTTGATAAAGCGTTCAAGCTAGTTCGGTGGTCAATTGAGGGCTACCAGAACGAAATATCAGCCCAACTTGCTGGACGAAAAATGTCTTCAATTAATTTAGATCCATACTGGGATGAGTTTTATGAATATCTGGATATTTTAAAAACAAGTTTTTATAAATAGAGGGGGATTTTATATGAGCTTATTGAAAGTAACTAATCTAACAAAAAAGTTTGGCAAATTCACAGCATTGGATGGCATTAACATTGACGTAAATGAAGGAGAAGTTTACGGCTTTATTGGTCCAAACGGTTCGGGGAAGTCAACCACCATTCGCGTATTGCTAGGTATTTTAAAGGCAACGGAAGGCGAGGCTAAGGTCTTTGGCAAGGATGCATGGGCAGACGCTGTTGAAATTCATAAACGTATTGCGTATGTTCCGGGGGATGTGAACTTGTGGCCGAACTTAACAGGCGGAGAAGTTATTGATCTTTTTGTGAAATTGCGTGGCGGTAATAATAAGAGTAAACGCGAAGAACTGATCAAAAAGTTCGACTTAGATCCATCAAAGAAATGCAGAACATACTCAAAAGGAAACCGTCAAAAGGTTGCATTAGTTGCTGCATTTTCGTCAGAAGCGGATCTTTATATTCTGGATGAGCCGACATCAGGACTTGATCCGTTGATGGAACAGGTTTTTCAGGAATGTGTAATGGATATTAAAAAAGAAGGCAAGAGTGTCCTGCTTTCGAGTCATATTTTATCTGAAGTGGAAAAGTTATGTGACAGGGTTGGCATCATTCGTCAGGGTAAGATTATTGAAACGGGCTCACTAAGTGAGTTACGTCATTTAACACGCACGAATTTGCTTGTCGAAACGAAGCAACCAATAACATTGTTAAACGAGTTAAAAGGTGTTCATGATATTGAAGAAAAAGATGAAGCTTTTTCATTCCAGGTAGATTCGGAAGAGTTAGATGCTGTAATTAAGCATGTCAGTCAATTTGGCGTTGTGAGACTGGAAAGTGCACCACCAACATTAGAAGATTTGTTTATGCGTCATTATGAGGGAGAGGGGCAAACAGAGACGGGAGCAGGTGGTGTATCCTAATGGCTGGTAATCTGTATAATAAAACCGGGCGACTTTCGCAGTTAATTGTAAGGCTGGATCGCTTCCGTATACCTTTATGGCTAATCGGAATATCTTTTTTTACACTAATAGTACCGCCGGCTTTCGCTAGTTTATACCCTTCTCAAGAGGATAGAGATGTTATGGCCGAAACAATGATGAATCCTGCGATGACAGCGATGGTAGGTCCTGGTAACTTAGTGAACTATACACTTGGGGCCATGAATACACACCAGATGCTGCTTATGACGGCATTAGTTGTTGGGCTTATGAGTATCCTGCTTGTAACCCGCCATACCCGAGCCAATGAAGAAGATGGACGTATTGAAATGATTCGTTCCCTGCCAGTTGGACGTCTTTCTAATTTAAATGCAACGTTGCTTGTTTTAAGTGTAACGAATGTTGTGTTGGCTTTAATAACTGGATTGGGACTGTACGCGCTAGGTATAGAAAGTATGGGGTTAGAGGGATCTTTACTATATGGTGCTGCATTAGGTGCAACCGGTATTTTCTTTGCAGGAGTTACGGGTTTGTTCGCACAGCTTTCGGAAAGTTCTCGTGGGACGATTGGATTTTCAATAACAGTGCTGATAATCGCTTACCTTGTACGTGCTATTGGTGATGTGAGCAACGAAATGTTGTCAGGATTCTCGCCTTTAGGGTGGGTCACTTCGACTGAGGCATACTCCTCGAATAATTGGTGGCCGATTCTGTTGTTGATTGGTACATCTATCATTCTATTTATTCTGGCAAACTATTTAAATGCTATCCGTGATTTAGAAGCTGGATTTTTGCCATCGAGGCCTGGCAGAAAATATGCTGCTACACTTCTCCAAAGCCCTATAGGTCATGCCTTTAGACTGCAGCGAACTGGAACAATTTCCTGGGCGATTGGCATGCTCTTAATGGGCCTTTCTTATGGATCTATTTTCGGTGATTTGGAATCATTTTTTGAAGGAAATGAAATGCTGGAAAAAATGTTAGCCTCTAAGGAAGGCTTTTCTGTAACGGAACAGTTTATTCCCAAGCTAATGATTATTATGGCACTGCTGTCAACGGTTCCTCCTGTGATGGCCATGAATAAACTTTATGGTGAAGAGAAGAAAGGTCGTATTGAGCACTTACTTGGCAGGGCCGTTTCACGTACACGACTTATGGCTAGTTATTTGGTCATTTCAGTTGTGAATGCATTTGTTATGATTTCTCTTTCTGCACTTGGTCTCTGGGGTGCTGGAAAAGCTGTTATGGAGGAAGGGCTTAGCTTAGGGATGGTTTACGGAGCAGCTATCGTATATTTCCCGGCGATGTTAGTAGTAATAGGTATTGCGATGTTACTTATAGGCTTTGCACCAAAGTGGATTAGTTTCATTTGGTTATACGTATTTTATTCATTTATCGTTCTTTATTTAGGAGGGATATTCCAATTCCCGGAGTGGGTCGGAAATCTTTCTCCATTTGGTCATATTCCGCAACTTCCGATAGAAGATATGAGCATTATGCCGGTTATCATCCTGACTATAATCGCCATCAGTCTGTTAATTGTTGGGTTTATTGGATACAATAAGCGAGATATTGAGAGTTGATTTATATAATTTAAAGTGACTAGTATCGGTAATAATGATACACTTGAATTTGCGATGAGCTGATTTGTGTAAGACGAAGGACAATGCAATTCATGTGGATGTGAACACATGGTCTTTCGCCACAAATTTCGTAAAAGCGCCTGTACAGTAAATGTATAGGCGCTTTCTTATTTATATTTTGTTTTATAAAAAGGTTATGAGGACTCGAAATTAGTTCAAATGCCATGAAAAGGTCACTCATCAATCGAGTATTTCTCCGCAGCATGGATTAGCATTCATCTAATCAAATATCAAAGAAAATCACGATAATGTCGCATCGGTGCTTGTGTCCAAACTTTTTAGAAAACAGCCTTTTTCAGAACTTCAAAGGGAATGGTAATAATAAGGGGATACCGCGTTTATTTGTGGGAATGAGCTTCATATCCGCAATTAGATGACTGATATAACCTAAAACACAAACAATAAATATATTTTCAACAGGTACACTTAACGAAAATAAATGAGCGATATAGCTGAAAAAGGAAAGACCTATTAAAGAATGTGTATATGAACGATGAGGTAATAAAGAAGCTGCAGCGACATAGGTACCGCTGAGCGTTATCCACAATGTGCTGAGCATAATTCCCAATGAAACTGCACCTAGACCAGTTAATAAAAGCATCATTTTTTGCGAAACCATTTTGGAAAGGATAATTACGGTAAAGCCAATCCCAACACCAATTAGCTTTTCAATTCCAATTCCGTTAACCCAAGAATAGATCATCATTATAATGCCAGTTAAGATCATAACGTTTTGTAATAGTTTATGCGAAAATGAGATCTTTTTGGCTAAATTTCCCCCTGTATCCAGGTCTGGCACAAGTGCAGCTACAACGCCAGCTAATGTTAAGGATCCTATTGTTACATAGTCAGCGCTTGAGAAAATCCCTACTGCAAGGCCGATTCCACTTCCAATTGTAGCGTGACTAATTCCATTCATTTTTCTCTCTCCTTTGATTAGTGTGGGTAGCAACTTTAACATCATAACTTAAATTAATTACGTTTTAACAGTAAATTAGAAAAATGTAGACCTTTTTCCTATAGGGGAATTCATATACTGAATCCTTTTCATCAAAAAAACGTATACTTAACTATAGGTTGAATAAGGAAGGTTTTGAAAATGACAGACTATGAATTGAAGGTTTATGAAGATCTGCAAACGTGGCGGAAAAAAGTCTTGAAACAGTCAGGTCTGATAAATCAACTATCAAAAAAAGCACAAACAAAAGTTAATGGCTTGATCCCAGAGCGGGCCCATAAAATCATAACAGATAGTATTAAAAATATGGTTAAGGCAACCTTAGTCGGTTCAAATATTACAACAAAGAAAAAACAGCCAGCTGGACTGAGTCTTTATAAGAGGGATGAGATCCTTCAGGAAAAGCTCGCCTCTTATCGAAAAACAGCGGTTATTGAGGGGGCAGGAACAGGTGCAGGTGGCATTTTTCTGGGACTTGCTGATTTCCCATTACTTTTATCGATTAAAATGAAGTTCTTGTTTGAAGCTGCTGCTGTTTATGGTTACGATACAGATGAATACGAGGAGCGTTTGTTCATACTTCATGTTTTCCAGCTTGCCTTTTCAAGTGATGATAAACGAAAAGAAACTTTTCATATTATCGAGAATTGGGAAGCAGAAAAGGGAAAGCTAGCTGATATGGACTGGCGGGTTTTCCAGCAGGAATATCGGGATTATATTGATTTAGTCAAAATGCTTCAACTGGTCCCGGGGTTTGGTGCAATAGTTGGGGCTTACGCCAATCACAACCTGCTTGATACCCTAGGGGAGACTGCAATGAATGCATATCGGCTGCGATATTTAACACACCAACCACAAGATTACTAGTGGTTGGTTATTTAATACTTCGATGAATGGAAAGCTGCTATGTTATTATAGGAATGGTAAAGGAGGCGGGGTTTTGTTATGACATGGTCTTGGGAACTGTTTTTTTCATATGAAGTAGTAGAAGATATTGCAATCTCAATTGGTATTATTTTATTGTTTTTAATCTTTAGGAAGATTTTCGCAAAGTATGTATTCAAGCTTCTTTTAAAGTTGAGTAAGAAAGCACCGAATGATTTCTTTTCTTATATATTTATCGCGTTTGAGAAGCCGGTTCGATGGTTGTTTATTATTATAGGGATATATGTAGCCGTTGATTACTTTCCTTATTTGGAACAGGCGAATCCATTATTCCAGAACATCATAAGGTCTTTTGTTATCTTTATGGTAAGTTGGGGGTTGTATAATCTCTCCGCTTCATCATCGCTGCTTTTTTTCAAGATTGAAGAGAGATTTGATATTGATATTGACGATATACTGATTCCGTTTCTATCGAAGGCGCTGCGGTTTATTATTGTAGCAATCAGCATTAGTGTGATTGCTCAGGAGTTTGGGTATAATGTAAGTGGTTTCGTTGCTGGACTTGGTTTAGGAGGACTAGCCTTTGCCCTGGCAGCAAAGGATGCTATCAGCAATTTATTTGGCGGAATTGTTATTATTACAGAAAAGCCCTTTACAATCGGACATTGGATTAAGACAGATAGTGTTGAAGGTGTCGTTGAAGATATTACATTCCGCAGCACATTAGTAAGGACCTTTGCTGATGCACTTGTCACAGTTCCTAATGCAACATTAGCAAATGAATCAATTACGAACTGGAGTCAAATGAATAAACGGCAAATAATGTTTTATTTAAGGGTGACTTACGATAATCCTCGCGAAAAAATTGAGACAGTTGTCAATCAAATTGAGGATTTACTTAAAAAACACTCCGAAATTCATCAGGAAACTATTTTTGTTTCCCTTGATCAATATAAAGAATATGGATTAGATATTTTGTTATATTTCTTTACAAAAACTACTGACTGGGGAAACTATTTAAACGTACGAGAAGAATTAAACTTTAAAATACTGGAGATTCTTGAGAACGAAGGAGTTACCATTGCTATACCAAGCAGAAGATTGTATATGGACTCGGAAAGTGATGGTCAGATTCCGGCTAGACAGGAATCTGAGTGATTATAAAGGAGCTGTTCTGGCAGCTCCTTTACTAATTCGTATCACGTACTAACTTAACATTAACCTGTTGGGTGGGTTCCTCGTGATAACTTTCAATTAATCCTTTTTTTGAGATGGAGTTCTTGTTGACGACTTTTTGCTGTAACGTAATCGTTAATGGCCTGTCAAAAAGAAGTTTATCCGTTAAAATGGTATTCTCATCCACCCAGCGAAAGTTTAATTTTTCGCGGTTAAACACGTCAATAGAGGAGGAAACAGGAATTCCTTTCTGAAAAAAAGGATGTTCCTTTTCTTTTGGAGTACCAGGTTCATTCAAGCAAATATATAAAGACAAATTATCACAAAGCTGAAGCAAGCCATAATGGAAGTTAAATGCATCCTGATCAAAATCTGTTAAGGATTGGATAATCCGCTTCTGGCGTTCTTCTTCTTGTTGTACAAAAACTTGAGCTTCTTTGGAAGTATCATCAAGGAGAAAACGGGAATAATGTTTACTGCATAAAAGTCCTGCATAGCTATCAACCTTTTCAACTTCCTCAATACCATGCTTATAAAATACAGTCTTAGGCAGAACAGGAAAATCGACAAATGTAAACGGTGCTTGTTTTTGGTCATTCCAAAAAGGCTGTTTGTCTAACAACTTCCAGCCATCATCATGTTTATAAATAGCATATTCAACAGACTCCCTGAATTCTTTTTCAGGAATCAGTGATTCTTTAAGGTTTGCAGCAATTTCACCTGATAGGTAGGCATGATGCTCCTGTTCAATCATGAAAAATTCATTTCTATGTTCTCTTACAATCATAGACCCTCACCCTTTTCAGTTCAGTTGGGATTTGCTTATTAAAGTATACGAAAAATGAATAGAGGGATAAAGTGTTATGCGTTTAACGTTAATAGTTAAAGGCGAGGTTGACATAAACGGATTTATTATATATAATTACTTACATAAAGTAACTTAGTTTTTAATAGTAATTATAAAGCGTAATGGAAAGGAACAAATAATATGGAAAAGAAATTCTTCGAGGAGCCAACCATATATGTTGGTGAGGTTAATATAAATGTTACAAATCTGGAAAAAGCACTTACTTTTTATCAAAATATTATCGGATTCAATGTACTAGATCAAACAGACAGTAAAGCGGTGTTAACAGCAGATGGAAAAACGCCTTTGTTAACATTAGAACAGCCAGCTGACGTTGTGCCAAAAGAGGATAGGAAAACTGGATTATTTCACTTTGCGATTCTTTTACCAAGTCGCGCGGATCTTTCTTCGTTCTTAAATCATATCGTTCAGACAGGAACACGCCTGGGGGCCTCTGATCATTATGTTAGTGAAGCACTTTATCTTAATGATCCAGACGGAAATGGTATTGAAGTATATCGTGATCGGCCTTCATCTGAATGGAGTTGGTCAGATGGGAAGGTTGCGATGGCTACCGAACCTTTAGATGGGGAAAGTCTGCTTGCAGAAAGTAAGAAAGAGTGGAATGGTTTGCCTAATGAAACCGTAATGGGGCATATTCACTTGCATGTAGCTAATTTGGCTGAAACAGAGAAATTTTACAAGAATGGCCTTGGATTCGATATTGTTACAACTTATCCTGGTGCACTTTTTACATCGACCGGTGATTACCATCACCATATTGGATTAAATGTATGGAACGGGGAAGGTGCTAAAGCTCCATCCAGGAACAGTGCAGGAATGAATTGGTTTACACTTGTTTATCCAAATGAAAAAGTCAGGGAAGAAACAATTAGCCAATTAAAGCAGGTTGGAGCTGATGTGAAGCAAGAATCAGATCATTATATAACACAAGATCCATCTGGGAATACAATACAATTGATCCTAAATTAATAAGGCTGTTTTCTTAAATTAACGGATTCAGTTTTGAAGTAGTAGATGCTAATAACAATAGAAGTATCATACGAATTAGCATATATTTCAGCAAGATAATAACAGTTTAATTAGCAAACAAAAGAGGCTGGGACAAAACTAAAATTCTCTACATTAAAGACGAATAATAACAGGGTAGGTTGTTTAGAACGTTCATTATCAATAGGTGAATCTAACACGTAATTGATATAAACTGCGAACTAACTGCTGGAATAACCTCTATAAACTCTCGTCTCGCCATCTGGATTCGCTACGGGCGGAAAGCGAAATGTATAAACCTAAGAATAGAGCCATTAAAAAACCGTTCTGCCATATACGTGCAGAACGGTTTCTTTTTTATATATTTTGATACCATTTACTTGCTGCTTCTACTTCACTGTATGCTAACTGGTGACCATTTTTTTCCCAATGGAGTTCAACACTTGCACCGGCATTTTCAAATAATGACTTAAGGTCCTCTGACTCCTGTGCCGGACAGATTGGATCATTTGTCCCTGCGCCGATAAATACATTTTTTCCAGAAAGATCTGGCAAGTCAATTCCTCGTCTTGGAACCATTGGATGATGAAGAATAGCGCTTTTTAACGAATCCTGATAATGGAATAATAAGCTTGCTGCAATATTTGCGCCATTTGAATATCCAATCGCGATTATATTGTTTCGGTCAAAATCATTTTCTTCTGCTGCTTCATCGAGAAATTCATTTAATTCTTTTGTACGAGCGATTAAGTCCTCTTCATCAAATACACCTTCAGCCAATCTTTTAAAGAAGCGTGGCATACCATTTTCAGAAACATTTCCGCGTACACTTAACACATTGGCATCCTTGTCAACCTCTCCTGCTAGCGGAAGCAGGTCCTGTTCAGTCCCTCCAGTGCCATGCAGTAGTAGTAGTGTTGGTTTCGATTGGTCATTTCCTTTTTGGAATATATGTTTCATTGTATTTCTCCTTTCGATTTCAGCTTATTTTTTCTTCACACTTTCTAAGCCTATTCTTTTTAGAATATCGATAACTGATTCCAGTTCTTCAGGACTTACATCTTCAAAAACCTTCTCTATTACCTTCTCATGTTGTGGGAAGATATCATCCATCAGTTTTTTTCCCTGATTCGTTATTCGAACATGAATAACTCTTCTGTCTTCTTCACTGGTAATCCGTTCCAACAGACCTCGCTGCTGTAGCTTGTCAATTACGTAAGTCATGGAACCACTATTTATCAGTACTGCATCACAAATCTGATTTACAGTTAGGTCACCTTTATGATACAAAGCTTCCAAAATTGTAAATTCAGTGATGCTGACACCATAACTTTTTATATCTTTCTTAATACGCTCCTCAACTGATTTTGAAGCCCGCATCAATACTACAAAAGCGTTTAATGATAAATTCCTATTCATAATACCATCTCTCTCCGGTAGTTTATTCTGAATTAAAGATAATTATAAAGTATATAACATAAAGAAGTCAAGAATCGGAGCCTGTCACTACCCAGTATTTGTCGAATTATCCTCAAGTTGATTTATCCTAGCTAATTAGATACCTTGGAAGGAGAGTCAATATAATTCGAACGGAGGGTGATTTAAGTGGGAGTATGTAATATCGATCATTCACAGGAATCTGTTGTAAAGAAACTTAAGAGTCAAGAGGAATTTCTGCCAGAGGATTTAACCGAAAAATTGTATCACTTTTTGGATGAGGACCGTTCGCAGGAAACACTAAACGAATTATTACATCTTTTTAAAAAGTATGATTTGGCTTCAAAAAGTGAACAGGAAGAGAGAGATGGCCAATTAACCGCACTTATAAGCTAAAATTTAGATTAAGAACTGCCATCCATATTTTTGAATTGGATGGTAGTTTTTTAGGCGATAGAATCTGATCCCGGCTTGGTATAATCAGCAAGTTTCCCTTGATATACTAACTGAAAGGCAGGTTCCTTCTGCAAATCATGGGGGGTTATTAAGGATAGTGGTTTCTCGAAATTAAAGTTGTCAGATTCCATTAACACGGAAGCGACAAACTCCGAGCAAAAGAAGGCATTTTCTCTGTTAAACTTCTTATTTAGCATAATGGCAACTAACCCTAACAGGTTGTAACGATAGATTTCTTTTTGAGATTCTATTTTTTGTATATAGGCATTCATTTTATTGATCTGATAGTCATTGACTGTACAGCAATAAATGGCACACTTGGCATTCGTGAACAACTCCTCCGAAATATTTTCTTTAACAAACCCACCGAAAAAAGGGTTTCTTCGACTTGTTCTTCCAAAACTATAGACTCCCATCAGATTCTCATCTAAAGCTATTGATGCATGATTAAATGGTTTCTTTGTGTATAGCTTTATCATTCTTGTAAATAGTGTGCCAGTGTCTGTTAATAGCATATAGATCTTTTTATTTTTCATCATGAAATACTCCTCATCGTTTTATATAAGGTAATTTTAAAGATTACGTTCAACCATGATAAGCGTCCTGAGTAATATTTTATAATAAGCCCTAAGGCGTATTTGAAAAAAATAACCTGTTCGCCTTTACAAATAAAGATTAATTTTATATAGTATAGATACCTAATAATTCTAGGTAGGTGAAAAGACATGTTTAATCGTGAGCTTGTGAAAGGGAGTACGTCCCTGCTTGTTCTGCAATTGTTGAATGAACGAGACATGTATGGTTATGAGCTGGTTAAAGAGATGGCCATGCGAAGTGACCATCATTTCCAAATAAAAGAGGGAACGTTATATCCTGCGCTTCATAAGTTGGAGAAGCAGGAATACATTGATTATTACTGGGAAAATCGGGAAAAGGGCCCGGCCCGTAAATATTATTGTATTACGTCCCAAGGCAAGGAAATTCTTGATGAACGAACGAATGAATGGCACCGTTACGTTCAGGTAATGAACAACCTGATTCGGAGAAATGAATCGTGACGTTAAAAGATCAAAGGTTCTTCCTGGAGTTATCTGAGGAAATCGGGAATCACCCCGATAAGCAGGAGATCCTGGCAGATTATGAAATGCATGTATTTGAAATGCTGCAGGAAGAGTCCATTGATGATCAAAATCTATATAGTGAATTGGTTAAAAGGTTGGGGACACCTCAGGAAATAGCTCAAATATGGAAGCAAGAAACAATAATTACGCCCAAAAGAACACAATGGTTATTTGTCATCATTAATGCTGGGATATTTATTGGCGGGGCTCTGCTCACTCTCAGCTACAATATTTTTCATTGGAACTGGGCGGAATTAATTTGGGAAAACCTGATAAATATACCTTTAATTATTATGCTGTTATACATAATGTTCTGGGGACTTATAGGCTATGAAATAGGAAAAGAATTTGGTCATGGTGGATACAGATTAATGCAAAAAACGTTTCTTTTTTCAATTGTGCCAAACATATTACTGATGTACTTAATCATTTTTAAAATTATTCCGTACACATGGTTTCAGCCGCTTTTAAGTTTTCGGTTTATTGTAGTGTGTATTGTTTTTACTGCATTTCTTTATCCCGTCAGTATGGTTGGTTATCGGTGGGGAAAGAAAGTATCTGTATAAATGGGCTGATGGTCTTTTGTGGAGTCAGTCCTGATAAGATATATATTTTTTTACCTATGTACATAGAATTTCGATGTATATAGAATAACATTGTATTGGTGGGGTATTATGGATATTAAAGTTCAACAAAAAGATTGGTTGTTTTTGCTTGTTTGCTTAGGGTTGGGGATTCTGGCGGAGCTTAGTTTTTTTCATGGAAGTATAGGGGTTTCCTATCTGGTGTTTATCGCTGGATTATATGCTGTTGTGTTTCTTCGCTTTCGTCTTACATTTACCCATCGAAGGATTGGCCTGCTTGTCATGGTGGCTATCTGGCTGTTGGCTGCAAGTTATCTGTTGTACGATAATTTCCTTTTCTATAGCCTTAATAGTTTTATTATACCGGTGTTAGTCTTTTTCCATATTGTCTTAATAACAAGCCCAAATAAATTGAGGTGGAGTACACCAGTATTCGTGACTTTACTGACAAATAAACTTGGTGAGGGGATCAAATACAGCTCATCTTTTTGCAATAAAGGGTTTAGAAGAGTGTTTAAGAATATGGATGAACAAACAGCACAAACGGTGAAGCGGATTTTAATCGGGGTAATAATTGGGCTTCCGCTGCTTTTGCTTATAACGGGGCTGTTAATGTCGGCTGATGCTGTGTTTCAGGATATCGTGTTACGCTTCCCGCGCTATATCGTACAGCTTAATTTTCTGGAAGGAGCCTTTCGTTTTGTAATTGTAATCGTTTTGACCTTTGTATTCTTTGGTGTCTTTCAGGTTCTGCAGGGACGGCCGAATCCAAAAGCATCTGATTATGATACAGAAGAATGGAATGTACGATGGAACAGTGTTACAGCAATAACTATTCTGGTTCTACTTAATTCTGTGTACGTTCTATTTGCAGCGATTCAATTTAAGTACTTTTTCAGTAATGGGTTACAGGAGGGCTTAACATTTGCCGAATATGCAAGGCGAGGGTTTTTTGAGCTGATGATTGTTACTTTAATTAACTGGACGATATTAATAAGTTGTTTAAAACTAATAGATGAAAAACGTAAATCATTGAAGATAACCATTAAAATTATGTATTCACTGCTAATCGGAGTAAGCTGTGTTATGCTTGCCTCCGCGTACCAACGTTTAAGTATGTATGAAGCGGCATATGGATTTACATTGGACCGGATTCTTGCACATGCATTTATGGTATTTTTGATCGTAATTTTTGCTTACACGCTAATTAAAGTGTGGGTCGAACGCTTATCATTACTTCATTTTTACTTAATTGTAGGGTTATTGTTTTATACAGGGTTAAATGTTATCCATATTGAAAAAATCATTGTCGATAACAACCTGGAACGCTATGAACGTACTGAAAAAATAGATATACACTATTTGAATTCGTTATCCTACACTGGTGTGAATGGGTTAATTGAATTATATGAAAAAAATCCAGAATATCCGCAATTGGAAAATGTTCTGGCTAACCGAATAGAGTGGGCAGAGAGACGGTCTGAAGGCTCATGGCAATCCTTCAACTTCATGAAGCAAGAGGTAACACAAAAGCTGCAGGAACTTGAACTTAAGGAGGAGAGCAGATGAATTCATATGTACCAAAACATGTCGCCATTATGATGGATGGAAATGGCCGGTGGGGTAAAGCAAGAGGGCTCAGCCGGAGTGAAGGTCATTTTGCAGGTGCAAAGACAATGGAAAAAATTATTGATGCCAGCATAGAATTAAATATTAAAATACTTACATTGTATGCATTCTCTTCTGAAAACTGGTCACGACCAAAGCATGAAGTTAGCTATTTAATGCACTTACCGGTAAAATTTTTTAATCAAAAGTTGCCTGAATTTATGAAAAGAAATATAAAGATACTAATTTCCGGAAACATGGCAGATCTACCAGAACTAACGAGGAAGGCACTTGTAAAGGCAGTCGAAGAAACAAAAAATAATGATGGGCTTATCGTGAACTTCGCGTTTAATTATGGAGGTAGAGCGGATATCCTCCAGGCGGTCAGAAAAGTAATTCAAGAGGTCCAAAACGAGCATACAGCATGGGATAATGTGAGTGAAGAAATGATTCAGCAATATTTATACACGAAGGATCTGCCAGACCCGGAACTTGTAATTCGCACTGGAGGAGAGAAAAGAGTAAGTAATTTTCTGTTATGGCAATCCTCCATGTCAGAACTGTACTTTTCAGATGCTTATTTTCCTGATTTTAATAAGGAGCTACTTTGTGAAGCAATTAATGAATTGCAAAGGAAGAATTCAATTCCGAACTATGGTTAATAAGAAAAGCTGCCATCAGATGTGGAATCTGGTGGCAGTTTTATCGGTTCTTAGGAAACCTAATATTGAGCGCTGTGGATAACTGGACTACAGAATCAGCTACAGCTAATGACAACCAATGAAATATACCATCCGTGACATAGTATTTGGAATCAAAAATGTTATACTTGTGGTACAAATTTGATTGATTTTCAATAAGATTAGTCTTCAGCAATAGGGTCATTTAATTGAATAAGATTACATAAAAAGTCGATTTCCCTACGTAAAGGAAATCGACTTTTTTAGATTAAATTTTTGCCTATTTTAAAGGTTTTACTTTAAGTTCCTTCGATGAACTTAAAAAATGCTGTTGACTATTCAGTTGAACTGTATTACATTATTATTAAGTTAAACTATATAGTTAAACTGAGTAAAGGATGAGATTATGAAACATAAATTATTGCCGTTGTCTGAAACCATGCATTATATTTTATTAGCTCTACGTGAGCCACTCCACGGCTATGCCGTAATGCAGAAGGTAGAAAAAATAAGTAATGGTACCGTTATTTTAGCGGCTGGTACATTATACGGTGCGATTGAAAACTTGAATAAACATGGTTGGATTGAACCTGTTGGAAATTCAGGTCGGAGAAAAATTTATATGATAACTACAGAAGGAAGCGCCATTTTGAAAATGGAACAGGAAAGGCTATTGCATATTTTATCCTTGTATGAAGGAAGTGAATCAAATGAAGATATTTAAGGTATTTTTTGATATTGAAAAAGAAGAGCAATGGCTAAACGAGCAACTGCAAAAGGGCTATCGCTGTACAAATATTAGTGGATTGGGGATATACACTTTCAAAAAAACGGACAATAGATATGTTATGCGACTTGATTATCAAGATTATTTACCAAAGAAAAAGTTCAAGGAATACCAAGCGATATATGAAGATTTTGGTTGGACCCATATAGTGGGGTACCGGCTGGGTGGAAAACAGTATTGGCAAAAAGAAGAAGATGATCAAATTGAAATCTTCTCGGACCGCCAATCAAAGGGTAATTATTATAAAAGATTAATGGGGTATTCATTTTGGTTGGGTATGCTGTGTTTGTTTTTTTCTTATTCGATTTACAAGGATTCGGGATTATATTTAACTGAAGGTCTTTGGAGTATGAAAGGTTCATTGTTTTGGAAGGCACTGTTATTTGAAACTCCATTTGTCCTTTTGAGGTCTCTTCCCGTACTTATGGTTGTTTTCTTTGGCAGCAGTTTCTATCGGGCTTATCGAAAGTATTCAATGTTAAATGAAAAATAATATGCTTGGTGTATGAACTTTTTTAATGCTATTGTTGAATGCGAAAGGCTAATTTATCAGTTAAACAATGATAATTTAGCATGCCTTTATCTTCCAAAGCGTTATGCCATTGGTAAATGCGGTAGCAACAAGTGGTAAATTCTGTGGTAGTCGATGGTAAAAAACATGACAGTAGTAGTACATTCTTCTGGCCGTGATCAACAGCCAGCTCCGATGTATAGGACATACTAGTGCCGGTGACAACACAGGACGTGGGTTCTCACCGGCCAGGCCTTTGTTTAATTAGATTATTTCTGTTTCGTTGCCTGAGTCATCTGGTGCCAAATGGACCCTTTGGCTTCTTCCCCGTCTTCAATCCGGGCTAGAGCCATCTTAACTTGCATACGCACTTCAAATTCCGGGTCCTCCAGAGCTTGCTTTAATGCAGGTATGGCAGTTTCGTCACCAACTTCATATAAATACATAGCTGCACGCCAACGGACAATGCGGCTTTTATCAGTTAGTGATTTGATCATTTCAGGGATTGCATCTTTGAATCCTAAGTCTGACAAACAATCACCTGCAGTGCGTCGTACGTTTACTGCTTTATCTTGGAGTGCTTTATACAAATATGGAAGTACTTCACGTTCTTCAATCATACCCAAATATGCTGTTGCAAGACGACGAACAGATGCCTTCTCATCATCAAGTGCTTTATCTAATACAGGAAGATCATCAACAATGGGATCCATCCTGTCCAGTGCGGCATAACGATCCTTCCAGTTTGGCTTATCAAGCATGTTAAGCGTAACCTTCTTGCGTGGAGCTGACTTCTGATCACTGGCTGTTTCATCTGCTTTTGCGAGTTTAACTAGCTCTGCTACACGCTCAGGGTCATAGCTTGCTTCTATTTCATCAACAACCTCTTGACCAATTTCCTCCACATCGCCATAACGCGGGCTTTGTTCTACCCATTTTCTTTCCATTAACATATTTTCAGATGCAACAGATGCTTCCATTGTGGCGTTCATAAACCGTTCAGGAAGTCCGAAGCGGTGCTCATTATCCCCTTCTTCCAGTTTCACTTGCATAGGGATATACCGAAATTTTTGGATAAAAACTTTTACTTCCCCAAAATTTTCATCACTTGAAGCAGCTTCGTTTGTTAAACTATCTGAATTCTCTTCAGATGATCCTAATACGGTACGAACTTCCGGCAAAATTTCCTCCCATGGAACGCGTGGATTGCGTTCAAGTGCGATAAAATCGATGACACGGTAAAGGCCTTTGACCCCGTTTACAGTAAACAGTTCCTGTACATAATCAGGAGCATGGGTAACGTCGTCATTTAGTTTATAATTTTCTGTTTGTCCATCAGTTAACTGTTCGTCCACGTTTATTTTCATAGAATAAGGGCTTGGTGTTGGTTCAATTGATACAATCTTCATTATGATTCCCCCTCGACAGATTATCCTATGCTGATTCTAACAAAGATCAATTGGATTATCCATTTAATTGAAAAGGCTGTGGGGTAAATTAAAATCAAAATTAGTCGATGTGGATCCTCATTCCGCTAAATAGCAGAAAAGGTGCTCTGATAAGCGTGAGACGGATCCTCGTTCCGTTATAAGTAGAAAATCAGCCAAATTTGAGGCAAAAATGACAAATAGCGGAAAACTTGGCTTATCGCCAAGCCTTAATGGCGAAAGCCTTAGTTGCACTTATGCAGTAAGAAAGTATTTATACTTTCTTATCTGCCAAGGAAATAACGGAATGAGGATCGGCCAAATCAGTAAACCGGATCCTCATTCCGTTAAATCATGCAAACCCCACATGATAGGTGTTCATTTTACTAATTTGAGCTATCTTTAACGGGTTCAGCTGATTTATCTTTTTCAAACAAAACAAGTAATCCTGGCATTAATACACCTCGTATCAAGAAAGTATCGAGTAGAATTCCTACGGCCACGATAAACCCGAACACAAATAATAATTGGATCGGCTGTGTCATCAGCACGGCAAAAGTGGCTGCTAAGATTAGCCCGGCAGATGAAATAACGCCACCTGTATTGGCAACAGCAATTTCTACCGCTTTTTTGACAGGATGATGTTTTCTTTCCTCCATAAATCGCGAAACAAGAATAATATTATAATCAATTCCCAATGCGACTAGGAACACAAAGGAATAGAGTGGAACCCTGTTGCTGATTGTACCTATATCAAAGAATAAACTGCTTAGAAAGACACCTAAACCTAACGCTGCAACAAACGATACTAAGATAGTTCCCATCATGTAAATAGGCATCTTAATTGATCTCGTCAAGAAGATTAACATGATAAAGATCAGAAGTGTTTCTAACAGAACAATTACGAGCAGGTCTCGGTTGTTGATGGAACGATCATCTACAGACGAAGCAGTTTCACCTGCAAAATACAGCTCGCCGCTAAGATTGCTTTCATCCAGAATTTGCTCTGAATCATTTCGGATTTCTTCTAATGCATCCATTGTTTCTACTGAATATGGATTTTTTGCAAACGTCATGCTGTAGGAAATAACTGACTCATTATCAGCGGTACCGTTGACTCGAACATTATTCACGAGTGGCTGATCTGTCAGGTCTTCTGCTAATTCTCTCCTGCTGTCCTCGGAAATAGTGTTCTCTGTTTCAAATAGAACAGTCGCTGGTGCCAAGTCACCTGGCTGAAACTTTTCTTCGAGAATCTCATAACCTTCTCTGGAAGGCATATCTTCAGGGAAAGACTTTAATGTATTAAACTCATATTCTATATTAAAAATATTACTTGCTGAAACAAGCAAAATGATACTAATAGCTGTGACTGAAATAATTGGCTTTCTAGTAACAAACCGACCAACCTTGCTCCAAAGGGAACTTGATTTTACTTGTGAATCTCCAACTCGTGGAATTACTGGCCAGAAAGACTTTCTTCCAAAAATAGCAAACAATGCTGGAACAAGTGTGACAGAAGCAAGCATGACAATAAAGATTGTTGTACCAAAGGTTGGTGCAAAGTTTTTATAATCACCAAACTCAGCGAAGAAAAGGATTAGCATGGCGGCTAAAACGGTAGCCCCAGAGTAAAACACAGGTATACCTGTACCTCGCATTGCCAGTTTCATTGCTTCTTGTTTATTCTCATAACTCTTCAGTTCCTCTCGGTATCGCGAGAAAACAAATAACGAATAATCGATAACCGCTGCAAATAAGAGAATTGTCATTATCGAAAGGGACTGAGAAGTCATGATTAATCCAGCTTTCCCCATTAGACCTAACGTTTGCATGACGACTTCATAGACAAATGCTGTTGCTAATAATGGAATTAATGCAAGCAATGGTGAACGATAAATTACAACCAATAATACTAAAATAATTCCAACAGTTGATAAAATAAGAACAATATCCGCCCTGGAAAATAAGTCATTTGTATCTGTGGCAATTCCTGCCGGCCCTGTTACATATAAACTCATATCCGTATTCTGCTCTGTTAACGTATAGATCGTATCTAATGATGATTTAATTTCCGTAGTTTCCAAAGTACCATCAAAAGTCAGCGGTATTAATGCAGTAGTTCCATCATCAGAAAAGAAACTTTCAGCTGCCTGAGGTGGTAATTTAGTTAGTGGAACGATTTCCTTTACGCCTTTAATGTCTTCTTCCTTGATAGTTGATAAAAACTCTCCAAGCTCAGATTGTTCCACTTCACCTTCACTTGCCTGAAAGACCAGTAAGGCAGGCGTGCCGTCACTGTCTTCAAAGTATTTATCAACCTTTTCTTTGGCAATAATAGATTGCGCGTCGTCAGGTAGCGTTTGAATACTTGATACCTCATAATCCTTTGCGCTGGGTGCAAACACCGCTAATAACATGGATAAAATGAGCCAAACTCCAACAGTAATCCACATTCCTTTTTTGGTGCTAACACGATCTGTAATATAGTGTATAAATGTTTTCATGCTTTATTTCTCCTTTTTAAAAAAAGAATAAAGTAACGCTTGTGTCACTTTTGGTAATAAAAAAAACGATAGCGAAGTACTCTTATTATTAATCAACAAGACACGAACGTCAATTACTTATCTGTGAACATTCCATGACTTATTAATTCTTTAACAGATCTAACCCACTCCGTTTGAGGAATTTCGGAATGATTAGGGATATCAACCGATTGAAAAATAAAACCTAAAAGTAATTCATCTTTTATGGATGGATTTAACAATTGTTCTTTTCGACCTTGCTGGATAAAGCTCTGAAGAACGGAATACATTTCCAGATGAAGTTTTTCTAAATGTACTTTCTTTACTTTTATATTTTTACTGATGGTTGCAGTGATCTGGTATGAAAACCCAAGTACCTGATGTATTTTATTGTGTTTAAACATAAGTCTAATCAAAAAATCAAATTGTGAATCGAACCGATCATAATTGTCGATCTCTTTCAACTCAGCTAAAAATCGGTTCATTTCAAAAATCATGTAATCCATAATTAGCTCTTCTTTATTCTCATAATACTTATATAATGCACCTCTGGACACCTTCAACTTATCTGCTAACAGACTAAAGGTGAACCCTTCATAGCCATTATTTAAAAGTATATGCTTTGCGGCATTATATAATGTCTTGTCGGAAAATTTACGTTCGCGCGCCATATGATCACCTCAAATTTAATTATACCTTAAAAATTACAAAGGAATAAATTTTATAATTTAAAGAAAAATAGCATCTATAGGTACGACTAAGTTAAGGGAGGAGAAAGGCTGATGGCAATTCCACGTGAAAAAGGCTTGGATAATAGCTTGGACCTATTATTAGAAGGGTATAGATATATTATAAATAGACGGATCAGATTCCAATCAGATATTTTTGAGACACGTTTGATGGGGGGCAAAAAAGTAATTTGTATAGGTGGAAAAGAGGCGGCAGAGGTATTCTATGATAATGAAAAATTCCGGCGACAAGGGGCAGCGCCAAAGCGAATCCAAAAAACATTGCTTGGAGAAAACGGTGTGCAAACACTAGATGGAGTAGGACATAAACATCGGAAAAAGTTATTTATGTCATTAATGACACCAGAGCGCATAGATGATTTTATCGAAATAACTAGTAAACAGTGGCAAATCGCTATTGAAAACTGGGAGCAAAAAAAAGAAGTGGTGCTGTTCGATGCTACCAGGGAAATTATGTGTCGCATCGCTTGTGAATGGGCTGGCGTACCATTGTGGGCAAAAGAATTACAACAGCGGACTACTGACCTTTCAGCAATGATAGATGCTTTTGGAGCCTTTGGACCCAGACATTGGCGAGGGAGACAAGCACGTAACAGGTCTGAGCAATGGATTCGAGGGGTTATTCAACAGGTTCGTCAAGGTCAGTTAATGCCCCATGAGGATACAGCTTTATATGCAATGGCATGGCACAGTAATTTAGATGGAAAACTGATGGACATACAAATGGCAGCGGTAGAATTACTCAACATTATAAGGCCAATAGTAGCGATAGCTCGTTATGTAACATTTAGTGCATTAGCATTGTATAATCACCCCGAGTCAAAAGACAAATTGCAGACAGATAGTGAGGAATACAGCCACATGTTTGTACAGGAGGTCCGCCGCTTTTATCCATTTGGTCCATTTTTAGGCGCGAAAGTACGAAGTGATTTTAATTGGAATGGGTATAATTTTACGAATGGAACCCTTGTGTTACTTGATATTTATGGAACGAATTATGACCAGGACTTATGGGAACTGCCTGAAAAATTCAGACCAGAGCGATTCAGGGGTTGGCAAGGCAGTCCGTTTAATTTTATTCCACAAGGTGGAGGGGAATACGATATTGGACATCGCTGTGCCGGTGAGTGGATAACGATTGAAGGTATGAAAGTAAGCTTGGATTTTTTAGCGAACCGAATTGATTATCAGGTTCCGAAGCAAAATTTAAACTTTAGTTTGGTGAGAATGCCGCCAATACCTAAGAGCAGGTTTGTAATTCGAAAGGTTAAACAAAAGTAATCACTATGTTAATCATGAAAATGCTTAGTTTTCGCTCCAGTTTGTTACTAGGACAATCATCTGATGAATACGATGATATGTAGTAATGCAAACAAATTGGGGGAGAGCAAATGCAAATTCATGTGGTTGAACGTGGTGATTCACTTTGGCAGATAGCCCGTAGCTATGGTTCGGAAATAAATCAAATTGAATTACTTAATCAATTGGATAATCCTAATACACTTGTAGTAGGGCAGTCACTTATTATCCCTGATCCGAACCGTGAATACGTTATTAATGCTGGTGACAATTTATGGGCGATTGCAAATATGTTTGATGTGTCCGTTCAGGAACTGGCGAAGGTTAATTATATCACGAATCCTTCACTAATTTATGTTGGCCAAATGCTGGAGCTTCCTTATTTTCCTCACATCGTAAAAGCTGGTGAATACATCTGGTCGATTGCCGAACGCTATGATGTAACTGCTGAGGAAATCATTCAAACAAATAATTTGGGAGATCCGGGGTTAATTTTTCCTGGTCAAACGTTACGTATTCCGGCCGCTGATAAGCCGGTAGCTGAAGTGAACGCTTATACTACTCAGTTAAATGAACAGGGCGGACAGGAAGCTCTAGCCTTAGGAAGATACTTTACCTATCTTTCACCATTCACCTACAGTATTACAGCTGATGGAACACTCACAGAATTACAGGATCAAATAGTCTTGGAGGCGGCAAGAGCGACTAATGTGGCCCCGCTTTTAGTACTGACAAACATTACAGGTGATGGATTTGATTCAGATGTGGTAGCCAATATCCTTCGTAATCCAGGTTTGCAAGATACATTGATTACTAATCTGTTAGATTTAATGGAATTAAAGGGCTATAGAGGAGTAAATTTTGATTTCGAATATGTTTATCCAGAAGACCGGGAGAATTATAGTAACTTTTTACGACGTGTAGTGTTACGGTTACATCCAGCAGGGTATCTGGTCTCCACAGCATTGGCACCAAAGGATACAGCTGATCAAGAGGGATTGCTTTATGAAGCTCACGATTATGCTGCCCATGGGGAAATTGTCGATTTTGTCATTGTAATGACCTATGAATGGGGATGGGCCGGTGGCAGACCATGGGCGATTGCCCCAATTAATGAAGTGCGTGAGGTGCTGGATTATGCGGTAACGGTAATTCCTCGTGAAAAAATTCTAATGGGAGTTCCCTTATATGGACGTGATTGGGAGATTCCGTGGGTGGAAGGAACGATTGCCACAACAGTAAGTCCAAAAGAAGCAGTTCAGTTGGCAGAAGAATATGGTGTGGCCATTCAATATGATGAAACATATCAATCTCCTTTTTTTACCTATGTTGACGAGACTGGACAAAAACACGAAGTATGGTTTGAGGATGCACGTAGTGTTCAGGCTAAATACGATACGATTAAGGAATATGGCCTTAGGGGACCCAGTTATTGGGTGCTTGGAAGCGAATTCCCACAAAATTGGGCAGTTTTGCAGGATAACTTTGCTGTTAGGAAGTTGTAGATATATAGTTTAAGAAAAACCTTTGAATGGGAGTATCACTTTTCAAGGATTTTTTGGCAGTTTAGAAAGTAAAAATGGCCGTAATAAGAATCTCTTTAACGATAAATTTTCTAAATAACTTATAGAAGGAATTTGCTAAAATTTGTTGAATAGATAATAGGGATATTAACTTATTTATCAGGAGGAATGTAAATGAACGGGAGTCTAATGAGAGTCGGGACATCATATATTCCAGTACAGGATATTGAATTGGCAGCCGAATGGTATGTAAACATTGGTGCAGTACTTAATTATCAAGATAAGGAAAAGGCGATACTAGATTTAGCTAATCAAAGCATCTTCCTAGTTAAGTCTAGCGAAAAACAAAGTGCTAACTTTTACGATATTGGTGGCAAGGAACATTTCTCACTTACATTTGAAGTAAATGGAATGAATACACTAACATCATTACATAGGGAATTTAAGGAAAAAGGAATAACAGTAGGTGAAATAGAAGACAGAGGTCATGCTGGTAAAAACTTTGTTTTTCAAGACTTGGACGGAAATATGTTTGATGTATGGAGTGAATTAAGTCCCGTATTTAAAGAAAAATATAGGATTAATTAGAAAACTTGGCATTCGTTAAAGGGATTCTTATGAAAGCGTACTTGTTTTCTTAGAACCCCTTGTACTTTGGAGTGCAAGCCTTTAGGCGAATTGCCTTAGTTGCACCTATGCAGTAAGAAGGAATTTATACTTTTGTATGAAAATACCTCTCTAACTTGATTTTAGCGGACACGGGAGACGCTATTTCTATATAAAAGTAACCTTCTCGAAGTTATCCGGACACAAAAGCCCTTATTTCATATATCATGGTTATTTGACTGTATTTGTGTGAAATAAGGTCCCTGGTGTCCGCAAAACCTCAAATTTGCTATATGGAAAAATAAAATTCATGGTAGATGGTGGCTGCGCATTCGGCAGCCATGTTGGTTTCTTAACTGCCTAAAAGGGAGGGACTTTAATGAAAAGTCCAATAAAAAACAAGATTAATCTAGTATTTATACCAGTAAGGGATATTGAAAAAGCGAAGGACTGGTATTCAAAAATGTTAGGAATTGAAGATGGTGAAGTGATGTTTGAGCATCTATTTGTAGCCAAAATGGATGGAGCTGGGATGATCTTGGATACGATGCCAATGTGGCGGGACGAAAATGGGGAAATTGCTGCATTAAATGTCCCTGTTATTCAGTTTGGTACAGATGATATTCATGCATCGTATCAGTTTATGAAGGATAATGATGTCGAGCTAGTCACAGAAATTGAGCATGATCACTTCTTTGTGTTTAAGGATCCCGATGGTAATAAATTAATGGTATGTCAGGATTGAGTAGTAGTATCGGTCAGAATTAAATCGATTCTGGTCGAATATGTTTCCTCTCCTTTAAACCCTTCGTGTATCTGTGAATTCACCAGTGGAATTCGACAAATTCAGATACGAACTATGGGAACTGATAGAAACCTTATGCTAAACTAGAAAACAAGAAAATAAATCAGACAATCATCGAGAAAGGACAGGCATTATATGGATACTATGAAAAAAGAGGATTGGGAACATGTTCGGGATATTTTTATAGAGGGTATTAACACGGGCAATGCGACGTTTGAAACGAAGGCACCAACGTGGGAAGAATGGGATAGAGGCCATTTTTCAGTGTCCAGACTTGTTGTCAGGGACGGAAAAGATGTAATCGGGTGGGCTGCATTAAGTCCAATTTCTACAAGAGAAGCGCATTCAGGTGTTGGTGAAGTTAGTATTTATATAAGTGAGCGCAGCATCGGTAAAGGGATTGGAACTAAGCTCATGGAAGAATTAATTGTCTCAAGTGAAACGAACGGTTTTTGGACATTACAAACAAATATTTTTCCTGAAAATGAAACAAGTATTAAGTTACATAAAAAATTTGGGTTTATCGAGGTGGGGGTTCGAAAACGTCTTGGAAAATTAAATGGTGTATGGCGGGATGTGGTGCTCCTTGAACGACGCAGCAATGTGGTCGGGAACGACTGACATACTAATTAAGTAGCAAAATGAATTCGACAAATATTGATAAAAAAAGACAAAAAACGGGAAGTGACAGGCACCCTCCCCATCCTATTCAAGCTTCTTCCGGAGCAGCTGGCTGAATTTTTTTTCGTCTTCGGTGGTGTATGCTTTGGGGCCTTTTGTTCGTTTGCCGCTTTTGCGGGCCATGGCGCTTGCATAACGTGTTTGCAATAACTGATCGATATTGTCATTTGAGTATTCAAATCCCTTGTGGTGAAGGACAGTACATCCTTTTGCAAGACCAAGCGATGCTAGTCCATAATCTTGTGTAATGATCATATCATTCTTTTGTGCTAGCCTCATAATTCGGTAATCCGCAGCTTCTGCGCCAGTATCAACATATATTGTTTTAACGCCTGGCTGTTCATCATTATGTGAAAAGTGAGCAAAGCTTTTCACAAGAATCACTTCTATATTATGATCTGAAGCAATTGATATAATGGTTTCTTTGACCGGACAAGCATCCGCATCAACGTATATTTTCATCGAATTCTCTCCTAAACGTTTTATGTTCGCAGTTACGAATAAGTACAATTATAAAACTTGGACTAAAGAGCATAAGGGGTTCTAAGAAACAAAATACTTATTCATAAGAATCCTTTAACGATTGCCAAGTTTTTTAAGAATTGATAGTGATGATAATAACAGCATAGCAGTTTGTCAAATTATTAACCACTTTGCGCGAGGTGGTTTTATATTAGTAGAAGGAAATTAGCCCAAAGTTACCGTGGAGTTAATAATTATTTAATTGGACATAAGTTTTATGGTTTATATATTTGGGTTTATTGAAGATGTTATCATTTTCAATTGTGGTGGGCTATGAGGGTTATTTTTACTATACAATTTATTTTCGATCCCACTGATTCCTCGATTATGTTGGCGATTTTATCATCTCATTGGTCACGGTAATTCCTCAAGGATTTGCTTGAGATACGATTGTATTTATTTGTATTGTATTCGACGTCATCGATTTAACTGATCGCATGAATGTTCCACGTATAACTTTCTCATCAGACAATATGACAGTAACTGAACCGAAGTCTGTTGAGATAAAATACACAGCATTCAAGGAATCGTTTGTAACTAGACAGGTTACTGGTGATCGCTGGATAGGGGATAGGCCGCTAGGATTGAATCAGCAATTATTATACATGCAAATTCCTGATGATCTTGATTTTCACTATGGTCCGGGTGTTTTTGTTAAGTTTGTTGGTGAAGGAGAAGATTAACAGCTCTCAGTTTATATAATAGTCCTGTATTACCTAAATTGAATTTTTCAATAAAGAGATATCGAATTTGGTATATTATAGGGTTTAGAAGGGTTGCAAGATAAACTTTCATAGTTAGATAGTACTTCCTGCTATTTTCCAGTATAATAGGGTAAAGATAACTATTGGGACATAGAATATTTGTAAAATGAAAAATTCACTAAGGTGGTTTTTGTTATGGCAGAGGATAGTATCCAGCAAGAAGTAAGGTTCATCGGAATGAAAATAGATGAGTTAAAGTATGATATTGCTAAAAAGATGGCTAGGGATGGAAATGTAGATGAACAAGCGATGAATGTACGGTTGGAATTTCTGCAAATGGTTGTTGATGCATTTAAGTCGCAGGAAGATGTAATGGATCAAGTTACAACCTATGGGAGAAAAACAGGAGAGCTGGCGATTAAATATGGTGCCAAGATGGAGGAGTCATTAAAGGCTACTTCTCATATGAGGGCAACCATATGGAATTCCATTAAAGGTATCCTATTAGATAAGGACTTCTCTCTAGAAACGGCATTTGAAGTAGCGGATATCGTCAATCCGTTACTCGATCAGGCTGTTTATGCGTTTAGCACAGCCTATATTGAGTCATATAGGGAACGCATTGAAAAAGCACATGAAGACTTTATGAAACTTTCTGCACCAGTTGTGCCACTGATTGATAGTGTGGCGGTACTTCCGATCATAGGCGGAGTTAGCACGGAGCGAGCGGAACAATTGATGAATAAAGCATTAAGTGAATCAAATAAAATGGATCTTTCACATTTATTTATCGATCTTTCGGGAGTTCCCCTTGTTGATACAACGGTTGCTTATAATATTTACAAAATTTTTCAGTCACTCGAAATGGTTGGCGTTGAAACAGTTATAGCTGGAATTCGCCCCGAGGTAGCACACACAATGGTTAGCTTAGGTATTGATTTTCGGAAGATTGAAACGTACAGTTCTTTACAGCAAGCCTTATCAAGGCATAAAGTTTTCTCAGCAGTTAAGAAAGCATAAACACTTTCTTACTGCATAAGCGCAACTTGTCTTTCGCCATTAAAGTTTGTGTACCAAAGTATTAGGGATTCTAAGAATGGCCTAATATACTTTCTTATGAACGATATGTGAAGTTTTCTGAAAATAAGTAGCGTACACACTTCTATTGGGAGAAAGTGTGTACGTATTTTTTGTTTAGTTTTTTAAGTACTTTCTTACTCAAGTGCAACTAAGTTATATCTATATTAAGGCTTATATTATCCTATGTATAAGGGGTTCTAAGAAAGCAGAACATGCTTTCATAAGAACCCCTTTAACGAATGCTATGTTTTTTCTGAATAATAATCATACGTATCCATAGCTAAGGTTACACCTTGAGAAAAAGCGGCTCCCCCGCCTAATGCAGCGCTAATTGCGATGGTCTCCATTATTTCATCTTCGGAACATCCGTGTTGAACTGCACCTTTTGTATGATACATAATACAGTATTCATCCTGTGCATAGATACTAATTCCGAGTGCCATCAATTGTTTTTCTTTTTTTTCAATTGCCCCTTCTTCAAAACATGATTCTGTGAAATCAAAGTATCCTTGTGTCATTTTTGGTAATTTTTTTTGAAGGCGGCTACTTCCTTGTTTGTAATCCAAAATAGATTGATCAAAATAATTAGCAAAGTCATCTTCTGAATGTATATCCATGATATTTCACTCCATTACTGTATTTAGGTCCATTAGTATTTTTTATTAAGACTGGGGAAACATACATGGTATTAGTTGGTACTAATCATTCATTATTTGTTCAATAAATAGTTGACGAATTATCCAGGCAAAACTATAATACAAAACTATGTAAGATAAAATTTTGAGCAAGCTGATGGTTGTAAGGTAGTATAAATGATTTTGCAACAGGTGATCACTTTCCATCCATCGGTCTGTAATGACTAGGTTGTGTTTTTGCAGTTAAAAAAGTATCAATACTTTCTTACTGCATAACTGCAGGCTTTCGACACTAAGGCTTGGCGATAAACCAAGATTTCTAATGATGTTATAGACACTTGCTCCTAAAAAATTAGGAGGAGAAGCGTGCAAGAAAACAAGAAAGTTAAAACAGATTGGACAGTATTTGCAGTAAGTGGCGGATTCTTAATTTTATTTATTATTTTATCCTTCATTGATAGTGAGATGGTTGGAAACTGGATAAATAAATTATTTGGTTACTCCGCAGATTTTTTTGGTGCTTATTGGCAGCTATTATTATTTGGTAATTTTATAATTGGGATATTTTTAGCTTTCTCAAGATATGGAAAGGTTCGATTGGGTAATCTTGATAAGCCGAAATATAGTTATTACCGCTGGGTTGCCATGATTTTAGTTACATTGCTGGCAAGTGGTGGTATTTTCTGGGCTGCAGCCGAACCAATGTATCATTATATGGCAGAACCTCCATTATTTGGAGGTGGTGAATTTTCTAATATTCCGGGCGCTTTTGCACAAGCATTTTTCCATTGGGGATTTGCTGCCTGGGCAATTCTTGGGACACTGGCTACTATTGTAATGATGTATGTTCATTACACTAGAGGTTTTCCAATGCGTCCAAGGTCACTGCTGTTTCCCATTTTTGGAGAAAAAATATTCCACAAAAGTATTCTTGGGTCAACAGCTGATATTGTTTCAATTATAGCGACCGCAGCAGGAACATTAGGCCCGCTTGGGTTCCTTGGTTTACAAATTTCATATGGGCTTAATCATTTGTTTGATGTTCCAAATACAGTAACAACGAGTATTATGGTTGTAGTTGTTCTGGTTATAATTGCAGCAATTTCTGCGGCTACCGGGGTAGATAGAGGAATTCTTTTACTAAGCCGCTTAAATGTTGGAATGACAATTGTGCTAGGAACTATTGTACTTGTTATTGGACCAACATTGTTTATAATTGATGCGTTCGTTGGCGGAATGGGCTTTCAATTGCAAAACTTCTTTACGATGAGTTTCTATCGCGGTGACGATGCATGGCTTGGGTTATGGACTATATTTTTCTGGGGCTGGTTTATCGGCTATGGTCCAATGCTTATTATATTTATTAGTCGCATTTCTCGTGGAAGGACAATACGGGACTTAATTATTGCAGTGTCCATTGTTGCCCCGCTTGTTACGAATTTCTGGTTCTCGGTTGTTGGTGGAACAGGAGTATTTTTCGAAATAGAGAATCCCGGATCGGTCTCCGGCGCTTTAAATGAAGCGGGTATGCCTGCTGCAGTAATGGCGATAATGGACCAACTGCCGATGGGGACCGTCATGGCAGTCATGTTTTTAATAATATCGGTCATATTTGTTGCAACTACAACAGATACGATGTCATATACAATAGCTGTAACCTTAACAGGAAATGACCATCCTCAACGTTGGCTGCGGGTTTTCTGGGCTTTAATTTTTGGTGGTACGACAATGATGATTTTGACAATAGGAGAAGGAAGTATAACGGCTATTCAAAATTCAATTGTTATAACTGCCGTGCCAGTGTCGATTTTATTACTACCGCCACTGTGGACAGCTCCGAGAATAGCCAGGAAAATGGCGCTTAAACAGGGGCTTATTTGGGAAAGACCCAGAAGGAAGTCAAACTAAATAAATAATTGGAAATGGAGTACTTAATCGGTACTCCATTTTTTGGTTACAAAAGTAAATTTATATAAATAACATCTGTTTTTTGTTATACTTGGATTATCAAGGGAGGCGTCACGGGTGAGTGAATCGAGGAAGTTACAAAAAGAAGCAATGCACATGCTAAAGCTAACGAGTAGAACTTTTTACATACCAATTAGTTTGCTCAAACCGAACCTGAAGAAAACTGTTGCTTCCGCATATTTATGTATGCGTGCGATTGACGAAATAGAGGATCATGAAGAATTGGATTCGGAAACAAAGCAACGGTTACTTCGGTCTACCAGTGAACTTTTGAAGAGTGATTTTGATCAAAAAGCATACCGTGAGTTGTTAAAAGCCTATGAATCGCTTCTGCCTGAAGTGACGTTGCGTTTAGGTGATTGGATATCTATTTGTCCACCTGATATTGTGGAAGAAGTAAAAAAATCTACAGGTATTATGGCAGATGGAATGGCAAAATGGGCAGAAAAGGATTGGCATATAAAGACTAAAGAGGATCTGGATGATTATACGTATTACGTGGCTGGATTAGTTGGTGTCATGCTTTCTGATATATGGAGATGGTATGATGGTACCGAAACAGATTATGAATTGGCTATAGGGTATGGTCGTGGCTTGCAAGCAGTGAATATTTTGCGAAACCAGGGTGAGGACAGTGAACGTGGTGTTAATTTTGTTCCGGATGGCTGGAATAGAGATGACATGTTTCAATATACCGAAAACAATCTCGCCAAGGCTGATGAATATATGAAAGATATTCATACACGGAATATCCAGCTGTTTTGTCAAATCCCATTAGCATTAGCCAAAAGAACTGTTAAAGCTTTAAAAGAAGGACGGGAGAAAATATCCCGAAATGAAGTGGAAACGATTGTAGAAGATATTAGAAATGATTAAATGGAGGTCACTATTCTAAGGGATGGTGACTTTTTTCTTGGTTTACCAGTGATCTATCTGAAAAGCAGATGAAAGTAAGGGACCGTTTGAATAACGGGTTCTATTTTGGGAGAGAAAAATGCTAATAACATTAGAAGGTAAGCATACATTTCGCCCCTAATGTTGAAGAACCCAATTTTTAACGGAATGAGGATCCGGTTTACTGTTTTGGCGGATCCTCATTCCGTTATTTCCTTGAGAAACCTTGTTTTAGGCTCGGGTTCGGATCCTCATTCCGCTATTTTTCATTTCTGCCTCAAATTTGGCTGAATTTCTGCTTTTAACGGAACGAGGATCCGCTCACCCTTCCGAGAGCATCTTTTCTGCCATTTAGCGGAATGAGGATCCACTTCGACTGTTTGGCGGATCCTCATCGTTACTGTTCAAACGGCCTCTTTTTTACTTATCGAGCAAGGTCTTGACTCCCAGATATAGGATGGCAAGAGAAAAAACAATTACCGCAATTCCTCCTATTATTTGAAAGAAAGTGGCTATACCTGCAGTAATTACTGAAGATGTCGGTACGTTCGCAAGTGCAAAGCCAGCTAAAATACATGCCAAATATAGCAATACTGTTTGATGCATTAAAAATCCTCCCTTCGCTTACTGTATTTGAGCAAGGAAAGGCTCATTCGGTAATAAATGACAAAAAACGAGGTGCGACAGGTACTAATAACACTGGAATGATTGAATTCTATCTAAGTCTACGCCGTAGTAAACCCATCTGTTTCTATACCATCTGAATCCAGCGATTGAGTTTCTTCCTACAAAGACTGGGAAAAACCAAAAGGCATCTCGTCTTAGCCAGATATACGTGAACTGGAAAAGACAACGTCGAATTGCTCCTGGATCGATTGCATAAACGCCGAACTGCTGGGATTGCAAGGTTTGCGGTTGTGAAGGTGTGAATGATGGTGGTGGGCTACTAGGTGGACCGGCAGATGGTTGCCCACCCTGAAACCCGGGCGGCCCACCGCCAGTCTGTCCAGGTGGTCCGCCGAATGGTGGTCCTCCACCTGGGGGGCCAAATTGTTGTCCGCCACCAGGAAACCCGGAAAATAAACCGTCCAGCATCCCTTGAAAATTAAATTGCCTTTCATCTTCATATGGTGGTTGATTATGATTCATGATTTAATGTCCTCCTCTAAAAAGTCCTTCCTTTTACTATATGGGGATACGTCCAATTTTGTATGGGCAGCTGACAATGTTTAATAGTATTAAATAGTTGTGGATATTCAGTAAAATGTGCCCTTGATAATAAGGTATAGTAGTGGTAAAATTATCCTGTTATTTTTGAATAAGTAAGTTGGAGAGTGGTTTTCTTCCTCTTTTCAATTTGGTAAATATCTCTGTACTTCTTACGCAAGCTAATAACCAATGCTTGTGTTTTATTTTTTCAAAGGAGATTTTTTGTATGGATAAGGATAATCAATCAACCAAATATGAGTATTTAGCTGAAGATCCCAATGTGAAAGTCATGCCTATTATGCTTTCTTTAATCATTGGGGCATTCTTTGCGATTTTAAATGAGACATTACTTAATATTGCGCTGTCAACATTAATGGATGAGTTCGGTATTTCTGTAACTACTGTCCAATGGATGGCAACAGGGTTTTTGTTAGTAATGGGAGTTGTCACACCAGCATCGGCAGTATTATTGCAATGGTTTTCGACAAGGCAGTTATTTTTGGGAACGATGGTGATATTTTCGATTGGAACCGCGATTTGTGCTGCCGCTCCTACGTTTCCTGTTCTATTGGCGGGCAGGTTAATTCAAGCGATTGGAACTGGGCTGCTTATACCCATCATTTTTAATGTCTTTTTATTAATATTCCCGCCAGCACGTCGTGGGAAAGTAATGGGTTTTGTCGGCCTTGTCATAATGTTCGCTCCTGCAATTGGACCAACACTGTCAGGAGTAATTGTTGATCATTTGGGCTGGCGTTTTTTATTTATCACAGTAATTCCATTTGCATTATTTTCTATAGCGTTTGCCTATAAATATTTGATTAATGTATCAGAAGTTACCAAGCCAAAAATAGATGTTTTATCCCTAATTTTTTCTACTGTTGGATTTGGTGGTATCGTGTTCGGTTTCAGTTCAGCAGGTGAAGGTGAGTCAGGATTTCTAAACCCTGTTGTGTTTGTTCCAATTGTCTCGGGAGTCGTGGCGCTGATATTCTTTTCAATAAGACAATTTAAACTAGAAGATCCGTTACTGAATCTACGGGTGTTTAGGTTCCCTATGTATTCACATGCAATTATCCTATTTCTAATTATAATTATGGCGATGTTTTCTTCTGAGATTATCCTGCCAATGTATATGCAAGGACCGTTGGGAGTCACTCCAGCCACGGCTGGTTTAATCCTGCTGCCTGGAGCAATTCTGAATGGATTGATGTCACCTGTTATGGGGCATTTATTTGATAAGTTTGGCCCCAGATTATTGCTAATACCCGCTTCAGCAGTGTTATGCGGAACGATGTTTATGATGAGCAGGCTGGATATGAATACACCGATATGGATGATTATTGTTGGGTATATCTTACTAATGCTTTCTGTCTCGGCTATGATGATGCCGGCTGAAACAAATGGCTTAAATCAGCTCCCTAAACATTTGTATCCGCATGGTACTGCGGTAATGACGACATTACAGCCTGTTTCAGGCGCGGTCGGAGTATCTGTATTCATCAGTATTATGAGTGCAAGACAAAACAGTTATCTAACACATGCTGCTGATCCAGGAAATCCTGTTACAATAAGTGAGTCTATGGTTGCGGGAGTTGAACTTGTATACTTTATAGCATTTGTGTTAGCTATCGTCGCCTTTATTATGGCGTTGTTTGTATATCGCGCGCAGCCGACGGAATTGGAAGATCTACCATCAAATAGTAAATAATCAAAAGCCGCTGTTCATTCGAATGGCGGCTTTGTATGTTTTTAAAAGGTTCTTTTAGTATAGTTTGGCAGCTATTGATATAAACTGTGACACCTAACAAGGAGCACCAATTCGTAGTATTTAGTGTGTCTCTTCGACCTCGCAGATGGAATATACTAGCTTTCCGTAGGCTCACCACGAGCTCGCATATTCCAACTGTTGATTTAAATGGCTATAAATCCTTTTAGGACAAAGTGAGGAAAAATAGCGAAGTGTATTTCCGCAGCGGTGTCATAGCACTCAAGTATTCTTCTACATTATGCGCAGTCCTATATCAACTACTTGTTAAGATTCATTGCTTGGAAAAAGCACAATTTTAGAAAGACATTAAACAACCATAAAAAACTAAAAGCTTTTAAAAATTAATGTTGACTCTAACGTTGCGTGATACTTTATAGTGTTAATTGAAGGGAGGTTACACTGATGAAAGTTAAGGAAGTTGCTGATTTGGTTGGAATTAGTGTGCGCACACTACACCATTATGATGCTATAGGATTATTATCCCCAGAGGAAACAACCCAATCTGGCTATCGTATTTATTCAAACAGTGATCTTGAAGTTCTACAGCAAATTCTATTTTTTAAAGAACTAGGCTTCCCTTTGAAAAAAATAAAAGAAATTATCAACAGTCCGTCGTTTGATCGAGAAGAAGCGCTTGAACTGCACCGTAAAATGCTTCTTGAGAAACGCAGCAGAATCGATAAAATGATTACGACGATTGATAAAACCACGCAACACTCGAAAGGAGAAATTAATATGAGTAATAAAGAAAAGTTTGCAGGCTTCGATTTCAGTCATAACCCATACGAACAAGAGGCACGTGATCGTTGGGGTGAAAAGGCTGTCGATGAATCCAATGCGAAAATAGATAAAATGTCAAAAGATGAACAAAAATTAATGGGTGAAGAATTTGATAGAATCTATCAAAAGCTTGCAGCGCTCCGTCATAAATCGCCTGAATCGGATGAAGCACAAGCAGGTATTAAGGTATGGTATGACTATTTGAACAAAATCGGAAACTATTCACTTGATGCATTCAAAGGACTTGGGCAAATGTATGTCGATGATGAACGCTTTACCAAGAACATCGATAAGTATGGTCAAGGTTTGTCAGTCTTCATGTGTGATGCCATGGCGGTATACGCTGACAGAAATAAAAAGTAGGTCGGTTCTATTACTATAATCGAACCTCATCATCAAAAGGTGGCATGAAATATTTATTTATTTTATGCCACCCTTTGTATGTGGGAAACGATAGTATATATGAAGGTAAGGTTTTACAACCTTTGAACAGCTGTTGTTATATCATTTGCTTGGGTCACAGCTGAAATAACCGCTACACCGTCAGCCCCGGCATTTATTACAGAAGCTGCATTTTGGGTGGTTATTCCACCAATTCCTACAATAGGAATGCTTGGAAATTGGTTTCTTAATGTTGTAATCCATTCCACACCGACTGCTGACTTTGCGTCGGGTTTTGTAGATGTATTAAAAATTGGACCAGCACCAAGGTAATTGGCCATTTGAATCGGACTATTAGATACTTCGGTTGGGTTCGATACAGAAAGGCCAATGATTTTTTTAGGAAATCGTGCGCGTAGTTTTTCAACTGAAACATCATCCTGTCCAACATGGATTCCATCGGCTCCTAGAGGTTCAGCAAGGTCGATATCATCATTGACGAAAAATGCTATTTTATGATGCGCGCAAATTTTTCTTAATTTATATCCTAACTCTAATTTATCATTTCCTTTTAATGACCCAGCTCCTTTTTCGCGAAATTGGAATGCTGTAATACCAGCTTTTATCGCTAGTTCTAAAATAAAAGCTGGATCACGATCACAATTTTGACTGCCCATTATCAAATATTTTCTTAGATTCATCAATTAAGCTTCTCCAGTTTATCGACTTCAAATGATAATGCATCAATAAAATGAGGGAAAAAAGTCCCGGGTCCACTTACTTCTGAGTAGTCGGCAGCATATTCCGCAACCAGTCCATAAAACTCAACTGCAGTTAACACCTGCTGCTCGATTGGTTCATTTGTGGTTAAACATGCAGTTAGGATGGAACCGAGCAGACAGCCAGCACCAGTTATTTTCTCAAGAATCGGATGCCCGGAATTGTTCGAAAGATATTCATTTTCTGAGCAGATAACATCCGTTTCTCCTGTGACAACGGCAGTAGTTTGATAAGTCTCAGCAGCTTTCAAAGCTATCTCCACAGAATTTCCATCGCCTATTGATTCTACGCCTTTTGTATCCCAGGGAATTTCTACGAGGTGTGCAATTTCGCCAGCATTTCCCTTGATGACGGTTGGCTGCACTGTATTCAGAATTTCTTTTACAACAGATGTCCGAAATGGTGTTGCCGCGACACCAACAGGATCAAGAACCACTGGTATTCCTTTTTCATTAGCTGTTTTCCCTGCTGTGATCATTGCTGGGAGCTCCTGTGCTGTTATGGTTCCGATGTTTAAAAGTATGCCATCCGCAATGGACGCCATGTCCTTCGCTTCCTCTTCAGCTTTAGCCATGATTGGGGTTCCGCCAAAGGATAGCAAGCCATTTGCTGTAAAGTTCATCACAACTTGATTTGTCAGATGGTGAATCAACGGACTTTGATCTCTTACTTTTTGAATAATATCTTTGTTCATTTACCTCACCCTTTCCATGTGTTGTGCCCAATGATTTGCCGGCCCACTTCCATGACCGAGTGAAAATGAATGACGGATTGCAGCAGTGACGTAATCTTTTGCTTTTTTAACGGCCACTGGTAAAGAATCTCCTTGGCTTAAGTAGGCAGTAATGGCTGCTGAATAAGTACAGCCAGTTCCGTGCGTATTTTTTGTATCAATTCGTTTGGTTGAAAAAGTGTGTATCGAACTTCCGTCATATAAAAAATCGATTGCTTCACCTTGCAAATGGCCACCTTTAACCAAAGATGCACCTGCTCCAAATTCGTGAACTATTTGGTTCGCAGCCTTTTTCATGTCGTCCAGTGTTTCAATTTTTTCACCCGTAATATCTTCTGCTTCAGGGATATTTGGCGTTACTAACGATGTCATTGGTAATAGTTTCTTCCGTAAATAATCCCTGGCATCTCTGGCGATTAATGGATCTCCACTTGTTGCGACCATCACCGGGTCCATAACATAAGTGATGTTTAAACCGATAATCTTTTGAGCAATAGCCTGCATCATGTCAACGTTGGCGATCATTCCAGTCTTAAATGCCTGAAAGGGGATATCGGTCATAACAGAATCCAATTGTTGTTCAATCATTTCAACAGGGAGATGGTGCACATTCTGGACACCTGTTGTATTTTGGGCAACAACGGATGTAATGACAGACATACCGTAAGTCTTCAGTTCCTGGAAGGTTTTTAAGTCTGCTTGTATTCCGGCTCCACCACTGGGGTCAGTGCCAGCGATTGTAAGTGCGCATGGAATGCTTTTCATCGGCCAATCACCAACTCTTTCATTGGCCAATCTTCACAAGTATAGGCCATTTCCCAAAAAGCCAGCTCTAATTGGCAGCTTTTACGGAATGCTTCTTTTATCTTTTTTTGTTCATCCCGTGAAGTATTTTCAGCAAATTCATCCAAGCGGTTTCGCATTTCCATCACTATTTTGCCAAATCGTTCATCAGCATAAAAGCTGATCCATGGATAAAATGGATGATGCTTTTCTGGTTTATATTTGTTCATTAACGCATAGCCTATTTCCAAATATGTCCACGGGCAAGGGAGCAGTGCACCAATGGTTTCAGCTAAACTGCCAATTTGCGCGTGATACATCATATGCTTAATGTAATGATCAGCAGTTGGTGGAAGCGGGTGACCTTGGAGCTCCTCGTAGCCAACCCCTATATAGTCGCAAAAGTTATGATGTGGGTGGCTTTCACTATTTAAAACAAATTGGATTTGTTCCCCAAAGAAGCGGATGTCCTCGCGCTTATTGGATTTGGAGAGAGCAATTCCATAAATTCGCATAAATGCATTCAAATACTCAAAATCTGCTTTAATATAATGCGCAATTGATTCGTTGGGAACATCTTTTTTTCCAATACCATCGACAAATGGGTGATTAAATATTGCTTGAAAAATATCTTGGTTCTCATCTCTTAATTGTTGTGTGAATGACATAACAAAGCCTCCAATGATTTAGGAAGCTACTAGGGGATAAAAGTAGATTACTAGAGGTACAGAATGCGGCCCTCAACCACTTCCCTGCGCAGGCATTATCCAGATCAGGTTCCAAGGGACAAGGAATATTTCCGTTTCTCAGCCAGTACAGCGCCCCTAGTAGTTTTTCCTATATTTTATTTTGAACTAGTCTTTCCTGATTAACACGTGAAATAACAAACCAGCCTATCAATGCTCCAGTAACACTGCTAATAAGAAACGACGGTATAAAGAACAAAGCACCAGCTGAACTACCCATCAATAGCTTTGCAAATGGAACAGCAAAAAGTGCTCCGATGATTCCGGTACCAATTGCCTCTCCCACAGCAGCTATGGCTTTTTTATGAGTCTTCTGAAACAAGTATCCAGCTAGAAATGCTCCAATCATGCCGCCGGGAAACGCCAGTAATGTACCAAGTCCAAGCATGTTACGGAGCAGTCCAATCATAAATGCAATACCGACTGCTGGACCAGGCCCAAGTGTTACTGCGGCCATGACATTGACGGCATGCTGGACAGGATAGGCTTTTGCCACGCCTGCTGGAAACCAAAGTAACTGTGCACCCAATGTACCTATTGCCACAAAGACTGCCATTGTCGTAAGTAATCGAGTTCGGTTCAATCAAATCCTCCTTTCCGTGAAAGGGGCTCGTACGAAAAAAGCCAGATCCATTAATGGACCTGGCTTGAAATAGCTGATATAAATAAGTATATCGTCAGTCTACTTCCCTCCGCTGGTATTAACCAGATCAGGTCCGTAAGAGTCAGAAAGCTTATACGTGCTTTCCTCTCAGCCCTCGATTTTGGGCACCCCTAGTAGTAATTATTAAAATATTAAGTTTTCAATTTAAGGATAACAAAAGAAATCACTTTTGTCATGGTTTATTTCAGGTTCATGATGATAGTAAAGAAAAGTCATGTTTCCATTTCAATGGCTTCCTGAATTAAAGCAGAAAATTTTCTGGGTTGTATATCATCGAGTTGCTTAACTCTGATATGACGCATTTTTTTGCCAGTTCCTTCAAGCAGGTTATCCTTATCCTTAAGTGAGGCACCGAAGTAGAAACCCAGATTAACATGATTCTGTGCAGTCTGAAGATAGCATACAAGACCATTCTCTAGATAACATGGCTTTCCCCATTTCATTTCTTCAGTTACATTGGGGGACGTTTGAAAAATAACCTCCCGCAGTCTTACGGTAATTTCCTTTGTATGGTCATTTAAATTTTCAATGAATTGATCTACTTCTTTAGTATGGATTGGTTCCATGCTTTTTGACTCTCCTTTTATATTATTGTTCTTCATAACTGTAGTAAGCGGACACAGGGTAAGCTATTTCTGCAAAAAAGTGCTTTTTCTGTAATATGCGATCACCGGATACCTTATATCACATATATCTAAGGAAAAAGTGCTGTTTTTGTCAAATAAGGGCTCTGGTGTCCGCTGTGTAATTTTAGACAGTATAACCTGGTATCATGATGATCCTCGTCCTTTATATATTTTTCACCAAAATGATATCAAATCCCTTTAATTTCAGAGTAATTATATTTAAAATTATATCTATATTAAGAATCGAGGTGGATTTTTTTGGAACAAAATAACGAATATTTGTCGAATCAGATTGTTGAATGGGTAAAAGATAATGTCGATTCGAATGCAAAGGTTGAATCGGTTAGTCGGCTGAAAGGAAGTACCTCATCCACGTTACATAGCATCACACTGCTAGTGGATCAGTCAGTAAAGCAATATGTCATCAGGCAGTTTGATAATAAGGAATGGCTTGATGAAGAACCGGATTTGGTTTTGCATGAAGTTGAAAGTTTACGTATGGCTACAAACACAGGTATTACTACTCCAGAAGTTGTTGCCTGCGATGAAACTGGGGAAAAATGTGGAATTCCAGCGATTCTCATGACAAAGCTTGAAGGTGCTGTAGAATTGAAACCTGCCAATATGGATGAGTGGCTAACTGGCTTGGCGAGGGGACTTGTGAAAATTCATGAAGTTGAAGCGAGGGGCTTTCCATATCAGCATTATAGCTACAATGACATATCAACGTTTGAGATGCCAAGCTGGTCAAAGGAGCCGAAAACATGGGGAAGTGCTATTAATATCTTAACAGGACCTCGACCAAAAACGACAGATTGCTTCATACACCGAGACTATCATCCAGCCAATGTTTTATGGGATGAAGGCTTAGTTAGCGGAGTGGTAGATTGGGTAAATGGCTGCAGAGGCCCCCGCGGAGTTGATGTCGGGCATTGCAGAGTGAACCTGGCCATGCTATATGGTGTTGAAACAGCAGATGGTTTTCTGAAGGCATATCAGCAACAGGCAGGTTCTTGTTTTACCTATAATCGGTATTGGGATTTGCTATCTTTGACTGATATGCTTGTTGGACCTCCTGAGGTATATCCTGGGTGGGAAGCATTCGGTGTATCAGGATTAACAAATGAAATGATGAAGGAACGATTGGATAAATACGTTTTGAGTCTATTAAATCAAGATAGTTGAGGCATCCGAACATTTTTCGCCAAAGTTTGTATAAAAGAAACTTTTGTCCATTTCATTCTAGCTATTTTTCATATTATATAAATGTAGTACCAAAATTAATAGAATGGAGGCTCCAACATGGGTTGCCTTAAATGGGAAGTGGGCAGTGCCAGGTGACAATTATGGGCAATCTATTTTAGATCTATATAAAAGAATGCTAGAAAGTACGCTGCAAAGTTTGCAAGAAATCCTGAGAAATATAGAAGGTTAACTTCATAATTCGCTGGTTATTTGCCTTTTTCACCATTTTTTGTACCAATTCATTATTATGACGATGTGGTAGCGGATTTCTCAAACCGAGGTCCAACAATAGATGGTCTGATGAAGCCGAATTTATTAACGCATGGTGTAAATATTATCTCTCTGCGATCACCCAGATCTTTTCTTGATAAAACAAATTCAGAATCATGAGTTGATACTAACTACTTTGCTTTATCAGTAATCTCAATGGCTACGCCAATATGTGCAGGTGTAGTCGCACAATTACTCCAAATAGAACCGAATTTATCCCCGGACCAAGTTAAGGAACAGCTTAATAATGCATGTAAAGATTTAGGACAATCCCCAAATCTTCAAGGTCATGGCTATCTGAACGCTGCTAATATGATAGAATAATCGCTGAAGCATATTAGCCAACTTTCAATTGTTGGCTTATTTTTTGATATGGTCTAGTTTTGGCAAATTCTAGTAGGTAAATGTTATGATAAAAGATAGAATGTTTTATTTTTTATGGTAAGGTAGTAAATGAAATAGGTAATTAGAATATTCCATTCAAATTACTGCATAGAATAAGTGAAGTCAAAATGGGGAGGGATTGTCATGAATCGGACAGGAGAAATTGTATTAACGATTGTTGGTGCATTAATCTATATGCTGTTTGCTGGAGTAGGTATATTTGCAGCGTGGCTATTTAACAATGAGCAAGTCTTAAATGAGGCTTCGGATGAAATGATGCAACAGCCTGGAATGGGAACGGGCGATATGCAGGCTATGCTCGAAGTCCTCCAAGGTGGAGGTTTGGTACTAGCAATTGTTTCAATCATTGCATTGGTTTTAGGTATTATTTCGATCATATTGGTAAAAGGCGATAAGAAACCGAAAGCAGCAGGAATTATTTTGATTGTAACGTCTGTACTTGCAGCAATCATAACAGTTGGTGCCGGAATCTTTAGCGGGATATTTTATCTAATCGCTGGAATTATGTGTCTGGCACGAAAAGAACAACAAACAATAACAGTAGAGTAGATAAAAAGGGATGCAGTCAGCATCCCTTTTTTTATGATGTCCAAGGGAGATGCATTAACATATTCATCAAAGTAGTCGCTTGGTGTCAGTTCAATTGATTTTACGCTACAAGAAAAAGTTTAAAAATTAAATACTGTAGGTGATTAGACATGTTGTTCGCATGGGTAATTTTAACTGTTTTTAACTAATCATCACTAAAATAGTAAGAATTTACTATAAATTTACAAAATCTTAATTGTATCCTCTTATTTAATGTGCCATATTAAAAGTGTGCCACAGTCACAATTGTGTCACAATATCATATTAATGGAGGGTACCAATGAAAAAATCGACTGTGAAGAAGATGCTGAATTTGCTTCTTATTTTCACGCTAGTGTTCATGAATTATTCTACGATCCTAGTGAAAGCGGAAAGTAATGAGGTAGTGGCAGAGGACTTATTCATCTCAGAGTATATTGAAGGAAGTTCGTATAACAAGGCAATCGAGATTTATAATGGTACAGGTGATCCAGTAGATTTATCAAATTACGAATTGGAATTGTATAGTAATGGTGCTACAGAAGCAAGTCAGTCGGTACAGCTATCAGGTACTTTGGAACATAATGATGTATTTGTTGTTGCCCATTCAAGTGCTGATGCAGAAGTTTTATCCCAGACGGACTTGGAAAGCTCTGCGGTAGCTAATTTTAATGGTGACGATGCATTTGTGTTAAAAAAGAATGATAGTGCAATGGATGTATTAGGTAACATTGGAACTGATAGTGATTATGCAAAAGACATCACATTAGTAAGAGATGCATCTGTTACACAGGCAAGTTCATCGTACAATGAAGCAGAATGGTCAGATTATGCGAAAGATACATTCGCATATCTTGGGAGTCACACAATGGACGGTGCCGGTGGGGAAGACCCGCCTATAGACCCAGGTGATCCTGGTGAGGAATATTCTATTGCTGATGCTCGTGAGCTAAGTGATGGAACTGCAGTAACAGTAGAAGGAATAGTAACCGTTAATAATAATGCAATCAGTAATGGCGCACAATTTTCAACATACATACAAGACGAGACAGGCGGCATTAATCTTTTTGCATTCGAACAAGGTGAAATTCCCGATCTTGCTAAAGGGGATCGAGTCCGGGTTTCTGGTGAACTAGATTCATATAATGGCTTAAAAGAAGTTATCCCGACTTCAATTGAAGTAGTAGAGAGCGGACAGGAATTACCACAAGCACAATCTGTTACATTAGCTGATCTTCAGGATTCTTCTGTTGCCGAATCCTATGAAGGAGAATTAGTTCAGCTTACAGGATTTATTAATGATATCCCTGATAGTCCTGCAGGTGGCGGATATAATGTTTCGTTGATTGATTCGGACTTCAATGGAACAACGCTCAGGGTGATGGAGAATGCCCTGGATATGTCATTAGTAGAGGAAGATAGGTGGTATAACGTTACGGCGATTGTCAGCCAGTATAATGCTTATCAGTTAATTCCAACTGAACAAGCGGACATTCAATTGGCTGATGAACAACCAGAACCACCATCAGCAGCAGGTGTTTATGAATCTACTGTTGAAAGTGTTGTAGATGGCGATACGATTCATTTAGAAACACCAGTCCTTGGAGGGACGAAGGTACGTTTTCTAAATATGGACACAGCTGAAACATATACAGCTCATAATGACGACCCTGCTAGAGACGAAATAAACGCAAACCAGAAAGCTTTTGGTGAAGAAGCGAAAGCATATATGAATGAGCTTATTCAGCCAGGTGATGAGGTTCTTGTGAAAATAGGTGAGGAACCAACTGATGATTATGGCAGATTGCTGGCAGAAATTATTCGTCAGGAAGATGGTATGAATATTAACCTGGAGATGGTACGAGAAGGGTTAGCATCAACCTATTTTATCGCGCCATTTAATGAAGAAGTATATCCGACATATCAGAATGCGGTAAAAGAAGCGAAAGATGCTGGTCTTGGCATTTGGAATCCGGAAGATCCATTGCTGGAATTACCATTTGAATTCCGGGCAAATGATGATCAAAAAGGATTTTTAAGATATGTTGGGAATTCCGATACAATGGAGTACGTTATGCCTGATAATTGGGCTGATGTTCCAGTGGAAAAAAGGGTATTTTTTGCAAGTGAAGAAGAAGCAGAATCGTATGGCTACACATTTGTCGGTGACGATGATGGCTCAACTGAAAATTTATCGGTTCAGTTATTAAGCATGAATGACCTGCATGGAAAAATTGATCAGGAATATGAGCTTGACCCAGACGGTGATGGAACATTCAGTACTTACGGTAAAATGGATTATACTGCTGCAGCTATTGAAGCACGGGAGCAAACAAATCCAAATACGCTGATTGTTCATGCCGGTGATATGATTGGTGGTAGTTCACCAGTATCAGGTTTGCTACAGGATGAACCAACAGTCGAAATTATGGAAGAAATCGGATTTGATGTTGGTACAGTAGGAAATCATGAATTTGATGAAGGGACAGACGAACTACTACGCATGGTAAATGGAGGAGAACATCCAGAAGGTTTAGGTACCGATGGCTATGACGGAATGAACTTCCCGTTACTATGTGCAAATTGTGTTTACAAAGATTCTGGTAACACTGTGTTGCCTCCACACTATGTAGAGGAAGTTGACGGTGAAAAAATTGGGTTCGTTGGTGTTATCACACAGGAAGCCGCTGGAATGGTAATGCCTGCTGGGATTCAGGATATCGAATTCACAAATGCAACTGAAGCTGTGAACGAATCTGTCGCAGAACTTAAAGCACAAGGTGTAAAATCAATTGTGCTGCTGTCACATATTCCGGGTGAGCAGAATGGTGATACCGTAACCGGTCAGGTTGCTGACTTAGCGAATGCGGTTGATGATGAGGTTGATGTTATTTACGCTGCACATAACCATTTCGTTAACAATGGTGTCGTGGATAACAAACTAATTGTTCAAGCATCCGAATATGGAAAAGCATTTTCAGACGTTGACCTGGAGATTGATCGCACGACAGGTGACATTGTAAAAAAAGAAGCAGAAGTTGTTTTTGTAGATCAAAGCAAGGTCACCCCTGATCCAGCAGTTGCTGGGATTCTGGACAAATATGCAAATCAGATCGCACCAATTATGAATGAAGTAATTGGCTACAATGCAACAGATTTAACAGGTGATTATTCCAATGATGGTGATCATGGTCTAGGGAATCTAATTGCTGATGGAATGAACGCTCAAATGGATAGTGATTTTGCTATGATGAATGGTGGCGGAATTCGAGATGACCTGCTAGCCGGTGAAGTTACCTGGGGGGATCTATATAATATCCAGCCATTTGGCAATACACTGATGATGTTTGAGATAAAAGGTGCAGATCTTTACCCGATTATTGAAGCACAGCTTTCATCAGTTTATGGTCCTGATTACAGTATAAGCGGTTTTCATTATACGTGGGATCCTGAAACAAGTTCGGTTGTTGACGTAACTTTACCTGATGGATCACCAATCGATATGGATAAAACATATACCCTGACGGTAAATAATTATATGGGTACGTCAACAGGATCTAAATACGCACCAATTGGGGAATTGGGTGAAAATCCAGTGATGGGTCCATCTGATCTTGATGCTACAGTAGATTTTGTCGAGAGCCTGAACAGCTCGGAAGCAAATCCGTTTGAATATGGCCCTGAAGGACGTATTACAGAAGGAACAGCTGAAGAAGATCCACCTGAAGTTGTTGTTGCACCAAAGGATAATAATGGCACAGCAACCGTGCATACGGAGGATTTGGAAGCTCTTGGTTCCGGTGTTCGAGTTGTTATTGACATTCAAAATGATAAAAAGCCAAGGAAATTGTTACTGAATAAAAAACAAGTGGATATTTTGAAAGAAAAAGAAGTAACATTAACTGTTACCAATGGTGAAAAGTATGCTGAGTTTATTATGCAGGAGTTCTCAGGAAAAGTGCTGAAGGTGAGCTTGCATGACAGTAACGGAAAAGGCTTTAAAAAACATTAGGAATAACACTTAATATCTCAAGCAAAAACGCATCAGAAAACACACGGATTTTCACAAGGGAAATCTCGTGTGTTTTCTTAATGCTATATCAAGGTTTGAAAGAGTTTTGAAATTCACAGAATAATTCACAAGAGTGAAATATTTATTATAGTGTATGTGATTTTATTGTGATTTATGGTGTGAATTTAAATGCTAATTGTAATATTTAGTAAATTCATTTAAGGGAATATGGGTATTTATGTTAAAATAAATATAGAGATTGTGAAGTGTTACACTTAAACTAACGTAGCAGGATAATTTAAAAGTGCGGTCTGATTAGTTTTCAACAATCTGGGCCAGATTGTGGAATAACTCTTTATAAGTGAAATAGTAAAAGAGTAATCCCGTTCTGGCAACAGGAGGCGTATTCATTCCCTTTCAAACTGGAATACCAAAGCAGTTTTTAATTGAACATAAAAAATGTAAAGAATATGTAGTTCAAGTGTGGAATTAATCAGGAATGCAGCTAACATTTTTAGTTATTATGGAAAGGAAACTAGCGAGGAGTTCTCCCTTTTGGATTTCCAAACCAGAAAACAAGCATACAGAATATAATAGATATCCTTAGATTGTCAGCTGGTGAGGGTTCATCTTCTGACCAAAAGGGAATTGCATCGAAACAAAATCGGATTGTTTCTTTTTGGAAGCCAAAGATACAATTTGGACAAGGGAAAACAGTTATTTTGAAGGCTAAAATCCCCTTAGTTTTGGGGTGTGAAACTTAATTCATTACTATGTGTTATCCTGCTAATATTTGTTACAATTCCTTTATCAATATTGATTACTCTAGGTACAGATCTCAAACCAAGTGAGTTAAAGAATTCTTCTGATTCTACCATTTTAATTTTATTTTCTAAAAGAATAGTTTTTTGTTTAATTGGAATTACACCATTACTTACAATAACAAAATCACGAAGTTCCATTTCAGCCTGCTCAAATCCATTAATAATTTCTTTACAAGTCGAGCACTTAACCGATACGGCCATTATAATTAGGTCTCCTTCAAAAGCAATATTTTGTTTACTAAGATACTCCAAATTAATTTGTTGCCCAATATGAAGCTCTTTGGCGACACTTAAATAAGGGCTTTTTGCAATTGTCTCCATATAAAACATTAATAAATCTTTAGACCTTTTTAACAGCAAAAAATTAAAAACAATTATGATTACCATACATATCAGAATAGCTATTTTAATCATTTTTCTTCTCCTTGTTTGGTAAGTCTATCTGTTCGATTTGCTGAAAAAAACCGTTTACTGTTTTGAAGTAGCTAAGAAAACAAAAACTCTGAATCAAAATTACACATAGCACCAATAATAAAAGAATGTTTACTATCATGCTAACAGCTCCTTTCTCAATCTTTTAATAGCCTGCATTTCTATAACTATTAGATACAAACAAAAACCTGAAATTACTAATATATTCAGTAGGACGTACGGTACTAACAATATTTCTCCCGATGGCAACAGGTACACCAAGAATAACCCTGATATAATCAAAATATTTCTGGAAATAAGCTTATACGAAATATTGTGATCCCCTAATACTCCACCACATCCGCACGACAAATCCTTTCTTCCACGTAATAAATTTATTAATATAGCTAATGTATAGATGAATGTAAGTATCCCTAACATAATAATTCCTATAACGGCATGAAATTGAAAAATTATCAGTAAACTAGAAATCACTTCTATGGCAATGAATCCTAAACTAAAAGGAATTGAAAATTGATGGGGCAATATTTCATAACTAGTAAAGATTTTAACATGGTCTGAAAGCCCTTTAATTTTTGTAACTGCTGAGAACATAAACACATATGCAAAGAATAATGCTATGGTAATACTAAATATACCCATGCTTTACCTCCTCATTTTTTCTTTGTACATATCTGATTGATTATTATAAAGTTCTGTGTAATGACCATCTATTTTCAGTAATTCTGAATGATTACCTTGTTCAACAATTTTACCATCTTTTAATACAATAATATGATCCGCCAAATGACACGCATACATACGATGTGAAATATAAATTGATGTTTTTCCTTCTGTAATCGACTTAAAATTCATAAATAACTTCTTTTCTGCTATTGGGTCCAGTGAAGATGAAGGCTCATCTAGTATTATTAAATCAGAATCTTTAATAATTGATCTTGCTAAAGCAAGTTTTTGCCATTGACCCCCGGACAAATCCCTACTCCCTTCAAAAATCCTTCCAAGTTTAGTATCATATCCTTCAGATAAAGTGCTTATGTAATCATGTATATCAGCCTCAATAGCAGACTGAATCACTTTCGATTTTTCCTTTTTTGTGTCTCCAATTAGTATATTTTGAAAAGCGGTTAATTCATACATTCCAAAATCCTGATATATAACAGAGATTTTATCATAAATTTCTTCTTCTGATAGTTGTGTGATATCATTACCGAATAAATTTATTGTATCTTCAGGAACTTGGTATAAACCAATTAGACATTTTATCAACGTAGACTTCCCTGAACCGTTACTGCCTACAATCATTACGCTAGAACCTTTTCTAATTTTCAGACTTATGTCCATTATAGCATTGCTATTTTCAAAAGGATATTTAAAACTTAAATTCCTTACTTCTATCACATTATCAGGCGGTTTCTTATTATTAAAGCTTCCTTTTCTAACTGCTTTTTCAGGAATGTTAAGAATTAAAAATATGTCATTTATATAATGTGTCCCTTCTTTAAGGTTAGATGTCATATAAGATAAACTACTTATAGAGCTCAAAACTCTTTGTATGGCTTCCATAATAGAAACGAAATCACCTATACGTAATTTTGATTGAGATAATAAAGAAATGATAAGAAAAAAGGATGCAGCAAATGTTACTGAGCTTAGTAACTCTAGACTAAGTAACTTTTTGCTTTGACTAAGCTCTTGTTTTAGTACTTCTCCCCTATTTTTATTGAAAGAATAAGTCCATTTATTAAATAGGTAATTAAAAGATTGGTTTACCCTTATTTCTTTATTATACTTTCTATCTATAAACAAACTAAATATATAGTTTTGCTCTCTTGCAAAAGGTGTCATATACTTAGCTAGCCAATAACGATCACTTCCGAGCTTGTTTTGTATAAACAGTAACGGAATAGAAAATGTAACTAAAATGATAACAAATAAAATATGGAATTGTAATAAGAAAAAAAGAATTGAGATAATTGTAATTAAAGATCTCACTATTTCTAGCAAATTATTAATTGGCCCTAAAAACTGGGAACCTAAATCGCCATTTGTTCGTTGAATTAAATTATAAAACTCATGATCTTCAAGCCTTTCGTAATTAACAGAAGTCATTTTTCGTGAAATTTTGGTTTTGATATCTAATTCTATATTTAATTGAATAACCGCCCTTAGATACTCGTCAATTTTTGTTAATACATTGATAAAAATAGTTAGTCCTATTTGCATAAATAGTAAAAATATTATATTCATTAATTCAACTTGATCTTCAAAGTAAAATTGAACGGAATTTATTAGTCTTTGTAGGATTATTATTGATAATAAAGGTAATGCACCTTTTACTATTTTTAATACAGTAAGAAAACTGAAAATGATAGGATTAATTTTAAATATTATTAAAAATGCTTTTAACATAGTTTTCAAACGAAAAACTCCTATCTTTTTCAAAAATTATATCATGAAAATATAAATAAAAAAAGATAGAAAAGATTGACTATTCCATTATATTGCATTATTATTAAAATTGTAACTATTTTATATTTTAATTTTATAAATCTTTTCATTAAAACTTTTTTCACTACAATAAATCAGCTTAGATTCCTCTTCTATGGAAGTTACAGCCTCAAAGAATCCACTCATAATAAAATTTCTTTTACTCATCCATGAAAAACAACTATATATTATATTCTTGGAGAAAGGAGAGGATTAAAAATGAAAGCACCTAAACTTGACCCAATTGGTAATTGTGAAGGGCGAGAATTCTGTGGTGATGATATTGCATGTGCTCTTGGTGAACGTCATTTATACGTTGAAATCGTAAACTGCAAAAACTGGAGCGCGCATCGGCACTAAGATAAAAGATAGATGCGGTTGCCGCTATTAAGGTCAGATATTTCCCTATTTAAGAGAAATTCTTTGCAGTAAATAGAGCTGGGACATAATGAAAAAGTGTAACACAAAAGACGAACAATGCTAGCGTAGTGAGTATACATAACTCCTCCGGGAACAAAAGGCTAGGTGACTACAAAGCGGATTAGCATTTCACCAGCTTACCGTGGAAAGCGAAATATATTTCCAAAGTGGGTTATATGTACTTTTTTCGGCTGGTTCGGATTTTCTTTTGATAAAACACTTATGTCCCAGCTTCTTTTTCATAATTTCACTAAAAACACATAATAATTAAAGTGATTAATATTGTTTAAGTGTTTTGCAGAAAATGCCTTGCGGGGAAGCGAAGGACTTATGCAATCTGTTAAACAATAATAATTTTGTTGTTTTTTATAAATAGTATGATACTAAAAATCTACAAAGAATGTAAGGGGGGGGATTTTAGTTGAATAAACACATAAAAATATTAGGCATTTTCGTATTGGCATCAGGCTTAATAGTTGGCTGCTCAGAACAATCTGCAACAAAAAATGAACCTTCACATGACGTTGAAGGAAAAACGCAAGAAGAGAACCCGAATAAACAAGTAAATGAAGAATCTGAAGATGAGTCTAAAGAAGAACCTAAAGAAGAACCTAAAGATGAACCTAAGAAAGTACTTATTAATGAGGTAAATGCTTTACAAATGGGTGATACTGCAGACATCGGTGGTATAAAGGTTACGGTTACCAGTATTGAACGTTATACTGGAGAGATGAGACAGTTTCGTGCATTGAAACAGGATCATGCAGTTAAGATTGGAGCCATAATTAAAAATACAAAGGACAGCGAGATACATCCTACCTCATATAGGTTTACTCTGTATGATGTTGAAGGTAATAAACTCAAATATGCCTGGCCAGCCTGGCCCGGTGGTAAAACTAGATTAAGAGAAGATCTTCCACCAGGAAAGAAAATACAGGGTGATATTTTCTTTGATGTACCTGCACAAGAAGGATCGTGGACACTTAAATATTCATCTGTAGTCAATTATGCAGAACCAGCGGCATTTTGGGAGATACCAGCAAAATAAAATTGGTAATCAACAAACAAATTTAATTATATAAAAAACTAACAAAAGATTTGCTTTGAGCATTATCAATAACTTTAATGTTGCAAATATATCTTGGGGTGATGTAAATGTTAATATTTACATTAATTATTTCAATTTTTATTATAGTTAACCTTTTATTAATTTCAAAACAATTAAAAATTGGTTTCTATTTAAAAAATGCTTTTTTAAAGGAAAATACAAGGAAGCAATTTGTAAATGGAGATAGAGTTAAGAATATTATATTATATAATCATTTGCAGCAGGAAATAAGTTTAGAATCACTGCTAGACAGATTAACAATTTTACTTGTGGTCGATACCGGCTGTGACGTTTGTGATTTGGATTTAAAGGAGTTTGCAAGCGAGTCTCTGCAATACGGATATGAATACAATTTTGTACCAATAATTTTCAATCCAAATACCCTCGATGACAAACTAGATTTTGGAAGGAATCATTTTAAGGAAATATTATTCGCAAATGATGATTTTATAAAAGATTTCAAGATTAGCTTATTTCCTACATTCCTAATAATAGATACTGATAGCAGATTTATTTCCTATGTTAACTTTGCAAGAGAATTTAAATATATAATTGATCCAAAACTCACATCAAATAATCAACCCATATATTAATTTTGTTAAAAATATAGATCAAAGATAATTCCTATTTGCTGATAAGATTTAAACTTTTAAAGTAAGAAGAGTACTTAATTTTTTCATAACATTTTTATAACAAATTTACTGTTTACCCAGATCAATTTATTTCAGATTTATTATAAGAATGGAGGGATATATTTGTGATATCTCTTTTAATCAAACAATGGATGCGAAATAAAGAACGATTTCTCCTATCTATAGTCGGGGTGTTATTAATAAGCGGAGTTCTTATTTATTTATTCAGCTTAACAGAATCGACAAAAGGAACGGTTACTGAGACATTACAAAAGGAATGGAAAAGTGCATATGATCTCGTTGTTACGCCATCAGATACTGAAATACTTAATCAAAATAACTTAATGAAACCAAACTACATAAAAGGGATAAATGGCAGGATTAGTTATGAAAAATATGAAACAATTAAAGAAATAACAGGTGTAGAGGTGGCAGCTCCCCTTTCTGTTATGGGGTATACACAACTTTCGCTGTCTGTAAGAGATGCTTTTAATGTAGCAGATCCAGGGCTATACAAATTAAATATTCAAAAGACACATCATAATAATTTATATAAATCAACATTATTAGATGTTACATATTATACGCTTGCAGGCTTGACCGGTTCACGTCCTGATCTAAACTTTGGTACACATCTTTCTAACCCCAGTTTTACTTTAAGAAACGATCAGTTAATTGTTGGAATAGATCCTGAGCAAGAGGCAAAATTGGTTGGACTTAATGACAGCATAATAAGTTCAAATAATAGTAGATATTTAAACGAAAATGATACAGGAAAACAAGAAAAAACTGATAATGTATTTCATTTACCTGTTATCTTAAACCAAAACAGTTTCGCTAACAGTAATTATAAAGTAACGTTAGAAAAACTGGATATACCCTTTAAAACCGAAGCGCAACAAAAAGAAAGTGCCGAAAAAATTAGAGAAGGAAATGGTGAGGAATTTCTCAACCAAATAGATACGGAACCCGTTGATGAATATACTGTTACAGGAAAAGAACTGGAAGAAATATACTTTCAGACACTACAAAATCCTAGTAAAAATCGATCAATGGATATTGGAATTTCTCAATTAATTTATGCATCGAGTCCATTAAACTATCAAAAAATAAATAGTCCGTTTCCTAAAAGGTGGTCATCCAGTTTTCAAGTTCAAAATCAACAGGTTAACGGTGATGAGGGTTTGTTCCCAAAAGAATACTTACCACCATATGTGTTCAGACAACCTAAACCTGCACCTTACAAAGTCGAAAATGGAAGGCCCTCCTTTACAGTATTGAATTTTAATGTTATTGGTAAATATGATCCTAGTAAACTACAAGTCAGCATGGATCCCTTGACAAAATTACCGCTCCAAACCTACCGACCAGCGGAGGCAACGGTAGTACTAGACGAAAATGGGGAGCCACTAAATCCGGTGAAAAAGATAGAGGGGTCTGGTGCCCCCGCAGCTCTATTGCCAAATCCGCCTAACTTATTAACCACTGTAAAAGCGGCAGAAAAGCTGCTCGGTGGTAACAGTATTTCTTCTATCCGGATAAAGGCAAAAGGAATTGAGGAATTTGGAAATGATTCGCAATCAAAATTAGAGTCGATAAAACAAGAAATTATGGATGAAACAGGTTTACAAGTAACCATCACACGAGGTTCATCTCCACAACCAACTGTCACGAAAATCGTTAATAAAGGGAAAGCTGAGGGATGGATGGAACAGTCATGGATCAACATTGGCGCTGCAATTGCTATTTTCAGAGAAACATCCCTTGGTTATACAACTGTACTACTTGCAGTTCTGCTAATCGGAATTATGTATGTATTGGCGACATCTTACGTGTCTTTTTTAACGAATCGTAAAGAGTATAGTATCTTGCTGGCACTTGGCTGGCGAACTAATAAGCTGCGACAAATGATTGTAACAGAAGCTGTGTCTTATGTTTTATTGATAACTATTTTGGCGATTGGTGTAGAGTATATTCTGGCACAGAATGGAACATCGTTTAGCTTAGCAAAAGTAGGATTAGTTGGTCTAACATCATTTTTCATTTATGGATTTGGCATTTTAATCCCACTGATTCAGGTCGGAAAATTAAAGCCGTATCAAGGGATAAAAACGGGAGAAATTCATTCAAAATCCAAACGAATCTTTAAAAACCAATCCATAACCGGCTTGGTGACAAATCAAATTATGCAGCGTCCCGGGCGTAATTTACTGTCTATATTAGCCATAGCTTTACCATCAACGTTACTATCATTCTATATTTTTGTTTCATTCCATTTGGATGGCGTACTATACACCTCCTATTTAGGAGAGTTTGTCGCTGTTGAAGTGAATGAGTCACATTATTTCATCATGGGGGCCGCATTACTTGTCGCCGTTTTAACAACCGGTGAAATGTTGTGGCAGAACATTGTAGAGCGAAGAAATGAATTAGCTTTGTTTAAATCAATCGGTTGGAAAAACAGGACCATCGGCTTTTCTATTATATTGGAAGGAGCACTAATCGGGTTTCTCTCTGGAGTCGTGGGATTAATTTTATCTATTGCTTACATCGGCATTATGTACGGAATTTTTCCATGGGATAACTTGACTATCCTGTTACTAACTATTTGCATTCCAACGGTTATGGGGATTATTGGCGCAATTATACCAACTGTAAAAGCACTGCGAACCAATCCATATGAAGTTCTTAAGGAAAGTGCGTGAGGATGTCTTCATAAGATTATCTATATAGTAATACACCAGCAGTTAAGGAGATGTGTATATGAGTACTTCAATTAAATGTAAGGATTTAGAAAAGTCGTATAAAGGGGATGGGGTAGAAACCCATGCCCTGCAAGGTATTAACTTGTCATTTAACAAGGGAGAATTTACGGCAATTGTTGGACCTTCAGGATCGGGAAAATCAACCTTATTAAGTTTGATTGGAACACTTGATCAACCATCATCAGGGAATATCTCATACGATGGAAAAAAACTAGCGAGTATGAAGCAGAAACAGATTGCTGATTTTCGGTTTGAACATATCGGATTTGTTTTCCAGCAGTTTCACTTATTACCCACACTAACTTCCTTGGAAAATGTCATGGCACCATTGTTTTCCAGAAAAGTTCCGTACAACAAAAAGGAGCGCGCCCAGGAAGTATTAAAACAAGTAGGCTTGGAAGACAAGGAAAATTCATTGCCATCACAATTATCAGGTGGGCAGCAGCAACGTGTGGCAATTGCAAGGGCGCTTGTCCATGAGCCAGACTGGCTGCTGGCTGATGAGGCTACAGGAAATCTGGATACTGAATCAGGGGAAGTTATTTTTGACATCATTCAACGTCTTAACTCTGAAAAGAATTGCGGAGTTCTATTTGTGACACATGACCATGATTTAGCGAGCAGAGCTAATAGAGTTATTAAGATGAAAGATGGGTCTGTAGTTTCGAGTTTAGTGGAAAGGTAAAGATTAAGAGAAAAGAGAAGAGACTAAATCGTATAATATTTTTTTCAAATAATCTCGGTTACTGTAATACTCAATATTGTTGTGACAGACTTCCGATTAAGGTTAAGGTTGTAATAAATACTTGTTCCGCAAACGGGCGCCGATCGACAAGTTCTGTTATAAGCGTGTTAAACGTGAAAAACAGAAGATTATAAAATAATAATCTTAACGTTACAACCGAGGATGGGAATGACGGAACCATGTTTCCCGAAACCATCCCGTCAATACTCCTGCATGCGTCATGACTGACAGGTCATGGGGTCTGAAGTACAGGTAGATTCGGCAGAACGGAGGCTGAAGCCACTCCATTGGAGAAGGTATGCCAATGGATATGCCGCGCGGCTGAAAAACTGGATAAGGTGAGAATGGTTTCAGCGAAATGAAACTGACGAACAACCGAATGTACGGGTCTATAGTTTGAACATAAGGAAACTTATGGGTCATCCAACGATGACGTGAGTGGTGTGAAGTAAAAATGCGCCCTCTGAAACACGCTATACCGGACGACGGCGGTATCCAGCTCACAGGCTTACAGGGGAACACCTAAGTTCAGAATGGATAGCTAGGTTGTAAGGGACTTGGAAAACTAGGAACGTTGTAACAGGGGCTGTCACCCTAAACGGTTACTATAAGGCTTATGCCGAAAGGTATTTATCCTTTTGAGGGTAGGGGCATGACTGATGAAACTCCTGTAACGGGAGTGGAGGAACAGCCCCAAGTCTAACGATAAAGAAAGGTCATTTTCCATACGTGCATTGCACCGATCGGGTAGGAACGTGGGAACATCACTCCGCAGGGAGGGATGCCACAGTGCAAGCTCTACGCTATTGGGATTACTACAATATGACAGATGCATTTACGGATTTGTACGATAAAGCCAGTCAACAGTATTCCTTTTCTCGTCTTTTTGATGTTATTACATCCCGGGAAAACATTCTACTGGCCTATCGTACCATAAAATCTAATAAAGGATCTAAGACACCGGGAACGGATGGAAAAACCATCACAGACATTCAAAAGTTGTCCGAAAAAGAATTGGTGACAGAAATCCAAAACAAACTAGAGAACTATCGACCGAAAAAAGTAAGACGAAAGCTGGTTGATAAAGGCAATGGTAAATGGAGACCCCTTGGGATTCCGTGTATGCTAGACCGAATTATTCAACAAAGCTTCAAACAGGTACTGGAGCCTATTGCTGAAGCCCAATTCTATAATCATAGTTATGGATTCAGACCGCTCCGATCCGCACACCATGCGATGGCAAGAATTCAGTTCCTTATCAATCAAGCCGATTTTCACTTTGTGGTAGACGTTGATATTAAGAGTTTCTTTGACCATATTAACCATACATTGCTGATTAAGCAACTATGGAACATGGGGATACAAGACCGAATCGTCCTGGCATGCATATCTAAAATGCTAAAAGCTGAAATTGATGGAGAAGGTATTCCTACAGAAGGTTCGCCCCAGGGTGGGCTGTTATCGACATTATTATCAAATATCGTCCTCCAAGATTTAGATCAATGGGTGGCTGACCTATGGGAGTTCTTTCCATTGTCCAAACCCTATCAATCAAAAGTAGGCGAAAGAAATGCCAAAAAACGTTCCAATCTTAAAGAAGGATACCTAGTCCGCTATGCGGACGACTTTAAAATTCTTTGTAAAGATGGAAAAACGGCAGAAAAATGGTACCATGCGATACGGCTGTACCTTAAAGACCGCTTGAAACTGGATATTTCGCCAGAAAAATCACAAATTGTGAATCTGAGAAAACGGGATTCTGAGTTTCTTGGCTTTACCATCCGTGCGAATAAAAAGGGCAAAAAGAGAGTAGCACATACTGGCATTAAAGCTGATAAAAAGCGAAAAATCAAGGAAGAAGTAAAAAAACACATTCGAAGAATAAAGGCTTCGCCTTCTGCTCTTAATGCACTCCTTTTTAACAGCTTTGTTTTGGGGATTCATCACTACTTTAAAAGGGCAACACATGTCAATCCAGAGTTCTCACGTCTTGCCTATGATCTGCAGGCATTCATATACAATCATCTCAAGCCGGTCGGGAAATATGAGCATCCTGCCAATCCTCCCCCGACGTACAAAAGGTTGTACAGCTTGGGGTTTAAAACATTTAAAATAGCTAGTGTTTATCTATTTCCCCTTGCGGATGTTAAGACAGTAAATACTATGGGTTTTAGCCCAAAACTTACACCTTATACCAAGGAAGGAAGAGAAGGAATATACAAAAGGCTTCGCCCAGACATTCAGCGAGAGGTTGGCACCTTGATGAAATCAACGATCCTGAATCGGAGTGTCGAATATATGGATAATAGGATAAGCCGATACAGTATGAAAATGGGGAAATGTGAAATTACAGGCATGTATTTGTCTGCCCCCGAAGTTCACTGTCATCATTACGTTCCATTGCACCTTGGAGGAACCGACCAGTTTCATAATTTACGGATCATCCATAAAGAGGTGCACAAATTAGTCCATCACACAGACAAAGAGATGATTGACGTACTCATACGTAGATTTAGCATAACCAAATCTATGCTTGATAAGATTAACCAGTACCGTGAAGAGTGCGGATTACAATTAATTGAATAATCCTAAACGAGTGAGTAACGAGGAACTTATAATCGAGTAATATCGTTAGATGGAGCGCGGAATGCGGGGAAACCTGCACGTTCCGTGTTGAGCAGGGGAAAAGCTGGAGATGATTTCAAAGGCTTACCTATTGCTGACGATTGTTTAATAAGCTTTTCTTCTTCACCTAAATGGTGCTTTAGTTGAACAAGGAGTTGTCGATTTGGTAGCTCCTATTACTTATTGAGGTAACACCTTTCTTAAGCAAGAATATTCATTAACGGGTAGCTTTAGTTTAACAACAGATATTGGAAAAAAATGGATTGGATATTTTTCCAAGCTTTTTTACTGTGAATTTAATGGTGAAAGTAATGTGATTATAGATAAGATTTAACTTGTGGATCGTTGTTTTACACCTCACAAGTGAACCCGTTAATAATGGTCGATGTATTTTTGTTTGCCTAATAAGCTGTTTATTGGTGGAATGAGTGCCTGGGTTCTTTTCGGATTGCGCGATACGAGCACTCATTAGGGGTATGAGAACCCGGATTCTGTTAAGTAAAAAAGGAGACCAAATCTCTCTCTATGCGATTTGGTCAGTTACTCGTATATGTTACTCCACCAAAGCTAATCAGTCGCAGTGGCTAAATCCTTTTTTAGTTTATTATCTTCTCATCTTTATTGTATACATTAATCTTATACGGGTCATCCTGCACATTTTCTTCAACTTCCCCTGACTCGATAAATTGCCGAACTTTACTTTCTATTCGTTTACCTAACTCCTTTGCATCGGAGTCTGGAGAGTCAATTGATGTTCTGATTGACAGCGTAAGTGGCGAAGGATAGAAGGAATAACCGATACCCTCAACTTTTAGTTCTTCAATACCTAGCAGCCCCGTGGAGATAGTGGATATAACAGGCCTCCATCTTTTATCTGCCTTTTTCTTCTCCGGATCCGTTTTATATACTTTTATTTTGAAGTCGCCCATATCTTTTTCTTTTACTATATTTCTTACAATTTGCTTCATTTCGTCTACTCTTTTTTCTGAAACAGGTATTTCTAATGGAATAAACTTCTCAACATCATTGATTCTGACATGTGCAGAAAAGATCTCGTAATTCTGTTTTTCAAATGCTTCTAAAATAGTATTTTCCACCTGATTACTTTGCTTTGCATATGATTCATTTTTCTTCTTCTGTTCTTCGGGAATCTCTTCTGGTACGTATTCCTTTTTAACTTCCACATTATAGGCATCCAGCCCTTTAGCGTTTAAAACATTTTTTACTTCCTTCTCTACTTCCCCTTTGACTTCATTATAATAATTTTCATCTCCCCTGATAGATATCCCTATAGTCTTATCCCGGACTGTTAGAGAGGCGCCGCTGATTTTGTAACCTTGTTCATCAAGGTTATCGGCAATTGTCCCAACTAGAGAAGGATACGGTTCTGATTCTGTCTCTTGCTCAAATAATGTATTTAAAATGGGAACTTGAGCCAAGACATTAGCGACAGTCGGTGAAGCAAATGCAGATCCAATTAATATTCCAATTAGTAGTACTGCAGCTGAGCTAATGTACATTAATTTTTTACCAATACCCATTTTTACCTTTTCATTTCTTATTTCATCAAAAACTGCATTCTTAATTCTATCCGTGGTTCCATCCTTATAGTATTTGCTAAAGTAATAATCCTTTAGCTTTCTGAAAATTTTATCCACAAACAATCACTCTCCTTCAAAAGAAGTTATCTTTTGTTTAAGTTTGTCCCTGCCTCTAGCCAATCTAGTTCTCACTGTGTTGGAATTAATATTGAGAGATACCGCAATTTCATCAATTTTTTGCTCATGGAAATAATATAAAACTAAAATCTCCCGATATTTAATAGGCAGCCTGAAAATAATCCGTAACAGTTGATCTTTCCGGTTTTGTTTCATGAAAATTTCTTCAGAACTCTCACTGTCTAACTTATTTTCAAAAAATTGACGAGGGTATATTAAATTAACTACTTTATTTTTTCGTAAAAAATCCTTCGAGGTATTGACGGTAATACGATATATCCAAGAAGTTACAGAAGCCTCGCCACGGTACTTATCCATGTGTCTGTAGCATTTGATGAAAACTTCCTGAGAGATATCTTCTGCCATTCCACGATCTTTTACAAAAGAGTAGGCAAGCAGATACACTTTCTGTGAATGGGCTGTCATCAGTTCATTTAATATTTCTTCTTTATCTTTATCAGTTGTATACGTTTCGCCTTTACTTAATTAAATTGGGTCATCGCGATAACCACTCATGTTACTTCCCCCTTACCAATCACTATTAAGACCTATTTAATTTGTTTTATGTTTCAATTATTTATAAATTATTTCTAGCAGTTATGAAATTGATTCAACTACTTTTTATTGCATAAATGCAGCCAGGGCACTCGCATTAAGGCATGGCGATTGCCAAGTTTTCTAAAAAGGTGTTTCTCCAATGAAAATGATAGAATATAAGCGGACGATATTATGACGGAGGTAGTTATGCAAAAGTTCACGGCTGATGTTATAGACATTATATCAAACATACCAAGTGGAAAAGTAATGACATATGGGCAGATTGCTAGACTGGCTGGCAGCCCTAGAGGAGCAAGGCAGGTATCCCGAATTCTTCATTCTATGAGCAGGAAATATAATCTTCCTTGGCACCGGGTTATAAATGCCCAAGGGGAGATTAGTATTAAAGACGAGGAGTTATACAATGTTCAGAAACTATCACTTGAGAGTGAAGGTATATTATTCAATGGAAACACAGTTGATTTAGGGGAGTATCAGCAAAAAGTATAAGATATGTAATTTTCAAATATTTACAACGGTAGGTGCTTTCCGTTATATTATAAACAGTTAGCTCTAGATAAAAGGGAGCGTGGAAAATGAGAGATTACCAAGTGCAAGATAATGATTATCGATATAAGATCGCGAACCGCGAGGCATTAATAGGGGTCGGACTGGTTATTTTTAATTTTGTCTGGTGGTTCGCGTTTGCTTATGGATTGGGCGGAAAAGACCCGTCTGAGTATTCATATGTAATGGGGTTTCCTGCATGGTTCTTTTACAGTTGTGTGCTTGGATTTGTAGTAATGGCAGTACTGGTGACGGTAATTGTCAAAAAATGGTTTGTGGATATACCCTTTGAGGAAGAGGAGCATGACGAATGAACTGGCAGGCGTTAATACCGTTAATTGGTCTGTTATTGATAATTTTTGGTGTGGGTATATGGGCAGGAAAGTTTATAAAGTCATCAAATACATTTCTTCAGGAGTACTTCCTTGGTGGACGGAACATGGGTGGCTTTGTTTTAGCAATGACGATGACTGCCACATATGGAAGTGCAAGCAGCTTTATTGGTGGACCAGGTGTCGCATATAACGAAGGCCTCGGCTGGGTATTATTGGCAATGTCTCAGGTTGTGACTGGCTATTTTGTTTTAATGATTTTAGGCAAAAAATTCGCGATTGTTACCCGGAAATATAATGCGGTAACGATGGTGGACTTTTTGAAAGAACGCTATAAATCTAAATGGGTCGTCTTACTTTCTGCATTAAGCATTATTATATTTCTATTTTCAGCGATGGCAGCCCAATGGATTGGCGGTGCTCGATTAATTGAGTCACTTGTTGGCATTTCGTATACGAGTGCATTGTTTATTTTTGCGTTGTCAGTATTGATTTATGTTACGATCGGCGGATTCAGAGCAGTTGCATTAACAGATGCGATTCAAGGAACAATCATGTTTGTTGGAACGCTTATATTGCTGATTGCGGTTGTAATTGCCGGGGGCGGGATCTCCGCTATTATGACAGATCTCAGTACAGAGAATCCAAATTTGATTACCCCATTTGGAGCTGACGGCAGTCTCACGCCTACATATGTTTCATCTTTTTGGATTCTTGTCGGTGTTGGTGTTGTGGCCTTACCGCAAATCGCTGTCCGGGCAATGTCCTATAAGAGTGCCCGTTCCATGCATCGTGCGCTGATTATCGGGACAATTGTTGTCGGTTTTATTATGCTGAATATGCATTTAATCGGTGTATTTGCCCGCCCGGTTTTACCAGGGATTGAAGTAGGTGATAAGGTAATGCCGCTGATTGCACTGGAGGTATTACCGAATTGGCTTGCGGGCGTTGTTTTGGCGGCACCAATGGCAGCGATTATGTCGACAGTAGACTCACTTTTGCTGCTCGTTAGCTCATCAATTGTGAAGGATTTATACTTAAATTATGTCAGGCCAGACGCATCACATGTTAAAGTTAAACGATTGAGTATTGGGATTACTGCTGTATTAGGAATTATTATTTTTATAATGGCATTAAACCCGCCAGATTTAATAATATGGTTAAATTTATTTGCGTTTGGTGGACTGGAAGCGGCATTTATTTGGCCAATTGTAATGGGTCTCTACTGGAAGAAAGGGAATAAATACGGTGCCCTCGCCTCAATGGTTGTCGGGGTAGGGTTATATATCTTATCAGAATCATTCTTCCCTCAACCACTGGGACTTCATTCGGTTGTATTGCCGATTGTTTTGTCGTTCGTTGCGTATGTTGTGGCAAGTTTTAGCACTCAAAAAAGACATATTTAATTGTTTTGGCGCTTTCGATGCATTCGGGGGCGCTTTCTTATTTAAGACTTAAGATGGAGTGCAAATCAATCTAAGGCGGGTTTCTTGAAAAAAATATTCTAGTTAAACTAGAGTTATTAATAGAAAAATAGAGGTGGAAATGATGAAAGAAGGGAAGACAGTTGGTAAAGTAATTGAGAACGTATTGCATGGAGGCAGAAAAGCGGTAAACAAAGAAGTTATCACGCAAAAAGATACGATTGATAATGTTGCTAAGTTAAAGGAGCTTAACATTTCAACATCTGAAGCCTCTGTTAACGTTAGTACCCATGAAGACAAGAAAGTTGATCTGTTCCTGGAAACATATGAGGGTGGACCGGAATTAAAAATAGATTACTCGGGGGACAGTTTGAGCGTATCGGCAAAAGGATCAGAGGCTTATAAGTCCTTAAATACTCCTCCCTGCATGCTTCACGTTGTGGTTCCCAGTGAAATTTCTGGAAATTGGAGTATCATTTCATGTTCAGGAGACATTTCTGCAGCTAATCTTACATCCGACTTATTCGATATTAGATCAAGTTCTGGTGAAGTAAATATTGCTAATTTGGAAGCGCAAAAACTACATTTAAAGACATCATCTGGCAAAATAACGGTCAGCGAAGTTAAAGTTAGTGATGTTTATTTTGAAACGTCATCCGGGGAAGCAGCATTGTATGGAATAAAGGGGGACCTCACAGGTTCAACGAGTTCAGGAGATGTGACTGTGATGAACTTTCAAGGAGAAAAGTTTCATGTTGTTACTTCTTCTGGGAAGATACAGCAAAGTAATGGCATTGTTAATGATATAAGTCTAAAAACTTCGTCTGGCAGTATACAAGCGGACAGTTTGAAGGGTGAAAAGGTAATGCTTCACGCAAATTCTGGTGATATTAAATGTACTCGTTTTACAGGAGATGCTAAAGGCTACACGATATCTGGAGATGTATTGATGTCACTTTTAGATGAAAGCTCGCTGGATCTTGAATCATCTAGTGGAGACATAACATTACTTGCTGGAAAGGTAAATTTGAATGCAATTGTTCAAGTTAGTACAGGTTCAGGAGATATCTTCAATAAGCTACCATTGATGAGTGTTAAAAAACACTCAGGTAATCATTTAAAGGGAGTTGTTGGAGAGGGTAAAAATCCTATCTCGCTCAAAGCAGGATCAGGTGATGTGATAATTTCTTAGACGTAAGAGAAAAACCGAGCTTGGGCGAACAAGCTCGGTTTGTTGCTCACTGTCTTTCTTTTGCAAAAGATATAAAATAATCCAGTGACTTCTCATTACTTAATGAGCCTTTATTTACTACTTTATCCACTGGTTTACCCATCAAGATTTTTTTGACTGGAATCTCCAGTTTTTTACCGTTTAATGTTGTCGGTAATTCAGGAACTTCGTATATTCCAGTTGGAACATGACGCGGTGAACAGTGCTTTTTAATTTCGTTTTTAATGGTCTTTTTAATAGACTCTGTTAACTCCTCACCTTCTTTCATGGTGACAAATAATGGTGTGCTGGAGTCACCATCGTCGGCAGGGATATCTACTATTAAGCTATCAGTTACTTGTTTCACATGATCAACAGCACGATATATTTCACTCGTACCAATCCGGATACCTCCGCGGTTTATTGTTGCATCCGAGCGCCCATAAATAACACATGTATGTCGGTTGGTAATTTTCAAGTAATCACCATGACGCCAGATTCCTGGGAATACATCAAAATAGCTGTCATGTAAGCGGCTGCCATCCGCATCATTCCAAAAATAGATTGGCATTGATGGGAAAGGTTCCGTTAAAACCAGTTCGCCAACTTCTTCTGTTTGCGGTTCTCCTTCATCGCTAAAACTTTCAATTTTAGCACCAAGCCCACGGCATTGAAGCTCACCGGCATACACCGGCTCAGTCGGAATTCCAAGGATAAATGCTGTACAAACATCTGTACCGCCGCTAGCGGATGCAATCCACAGGTCTTCTTTGACATTGTCATAGCACCATTGGAATCCTTCAGGTGGCAAAGGTGACCCTGTTGAGCTAATATTCTTCAAATGGCTCAGGTCAAATTCTTCACCAGGAGTAAGCCCGTCATCTTTCATGCATGCAGTAATGTAGCTTGCACTGGTACCAAAGACAGTCATTCGTGTATCTTCAGCAAATTTCCACAGCATTTTTTTATCCGGGTAGCCTGGATTCCCATCATACAGAATTATTGTACTGCCTGTAAGAAGCCCGCCAACAAGGTAGTTCCACATCATCCAGCCTGTTGTAGTAAACCAGAAGAACCGGTCTTCATTTCCAAGGTCGGCATGGAATGTAAGTGCTTTTAAATGTTCGAGTAAAATGCCGCCCTGACTCTGTACGATTGGTTTTGGTTTACCAGTTGTTCCTGATGAAAATAATACCCATAATGGGTCATTGAATGGCACATGCTCGTAAGTGAGCGTATGCTGCTTACTTGTTTGTACTGCATCATTCCATAGCGTTACATTTTTTAAATGATTAAAGCTGGAGTTTTCATTTAAATAAGGGATTCCAATTGTTGCTTCTAACGATGGAATCTCTGCTTGTATATTTTTTACAACTTCTGTCCGATCGAACTCTTTCCCGCTATAGCTGTATCCGTCAACGGTGATCATGACTTTTGGTTCGATTTGTTTAAAACGGTCGATGACACTTTGTGTACCGAAGTCAGGTGATGCACTCGACCAAACTGCCCCAAGACTAGCAGTTGCTAGAAATGCAACGACTGATTCATAGATATTGGCAACATAGGCAACAACACGATCCCCTTTTGTTACGCCAAGATCTTTAAGGGTTTGCTGTAGTGCAGCAGTTTCCTGGTATAGCTGCTTCCAGGTTATTTCTGCATTTTTTCTTGTTTCTGAGGAGTGGACGATTGCTGGTTTATTTTCATCCCGATTTCTGAAAATATGCTCGGTATAATTGATTGTCGCCTCTGGAAACCATTTCGCCCCGGGCATATCGTGTGAGGTTAATATCGTTTGGTAAGGTTGTTCTGCTTGAAGATCAAAATATTCCCAGATAGATTCCCAAAACAATTCCAGCTCATGAACAGACCATTTCCATAGTGAATGATAGTCATTAAATTGCATGTTCTTATGTTGTTTTAACCATTTCATATAATTATAGATATTTGATTGCTGTTTACGTTCTTCATCTGGTTCCCATAAAAGGGTGCCCTCATTAATTTCACTCATCGTACCCCTCCTTGATTGAACAGTCACTAATCTTATTATATGAAACCGTTTACCAGGTGTAAAGGAAACAAAAGTAAGAACACGCAACCTAAATAGTCACAAAAAAGCCATAATCTCTTCAGAAATGTGATTAACATCACATATTAATATGAAAAACTTAATTATGATTGTTTTGTGGAACAGAAAAAAACTTTACATATACGAGGTGAAAGGGATGTTAATTTCTAATCTTGGCAGGACACGAACAAAACTATTAACTAGTTTCCAAGATTTAAGTGATGAACAGTTAAATCAGAAGCCATCTGATAAAAGCTGGAGTATTGCTCAAGTGCTTCATCATTTATATACATCAGAAAAGGCTATGGCAGGACTTGTTTTGGATGCTTTGCAGGCTAACACAGAAAAGGTGGAGGAGAAAGACCTATCTTTTGTAACTGACAGAACCAAAAAATCCAAAGCAATGAGTGAACCACCGAATGAAATGATGACAAAGGAAAATTTACTTCAGTTATTAGAGGAATCCAGGTTTCAGCACTTACAGTTTGTCTTTAATGAAACACACGAACGAATTTTGGCTAAAAAATCTATGAAACATCAGGATTTTGGAGAAATAAGTTTAAAAAATGCAGTCGATCTTATCTGGCTGCATGAAAAACGCCATATCAATCAAATACAGGAAATCAGACAGCAATTGAACTTTTAACTCAAATTTAGGGAGGAATACAACATGGAGGAACAATTTACGAACCATTTGGCAGTTAAATATACATCACAATGGGATGAGCTTTCAGTCGGTCAAAAGAAAGAAGCTGTAAAGGATGCTGTAGCAATCTTTCATAAATATGAGGATACAGTTGGTCTAAGGGGGGCATACGTAACACAGGGATTTCAGGCGCATACCGATATACTATTTTGGATGTATGCGGATCGATTCCAGGATATCCAGGACCTCCAGTTGGATTTACGTCGCTCAACATGGGGGAAATATATTGATATTCCACATGCGTTTACAGGAATGACTAAGCCATTTGAGTTTTCCGAGCACCCGACTTCTTTTCAAATGGGAGTTCCAGCAAGAGAATACTTGTGCTTCTATCCGTTTATCCGGACCCCTGAATACTATTTGTTACCGAAGTGGGAACGAAAGGCACTAATTGGTGATCATGGAAATATCGGACATGAATTTATTCCTGGAATTTTAACAAACGGAGTGTATGGATTTGGACTAGGTGACTACGAATGGCTATTATCATTTGAAACAAATGACCTGGGATTGCTGGTTGATTGTGTCCGCAAACTGCGGGAGTCAAAATCAAGGCTGTATATGCAGCATGAATGGCCATTTATCGTAGGACGGCACTTTGAGCTAGAAGATGCTTTATCACAATATATTTGATATGTTTGCGACGGAATGTGGGAAATACTTGAGTGCTATGACAACCGCTAAGGAAGTACAGTGCGCGCACCTTAGGGGCTGTCGAGTCTCCTCAATAAAAACAAGTATAGCTCAAATTTCACCAATGGCTCAGTTTTGGGGAGAGAAAAATGCGCCCTATTGTTGAATATCCCATTTATTAACGGAATGAGGATCCGCTTCGACTGACTTGGCGGATCCTCATTCCGTTATTTGCCTGAAAACCCTCGTTTTAAGCTTGGGTTCGAATCCTCGTTCCGCTATTTGTCATTTCGGCCTCAAATTTGGCTGGTTTTTGGCTTTTAACGGAACGAGGATCCGTCTCACCCTTCCGAGAGCACCTTTTCTGCTATTTAGCGGAATGAGGATTCATTCGACTGATTGTTGGATACTTATTCCGAGCGTCAATACTTCAGCCTCTTATTGTATAATCCTTCCAGCAGTTTAAGGTGTACTGAATAGTGAGTTTTATATTGTTTTCTCCCCTAGAACTGAATTCGCTAGATTAAAGCTGCGCTCCTAAGCATAAGGAGTTCTAAGAAAGTAAAATACGCCTTCATAATAATTCCGATATACCAGTATTCTAATCTATTGCTCAGCTAGTTTGTCGGCAAATGCCTTTGCATAGGCTGGCAGGTCTGGTGGACGTCGACTAGAAACGATATGTCCATCGACAATAACCGCTTCATCAATCCAAGTTGCGCCTGCATTTGACATATCATCCTTAATGCCTGGTGTGCTGGTAACTGTTCTCCCTTGTAAAATATTAGCAGAAATCAGCACCCAGCCTGCATGACAGATTTGCCCGATTGGTTTTTTGGCATCGTTCATTACTCGAACATATTCGAGTACTTCCGGATAGCGCCTCAATTTGTCTGGTGCCCATCCTCCTGGAACAAGAATTGCATCATAATCTTCAGCATTAACATCGGAAAAGGCATAATCTGATGTTGCGGGAACACCATATTTACCCACATATTTTTTGTGTGACTCTTTTCCGACCAGGTGAACATCAGTTCCCTCTTCCTGAAGTCTAAGGACTGGATACCATAGTTCAAGATCTTCAAAGTCATCTTCTACAAGCGCAATTACTTTCTTATCCGTTAATCGCATAAATAACCCTCCGTATTATTGTTGGTCCAAGTGTACCAAAGGGATGGCACGATTTCGAATGTAGTGTTACTGACCACTGTACTTGGCAAATTTCACAAACGTGTTTTCATCTTCAATAAGCCCGCAGGCGCCACATTGAATTCTGTATTCCGGTCCTTTGTAGGCAATGTGAAAGACATCCATATTATCATTGGTGTATTCATTCGTTATTTCACCTGTCTGTGCATCCAGCTTCACTGGTTTTACTACTTGTTCGATAATGTTGAAGCGTGAACGATTTGTTTTGCAATTCGGGCAAAGGTATTGTTGTGTCATTTGAACACCTCCAACCCTTATTATTCCTGAATTGCATTATATTATGAATTGGAGTCTATTATGTAAACCACCGTTTTACTTTAGAAAAAAATGATGCAGGTTCTTCGGGTTCATCCTTTTCTTCTGTATTTTGTACAAAAATATCTTCTTTGTCGATAGCGTAATCATATGTTAACACAGCGCCTATGTCTGTATCGGCATCATTGTTGGTGATGACGGTGTATGCGATATTGTATTTTTTGGCCAGAGCCTTTTCTTCCTTTAAAAATTTGGAAGATACGTGTCCGTTGATTAGTAGTTTGGCATCATTATTGCTCTTCATTGCTTCATCCAGCTTTTTTAGCCCTTTGTCGGTCATCACCTGACCCTTGGTAAGTGCGATAACTATTCTTTCTCTAATTGTTCCTAGAAATTGCTTGCGTTCAGCTCTCTTTGTTTGCTTGGAACCGTAAATCCCTTCCGTGAGATAATCCTCAACGTTCTTTTTTCCCATATCTGCACCTCATTTATTCGCTTATATACCAATTGTATAATATGACAAACATATCAGCCAATTTTAAATATTATTCGACAAAAACCGGGAAGTGACAGGCACGTACCAAAACACCGCAATACCAACAAAAAGTGCCCCGATCTGCTGGGGCACTTTGAATGTTACTTTCGTTTGGCGCGTTTATCTGCTTGTTGACTTCTTGCTTGTGCTTCTTTATCCTCGTGGTCAGCAAATTCCTTAGAAAACTCAACATCACGGCCATCTGTTTTTTGGTTCTTTGGTGTTTGTGCCAGAAAGTTTTTTCCTCTTGGTTTGTTGTGTTCATCTCTACCCAAGTTATCCACCTCTTTTTAATAGTTTCCTGGGTAGTATGTGCAAAATCAAGTGACTTTATAAAGTCTATTTTCTGTCTCCGCCCAATAAATCGAACAAACCTCCAGCTACACTTCCTTCACCCTTTGATCCGCCTTTCTCTGGTGCTGCCGCAAATATTCTGCTTGCCAGACGGCTGAATGGAAGTGATTGAATCCAAACCTCTCCAGGACCTCTCAGTGTTGCGAAGAATAGTCCTTCGCCACCAAACATCGCCGTTTTGATACCGCCTACAAATTCAACGTTGTAATCAACATCACCTGTCATTGCTACAAGACAACCGGTATCGACTTTTAATGACTCGCCCGGTTCAAGTACTTTCTTGTGAATTGTTCCACCTGCGTGAACAAAAGCCATGCCATCGCCTTCAAGCTTTTGCATAATAAATCCTTCACCACCGAAGAAACCTGCTCCAACTTTCTTCTGGAATTCAACACCAACAGAGACACCCTTTGCTGCGGCCAGGAAGGCGTCTTTTTGACAGATTAATTTCCCATTTATTTCACTTAAATCCATCGGAATAATCTTCCCAGGATATGGTGAAGCAAAGGATAGGTGTTTTTTTCCTGATCCTTCATTTGTGAAAGTAGTCATGAATAGACTTTCGCCAGTAATGACACGTTTACCTGCACCAAGAAGCTTTCCCATTATTCCACTTCCTTGATTAGAAGAACCGTCACCAAATATGGTTTCCATGCTTATTTGCTCATCCATCATCATTAAGCTTCCTGCTTCGGCAATAACAGTTTCCTCTGGATCAAGCTCCACCTCTACAAATTGCATATCATCCCCATGTAGTTCGTAATCGATTTCATGATTATTCAATTTTTACAGCTCCTTTACCTTGTTTTTAGATAATACGTGATAACTCATCAAGAGATTCGTATATCTTACAAATAATTATAGGCTTTTTTTCATATACTAAAAAAGTATACTAGAGTATAAAAATTTATATGAAAAGTAAATAGGAGGAATTCTATGCCGTTGAACATCACACAAAAGCTTATAAAAGACCATCTAGTGGCTGGAAAAATGGAAGCTGGGGAAGAGATAGGGCTTAAAATTGATCAAACGTTAACACAGGATGCTACCGGAACACTAGTGATGCTTGAACTAGAAGCAATGGAACTGGAACGTGCAAAGACGGAAGCTTCAGCTCAATATGTGGATCATAACTTGATTCAGGTGGATAGTAAGAATCCTGATGATCATTTATTTTTACAAAGTGCAACTAGACGGTTTGGGTTGTACTATAGTCGTCCTGGCAATGGTGTTAGTCACCCGGTTCATATGCAGCGACTAGCGAAGCCGGGAAAAACGTTACTTGGATCAGACAGTCATACTTGTGCTAATGGATGCATGGGCATGCTGGCAATGGGTGCTGGGGGGATTGATGTAGCACTTGCTATTGCGGGTGAACCTTTTTATGTCAAAATGCCTAAAGTGTGGGGGATAAAGTTAACAGGGAAGTTGCCTGACTGGGTCAGTGCTAAGGATGTTATTTTTGAATTGCTCCGTCGACACGATGTAAAAGGTGGTGTCGGGAAGGTCATTGAATACTTCGGTCCTGGACTAAAGGAACTAAGTGCAATGGATCGTCATGTTATTGCCAACATGGGTGCTGAACTTGGCGCTACAGGTACCGTATTCCCTTCTGATAAAGAGATTAAGCGATTCTTAAAGGAACAGGACCGCGAAGATGATTGGATTGAATTGTCTGCTGATAAGGACGCAACATATGATATATATGAAGAAATTGATTTATCTGAAATCGAGCCCCTGATTGCTAAACCATCAAGTCCAGGAAATGTGGTATCAATCTCGGAATTAGTCGGCACCCCGATTTATCAATCATACATCGGATCATCAGCAAATCCAGGGTTTCGTGATTTTGCTATAGCTGCACAAATTGTACATGATAAGCAAATTGCAGATGGAGTCTCGCTGGACATTAATCCAACGTCAAGGCAGATGCTGACAGATTTAGTTAAGGAGAGTCACATTGCAAGTTTGCTTCAGTCTGGCGCGCGGATGCATCAGGCCGGCTGTAATGGATGTATTGGAATGGGGCAAGCTCCAGCTACAGGCAGGAACAGTTTGCGTACTACCCCAAGAAACTTTCCAGGCAGATCTGGTACGAAAGAAGATAGTGTTTACTTATGCAGTCCAGAAACAGCAGCAGCTTCAGCTCTAACTGGGCAAATTACCGATCCTAGAACACTTGGAATGGATTATCCGAAGCTAAAAGACCCCAAGAATCCTACGAATGATATTAGCTTATTGGATACACCACTCCCGCTTGAGGAAGCTAAGAAAGTCGAATTATACAAAGGTCCGAATATCGCTTCCATTCCAAAGATGGACGAAATGGCTGATCATTTAGAACTCCCTATACTGTTAAAAATGGGGGATAACATTTCTACTGATGAAATATTAGCTGGCGGGGCACGTGTACTGCCATTTCGAAGTAATTTGCCTGAAATTAGCAAGTTTACGTTTGAGATTATTGATGATACTTACTATAAACGAGGGAAAGCAACGGTAGATAAGGGTGGGCATGCTGTAGTTGGTGGATATAACTATGGTCAAGGTTCAAGTCGCGAACATGCTGCATTGGCACCTAGGTATCTTGGTTTACGTGTTGCTTTGGTAAAAGATTTTGCTCGGATTCATTGGCAGAACCTAGTTAACTTTGGTGTATTACCACTAACATTCGTGAATGAAGAAGACTATGATTTACTCATTCCTGGTGACGTTTTGGAATTAACAGATTTACGGAATAAAATTCAACAGGGAAATCAATTTTCGATAAAAGTAAAAGATAAGGACCAGGAAATAAATGTTCAACATGCCCTATCAGAACGTCAACTTGAAATTATGCTAAAAGGTGGAATTATTAACTGGGTGAAAAATAAACAATAATGGAGGCTAAATTATGAATAGAGAAGACACCTGTAAAGCATGTGAGGGAACAGGAATGCTATCAGATGATGAAGGCTGGCAATACCAATGCAGTGTGTGTCACGGAGACGGAAAATACGATCTAGCTGATATTACAAGATCAGCCAGAATAATGGAAGTAGACGAAAATAACCGACTGCTGGATTAGTAGGTGCCTGTCACTCCCCGAATTTTGTCAAATTTTGACGAATAAAAACTACCTGATCGCATCAAGCGAAACAGGTAGTTTTTTATAATTAGTGCGGCATTGTCCCCTGAGCAGGTGCATAGCTGTTCTGGAAGGCTTGCATGTGCTGTTGCTGCAACTGTGGAACTTGATAATATTGATTCTTATTCTGATATAAAAATACTTCATAAGCCATCTCAACCATGTTTGGAACACTATCTGCCATAATACGCCGCATAATTGGATTTGTCATTTCCAGTGACGTCATTGTAAATGCAGATGCGGCTGATTTCATTGAACCTAACATGAAACCGGAAATACTTTGATCATTTAGCTCTGTGACAGATTGGGCAGGTGTCTTTGGCTGTGAAGGCTGCATGCCATACATGACATCGTTATTTTGGTCCATTTTATAGGATTGTGTCGGTACAGCAGGGTCTTGTCCAGTTTTTAGCGTATCAACAATTGTATTGTAAAGTTGGGTACAGAATGCGCGATGCTTTTGGCACATTGCTTTCAATTCCTGGTCTTGAATATGCTGTTCGTATAATACGCCTTGCTCCATTGCGCCTACTAATGTTGACATGGCTTCATGAGCATCGAACATGTCATGCCCACCATAGTGTTGTTGAGGCGGCATTTGAGAAGTTCCCTGTAAATTCTGTTGTTCTTCATTATGCATCAATAGATGACCTCCTTTAAATAGTCAATGTTATTTTGAACTAAAAAGGGTTTATTATGTATGTATGGAGGTGAAAATTTTCATTTCCGTCCTTGCTTGATTTTGTCGCTTACAGCTGTCTTTGTATTGTTGGTGCTTGTGAAGAATTCGTTTATTTAAGGCAATTCATGTATAATTTTCAGTAATAACATGGATTGGAAATGAAATTAATTAGGAGGTAAGAAAATGGAGGAGAAAGAACCGATTGAGCTGGATAAGCGAATTCATTTAATTGATGGCTTTGATTTGGCCATACCAGAACGTACCGGTACATATGTGATTGACGATGATGAATTAACGATAGTTGAAACAGGGCCCAGCCCGTCAGTAAAGTATATAAAAAAAGGACTGGAGTCTCTCGGGTTTTCATTAGAAGAATTAAAATATATTATAGTTACACATGTTCATCTTGATCATGCTGGTGGTGCTGGTTTATTCCTTAAGGAGTGTCCGAATGCAACGGTAGTTGTTCATCCAAAGGGTGCAAGACATTTGGAAAATCCTAAAAAGTTAGCAGCAGGTGCAAGGGCTGTTTACGGAGACAGCTTTAGTGAACTATTTGATCCGATTGTCCCTATCCCAGAAGAGCGCTTGCTTGTTAAAGGAGAAGGCGATACATTAAAAATTGGAACTAATTGTACATTGGAATTCCTGGACACACCGGGACATGCTAAACATCATTTCAGCATCTATGATCCGGTTAGTAATGGTGTGTTTACCGGCGATACTGTTGGAATTCGCTATCAGCAGCTAGCACGTGATGGTATTGATTTTTTTCTGCCATCAACATCACCAAATCAATTTGACCCCAACGCCATGCAAACAGCAATTGAGCGTATGCAGAAAATGAATTTGAGCAGAATATATTATGGGCATTTTGGAATGACTGAGCAAGTAGACGTTGCACTCGATCAGGTTTCGGAATGGCTGAGGATTTTTATGGAAATCAGTGAAGAGGCGATAACAGAGGGGAAGGGATATGATGTTATTGCTGGTAAACTTCTTCATCGTGTAAAAGATCACTTGAGCAGTCTTAATGTTCCTGAAGATCATGACGTCTATGTACTGATCAATTTGGATATGCAAGTTAGTGCACTTGGAATTATAGATTATTTTAATAAAGTGAAACAATAAGAAAAGTGCCTATCAGCGGTGATAGGCACTTTATATTTGTCTCCATTTATTGCTTTGAATAATTTAGCTACCAGGAAATGCGGTTTCTGTCTTTTATAATGGCGTGTTTAGCACCCCAAAATGTATCAATCTTTCCTTCTTTTGCAAGCTTATTATAAATTGCTATGGACGGACAGGTTCTGATTTAATTTATTTCTCATCTTCGGTTTTCATAAACGTTAGTACTGCGAAGAATAAAAAGCTTAACAGCAATATGGAGCCACCAACGATGAAGAAGACGGTTACTAATCCATCAGCCAAATCAAATGGTCTTAAGTAATAAAGCCACATGCCAACTGTTAAGCCAACTGACCCAATAATGGCTGTCCAGACATGAAATGCTGCCAGTACCTTATTAGCTGGTGTGAAAATTTTGTAATATACTGCCCATGCGAACAGGGTTAGCCATCCGACAACTAATATGTGTGCGTGAACGGTTTTAAACGCAAGACTGCCTGCCCCGGCCATGTGGGATCCCAGGAATGCACCTACTAAAGCGAATAAAGCCGAAAACCGCAGTAATGTTTTACTGTACGTATTCAAGTTTCTCTCTCCTTTGCTAAATCAGCATTAAAACCAGAGTAGCTTATTCATATGAACGGAATATGAATAATACATTACATCTGAAAACGGTTAGATTTCAATCATTTTAATTGCAGAAGTTATTTCTTCCTCGGCTGATTCGTGTGTCCATTCATATGGGTAGTATCCTAATGGATTACAGATAATTTCCATACCATTGTGCTGTTCATGGTATCGTTTATGCACATGTCCGAATATATACTTTTTAACATTGTACTTATCAGCTAATTGACCAAATTTTTTACTACCCATCATGGAATTGAAGAAGTCCCAACCGGGTTCGTCTTTATATTCCACATATTTTGCATAGGGAACGAAATGAGTAACCATAACAATATTTCGATCGCGATACTTTTCCAGCCAGTACGATAATTTGAGTGTGTAGCGACCAACGACATCTGAATCCGACTCAGCCCAATTGGCATACAATTTATCAGGCCATGTAAAGTTGTTAAAGGTTCCTTTTTTAAAATCACTTTTCGAATAATCAGGAACCCCGAAACTATAATCATACCAGCCACCATCACCTATTACGACCCAATCATCATTTAGTTCGATGACACCATTTCCAAGGTTCCCTGGAAATTGAAGTAATGTTTCATACGCATTTACGGAGTTCTCTTCATAAATATCATGATTACCGTGGACAAAAAGAATTGTTGTGTCAGGACATTCCTTTTGTAGCTGTTCTAATAATGCGAGTGTCTTTTTTGAACTATCAGTTATGTCACCGCTTATAATAAATACATTAGGACGCTTAGTTGTTATCCATTTACTTAAAATCGACATTATATTTGATTGGGTTTCTTTACGGTTAAAATCTTCATGAATGTCGGAAAGTACACCAAGTTTCATGCTAATCCCTCACTTTTATTTTTATTTTGTTTCCTACCTCAGTTAATTCGTCTTCAATCTGTTGGAGGGCGTCATCGATATTTGTAGCTTGAAGGTGAATTTTTCTTCCATTTGGGAACTGTTTTGCCGAATGCTCATACTTCGGATCGTAGTAATATTCCAAGAGCAGTTTTACCGCATTATGATAATTACCATTTTGCAGATCATGGTCAATCTCCGCAGCAATCGGTGTGTGTATTCGTTTTTTTATAAGTCGAAATGCCTCAAGAAATTTATCTGGTGAATTCCAAGGCTGGTAGTCATCCAAGATATTTCGTACCCGCTCATCTACTGGCAGGTCGATGAATAACTGCAGCCCTTGTTCCTTTCTGTTATATAGAAAGTCTGGAATAGTTACTTTCCCGATTCGTTTGCTTTCACCTTCTAATAAGACAAAAGGTGCATCCTTGTAACGCAACAATTTCTCAACAAGCAGCGATTCAAATTTCTTCTGATTGCTTGGCACAAGTCCAATTTGCCCAAAGATGGACCCACGGTGGCCAGCCATCCCTTCCAAATCAAGTACAGGGTAACCTTTTTGCGAAAGCTGTTTTAACAGAGCTGTTTTGCCTGATCCTGTATTCCCGTTCAGCACAAGAACAACTGGCTTAAATTCCGGATTATCCAGCATACCGACTATCCATTGACGGTAGGTTCTGTAGCCACCTGTTAATCGTTGCACTTCTATTCCCATCAAATCAAGTACGGTTGCTGCCGTTTTACTGCGCATTCCACCACGCCAGCAAAACACTGTTTTAGGTGTTTCAATTTGATTAAACGCTGCTATAAATTCAGGAAGTTTAGCAGAAAAAATGGCAAGCCCTCGCTCTTTCGCTGCGTCCTGACCCACTTGCTTGTAGAGTGTCCCAACCTCAGCACGCTCATCATTCGTAAAAATAGGGATGTTTATGCTGCCTGGAATTGTGGCATCATGATATTCCTTTGGAGAGCGTACATCAATCACAGTATGGGGTTCATTATTCTGTTTATTAAATAAATCCTGTAGCGTTATATCCTGAAACATAAATTTCGTCACTTCCTAGTAAAAATTAATTCTATTTTACGGTGATTTTTCCGTTTTCGCCGTTTACTACATCTCCGATTATCTCTGCTTCTACTCCATTTTTCTGTAAATCATAAACAAGTGAGTTTGCATCCTCATTTGCTATGGAAATGAAAAGACCTCCAGATGTTATAGCATCACACAGAATCCACTTATCAATCTGATCCATCTCTTCCGGATAGGTTACAATATCTTGTACATGACTAAAGTTACTTTTTGTTCCACTAGGTACAGACCCTGATTCAGCAAGCTCTTTAACTCTTGGCAAAAGAGGGACATCCTTATAATTAATCCGGATTTCAACGTCACTGCCACCCGCCATTTCAGAAGCATGGCCAAGCAACCCAAACCCGGTTACATCTGTACAGGCATGGACATCATATCCTTCCATTGTCTCAGCAGCTGTTTTATTTAACGTTGTCATGACTTCTGTAACACGGTTTATTTCCTCATCATTTAATAAGTTATTTTTAATGGAAGTTGTTGAGATACCGACTCCAATTGGTTTGGTTAAAATAAGCTTATCCCCGGGTTTAGATCCAGTATTTGTTCGGATTTTTTGGGGATTTATGGTCCCTGTTACTGCAAGTCCGAATTTTGGTTCCTTGTCATCAATGGAATGGCCGCCAACCAGAGCAACCCCTGCCTCGGCCAGTTTTTCCTGGGCACCATGCAGTATTTCAGCAAGGATTCCTTTATCTAAAGTAGATATTGGGAATGCAACGATGTTAAGAGCAGTTATTGGCTTTCCTCCCATTGCATATACATCACTGATCGCATTTGCAGCAGCAACTTGACCAAAAGCAAAAGGATTATAAACAATTGGAGTGAAAAAATCAACTGTTTGTACGATAGCCAGTTCATCATTTAGTTTATATACTCCGGCATCATCACTAGTATCAAGCCCTACAAGTAAATTTGGATTAGAAGCGGTGGGAGGAAGGGAGCGTAGGACCTCGGATAAATCAGCGGGTCCAATTTTACAGCCACAGCCTCCTTTAGAAGATAAAGATGTGAGTTTTATTGAATCAGTCATATGTAATCAATCCTTCCATAAATTACGATATTCTATAATTTAATTCTAACATACAAGAAGTTATGACTAGTGTTTTTAGTGTCTGGTTTGAAATAATTCTAACAAAACATGTTGACAATCTAACTGTATTAACCGTATAATACATTCATGGTCGTATTAACTGCTTAATACAGGGATTTTTTGACTTTGGTGTATTAATCAGTTAATACACGAAATTAAAAGAGAAGCTACACATCTGAGGTAAATAGGAGCTGTGTTTATGCAAATAGACTTAAACAATCGTGATCCGGTCTATATTCAAGTAATCCGTTATTTTAAGGAACAAATTGCTACTGGAATGTTTGAGCCGGGGCAGGAGATTCCTTCAAGGAGAGAATTAGCCAACAAGATAAAAATAAATCCGAATACGGCGCAGCGAGCGTATAAGGAAATGGAGGAGCAGGGATTGATTTATACAGAACGAAATTTGCCTAGCCGCATAACGAAGGATGAACAGATTCTTGGTGCGGTTAGAGAAGAACTTATTGTCGAAGCGGTGGAATCCTTCGTTACCTCTATCCGTTCAATTAATGTTCCGGTTGATGAAGTATTGGATTTGGTGAAAGAACAGTATACCAAAGAAAGCAAAGAGTAGGAGGGTTATAAAATGATTGAAGTAAAGGATATTAAGAAAAAATTTGGTCGTAAAAAAGTTTTGGACGGCGTATCTTTCACTGCTAATAAAGGTGAAATCACATGTCTTATTGGTATCAATGGAGTTGGTAAAACGACCATACTAAACGCGATTATGGCCTTAACACCACTAAACAAAGGTGAGATTTTAATTAATGGAGAAAAATTAAATAAACATAGCTTTGAAAAAGTCACCTTCATCCCAGATGCCATTACAATGTTGCCGCAAATGACGATTGCAGACGCAATGCAATTTATGCAGGATTTTTATAAGACTTGGAATCAGGAGCGTGCAACGGAATTACTTGGTTTTTTTAGGTTAGAGGAAACGGAGAAAATCGCAAGCTTGTCCAAAGGGAACACAGCAAAAATAAACCTGCTGCTTGGGTTGGCACTTGATGTTGATTTTCTTTTAATGGATGAACCATTCTCTGGGATTGATATTTTCAGCCGTGAACAGATTGCCGAAGTCTTTACAAGTCATTTAGTGGAAGGCAGAGGCGTTATTATCACAACCCATGAAGTACATGATATAGAACATTTAATCGACAAAGTTGTGTTACTTGATAATGGCGTTGTACTAAAGGAATTTAACAGTGAGGAAGTTCGGGAAAATGAAGGAAAGTCGGTAGTTGATGTAATGAGAGAGGTGTATCACGGATGAATCGTTATTTAAAATTAGTTAACTTTGAATTAGGACGTTTTATAAAAGTATATCTTGTGTTGATTGCCATAACAGTTATTGTACAAGTTACAGGCATTATCGTGAAAGCAAATGAGTATTTAGCACAAGCAGATAAAGCTATATATGAAGATTTAATGCCTCAATCACAATTTATTGAACAATATGGCCAAATGTCATTTTTGAACTTCGCCCGTAGCTTATGGTTTATGGGGCCGATTGCGCTATGTGCTGCTGCGTTAGCCTTTTATATCTTTCTTATTTGGTATCGTGACTGGTTTGGTAAAAATACATTTATATATCGCTTGCTAATGCTGCCAACTGCACGAATCAATGTATTCTTTGCAAAGGCTACTTCTATTTTTTTAATGGTACTCGGACTTGTTTCGGTTCAACTTATACTCCTGCCGTTGGAAAGTACTATTTTGAAGTGGGTTGTTCCAACAGACTTTAGGGTTGATTTGGCGTTAAGTGAAATAATTAAATTTGATTACCTGGCAATACTTGTTCCGCAAAGTTTTATTGAGTTTATTTTATATTATGGTGCAGGATTCATATTGGTTTCTGTATTATTCACTGCTATTTTGTTCGAGCGAAGCTACAAGTGGAAAGGAATCCTTATGGGAATCGGATATACTCTGCTTTCTATCGTGATATTTGCAATGCCTGTACTGTTGATGATCGTGTTTAATCAGGATTACTTGTATCCACTTGAAATGCTTGCCGTGGAAACATTTTTGGGGATAGTTGTACTTGCTGCTTCTATCTGGATGAGCGACTTCTTATTGAAGAAAAAAGTAACAGTTTGAGAGGAGTAATAGGATGAAACGCTATTGGAAATTAATTGCTATCACATCAATTGTTGTGTTCACCGTTGGCACATTTTATATAAATTCTGCTTTATCGGCTAACAGCTATCCGGAGATTGTGTTTGAAAAAGTTAGCGGAAATGAAGAAGAATTAGATTCTGTAATCATTAATGGCAACTACCGTATAGGTCGTTATGGAACAGGTGAAAGTGTTCAGGCTACTGCAGAGGGGTCAACTTATCTGGGAGAACTATCATTTTTTGAGCGGATGCAGGGTATGTATAGTCCTGAAATGAGCCAATTACAAGATAAGTACCGTAATTTCATGCGCGGGAAAAATGGAGTTGTATCTTCATACTATGATACGAAGGATACACTTGCATATGTGGATATTATTAATCAGAGACTAGGCAACTCACCAAGCGAAATGGAGTTTGATATAGAGGTGCTGAATAAAGAAAGTAATGAAACAATATCATTTAATGTACCGGTGCCTAACCGTGCTATGTATATGAACGTTCACGTTGAAGATGTACAAATGATTGATGGAGAATTGAAGGTAGTTACACAAAATAATCTTAAACAAACAGGTGGAGGTTTTGGTAATAATGAATTGCATATGTATAGTTTCAATCTCTCCAAGAAAAATATAAATGGAGAAGAGAAGTTTGCAGCAGTTGAACAGAATAATAACAACAATATGCATAAACATATAGGCTCGATTCGGGACTCCGATGCTTTAAGTGCTCACAAGAACATTGTCTTTTCTATAAACAAGGAAAATAAAGGGCAGAAACCTGAAGGAAATATGACTGGTGAAGTTAACGAGGCTGATAATGGCAACCAGCAATACTTCGCATATAACCTGGAAACTGGGGAAAAGAAAGCACTGGATTTTCCGAAAAAACATCAAGATAAAGAAGTTATGGTATATGATGGCTCTATATTGTATCTAATGGGCGAGAGTGAGGATGGACGTGAGTTTGCTCTATATAATACCGAATCCAAAAGTATGGAAGATGTATTTGTAATTCCTTCGCAAAGTACAGAAAGTATTAAATTTGGAGTGCAGTCGAACATAGAAATTTCAGACGGAAAAATGTATGTATTAAATACAACAAATAACGATGAGAATGATGCTCCCTCTACTATCATGGTAATCGACGCAAAATCAGGTGATATATTATATGAGGGAAAAATTACAACAAAGGAACCCACCGATAAAGAATATAGGTTGGCAGTTTATGGGATGGAAATTAAGTAACTTGCTTAAGAGAGTCTGCTTCTGTACACAGTGGCAGGCTTCTTCTGTTACTTTATCATAAGGAAGGTGATACAGATGGACGCAAATATAATGTGGAACAACTATCTACAGACATTAGATGAAGGAAATCGAGAAAATAAGTCATATACCGCATGGCCATTTGGCAGTGGCCCCGAAATGGCAAAAGAGTTAGCGGGTTTGGTGAAGTCCGGTGAGAAAACAGCGACATGCTCATTGCATCTATTTTATGAAATAGATGATGAGCCACTCCCAAAGGTTGGCGACTTCAATGTGATAACTGACTGGGAAGGTAATGCCGAGGCTCTGACGGAAACGATAGATGTAAAGGTACTGCCGTTTAATGAAGTAGATGCAACATTTGCTTTTAAGGAAGGGGAAGGAGACAAAAGCCTTTCCTATTGGAGAAATGCGCATATTGACTTTTTCATGAATGAACTTGCTGAACTCGATAAAAAATTTAACGAAGATATGTTAGTTGTATGTGAAGAATTCAGGGTCGTATACAAATAACTAACGTGGCCGGATATGTTCATTCTTATCCAATTAAATTTTTGTATATCTTATTAATTTTTTGATTAAAAAGGTCCATATGTACGATTCGTGCTTCGCGAACATATTCCTGACCTTCTACAAATACTAATATAACCGGTACTGTAAAAATGGTAAAAGATCCTGCAATTTCCTGTACTTCGTCTGCATTAACATGACCAAGTTTAACGGCTGGGTAATCTTCCATCTCTGATCCTTAATAATTTGGTTGTCAATTGAAATGTAGTTCTTAAAAAGTTTGCACTGTAAATTCTCTTGAAAAGAAAAAGCATGAAATCGTTGATTCATCCTCTAGTGAACAAAAAGCATGCAGGCGAAATGGAGTAAATAATATGCCCCTAGCCATACCGAGCTTGGGGCATAAAAGGATAAAAATAGCCTAAAATCATAGTATGATTTTAGTTTCAATAGAAATTAAGGGGCAGGTACAGGTGTTATGGGGTCCAAACATGTGATGGCACAGAAGCAGTCAAGATCTACTGTTATACAGACTCCAGAAGCACGCAGGTTACGAGCAGCGCCAACACCTTCCCCCCGGAAGAATTCACATACGGTATCTCCGCCACTAACTGGGTTGCCACCAGGGTTAACAACCTCTAATAATTCTAGCTTCACACAGCATTCTTCATCGTCCACAAATTTCTTAGCGCGTAAGATAGGTGATTCTACACAATCAAAGTCAAAGCCGCTATCCCTTGGTTCTTGGGTTACGCCAGTTCCAATGAAAGGTTTACAGTCCCCTTTACAGTAAAGAATAAATGGAACCGTAGTAAAGCCATTTCCATTTCCGGTAGTTGGTGATAGCAATCGATCAATTGAACGTTCACAGCTGGTACTGCAACAACCGTCACCGTTATTAGCTACCTCATCTTGCGCAGCAATGATGTCACTTATCACGTCACAAACACAATTTTCAAAACCATCACCATTACTTACCCCTCCGACACTTCCTCTGTTACAACTCATAAAAAAATCTCTCCCTGTTATTAGATTTGTTTGGTGCACTATTAAGCTATGTGAGGGATTCCATATTGGCTGTTTACTAGTCTATTTCTATTAAAAATGAGCAACTTGTCTAGGGTATTAGCAGTAATATGCGGTTGTATTAGAGTATATGCCGATACAACTTTAACTGTAGAAAATATAATTTAGTATAAATCGATACAAGTCTTGTAATAGATTTTAACCCATGAATTATTATAGAAAACCGCACATTCTATTGGAATGTGCGGTTTTTGTGCCTTTCCGGTTTTTTTAATAATCTTTAAGAAATTTATAAGAAACTATATCCACTAAAGAATCGTTTCATTCACAGCATATTCCGATTTCCAATTCGGATACAAAGGTTATTTTGTGAGATAGCTGTATATTAGGCCATAATGTGATATGATAACGAATAATATTTTATGAGAGGTGGCTGAATCATGATTGAGTATCCATTGCTAAAAAAGAATGCGACCATTGGTGTAACTGCACCTTCCTCAGGTGTTGAGCCTGAACTGCATGATATGTTTAAGCAGGCTTGTACCCGAATGAGAGAAAAAGGCTATCAGGTTGAATGTGGGAAAACTGTCTGGACGCAAATAAAGGCGAAGTCTGCATCTGCTGAAAAACGTGCTGCTGAGTTTAATAAAATGATTCAGGATGAAAATATCGATATGATTATCCCGCCTTGGGGTGGAGAATTACTAATGGAGATCCTTAGCAAGTTAGATTTTACCTCCATTCCTGCCAAGTGGATTTTAGGGTACTCTGATACGAGTGTTCTCCTCCTATCTATTACATTGAAAACAGGAATTGCAACTGCGCATGGCACTAATTTGGTAGATTTACGCGGTGATTACTCGGACAAGACTACTGCCATGTGGGAGAACGTTCTGTCAGCGGAAGATGGTGATTCCATAATTCAGTATTCTTCAGAAAAATTTCAAAAAGAGTGGGATCATGAAAATCCTTCTCCACATGTCTTTCACTTAACGGAAGAAACGGTATGGAAAACGGTTAGTGATGAGGATGTTTTGGTCAAAGGCCGTTTGCTTGGTGGATGTATTGATGTAATAAGGCATCTTATTGGCACACCATATGGTAATGTTCGGGATTTTCAAAAGAATACAATTAGCGGTGAACCAATCTTATGGTACTTTGAGAACTGCGATATGCCGACAACTGATTTAAAGCGAACGCTGATTCAAATGAAGCTTGCTGGATGGTTTGATAACTGCACAGGTATCATGTTTGGAAGGAGCAGTGCAAACTATTCGGTTGAGGGTTATCATGTACAAGATGTTTATCGGGAGCTTGAGTCAGAATTGAATGTTCCAATCATATACGATGTTGATTGTGGCCATGTCCCACCTCAAATGACATTTGTTAATGGTGCGTATGCAAAAGTAAAGGTTGACAATGGAAATGGTCGTGTAGAGCAGTGGTTACTGTCCTAAAATAGCATAGAATAACAGGATATGAGAACACGAGAATGCTAAGGTTGAATTAGGAAAGGAGGGGCGCACGTGGAAGGACTTCAACGTATGGTCGCAAGTATTAATTATATTGAAAATAACCTGGAAGCGGAATTGCATATTGAACATGTTGCTGCAGTTGCTTGTATGTCGAAGTTTCATTTTCAGCGAATGTTCCATATGTTAACGGGAGTAAATGTTGCAGAATATATTCGTAAACGCAGGCTAACGATGGCTGCACAAGAACTAATACATTCGGAGAGAAGAGTTATTGACGTTGCATTTAAATACGGGTATGAAACGCCAGAGTCATTTTCAAAGGCATTTCGTAAAATACACGGAATAAGTCCATCTGCCGTTCGTAATCAAAATAAACAATTGAAGGCTTTCCCGCGTCTCTCGTTTCAAATTCAATTAAAAGGTGATGAGGAAATGGATTACAGGATCGTGGAAAAGGAAGATTTTAGTATTGTTGGCAAGGGTATTCGTACGACAACAATTAATGGGGAAAACCTTCGCAGAATTCCAGCTTTTTGGGATGAGATTAATGGTAATGGTGTGTCAGATAAGCTGGAGAATAGTTATGGTGCAAAGGTCATCTACGGTGCATGCATGGAATTTGACAAAGTACAGGAAAAATTAACCTATTTTATTGGGGTTGAGTCTGGTAGGAAGTCATCCTTCGATTGGGAAGAAAAAGTAATACCTGCGTCAACCTGGGCAGTTTTTCCGGTTATCGGTCCGATTCCTGATGCAATTCAAAAAGTCTGGGAGCGTATTTTTGCTGAATGGTTTCCAGCAACTGGGTATGAACATGCGGGTGGTCCAGAACTGGAGGTCTACCCTACTGACGGAGATGTAACTGCTGAGGATCATCATTGTGAAATCTGGATTCCGATTGTGAAAAAATAATACGTTAAGTCTAGCCGGTTCAGCTTTAGGGTAGAAAAAAATCATACTATCTAGGAGTAAAAACTCATAAGTTTGTGACTTAACTGGCAGGATTTTTCAATAAGAAGATGAAGTATTGCCACTCGGATCGGCCAAACAATCGAAGTGAATCCTCGTTCCGCTAAATAGCAGAAAAGGTGCTCTCGGAAGGGTGAGACGGATCCTCGTTCCGTTAAAAGCAGAAAATCAGCCTATTTTGAGGAAGGAAATGACAAATAGCGGAACGAGGATCCGACCCCAAGCTTAAAACGGGGGTTTTCAAGGAAATAACGGAATGAGGATCCGTCAAATCAGTAAACTGGATCCTCATTCTTGGCAGTTAAGAAAGTATACTTTCATACTGCATAAGTGCAACTAAGTCTTATCTATATCGATAAGCCAAGTTTTCTAAATCATGCTTAAAACCTACAAATCAGGAAATAGTAACAGTGAGGTGATATCATGCTGTTATCTATACTAACAGAGGGTTACATCAGATTTGGTTTATACATCATTGTTGCGATTATTCTTATTGTTATTTTAATTCGCTTCAGGGCTAAAAAGAACCCTGCTAAAAGTTCTCTTGATATCCTTAAAGAACGTCACAGCAAGGGTGAAATAACAAAAGAAGAATATGATGAGGCACGAAAACAGCAGAAATATGAATAAAATTTGGTTCCTGCCACGCTTCGGTTTAAAAACTTTGGGCCGAGGCGTGACAGGTTTATTTATCTGCTTTCCAGCAGCAGTTCTCTAATTTCATCCGATTTTCCTTGATTAAACAGGTCGACAATTTTACTTCCAATGACAACACCGTCACAAGCAGCAGCCAATTCGTGTGCTTTTTCAGAGCTGGAGACACCAAATCCAGCTAGCACCGGACTTTCTGTTGATTTTTTCAGCTTCTGTAAATAGGTTTTTACTTTGCTGTCATGTGTTGTTCTTGCTCCTGTAGTTCCAGTAACAGAAACAGCATAGAGAAATCCTTCCGTACGTTGGGTGATTTTTTCAATTCGTTCCTGAGGACTTGTCATAGCAACCAGGCGAATACATGAAATAGAATGTTTCTTTAAATAATCTATTATGATTGCTTCTTCTTCTAACGGCAGATCTGGAATAATCACACCGTTAACACCAGCACTTGCACAATCTTTAGCGAAATTTTCAACACCATAGGCATAGATAGGGTTCAAATAAGTCATGAGAATAACAGGAATTGATCGTCTTTCACGAAAGCGTTGCAGGGTTTCCAGGACGCTAGTAAGCGTTGTTCCATTTTCAAGTGCTCGATTTCCGGCATCCTGAATAGTAGGTCCATCTGCTACCGGGTCTGAGAAGGGAATCCCAAGTTCAACAGCTGCTGCACCACATTCCTGCAGAAAATCCAATCGATCTTCCAATATATCCAGACCACCATCGCCAGCCATTATATATGGAATTAATATATTTTCGCCTGCTTCCTGTTTTTCTTTTAGAGCTAAGTCTAAGTTTTGGTTACTCATTTGGATTACCTCCTAGTACATCTTTTGCTGATTCAACATCCTTGTCGCCACGACCGGATAAACAAATAACAATCGACTCTGATGCTTCCATCTCTTTTGCAAGTTTCATGGCAAATGCAACAGCGTGGGCGCTTTCCAAAGCAGGGATGATCCCTTCTGTTTGGGAAAGGAACTTAAATGCGTCAATAGCTTCCTGGTCCGTAATGGATGTATAGGTCACTCGGTCTGATGAGTGGAGGTGGCTGTGTTCTGGACCAACTCCAGGGTAATCAAGTCCGGCAGATATCGAATGTGCTTCTTCTATTTGACCATGTTCGTCCTGTAGCAAGTGGGACATAGTTCCGTGTAATATACCAATACTGCCTGCAGTCAGTGTTGCAGCATGTTTGTTTGTTTCAATCCCGCTTCCACCTGCTTCAACCCCATACATCTTGACACTTTCATCCTGGATAAATGGATAGAACATGCCCATTGCATTGCTGCCACCACCGACACAGGCAATAACTGCATCAGGTAGAGTGCCTGTTTCCGCATGGTACTGTTGCTTTGTTTCCTCGCCGATAACAGCCTGGAAATCACGGACGATTTTGGGAAAAGGATGCGGCCCTACGACGGAACCGATAATATAGTGCGTATCTTCAACATGACTTACCCAATAGCGTAATGCTTCATTAACAGCATCTTTTAGTGTTCCGCTTCCCTGTGATACACTTTCGACTTTAGCTCCGAGCAATTCCATCCGGAAGACATTCAGTTTTTGCCGCTTAATGTCTTCTGCACCCATGAATACAACACATTCAAGGCCGAGGAGTGCGCAAACTGTAGCGGTAGCAACACCATGCTGGCCGGCACCGGTTTCGGCGACAACTTTCTTTTTTCCCATTCGAAGGGTCAATAATGCTTGACCGACGGTGTTATTAATTTTATGTGCGCCTGTATGGTTGAGGTCTTCGCGTTTCAGATAAATAGAAGGTCCGCCTAATTTATTGGATAAATTTTTGGCATGATAAAGCGGCGTTTCACGTCCTACGTAATTTTTTGAATAGTAATCTAGTTCTTTTAAAAAAGCAGGGTCCTTTATTGCTTCTTCATAGGACTCTTCCAATTCGAGAAGTGCTGGCATTAATAACTCGGGAACAAATCTCCCGCCGTAATTGCCGTATCTTCCTTTTTCATCTGGCATTGTATATGTTGTCATTGTTTTCATCCTTTCGCATTCCTGATAAATTGGTTTATTTTGGCTAAATCCTTCTGTCCATCTGTTTCAACTCCACTTGATACGTCCACACCTGCAGGGTTTGCAGTTGTGATTGCTGACTGTACATTCTTGGGAGTAAGTCCACCTGCTAAAATAATTTTCGATAGGTTCAGGTCTTTTAATAGATTCCAGTCAAATGTTGTTCCATTACCGCCACGGTTTGGCCCTTTTGGACTGTCAACCAGATAATAATCACTTGGATATGATTGCATTGCATTTTTTTGTTCCGTAATCATCGGAAATGCTTTAATTACTGTATATGGGAGCTTTGCAGCAAACTCAGCTGTCTCATCACCATGAAGCTGTATAACATCTAACCCTACTTGCTCGGCAGTCTGTAAAATATTTCTTTCCGACTCGTTTACAAATACACCAACTTTTTTAACAGAAGAAGGGATAGCAGCACTAATCTGTGCAGCCTTTTCTGGTGTGATTTGCCGTTTACTTGATGCGAAAACAAATCCGATAAAATCAGCACCAGAGTTAACAGCCTCTTTGGCAGCTTCTACAGTTTTTATACCACAAATTTTAACGAGCATTTGGTATACCTCCTTTTGTTATGGGGATTTTCAATTCGTTGAAAAGCGCTGCTATGTTATTGGAACGCATTAATGTTTCACCGACGAGTATGCCGTTTATATCCTCTTTGCCGACTTGAATGACATCATCGCGGGATTTAATACCACTTTCACTAATCAGAATTGTATCTGGATTTTTGACCATGGATGCCAGTTGCTCTGTAGCGGACAAATCAACCTCAAAGGTTTTTAAATTTCGATTATTAATCCCAATAATCGTTGCCCCAAGTTCGATTGCTCTCGTCATTTCGTTCGCATCATGAACTTCACAAAGCACCTCAATCCCTTGATGTGTTGCATATTCAAATAGTTCTTGAAGCTTATTATCTGAAAGTGCAGCGACGATTAGGAGAATTATCGAAGCACCTGCAGCTTTTGCATGGTCAATTTGAATCGGATCAATCATAAAGTCTTTACAAAGAATAGGAAGATCGACAGCCTTGCGAACGTTTCGTAAATCTTCCATCGAGCCGTTGAAAAATGTTTCATCGGTCAGGACAGAAATCGCGCCAGCACCACATGACTCATATAACTTTGCTTGTTTTACCGGATCAACCGCCATATCAATTTCTCCTTTTGATGGGGAGGAGCGCTTAATTTCAGCGATAACATTCATTTGCTGTGTGTTATGAAAGGAATGTTCAATTTTTTTAATCGATTTGGCAGCCCCCGAAAATTCAGGCAATGGCTGTTTTTTTAATAGCTCAACTTCTATTTCCTTTTGGCGAATAATTTTATCTAATATAGTCATGTCACATCGCCTCACTTGAAACTTTATTACTGTATTCCACTAGTCGTTGCAGTTTTTCCAATGCTGCTCCACTATCGATACTTTCCTTAGCTTTCGTAATACCTTCTTGAATGGATGATGCAGCACCATTTGCGAATATTCCAAGCCCTGCATTCAAAAGTATCGTATCGTAATAGGGACCTTCCTTTCCTTGTAAAACCTGCAGTAAAATCTTTGCGTTATCCTTTGCGTCTCCGCCAAGGATTTGCTGGTTATCATAGACAGGCAAGTTGACCTCAGATGGGTGCAGTGTAAATGAAGTGATTTTTCCCTGATCCAGTAATGTGATATGGTTCTCACCAGCAAGTGAAGCTTCATCCATATGTCCAGCACCGTTTATCACAAGTGCGCGTTTTCTGCCTAATTTGTGTAGCGTTTCAGCAAGCATAGGCAGCATATCGCGACGATAAACGCCTAAAAGCTGTGAGTCTAAATCGACAGGATTTGTTAGTGGTCCAATTAGATTAAAAATCGTTGGTATTCGTAAATCCTTGCGTACTTTCATGAATCGCTTCATTCCCTGATGAACATGTGGAGCGAATAAAAAAGCGATGTTGTTATCGTGCAGCATTTCCTCTACATGTTGTTTTGAAAAGGATAACGAAACACCCAAATGTTCCAGTACGTCTGCGCTTCCTGTTTTACTTGTAATACTGCGGTTACCATGCTTGGCGATTGTCACACCAGCACCGGCAATCACAAACGCTGCGGTCGTACTAATGTTGAAGCTGTATGAGCGATCACCACCTGTACCGCAATTATCCATTACATTTGGAAGGATATTTGTGGTTTGGTTTGACTCGGAACGAACAACTTCAACAAGACCAGCGATTTCCTCTGGTGTTTCCCCTTTAGCTCTTAATGCTGTTAAGAACGAAGCGAGTTCACTTTCACTAACTTCATTTGAGAAACAGTATGCTGTGGCATCTTTCATTTCCTCCAGATTAAGGTTTTCTTTATTCAATAATTTTTCAAGATAGTTTTTCATGACGAAACTCCTTTCCGATTATTTCTAAAAAGTTTTGAATCATCTTCATACCAGTTAATGTGCCGATTGATTCAGGGTGAAACTGTATGCCATAGACTGGGTACTGTCTGTGTTTAATTGCCATAATTTCGTTGTCCTCTAAAGACTTGGCAACGACCTCCAATTCGTCTGGTAATGTTTGTTGGTTGATTACCAGCGAATGGTAACGCATTACTTCAAGCGGCTGTGTCAAATAATTAAACAATCCGTCGCCATTATGTGTAATTAAGGATGTTTTGCCATGTTTGATTGTGTTTGCCTGTTTAATTGCAGCACCTAAAGCATGTGCGATTACTTGATGCCCTAAGCAAATACCCAGAATCGGTGTGTTTTTATGAAATTCTTTTACAACCTCTGTACAGATTCCAGCATGTTCTGGTACTCCGGGGCCAGGGGATATAATGATAACTTCCGGATTCATTTCAGAAATTTCTTCAATGGTAATCTGATCATTCCGACAAACTTTTACTTCGGCACCTTGGCTGGCAAAGTAATGAAAAATGTTATAGGTAAATGAATCATAGTTATCAATTAGTAAAATCATAATTCGTCACCTCCATTAATGATCTTGCTTTATGCAATGTTTCGTTGTACTCGGTCTCAGGATCTGAGTCATAAACAATACCAGCACCGGCCTGCAGGTAGGCGTAATTATTTTTTACAACAAGTGATCGGATGGTTAGGGCAATGTTCATGTCATAATTAAAGCTGATGTAACCAACACCGCCTGCATATACACCACGCTTTAAAGTTTCTAAGTCATTAATAATCTGCATCGCCCGGATTTTTGGTGCTCCGGAAACTGTTCCAGCAGGCAAGCAGGATATCAAAGCATCAATACTCGAAAAACGGGAAGTTAACTTACCGTGTACTTCAGATACCATGTGCATAACGTGCTGATACTTTTCTACCGTCATGTAAGTTGGAACAGAAATACTATTAATTTCACAAACTCGGCCAAGATCATTGCGGCTTAAATCAACTAGCATCCGATGTTCGGAAATTTCTTTTTCGTCAGCAAGAAGTTCCTTGGTCAGTTCCTTGTCTTGATCCTTCGTTTTGCCGCGAGGACGCGTTCCCGCGATTGGGTTTGTAATAATATCCTGACCAGTTGTTTCAATAAGACTTTCCGGCGATGCTCCCAAAACGACATAATCGTCAAAGTCGATGTAGAACATGTAAGGGGATGGGTTAGTCTTTCTTAACTTTCGGTAAAACGAAAACGGATCACCATGTATGGTAGCTTTCATTCGTTGTGATAAGACAACTTGAAAGATATCACCCTGGTTTATATGTTCTTTAGCAATTTCAACGTTACGCATAAATGTTTCCTTATCCATTTCAGGTTCGAATGTAATCTCTCCCTCAGTCGTTGGATCTGTTGTTTGATTTGATAATAATGCTTTTTTTAGTTCCTCTAGACGTTTATCTAATACAGATTCAGACTGCTGTTCAAGATTAGTGGCGACTAAGTAAACCGATTCATCGTTGTGATCAAAAATAATAACATTCTTATAAAGCATTAAATGAATATCTGGCATTTCAATAGCATCAGGTAAATCATCGCCAATGTTTTCATAGGAACGGATTGAATCATATCCGATGTAACCTACAGCACCTCCGAAAAATGGAAACGGCAGATCTACATCCATTTTGGGCAACTGTTGTTTTAAAACAGATAAAGGATTTTCTGTTTGTTGTTCCTTTTTTTCATGCCCATGATTGAAAATAGATGTTTCGTTTCCTTCTCCAATGATTTCCTTGTAAGGATCTGTACCAATAAAGGAATACTTACCTTTCTCCTCATGTTGGAATGAACTCTCTAATAGAAATTTCTTGGTGCCATGAAGGTTTTTGTATATTCCAATTGGGGTTAATGTGTCGGCGTTTTGTTTAATAAACTTATAATCGAGTGTTTGTGTTTTTGTTTCCATTCGTAAAACTCCTTTCCAGTTTCTATGAAATAAAAAAATCCCCTGCAAAACACATATGGAATGTGCTTGCAGAGGACGATTGTGACCGCGGTGCCACCTCTATTGGAGAGTCTGAAAAGTCTCTCCATCTTTTTCGGATACGGGAAAAACTTAATATCCTATCCGTGTAACGGCGGAGCTCCGTGTTTCCCTACTGCCATTCAGGAAACCTCTCGTAAGTCCATTCGGCTATTATTCACGTACCGGTATCTCACCACCACCGGTTCTCTTGAACGCTGCAAAAAGCTTACTCCTCTTACTCGACGATTTATTATATGTAGTTTTTTTGAATACAAAAAGGTCCCCCATCCGAAAAGGACGAGGAACCGTGGTACCACCTTTATTAGCTAAAAAATCAGCTCTCTTTGGCAATATCAAGTAATGAATTACTTAATATTTGTCTCGTATAACGATGAGACATGGTCGCCAAAGCCTACTGACTTACAAGTTTCGGTTTGGAAGCTCAGAAGTCCATTCATCTATACGCGCACACTGACTTACACCACCCGTCAGCTCTCTAAAGTGTTCATACAGATTACTAATCTTCGTCATTGCTAAATCGATTTAAATTGTTGTTAATAATCATAGGGTAGTTTATTAATAATGTCAAGGTATTTTTAAAAATTTGGCTATTTATTTAGTAGAATTAATTGAGACTGATTTCCGACTTCAGTAGAACCGCTTGGAATTAGGCTTTTGTCCTTCAACTTATGGTAGTCGGTTGGTTCTTTTTTTATTCCCAATCCAATTCTTCTCCTGAAAGACGAGCAAATTTTTCTACTATATCTTTAAGGTGTTGATAGTCCAATGACGGAATATTCTCTATATCTACAGCTTCCAAAATGTATTTATTGAAATGCCATACTTCTTTTTGTATAGACGCCTCACTAACAAGAGCAATCTTATATAATGCATCTATAATGCTATATACAACCGAAATGTCATCTTTTCCGTAATGCTTAATTTGGTAAAAACTTTTATATAAATAGTCTCGGAATTTCTTTTGCTGCATGATCATTCGTAAATCTCCATCTGAATCGGAATAAAAGGTGACAGGACGGTAGTTTCCGGCTAATTCCGTAAGCAATCCACTAATGCGGTGAATACAGTTAATTGCCGTGTTCGGGTCATTCATACTGGTCGAAAGTGCTTTTACAGCAATCTCCACTAACTTTTCTATCGAAAATCCAATATCCTGAAGATCCGTACGTTCGTTGCCGATTACCAAAAAACGGTCGTGTTCGGCTAATTTATCGTTTCTGTTCCCTAAAGACCAAAAATAAAAAACCGACATTCCTTTAGGTACATAATCACCGACTTGAAAAGTTGCCTCTAACACCATGTCATTGTTAGTAGCCCAGTTAATAAGATAATTATAATTTACTTGTTGAATGTAGCCCGAACGCCTGGCATTAATCGTTTGTCTATCTTTTTCTCTTATGTCTTCAATCTGGGAATGGTCCCAATGCTGATGTTCTCCATACGTTCTCTCTGAAAAGGTTTCTTTAATTAATTCCGATGTTTTGTTACGTATGACGCCAATAAGGAAGTTCACTTGCGCCCAACGTGCCGAAAAATGGATAAATAAAATAAAAAAGCCAAGCGAAATAATCATAATAATAACGGTGAAAAAGGGGCTAAGCAAATCTTTTTGGTTTGTCTCTGTTAATAACCATAAATTAATAAGTACAAAAATAAATCCAAACGTGTAAACACCTAACACGTGTTGTGTGATTTTGCTTTGCATAAAGTCCTGAAGTGCTCGAGGCGAAAACTGGGATGAATACGTCGTTAACATCACCATAATCGTCGAAAAACTTATCGTTGTCATAGTCAGTATAGCTGTGATTAAAGCAGAATAAAGCTGCTTGGCTATACTTTGACCCGTAAGTAAAATGTTCGGAATGCTGCTGGATACTTTAGCGACTAACCAAACATCCAAGGCTGTTATTACAGCTGCTGCAATTATTGAACATAACCCATATACAATGGGAAGAAACCAGAAACTATCGCGAGAGATCGTCCACAATTTGGTTTGGTTCATTCCAACCCTCTTTTCTAAACAATAATCACCACATACCCTGATTAAGCATTAACAAAACTTAAGACAAATCTAAAACAAATAATGATCTTATTGAAATATACCCCTTTTCACATGAGGTGTTCCATGTTTTAACAAAATGGCCCGTTCGTATTGAGAAACACCTTTATTGTCACTGATTGCCTTGCTTCTTTTCAACGAGAAAATGCTTCCTGTCCGATGTTTCAAACACATATTGACAGGGAGTGCACAAAGTATGACGTCATATGACAGCTTATAGTGTAGCATCAAACCTGGAAGTAACAGCTTGGATTGTGAAGCTGGAGGATGATTCCTCCCGCAGGTGAATTTGAGGCAAAAGATGATGCCATTGCGAATGCCAGAGAATTATCCAAAGAAAATACTTCAAGTGAACTTTCAATTTTTGACAACGAGCATAATGTTATCAAGAAGGACGATTTTAAGATCAATCTGACTAGTGTCGGCTGTTACAACACAAAGGCTGATTAATTAGCTAGCAGAATTCGGGATGATAACCGAATTCTGTATTGAGTGAAAAGGATGAATTAAGCACTAAGCCGTTGAGAATGGGGTTGTATGTCTGGATCTTGAACGTGATTATTCTCTGATGAAGTTAGAAGCTTAGAGTAATCGTATAACCCCCAAAAAATAGTCTGTTCTAAGTATTTGAGTGAAAACGTAAACTTATTCAAACAACTACCTGATTGGAAAAAGCAACAATCTTGTGGAGGACTTCGAAATCAACCTTGATAACGATGGTTAATAAGTCTTGGGGCGGATACATGAAATTCAGAAATAAACTATACTATTAGTTAGTGAGAGTCTAGGGGAGGAATTTTAATGGAGAAAGTAATTGGCGAGAATTGGAGTCTTGATTCCCTGTATGCAGGTGGAAAAGAATCAAGTGAATTAAATGGATTAATTTCGCAGCTAAAGCATGATATGAAAGGGTTTCAGGAAATTGTTCAAACGTTTGATCAATTTTATTCTGAGAAAGACTTAATTGATCTTTTACAACAAATCCAAGAATTCAAGCAAGCGTCTTTTGAACTGGATGAATTTATGGTTTGTCTCTATGCAGTAAATGTCGATGATCCAGATGTATCTAAATTAGTTGATGAAAGCGCAAAGCTTCAAGCTGATTATGAATCTCTAAAAATTGATTTAGATGAAATCTTGGCTGGAATTTCAGAAGCCAAGTGGAAACATTTAATGAATCACGACGAAGTGAAAGAATATCAATTTTACTTAGAAGAGCGCAAACAAAAAATGGACGATAAGTTACCAATAGAAATGGAAAAAGTGATAAATAAGCTTTCCGTCAATGGGTTTATTGGCTGGGAGGATTATTATGAACAAATGATGGGTGCTCTGCGGTTCCCTGTTGAAAAAGATGGTAAGAAAGAGGAAATCTCATTTGGGCAAGCGGGAAGGTACCTCTTTTCAAGTGATCGATCTGTACGGCAAAATATAGCGCGAAATATTGTTGAGGTATGTGAGGAACAAGCAGAATCCTTTGCAACAGTTTTAAACAGGATCAATGGGTTTCGGCTTGATGTCTATAAACAACGTGGCTGGGACAATGTGCTAAAGGAAGCTATGGAAGAGAACCGAATTAATGAACAAACAGTTCAAACAATGGTATCAGCAATAAATGAAAATAGAGAAGTCGCTCATATTTTTTTTAAGCGGAAGGCTCAAGTAATGGAGCTTGAAAAACTAGCCTGGTATGACATGGAGACACCGAGCTTTACATCGGATAAGAAAATTTCTTATCAGGAAGCTGCAGATATTATTATTACCCAGTTTTATAAGTTCAGCGACAAGCTTGGTAAGTTTGCTGAGAACGCGTTTCAAGAAGGCTGGATTGAAGCTGAAGATCGCAAAGGTAAAACGCATGGAGGGTTTTGTGCCTTTATGCCACTAAAAAAAGAAAGTCGGATATTCCTAACATTTACAGGTAGCTATCAGGACGTTGTGACAATTGCCCACGAGCTTGGACATGCTTACCATAACTATATTTTGCAAGATGAGCCTGCTTTTACACAGGAAATAAGCACAAGTGTAGCGGAAACCGCATCGACCTTTGCGGAAAACCTAGTACTGGATGCTGCTATTGAGCATGCATCAAGTGAAGAAGATAAATTGTCCCTACTGGAAATGAAAATTTTAAATGGATTAAAGTATCAGGTTACCGTCCCAGCTATGTTTCAATTTGAACAAAAGTTATATGGACAACGAATGCAAGGACCGCTGACAGTAAATGAGATATCAAGTTTAATGGAAGGCATGATAAAGAAAATTTATGGCGATGCTTTGGATGAAAATAATAAATATTTGTGGATGACCATACCTCACTTTTTTCATACAGATCTAGCTTTCTACAACATCCCATATACGATTGGTTATCTATTCAGTAATGGTATCTACGCCATGGCAAAAGAACAAGGAAAACAATTTCCGGAACAATATGATGCCTTGCTGCAAAGTTCTGGAAAAATGACAGTAGAAGATTTAGCAAGTCGTTTCCTCAATAAGGATATTGGAGAGAAGGAATTTTGGGAGGCATCTCTGGAACCAACTATTGAAGCGATAAATGAATATATGAAGCTGACAGAGAAGATGATATAAATTTTTAAAAAACGGACAGTAAAGTAGGGCGCTGTTCGTTTTTTTATTTTTCTTCTGTTTCAAACAACCCTTTTTGTGCTATTTTAGATATATATGATTTTTTTCAAGGGAGTTCTGATGATGACGAAGAAAAAAGTTGGTATTATATTTGGCGGAAAGTCGGCTGAACACGAAGTATCATTACAATCAGCTAAAAATATTGTTGATGCAATTGATAAAAATAAATATGATGTTGTTCTTATCGGGATCGATAAACAAGGTAAATGGCATATAAATGATCAATCTTCCTACTTAATTAATGCTGAAAACCCAAAATTAATTCAATTAAACAAATCAAACGATACGATAGCAATAGTGCCTGGAGAGACCGATAATCAAATGATACATGCAGCAAATGCAGGTGCGCTGGACCAGCTTGATGTTGTGTTCCCGATTGTGCATGGCACATTAGGAGAAGATGGCAGCTTACAAGGAATGATGCGGATTGCAAATCTCCCATATGTCGGTTCAAACGTCTTGGGGTCATCTGTTTGCATGGATAAAGATGTCGCGAAACGTTTGCTTAAAGAAGCGGGTATTAATGTTGCGAATGGCTTAGCTTTTTCAAGTGCAAAAAAAGATAAGATTAATTACGACGAAATAAAAGAGCAAATTGGAACACCAATGTTCATAAAGCCAGCAAATCAAGGCTCTTCAGTTGGGGTTAGTAAAGTTTCATCGAAGGAAGAATTTTATAAAGCGGTTGGCGAGGCATTTCAATATGACCATAAGCTTATTGTAGAAGAAAGTCTTGTTGGCCGTGAAATAGAATGTGCTGTATTAGGAAATGAACATCCTAAAGCATCAGTGCCAGGTGAAATTTTGCCACAAACGGAATTTTACTCCTATGAGTCAAAGTATATTGATGAAAGCGGAGCAAAGCTGGAAATACCAGCAGATCTATCAGACGAAATGGTTGCAAAAGTGCAGAAGGCAGCTGTTGAAGTGTTTGAAACACTTGAGTGTGAAGGCTTAGCCCGTGTTGATTTCTTTTTAACTGAGGACGGAGAAGTGTATGTAAACGAGGTTAACACACTACCTGGATTCACTCGAATTAGCATGTATCCGAAGCTATGGGAAATCAGTGGGGTTTCCTATCCGGAATTGATTACTCAATTGATCGAGCTAGCTATTGATCGTCATCAGAAAAACAGTATGCTGAAAAGCGCTGTATGGGATGAGGAATAAGGAAAAGAGGTGGCCGCTGGGGTTACAGTTGTAACTCTAGCGGTCTTTATTATTAAATTATGTGTGAAAATATCGACCGGAGAACGAATATATCAACTTGAGAATGAGTTTATCGACCGGAAAATGAATATATCAACTTGAGAATGAGTTTATCGACCGGAAAATGAATATATCAACTTGAGAATGAGTTTATCGACTGGAAAATGAATATATCAACTTGGGAATGAGTTTATCGACCGGAAAACGGGGATATCAACCTTGAAATGGAATTATCGACCGGAAAACGAATATATCAACTCGAGAATTGGTTTATCGACTGGAAAATGAATATATCAACCTTGGAATGAGTTTATCGACCGTAAAATGAATATATCAACTTGAGAATAGATTTATCGACCTCAAAACCTCAACAGACATCGCAAACATCACAAAATAAGGGTGTCATATTAAGCATTGCTTACATGACACCCTTTTCTATTATCCTTTAAACGTTGAGAATTTCTCGCTAACTGGTACTCTGCCTTTTTTAATAGGCTTTTCATCAAAGTACCCAAGATGGATGAACCCTACTATTTTCTCATCCTCACCAACATCGAGGATTTCTTTTACTTTTGGATCATAAATGTGTGGATTGGTTTTCCATACGACACCAAGCTGTTGTTCCCAGGCAAGCAACCAAAAGTTTTGAATCATGGATGCTGTTGCTCCAAAATTTTCATCCCATTGCTTTTGATTATCGGGTACATCCATCACAACTATTAGGAATGCATTCGGTTCATTCAGATACTCTCTGCGATTTTCCCGCTTTTCTTCTGGGTATGTGGCAGCAACTTTTTCGGCAAATGCCTCTTTTTGCTCTGGCCCAACAAAAATAAAGCGCCACGGCTGTCGGTTGCCGTGAGTTGGTGCCCATGTTGCGTCATCCAGTAAGTTCACCACCGTTTCCTCGGTTACAGGTTTATCATTATAGCCTTTTTTAACAGCGCGGCGTTCACGGATAATGGTTGCAAGCGCTGTTGAATTTTTTGTTTGTTCCATTTGATGTCCTCCTCGTTGTTCCCTCTATAAATTTATATGCGCCTAAATGATAATTATTTTCAACTAAATTGTAGCCGATGAGACAGTAAAAATCAATGGACTATAAAAATATGGTGATGTGTGATGTTTATCACATTAATTGATTGTGGTATTGGTTACACTGTAGGCAAGACTTAAGATAATTAATGAAAGGTTGTGTCAAATGCAACTTATAAGAGTAGACCATGAGATAACGAAGCCTGTTGAGGGGAAAAGGGTTTTTGATGAGGATAACCGTGAGATTATGCACATCAAATTAAAAGCTGGCGAAGAAATTGAAGAACATGACTCACCGAAACACGTGTTTATATTTGTTAAAAAAGGTGAGGTTGAATTCACGCTTAACAATGAGGGTTATACGATTAATCAGGAAACGATATTGCGTATGGAACCATATGAGCGCCATGCATTAAAAGCTCTAAGTGACGTAGCTATCCTTGTTATGAAATGCTAGTTTAATTAGGATTAAGGCCTTTGGCAAGTTGGGGTGAAAAGATGCTGAATGTACAATTGGAAGGGAAAAGAGCTATCATTGATCTACGTGAGCGGATTTTAAACGGAGAACATCCGCGTAACGAGGTGTTCAATTATGTAAAACAAGCCCCTCTAGGCATGATAATTGAGGTACACGTACCACATGAAGCGCAGCCTCTAGCCGGGGACTGGAGAGTTTTGGTCTAAATGTGATTACTGATCAGCTTGAGATTGGACATTATCGATTAATGACAGTAAAGTTAGGTTAAATAATGTAGAGGCAGTTATCTTATGAAGGAGATAGCTGCTTTCATAGTATACGAGGAGGGTATAACATGGACAAATTTATGGAACGAGCAGTAGAATTAGCTTCAGATAATGTTCGTAATGGTGGTGAACCTTTTGGTGCAGTCCTGGTGAAAAACAATAACCTGGTTGATGAAGGGGTCAATGAGTTACATAAACGCTTTGATATTACTGCACATGCAGAGATTCAAGCAATGCGGAGGGCACAGAAGAAAATGCATACGCATGTTTTACAGGGCTATACCATGTACGCGAGCGGAGAGCCGTGTCCGATGTGCATGACAGCAATGTATTATGCTGGGATTGAAACAATATATTATTGTGCCACAGCTGAGGATGCTGTTGAAGCAGGGTTAGGAAAGTCGGAGTTTGTTTATGGAGAGTTAAAAAAACCAAAGGCTGAACGTCAAATTCGTATGGTACATATGCCATTAGAAGAAGCGCAGGAAAATCCGATGAAATTGTATAAAGAAGAAAAAGCGTAATTTGACACAGCAGCACCACATCCGTATGATAAAAGAAAGATTAACCGAAGGAGGACCTACCTGACAATGAAGTAAACCCACGTTTTTTCCAATCAAGTTTGAATAACTTCAAACGAGCGTTTCTGTCTGAATGAAACGAATGGGATACGTGTGTACTTTTAACGGGTAGCAATCATAATTAAAAAATTTTCCGTGATCCCGTATATCCATATATCCATTGTAATCATTCACAGGCAGATTCCTGTGTTTTTTTATTGCTAAAAATGGGGGTATGGATATGTTTATTTTTAAGGCGAAAGGTCTTTGCAAGGAATGGAACGGCAATATGATTTTTCAAAACATCGATATTGAGCTGCAACAGGGTGAACATGTGGCACTATTTGGTCGGAATGGATCAGGTAAAACATCGCTTCTGAATGGATTGCTCGAAAAAACAGCATTTGACTCGGGGTCTATTCAACGAGTTATTCCGTCTGATGATTGGGGTGTGCTTGAACAGGATCCATCTGTTGATTCAAACCTAACGACCCTGGAATTTGTCCTAAGTGCTGCTGGAAAAGTTTATCACTTGAAAAAAGAACTCGAGCATGTACTAACGCAACCCGAGATCAATATGGAAAAATATACAGCAATCTATAATGAATTTATAGGTCTCGATGGATATAGTCTGGACGCTAAGGCAGAATCTGCACTGCATCAAGTTAAACTAACTTCAGAAGTGTGGGGAAGTTCGTATGATCAGTTAAGTGGTGGTCAAAAAACGAGGGCTCAGCTTGCTCGCCTTATTTTACAAAATCCGGAATGTATTATTATGGATGAACCGACAAATCACTTGGATAAAGAAACGATTGAATGGCTGGAAGAATGGCTTGTGAATTATAAAGGTGCTGTGTTGTTCGTTTCCCACGATCGTTTATTTCTGGACCGTACAGCTCATGCAATTTATGAACTGAATTCGGATGAATGCAAGCGATATGAGGGAGGTTATTCTGCTTACCGTGAACAAAAAGAAGTTGAGCGACGTACACAGGAATTGACTTATCGTAAGCAAGAACAGAAAAAAGAAGGTCTACTAAAGACAATTCGAAACTACCAACAATGGTTTCAGCAGGCTCATAAAGCAGCTGGACAAAATGACTTCGCGCGATCAAAAGCAAAGAAAAACGTATCACGGTTCAAGGCGAAAGAAAAGGAACTGGAACGACTGGAAAATAATAAAGTGCAGAAACCCCAAGCTGGTAAAAAATTAAATGTAAAGCTGGAGGACAGTACTTTTTCTGCAAGAAGATTGCTGCAAATAGAGAATCTATCTTTTTCCTACGATAAGGAAAAGGTGCTCTTTACCAACTTAAACACCTCTATATACAGGGGTGATCGTATTGGAGTGGTTGGTCCGAATGGTTCGGGAAAGTCGACTTTATTAAAGCTTATTACAGGTGATCTTACTGCCGAGAAGAGTGGTATAAGGCAAAACCCTCAAACGAAGATCGGCTATTTCGCACAGGAACTGGAAAACCTGGATGAACAAAAGACGATTCTGGATAGTATGCTTGAATTGCCAGGTATGACGCAATCTGATGCAAGAACGATTCTGGGTTGTTTCTTGTTTTCAAGGGAATCTGTTTTTCAGCAAATTTCAACCTTGAGCATGGGAGAGAAATGCCGCATAGCCTTCCTCAATCTTTACTTCAGCAACGCCAATCTGCTAGTGTTGGATGAGCCAACAAACTTCCTGGATGTCGATACGAAGGAAGTTATCGAGGATGTTTTACAAGCATACCCAGGAGCACTTGTCATTGTTTCCCACGACCGTTATCTAATTAAAAAGACCTCAAATCGTATTATCGAAATGGGAGGTCAGGGAATGATCGACTATGTTGGAACCTATGACGAATTTCTGGAACACAAAAATAGTGCTACTGAAAGTGATCCGAGCAACGATAATGAAATTCGGGAACTTAAACTTAAACTGACCCAGCTAATGAGTATGGAAGCAGAAGACGAACAGGAAAAAGAAGGAATTCTCTATGAAATTAAAAAAGTTCAGAAAATGCTCCATAATAAAGAGTGATTTCATGATAATATAGTGCTAAAGATAGTTTCAGGGGGATATTAATGTTAAAGAAACTTTATTACACATCGGAAATAATGGCCGCAACTATTATTGGCTCTGCAATCATGTTATTATTTTTTATCGTTGAAAACATTATGGGAAATAATGTTGAGGCAAACGGACTAATTACAAAGTCTATTATTGTGATAGTACTCTATTTTATCGTTTACTTTATTGCGTTTTTCTTTTTAATAAATCCGTTTTATGATTTTCTGAAAGGAAAGCTAAATAGACAGCTTACGGCAATTATTATTCTCATCATCGCGAATCTAATATTATTCGCTGGTTTATATGTGGATACATCTCAGACACTACTGGAAGTAATTATAGATAATTATAGTTTATTTTTAGCAACGAATCTATCGATAGTTTTCTTTTCCTTCAAAAAATTGTCATAGAAAGTGAGGCATAATAATGAACAAATTCATCGAACAAGCATTACATGCGGCAGGTGACTTTTCAAGACTAAAGCAGGTTAAGCAAACATTCGGTGGATCAATTAATGAAAGCTTTTTTGTTGAAACAAATGAACGAAAGTATTTTATTAAATATCATACAGATGCGCCTGATCGTTTTTTTGAGCTGGAAGCGAAAGGTCTTCGTTTAATCAGGGAAACAAATTCGGTTTCTGTTCCTGAAGTGTTGGCATATTCTGATGAAAAAAATAATGCGTTTCTTGTAATGGATTGGGTTGAAGGACGAAAATCGCAGGATACAGAAGCAAAGCTAGGTGATCGAATAGCAAAGATGCATCAGACCTTTGGCAATCAGCATGGCTTTCCGGATGATACATTCATTGGCGTGCTGCCACAGCCGAATGGATTATTTTTAAGCTGGCTGGAATATTACCGGGATAGCAGGCTTTCCGCCCAAATGACACAAGGGATTGAGCAAAACAGTATTACGGGAAATCGACGACTCCGAATGGAAAAATTACTGTTGAATCTGGAAAAGTGGATACCTGATGATGTTGAGCCATCTTATTTACATGGTGACTTATGGGGTGGAAATTGGCTTGTAGGCGCAGGTGGCAACCCATATGTGGTTGATCCGTCATTCTTGTATGGAGACCGACATTTTGAACTTGCTTTTACGGAACTGTTTGGTGGCTATTCCGGGGATTTTTATCAAGCTTATGTAGAACGTTTTCCTTTGAGGGATGATTACGATGATATTAAAGACTTATACCAGCTCTACTATTTGCTTGTTCATTTAAATATTTTTGGGGAGTCCTATGGTCCCAGGGTCGATGCAATTCTGAAACGATATGTAGGGGTGTACTAATTTTGGACACAATTTTGTTACAAATTTACTAATAAATGTGTGGAATGTCACAGCCACTATGTAGGTAAATTTATATGATTGCAGTGAACCAAGTTGTACTTGAGCTTATGAAACTATAAAATTTAAGTGTTGTTGGATAATTGGACTACCTGATCAGCCATATCCAGCTTCAGCGCCTAGCGCCTGCGCTTTTGTTCCAGGAGGCAATTAAAATGACATTTTATGAGTTGCTTGTTTTTATCCATGTTTTCTCAGCAATATTAGGTATGGGCCCAGGGTTTGTGATGATTTATATTGTGACTAAAGCAACAACAATGACTGAATTAAAGCATGCTTACATAATACGTAACCGTCTGCATATCTTTGTAATGGTCGGTGGGACGCTGCTATTGATAACCGGCTTGTTGATGGGTTATCTACATCCATATCTATTTGAACAAGGCTGGTATGTAACCAGTTTGCTATTGTATTTAATAGCGTTAGGATTTGGCCCTACTGTACTATCACCAAGATCCAAGCCAATTAAGGCGATGTTAAAGGAACACAATGGTGATGAAATTCCAGCTGACTATTTCATACTTTCCAAAAAACTGTTTTTCTCCGAGCGCATTGAAAATGTTATTTTTTTAATAGTAATTGCCTTAATGATATTGAAGCCTTTTTAATGGGGATAAAACGCTTTGCCAAAACAATTGGCAGAGCTATTTTATTATTTAAAAGATAAAAAAGTGGGACCTATTCCACTTTTTAATCGTCTAAAGAAATATTAACTAAAAAGCAGGTATTAAATTTTGGAGCAAAGGGATAGGGATACCGAGATTTTAGAGAAATCCAAGTTAGAAATTAAGTGTTTATTTTTTACATACATATGATAAGGTACATTAGATAATGGAATTGTGGCAAAAATTACAGGGGAAAATGCTTTGAAATGGAAAAATGACAAGGGACATCTTCGTAAGTTATTCGTAAGTTATCTGTAATGGAACCTCCTGACGCTTCGGAGTCCCATTTTTCTATAGATGATGTAGCAAATATCGCAAACTCAATCCAATAAAATTCAAGCGAATCGTTATGTCTTAAAAATGAAAGAGGTGACTTAAAGCATGTATATTGTAATTGGCATTTCTCTCATAGTCCTTATAATACTTTTAGTAGTGATTGATAAGTTTGCCACTTTTTCGGAGTTCATGAGCAGCTTTAAAAAGGGAACATTTCCAAAGCTTATTATCGGGCTTTCCATTGCTGCTGTATTATCTATTTCATATGGTATTTATCATGAAATTACGTATCAGCCACCTTACCTTGATATTCATGTAAATGGCAGTAATTATACGGTGTTTGGAGATATCGGAGAAATTGGCTATTATGCTGATAGTCTGGTAACTCAAGACCAGGAATCTAAAATCCATTTAGTGTCTTGGGATAACTTAAATCTAAATAACGATAGCAAAATTACTGTAGAATATCCATCGGGTAAAGAGGAAATTTGGAATCCGTCTGTAACTTTAGTTGAAGGTACATCCCAAAGTTTGAAAGATGAATATGAAATCGAAGAAATTTATGAACTTGAACCTTACTCCTTTAGTGAATCCGGTGAGGTTAGTTTAACTATTGAAGGTGACAAGGAATTTTCTATCGACGTGAAGTAAATATTAAAAAGCCAAAGCGCATCCAAAACTAAAATGATGCGCTTTGGCTTTTGTTTATGCTGTTTTACCTACGTTCTTTTTCAGTAAGCCGGCAAGTAATGCTGTTACTACTGATCCTATAATAATGGCTACTAGATATAATAGAATTTTACTAGCTCCACCATCGACAAGACCGATTACAAATATCCCGCCGTGTGGTGCGCGTAAGGCGATATCAAACATCATTGTCAGGGCGCCAGTTACTGCGGAACCTGCCATGATTGATGGAATAACACGTGCAGGGTCAGCTGCAGCAAATGGAATAACACCTTCCGTTATAAAGGATGCGCCTAGAGCGTATGCTGTTTTGCCTGCTTCACGTTCTGTTTTTGTGAATCTATTTTTAAATAATGTTGTTGCAAGTGCCATTCCTAGAGGTGGTACCATACCGGCAGCCATAACAGTGGCAATAAACGTATAGTTTTGTGCATCTAGCATGGCAATACCGAATGTGTAAGCAGCTTTGTTAACTGGTCCACCCATATCGAATGCCATCATAGCACCTAAAATAAGTCCGAGTAGGATTTGGTTAGAGCCACCCATACCTTCTAAAAATGATGAAAGTCCTGTATATATTTTTGTTAATGGCGGGTTAATCATCATCATAATCAACCCGGTGATTGCGATACTGAATAATGGATAGAATAAGACTGGTTTTAGACCTTCTAGTGATTCTGGTAAACCTGCAAATGCCTTTTTAATTAGTAATGTTACATAACCTGCTAAGAAACCTGCAATCAAACCACCAAGAAATCCAGAGCCACCACCAGCACCTTCAGCACCTGTGACAGTCATCGCTATCAGACCACCAACCATACCTGGAGCAAATCCTGGCCGGTCAGCAATGCTGGATGCAATAAAACCAGCTAACACAGGAACCATTAGGTAGAATGCTTTATCACCACCGATGGTACTTAGCATATTAGCAAACTCGTTATCCGATTCGATACCCCAGAAAAACGAAATAGCTATTAGAATACCACCACCAACAACAAATGGAAGCATGTTGGAAACACCATTCATCAAGTGTTTGTAGAAACCGCTACGTCCTTCTTTTTCACTACTGCCTGAATCTGACTTTTCAGCATGATATATAGGTGCATCGTTATTTACTGCAAGCTGTAGTAGGTCAGTTGCTTCATGAATTGCCTTTCCAACACCGGTCTCAATAACTCGCTTTCCATTGAAACGCTCCATTTCAACTTTTGTGTCGGCAGCAACAATAATGGTGTCGGCTTCTTCAATTTCTTTATTTGTCAGGCGATTTTTTGCGCCACCCGATCCATTTGTTTCTACTTTGATTGAAATACCCATTTCCTTGGCTGTTTCTGACAGTTTCTCAGCTGCCATATACGTGTGCGCAATACCTGTTGGACAGGCTGTTACAGCGAGAACTTTTTGTGATGCTTCTGCCTGTTTTGCTGGCTCTTCTTCAGCATCTACCTCTGCTTCTTTATCGGTTACGGCTTGTAGAACTTCTTCTTTTGTAGCTGCATCAAGAATCTTCTTCCGGAAATTTTCGTCCATTAAAAAGGTTGATAAGCGGGATAGGGCTTCCAAATGATCGTTATTCGCTCCTTCACTTGCAGCAATCATAAAAAACAAATGTGCTGGCTGGCCATCAAGTGAATCATAATCAATACCACCTGGAGATCGACCAAATGCAATTGCAGGATTTTTGACTGCACTGGATTTGGCATGTGGAATGGCAATACCTTCACCAATTCCTGTAGTGCTTTGTGATTCCCGTTCCAGAATTCCTTTTGTAAATGCATCTTTGTCATTTAGATTACCTGCTTGATCAAGCTGCCCAATTAGTTCAGTGAGCACTTCCTGTTTTGAACTTGCCTCTAAATCAAGAATAATCGTTTCTTTTTTCAACAGTTCCGTAATTTTCATATTTTCACATCCTATTCATTGAATGAGTTGATTTTCACTTGGCTTACCAGTGATTCGACATCTTCTTTCCTGCATAAATCTGTTTTAAATGCTGTCGCACTTCCGCTTGCTACCCCATAACGAAATGCTTCTTGGGGATCGTTGGTTTCTATAAAAGATGAAATAAAACCAGATACTAATGAGTCACCGGAACCTACCGTATTAACGATACTTCCCTTAGGGGCTATGGCTTCAAGTGCGAGTTCTTTTGTGACAAATATTGCTCCATCACCACCTAACGAGACTATGACATTTTGTACGCCTCTATCTACAAGTTTTTTTGCATAATAGAAGGCATCCTGCTTGCTTGAGATACTTGTATTAAATAAGCCTCCAAGTTCTTGCTGATTTGGTTTGATTAGAAAAGGCTTTGTCTGTATTAAATTTTTTAAAGCTTGACCAGATGTGTCGAGAACAAAACGAGCATCTTTTTCATCACATATTTTTGAGATTGCTTGGTAAAATGATTGCGGTATGGAATCAGGAAGACTCCCCGCTAATATAAACCAATCGTTTTGCCGTAACATTTGTATTTTGTTTAGTAATTCTTGCTGCTGATCCTGGTTAATGTTTGGTCCAGGTCCGTTTAACTCTGTTTCTTGCTCGGACTTCACCTTGACATTAATACGGGTAACTTCATGTGTATCGACAAACGCTGTCTCGATACCTTCCTGCTGTAAAAATTGTTTGATATAATCTCCGGTAAATCCACCTGCGAATCCCAATGCTACACTTTTCACCTGAAGTCTCTGTAAAACCCTGGATACATTAATTCCTTTTCCACCCGGATAGTAATAAACCTCGTTTGAACGATTTAATTTCCCTGGTTTAAACGCTGGGAGGTATGTTGTGTAATCTATTGATGGTGTAATTGTGCATGTGTAGATCATGTTGAAAGCCCCTTTACGGTGGTGATTTTTGACAGTTTATCTAAATCTTCTTCATTGATGTCACTTGTGATGATTTCTGCATCCTGCAGTTCGCATATTTTAGCAAAACTTACTTTGTTAAGCTTCGAGTGGTCTGCTAACACATACGTGTTTTTTGCGAGAGTAAAAGCAGTATGTTTAATACTTGCTTCTTCTGGATCAGGTGTTGTATATCCATAATCCTCGTGGAAGCCATTTACGCCTAAAAAGCATTTATCAAATCGGTAACTTTTAAGTGATTGAATAGTTTGTGGTCCAATCAATGCACTGGTTTTTACTTTTATAAATCCTCCAGTTAAATACGTTTGGATGTTATGTTCGATTAATGAATCCAGGTGTGTAAGTCCATTTGTAACAACGACTACTTCTTTATCTTGTAAAAAAGGAATTAATTGCAGTGTAGTTGTCCCTGCATCAAGAAAAATACAATCTCCCTTTTTCACAATTGAAGCAGCATACTTGGCAATATTTATTTTTTCCTGAAGGTTTTTGGCTGATTTTTCCGATATACTGTATTCCTGCAATTTCCGTTCACTTAAAGTAGCTCCACCATGGATGCGTTCGAGTTTATCTAATTTTTCCAGGTCAGTTAGATCGCGGCGTATTGTCGATTGAGAAGCAGAAGTTGCGACAGAAATGTCCTGGATTGTGATTGTTTGTTTCTCTTTTAATAAATTTAAAATAATTTCATGGCGTTCGGTAGTCAGCATCTTGTCACCACCTAATATTTTGATAATCTCAGTATAAGGGAAACGTTTTCATAATTCAATCATAAAAAATCAAAAACAATCAAAAGTAATCATTTTTTTAATATTATGCTGTCATATGTTTAAAAATGCCATAAATCGGTTATTATCATTTAAAGTATAATATTATTAAAAGAAAGGAGGACTTCAAATGCGCAATGTATCCTTAGAAGGTATTTTCGTACACCCGATTACTCAAAAAAGCCTTAAGCGTTCAGGTACTGCACATGCGATTGCTGCTGCAGAATATGCTTATATGTTTGCCAAAAGATATGATGTTAACCCAGACCATGCAACAAAGGCAGCACTCTTACATGATATTGGACATTATACGTGGTATCGCGATGGGGCATGGGATTATGAGCTATACAAGGAAAGTGATATTCATGCAATAAAAGGGGCAAGTCGTGCACATAAACTGCTCGTCCGTATTGGGGAAGATCGTCATGTGGCAAAAGAAATTGCCGTCGCTATTCTGTTGCATACAGATTCGTATTTACCCAATGGCGAACTGGAATTAAAGCCATTGCAAAAAGTTGTTGCACTTGCCGACGAGGCTGATGAAGAAATTAATGGAAATCATCATTATAAAACGATTGAAGATCATGTTGCCTTGGAACGTATTCGAGCGCTTGACACGCGAATTGACAGTGGCGAAAAATCCGCGCATGAAATAGTTTAACCTCTTAGAAATCTTCTCTTTTTTTAATCCCCTAATAAATTCTTTTAAATTATTTTCAAACCGCTTTCACTGGTATAATGAAGATGAAAGGGGTTTTTTGAAATGAAAAAATGGTCAGAGGAAATTGAAATTGACGCACCTATTGAACAAGTTTGGAAACTTTTAGATGGCACGTTGGAGAATATGCAAAAAGTAATGCCAAATGTTATTGCAAATGAACCAGTCAAGGTCACGGACGAGTTAGTGGGCAGTATCCATCGTCAAAAATATAAGGAAGGTAAACGTGTAGAAGAGTACGATGTGGAGACATTACTTTACCAAAATCAGCCTGATTATAAAGAAATGAAGGTTGGTTTTACATTGGCTAATATGTTTGATATTACAGCACACTATGAACTGAAAAAGTTAGATGAAAGCAAAACTTATTTCCGTTATGAAACAACAAACCAGCCACTAAAATGGTTCATGAAACTATTGATAAAGCTAGCCATTAGCAACAAAGTAGTTGTGAAGTTTGTAAACCGTGTGAAACAGGTTGCTGAAGATGAGAGTAACCGCTAATACATAAGAATGGTAAGTATCTGGGGCAAATATTAAGGATTGAATTATCAAAAGTTAATCGTTTACATTGCTGGCGGACATACGTTCCACTATCTCTGATGAAAAGTGGCTTTTGAGGTGATATGCGGACATAGGAGCCCTTATTTAACATTTATCAGCATATAAAAAGACTGTTTCCATCAAATAAGGTCCCTGGTGTCCGCTAAAGTAACTTTGGCATTCATCGTGCTAAATTAACTCTATTTTACCCCAAGGTATTCTTCCAAGGTTAGCCCTTTTTGCATAATCTCCTCAGCGGCATCTTGTCCAACATAGCGTAAATGCCATGGTTCATACTGATATTTGGTGATTTTTTTCTTACCTTTAGGGTATCGAATGATAAATCCATACTCTGCAGCATGCTGTTGTACCCATTTTCCTTCGTCAGTTTCACCAAATTCGACTGTTAATTCATATCCATTATCAGGACTAGTTACATCCATTGTTAAACCGGATTGGTGCTCACTTTCTCCAGGCCTTGCACTAAATGTATTTGCAACTTTTTCACCGTGCTGTGCAACGTTAGAGGCAAATATAGCATCCTGTCTATCATAGGAGCGATACCCTGATTGGGCGAATAAATCAATCCCGGCATTGTCTCCTGCCTGAAACATTTCTTCTAGTGCATCTGCTGCAATTTGACGCATTTGCATTTTAGGTACCGAACCAGTAAAAGGGAATCGTACATCTGGTTTTACTAGATTACGAGGAACAAAGTCTGCTGGTAATGCATGTTCTTTATTTACTAGTGCTAAAATTTCATGTGGGTTACTGACAGTACTCTTATCATTATCCGGTTTTGCCAGTCCTGATGCTGGCTCTATCGATGATTCGTTTTCAAGTGATTTTCTGAGAGCTTCTTTTGTAGCTTTATTATATATCCCTGAGACATCCATGCCTTCCTGTTGCATTTGAAAATCTGTGATTGCCCAGGTTGTCATAGCATTGAACTCACCATCCACGGTAAGTGAATACCCTACTTTGTTAAGAATTTCCTGCAGGGACTGAACAGATTCACCCTGGTCCGTTTTATGCAAAGTTGTTTCTGGCAGTGTTACATCTTCCTCCTCTGGTTCTTCTTTCATATCCTGACCATTTTTTTCACTAGTTGGTGCTGAATTGGTATTTCTATCTTTAGGTTCTTGATTATTGCATGCGACTACTAGGAATAGTAGTGTCATCAGTGCAAAAGCGACTGATAATCCTTTTTTGAGCATTCATGTTCTCTCCCTGTTATCCTCTATCTACTATTCGTATATGAAGGTAAAAAAGTGTCATTGATAGAGGGAAAATATTTTTTTATTTCAAAAATGCCACTTTTTGAGCTTCTGGTTCGATTATAGTATTAGAATCATAGTTTTCTTTTAATCCATTAAATATCATAACACTTGATGTTTTTAGTCGTCTACACGAATTGGTATTTACATCATTGCATGAATATTGCTTTATAATTAGAGTGAGTCTATTTTCTAAGGATATTGAAGCAATGTTTATTTCTGTCCGAAGCTTTAAATGCTCTGGGGGAAAAACACAATTATTTCGCCTCTCTCATAGTTATATTGAAGTGAATATGACTGGAGGGAACAGGTGTGACTGCTATGACAAGCATGCCAAAGCATGTTGAACCCAATTATAGTTTGATAACATTTTTACTTTTTTGGTGTGCGTTGATTGTTGTCTCAAGTGTGTATGTAACTACTCCTCTTATTGGTGTGTTTGTAAAGGAGTTTCAAGTAACTCAAACAACCGCTGCGTGGACGGGAAGTATATTTTCTCTGTTTTATGCGGTGGGATTTTTAGTTTTGGGTCCGTTAGCTGATCGTTATGGCCGAAAACAAATGATTGTATTTGGTCTGGGTGTTCTTTCACTGGTTACCTTTGCGATCGGGTTCGTGAATCATCTCATATGGCTAATAATACTTAGAGCATTACAAGGATTTATCTCAGCAGCATTTGCTCCAGCAGCTTTAGCTTACGTGTTTGATGTTTTTCCAAAGCGTAAGCTGGTTACAACAATTGGCTTTACTAGCTTTGGATTTTTAACAGCGGGAATCTTCGGTCAGGTAGTAGCAGGATTTATTGATCAAACGTTTGATTGGCATTTTGTTTTTATATTATTTGGAGGATTATACCTAGTTAGTTTGCTTGCAGTTGCTAAAATATTGCCAACAACCAAAAGCGAAAATACTCCTATTAGTATGGCTTATCACATCAAACAAGTGAAAAAAATCTTTGCTCAAAAAAACTTCCGTTTATGCTATGTAATTACGATCATGTTACTGCTAACCTTTATTGGTATGTATACCGCGCTTGGTGATTATTTAAAAAACGCGCCTTTTTACCTTAGGGATAAGGAAATTCTCTACGTTCGGACTGCAGGATTAGCTGGAATGATTCTTTCACCATTCACCGGATTTTTGGCAAAGAAGTTAGGATTGTTAGTGGTTTTACGAGTGGGTTTAGCGGTTTCGGTAGGCGGATTAGTAATGTTAGGGGTAGACACTAATTTACCAGTAATCATTTGTATGAGTGTAGTTTATGTAGCCGGTATTTCACTAACATTTCCAGCAATTATGACGTTAATTGGTGAATGGAGTGGAAACATCAGGGCAATTGCTGCATCAATATATACGTTTATATTATTTATTGGAGCATCACTTGGGCCAATTGTTACCAGTGGTTTAATGCAAACAGGAAGTTTTTTTATAACCTTTGTCGTTTTGGCCATATTGTTATCGGGTGGACTAGTAGCTTCGTTTTTTATTCGTAGTTAGTGTGAAATTTCTCGATAAGTAAGGTGATATAAAATAATAATGCTGGATTCATTGTGCCTGAATCCAGCATTGTTGTGTCTTATTTTGATTCGAATAATCTAGTGATTTCAACAATTACATTTGTTGCTTTCTCCATGTTATCGACTGAAATATATTCAAATTTTCCGTGGTAGTTTTCACCGCCTGTGAATATGTTCGGTGTCGGTAAACCCATATAGGAAAGCTGTGAACCGTCTGTGCCGCCGCGAGCTGGTTTTACAAGGGGGTCAATGTTCAAATTTGTCATAGCTTCATAGGCGATATCAACAATTTCTTTTACAGGCTCGATTTTCTCGCGCATGTTGTAATATTGATCAGCCATTTCCAGTTCTGCACAATTTTCGCCATAGGCTTCGTTAATGTCATTCGTAAATTTACGCATTGTTTCTTTTCTGGATTTAAAATTATCTTTATCAAAATCACGAATGATATAGGTTACAACAGTTTTCTCGACATCACCATTAACGGAAATCAAGTGGTAAAAGCCTTCGTACTTTTCTGTATGCTCAGGTGATTCGTGTTGGGGGAATTTGTTGATGAATTCCGCTGCCAATTTTCCTGCATTAATCATTTTATTCTTAGAAGTTCCAGGGTGCACACTGTTGCCTTTAAAGGTGACTCTGGCAGCTGCAGCGTTAAAGCTCTCATACTGTAATTCTCCCAATGGGCCACCGTCGACGGTATATGCAAAAGGAGCATTGAATCGTTCCACATCAAACTTTTGAGGGCCGCGGCCGATTTCTTCGTCAGGTGTAAAGGCAACACGTATGTCTCCATGTTTAATCTCAGGATGATTGATTAAATAATCCATCGCAGTCATAATCTCAGTTATTCCTGCTTTGTTATCTGCACCAAGCAAGGTTGTCCCGTCTGTAGTTATGAGGGTGTGTCCCTTGTAGCCTGGGAGCTCAGGAAAATCTTTAGCAGTTAAAGTTACTCCTAAATCTTTGTTCAATGTAAGGTCATTCCCATCAAAGTTTTCCACCACTTGCGGATTCACACCCTTTCCGGTGAAATCAGTAGCAGTATCCAGATGCGCCAGGAATCCAATTGTGGGTACTTTTCTGTCCGAATTTGATGGCAGCGTTGCCATTACATATGCGTTGTCATCGACTGTTACATCAGTCATACCAATTGTCTTCAGCTCATCTACCAATAAGTTAGCAAGTTCAAATTGACCTGGTGTAGATGGGGTACTTTCATTGCTTTCGTCAGACTGTGTATCGATTTTTACATACCTTGTTAGGCGTTCGATTAACGTTTTTTTCATATGTATTCACCTCCTTATTTAGTTAATTTTATCATAAACTTAGAAAGGAAATAGAAATTAGTTTAGAATATAAGATAGAAAGAATTATTTAGGAGGAGGGGTGATTTTGTCAAAGATAGTTAATGATACTTGGCTTAAGGAACAGTTGGAAAACAAGTTAGAGAATACTGTTGTCGTTGATGTCCGTTTTGAGTTGAATGACCCTGAGGCCGGGAGAAAAGCTTATTTGGAAAGCCATATTCCACATGCGGTTTATTTGGATTTGAACAAAGATTTATCAGGAAAAGCAGAGAAGCACGGTGGTAATCATCCATTACCAGATAAGGATATGTTTGCTGCAAAAATAGGCAATATTGGAATTGACCATGATACAGCAGTTGTAATCTATGATCAGCGAAATGATATGTTCGCCGCGCGTTTATGGTGGTTGCTTCATTACATTGGGCACGACAACGTATATCTTTTGGATGGTGGGTTCGAACGTTGGGTAGAGCAAGGACATGAGGTGTCATCGGAAATACCGACTCTATCTGCAAAAGATTTTCAGCCAAATTTTCGTAAAAACCAGGTTGCTGACATTGATGAAGTGAAGGAAAAGCTGGGTAATAAATCTGCAGTATTAATTGACTCACGTAGCAGAGATCGTTATTTAGGAAAAACAGAACCACTATATCCAAAAGCAGGGCATATTCCTGGAGCCAAAAACTACTTCTGGAAGAATGTTTTGGATGAGAATGGCAACTGGAAAAATGACACTGACCTTCAAGAGAATTTTTCCTCATTATCTAAAGAAGATGAGATAATCGTCTCTTGTGGCTCAGGGGTCTCCGCATGTCCGAATGTGCTAGCTTTGAAGAAAGCTGGCTATAAAAATGTTAAGCTTTATCCTGGTAGTTTCAGTGACTGGATTTCATATGAAAAAAATGAGATTGAAAAGAAGGGTGAGTAGCAAATGGATATAAAACGAAAACGCTGTGAATGGGTAACCGATGAACAAATATATATCGACTATCATGACCATGAATGGGGAAGGCCAACACATAATGATCAGGAATTGTTTGAAATGCTTTCATTGGAAGGTGCTCAAGCAGGTTTAAGTTGGATCACGATATTAAAGCGAAGAGAAAACTACCAAAAAGCTTTCGATTACTTTGATCCCAAGATCGTTAGTAAATATGATGAAGGTAAAATTGAAAAGCTGTTAAATAACGAAGGAATCATCCGGAACAAACTCAAGGTTAATTCAGTTATTACGAATGCAAAAGCGTTCTTACAGATTCAAGAGGAATTTGGTGACTTTGACAGTTATATCTGGAATTTTGTTGGTGGTGAACCCGTTCTAAATAGCTGGGATGCGCATGCTGATGTCCCCGCCTCCACTAAAGAGTCAGAGGCAATGAGTAAAGACCTGAAGAAACGCGGGTTCAAATTTGTTGGCCCGACTATTTGCTATGCATTTATGCAAGCAACAGGGATGGTTAATGATCATACCAAAGATTGTTTCTTGGCAGTCGATAAAGCATAACTACTTTCTAACTAGATAAGCTCAACTGAGGTTTGGCAATAAGCGGAGTTTCAAATATCATAGGTAATGAAAGAACAAGCTACTTCTTAAGAAGTAGCTTGTTTTATAATTTAATTATTACGTTATTGACATTACTGCAAGATAGGATATACTATTAATTGAACACTGGTTAAATAAATGAGGGATAATTAAATGGCAGCCAGAAAAGCAGTAGTAAAAGAACTAACTCGCGAAATGATTATGAATGCTGCACGAGATTTGTTTGTAGAAAAAGGGTACCAATCTGTTTCAATGCGGCAAATTGCAAAAGTGTTAAACTACAGTCATGGAGCAATTTATTATCATTTTAAAAACAAGGCGGAGTTGTTCTATGCTCTAGTTGAAGATCATTTTATCATGCTGGATAGTATGATTGACGAATTAGTTTTAGAAGAAATAGAAGACTATGAAAAACTAAGAAATATCTTAATGGGGTATATTGAGTTTGGCTTAACCCATCAAAGCCATTATGAAATTATGTTCTTGGTCAAGGATGAAGAAGTTCGTACTTTTATAAATGAGAGTCCAATGCAAACGTATCAAAAGTTTGCTTACTATGTATCCCAGTTAAGTGACAAGCATTTAACCGTACAGGAGATATGGTCTATATTTTTATCATTACATGGGTTTGTAACACATTATATAAGGCACGTAGCAAATTTTAAAGATGCAAAAAGTATGGCGGAAGCGCACGTTAATTTATTACTTGAATGGACAAAAAGATAGAGTTTAAACAACTTTATTTTTTTACTAATAATTAAACACTGGTCAATTAATAGGAGGGAATAAAAATGAAAGTAGCATTAGTATTGGGTGCGACAGGTGGTATGGGGTATTCAATAGTTAGGGAGCTGTCGGCGCGGAATATTAAAGTGAAGGCATTTGCACGAACTAAAGGAAAACTAGAGAACATGTTTCATACAGACCCAAATGTGACAATTCATCCCGGAGACATTTTAAATCAAACCGAATTAATCGCTGCGGCAGAGAAGGTGGATGTTATTTTTAATGCAGTAAATATTCCGTATGATGAGTGGGAGGATAAGCTGCATCTCTTAACGAATAATGTACTTGAAACTGCAAGACAAGTTAAATCCAAGCTTGCAGTTGTAGATAATATCTATGCATATGGGAAAAATACCGGTGTCAAGGTCAATGAATCTACTCCAAAATACCCTCATACCAAAAAAGGGAAACTACGCATGGAAATGGGTGAATTGATTAAGGAGTCTGAAATCCCTTATTTAATAGTGCATTTTCCAGATTTTTATGGGCCTTACGTAGAGAATGGACAAATTAATTATACCTTACGACAGATGGTTGCTGACAAAAAAGCAGGTTTTATCGGCAGACATAATATAGCAAGAGAGCATATTTACACTCCTGATGGTGCAAAGGCAATGGTAGAACTTAGTATGCATGAAGCTGCGTATGGACAACACTGGAATATTCCTGCTGCTGATGTGATTACTGGTGAGGAAATCATTGATATAGCAAAATCTATAACTGGATACAGTAAACGTGTATTTACTATTACGAAAACCTTGATTAGATTTCTTGGTGTATTCAATAAACAAATGCGTGAATTTGCAGAGATGCAGTATTTGAATGAGGATCCTGTAGTTTTGGATGGGAGAAAGTATGAGGAGAATATTGGTTCGATTCCCAAAACTCCTTTTCATGAAGGATTAAAGGAATCCATTGCTTCCTATCAAAGATAACAGTAGAGCCAGTTTCATCAACTAATCGATGAAAGCTGGCTCCTTAGTTAGTCAATCATAGGTGCTTTTCTTTGTTTTGTTGCTTGTTCATAAGCATATGCTAATTCGATAAGTTTCTCTTCTGTGAAGGCTTTTCCTGTAAATGTTATGCCGACCGGTTTTCCTTCTGTTGTATATCCTGCTGGAACGGTTATGGAAGGGTAGCCTGCTTTTGCGGCAATACCGGCACCATAATTATTCGCAAATATTAATGCGTCTAAATTATTCTCGTACATTGCTCCGTCGATACCTTGTTCCTGTGACATCTGAATATCATTTAATCTGGCATTGATATATTCTGCCTCAACTAGTTTTCCACTTTTCTCATCTGACTGCTCGAGAACTGTCTGTCCGTATTTCAGAGCTTCTTCTCCAAAAAATTCATTTAATTGAATCACTTCTTCTAACGAATGAACTGGGAAGTTATTGGATAAGTTTTTCAAGTATGCATTTACACCACTTTTAAACTCATGAAGGAGTACGTTAACATCGTTTAAATTGGTCGGCAAGCTAATTGGATCAATCAATTCTGCACCTGATTTTTGTAAATCTGCTAAAGCAGTGTTAATTATGGTTAGTTCTTCATCATCAAGTCCTTCCAGGTAATCACGTGAGATGCCAAGTTTGGCATTATTCAATCCGTCCATATTCAGGGCTGAGGAATAATCTTGTGTAAGACCTTTCTTGATAAGTGAAGTAGCTGCATCTTTTGCATCAGCACCTGAAAGTGCTCCTAATAAAGTGGCAGCATCTTCTACAGTTCGAGTCATGGGACCGGCAGTATCCTGGCTATTTGATATCGGGATAATTCCCGTTCTGCTTAATAATCCAACAGTAGGTTTAATGCCAACAAGTGAGTTACTGCTTGCTGGGCTAAGAATTGAACCACTAGTTTCTGTACCAATTGCACCTGCAGCAAGGTTAGCTGCTACGCCTGCTCCAGAGCCTGCACTGGATCCTCCGACATCAAACTTGCCTAGGCCATATGGATTCATAACTTGGCCACCTAATGAGCTGTATCCATTCGGCATACCGTCTGTCATAAAATTTGCCCACTCAGTCAGGTTGGTTTTTCCCAGAATTACTGCACCTGCTTCGCGCAGCTTGTTAACGATAAAGGCATCTTCTTTTGCATAATTGTTTTCCAAAGCTAGTGAACCTGCAGTGGTATGTGTTTTATCCCCTGTATCGATGTTATCTTTAACCAGGATGGGGATTCCGTGAAGCGGTCCACGTGATCCCTTTTGTTCTCTCTCAACATCCAATGCTTCAGCGATATGCAAAGCCTCAGGATTGACTTCTAATACAGCATTAACCGTTTCGTTGTATTTGGCGATATTTTCTAAGTACTTCATCGTTAGCTTCTTTGCTGATAGGTTTCCAGTTTCCATTTCGTTCTGCATCTCGGATATGGTTGCTTCGTTAAGTGTGAATGACAATATATTCTCCCCTTTGTTAAAAATTTTTATCGTATGTTATTCGATTTTCTGATTCCACTGTACTGTAAAAATGAAAAATCACATAATTATAAGTTCATATTAACATTTTTACTGATTCATTATCCTACTAATTTAAAATTTATCTAAAATTGCATCATTTATGTGGCGGGAGTATACTTATATCAAAAAGTAATGAATTACAATAAGGTAGCTTGAATTGAAATAATTCATCGGAAGAATTGTACAGGGAACTTGTGAAATGAATGAACAAAAATCAGTTTCGCAGTTTTTGGAACCGGGCAAGGATAAATTTACACTATAACATCGCACAAAGATTAGGATTTATGTTCGACAAGGGAACAGAGATAGAATTTATTGAATTTAATGGTTCTTGATCATTCAATTGACGGTAACGCATCTCTGAGTAAACTAGTGGTAGACCGAAGTTAGGGCATACTGTACTAAACCGAAAGGAGTTGAGCGTTATGGCGGATAAGGAACAAGATAAGAAGGAGCAAGAACGATTCACGCAAACCTTTGAACAAATTGAAATAATACACAATCCAAAGACTAAGAAATCCAGCAATAAAGAATAGATGATACTGAACGGGAAACATATAATGAACAGTCTATCATGATTGATTCGAGTGTCGCAGCAGTTTATATCAACTACGTTATGATTTCATTGCTTTGATGAAGCAACAATCTTTTAGAAAACAGCCTAGGCATTATTGACTCAAAACAGTTTTTCGAATAAACTAAATTTAAAAGGAGGTGGGTTAGATGAATTTTACTGGTAGTGGCATAGCAAAATTCAAAGAATATCTTTGGATGCGTTATGCGATTTTTTCCGATGTTTCTTTACAAGGGATACGTATGTCCTTTTTTAGCAGTTAAGAAAGTATAAATACTTTCTTACTGCATAAGGGCAACTAAGGCTTATCTATATTAAAGCTTGGCGATAAGCCAAGTTTTCTAAAGAAAAATTTAGCGGAAAACTATCAGTAGGAGACATCTACCCACAAACGGAATTATCATCAAAAAGGCGGTGGAGAATGACTCTCTAGCGTCTTTTTTATTTCCCATAGTAGTTGTCTCTTCTAAATGGAGGAAGAGAATAATGATTATATGCAGTATACAAAATGTCACACAAACAATTGCCGCGAACACAATCTTTGAAGAGATTTCATGTGAAATCAAGCAGGGTGACCGAATAGGTTTGATTGGAAGAAATGGTGAAGGGAAGACAACTCTATTAGATTTAATAGCTAAAAAAACGCAGCCTGTTGAAGGCACGATTACCTGGAAAAAAGATTCGACAGTGGGTTTATTGCAACAAGTACCGCAAATTGCTGAAGATAGGAAAGTTGAAGCAATACTCTATGATGTTTTTACGGCTATGGAAGAATTAAAAATGCAAATGTCAAAATTGGAACGTGCCATGTCAGAGGAAACGGACGCTGATGAGCTAACACGTCATATTGAGAAATATGGATCCTTACAAGAAAAATTTCAGCAGGATGGCGGTTATGAAATTGATTCACAAATAAGAAGAATCATGAGCGGACTTAAAATAGATGATCTGGCTGAAAAAGAATGGCAGCAGCTTAGTGGCGGTGAGCGGACAAAGGTTGGTTTAGCGCAGTTGTTATTAAAGTCACCTGACCTGCTGCTATTGGATGAGCCAACGAACCACTTGGACCTCTCAGCGATTGAATGGCTTACTAACTTCATCAATAACTACAGTGGGACAATTATTATTGTTTCACATGATCGCTACTTTTTGGATGAAACGGTAACATCCATTTTGGAGATGGATCAAGGTGAACTGATTAAATATCTTACCAATTATTCAAATTACGTAAAAGAACGGGAAGAGCGCTTACTTCAGGAATTTCAGCAATATGAGGATCAGCAAAAGAGAGTTAAAAAGATGAAAGAGACAATAAAAAGATTGAAAGAATGGGCTAATCAGGCTAACCCGCCTAATGCCGGATTACATCGCCGGGCAAAAAGTATGGAAAAAGCTTTAGCCCGAATCGAACTGATGAAACGGCCTATTCTTGACCATAAAAAGATTGACCTTGATTTTCAATCGAATAAACGAAGTGGAAATGATGTTGTGTTCGTGGAAAGGGCTCGAAAAGCTTACGGTGAAAAGCAGTTATTTTCAAACATTAATATGCATGTCCGCTTTCAGGAACGAGTCGCAATTATTGGTGAAAATGGTAGTGGAAAATCAACAATGCTGAAAATGATTTTAGGTACTGAAAGATTGGATGAGGGTGTGATGAAATTAGGCAGTAATTTGTCAGTAGGGTTCTTATCGCAGCATATGTTTGAGATAGATGGTGATCAGTCCATACTTGATGAATTCCGTGATCAGGTTCATGTTACAGAAGGTGATGCGCGAGGAATATTGGCGAAATACCTTTTTTATGGGAAAACAGTCTTTCAAAAAGTGAAAAGCTTAAGTGGCGGAGAAAAGATGCGACTTCGGTTGGCACAATTAGTTCACCAGAACCACAACCTGCTAATTCTGGATGAACCAACGAACCATTTAGATATCGAGTCAAAGGAAGTATTGGAGGAAGCTTTAGATCAATTTGATGGAACCATAATCGCTGTCTCTCATGATCGTTATTTTCTTGATAAGATTTTTTCAAAGACGTACTGGCTGGCTGAAGAAAGCCTCATGAAATACGAAGGGAATTATACCTTTGCGAGGGCAAAACGACAAGCATAGCATTTTTTCCTGCGTATACCATGTGATAAACTATACTTCACTACAGCATGAAAGGGAGTATATAAATGCAATATATTACATTAAACAATGGTAATCGCATGCCCCAACTTGGGTTTGGCGTGTGGCAGGTACCCGATGAAGAAGCAACTCCAGCTGTATCGAAAGCACTTGAAGTCGGGTATCGATCCATTGATACGGCAAAGGTATATGAAAACGAAAGTGGAGTAGGTAAAGCACTAGCAACTAGTTCTGTGTCGCGTGAAGATTTATTTATTACGACAAAGGTTTGGAATAGCGACCAGGGATACGACAATACTTTAAAGGCATTTGACAAAAGTCTGGAAAAACTGGGAATTGATTATGTTGATTTATATCTGATTCATTGGCCAACCCCGGAATTTGATGACTATGTCGAGACGTATAAAGCGATGGAAAAGCTTTATAATGATGGCCGAGCTAAAGCAATCGGTGTTTGTAATTTTAATATTGAACATCTCCAGCGTTTGTTGGATGAATGTGATGTAGTGCCGGCTGTGAATCAAGTGGAATGCCACCCATATTTACAGCAAAATGAGCTAAAAGACTTCTGTGAAAAGCATAATATTTACTTAGAAGCTTGGAGCCCATTAATGAATGGCGGCGAAGTTTTAAATAACGATGCAGTTAAGCAAATTGCGAATAAATATGGCAAAACTTCAGCACAGGTAATTATTCGCTGGCACCTTCAATCTGATGCAATCGTAATTCCAAAATCAGTTACGCCATCACGAATAGAAGAAAACTTTAATGTGTTTGATTTTGAATTAAGTGCAGATGATATGAATGAGATTTCTAAACTGGGTCGTAATCAGCGAAAAGGCCCTGAACCAAGTGAAATGAATAAGCGGTGAGAAAGGAACAGACGCGGATTGAATCTGCGTCTGTTTTTAGTTTACTATCTAAAAATAGCGGGTAATTTGCAATTATAGAATAGTAATTATATAATAATTCCAAACAATTTTTATATTAGGATTTTAACTCCTAAATAATACTGACAAATATTCGTTATATAGTTGCAGGGAAGTTTCCCGGTGATGTCGGGAACTTAACAATATAGAAAACTTTTATGAAAAATACTTAATAGGGAGTGTTTAGAATGAAAGATCTATATCCTTCAAGAAAAAAGGACCAGCCGGAAATTTTGGAACGGAAGGACCCTGTGATTCACACAGATCGATCTCTTGATCATCATGCTCCTATTTCCAAACAACAACTTGATTCTTATAAAAAAAATGGGTTTTTGCAAATTGAGAATTTCTTCTCGGATGAAGAAGTTAAAGATATGCAGAAAGCCATTTTTGAATTACAAGATTCTACTAAGCATGTCACGTCTGATAAAGTAATTCGAGAGCCGGAAAGTGATGATATTCGTTCCATTTTTCACGTTCATAAAGATGATAATTACTTTAAAGATGTCGCAAATGATCAGCGAATACTGGATATCGTCAACCATCTGTTGGGGAGTGATGTCTATATTCATCAATCCCGCATTAATTACAAGCCAGGGTTTAAGGGGAAAGAATTTGACTGGCATTCTGACTTTGAAACATGGCACGCAGAAGATGGTATGCCACGGATGAGAGCTGTCAGCTTATCGATAGCATTATCCGACAATTATACGTTTAACGGGCCTTTGATGCTTATACCAGGGTCCCAAAACTACTATGTTAGTTGTGTAGGGGAAACGCCCGATAATAATTATAAAGAATCATTGAAGAAACAAAAAGTTGGTGTACCTGATGAGGATAGCCTGCGCTGGCTTGCTGAAAAAGGCGGTGGGATATCTGTTCCAACAGGAAAAGCAGGCTCAATCACGCTTTTTGAGAGCAATACCATGCACGGTTCAACAAGTAATATTACACCTTATCCGCGTAACAATTTATTCATGGTGTACAACAGTGTGGAAAACCGCTTAGTTGAGCCGTTCTCAGGAAATAAGAAACGTCCTGAGTATATAGCTGTACGGGATAGTGGTATCCCAGCAATGAGCTAACTTAAAATAAAGTCTAGCCGGGAAACTTCCTGAGTATCTTAGCTAGAAGGAAAGCAGATGTCGCTTATAGTTGACATCTGCTTTTTTAACTGCTTAGGAAACTATAAATCTTGAGCACTGTGGAAAACTAACTAAGCTATCTAGCGGCGTCCAGCTCCGACGTACAGGACGTACTAGTGCCGGTGACGCCACAGGACGTAGCGTTCTCACCGGCCAGCGCCCAGCGACTAGCGCAACTTCCTTCACCTTCGTACGATAAGTCAACATCGGCTCACTTTGGTCGCCGTGTTTCCTTTATCTCAAAGAGTTGTCGGAAGTTCAACTAAGGTCGCCACTTTGCGCGGCAACGTTAAACCACCCGCGATGCGCGGGCGCAGTTCGTACGTCGCTAAACAGGCGCTTATGCTTTTGTTCCTTGACTTTTTTTAAAAAATGTATAATTATTAAATTATAGAATTTTGTTCATCCATTTTGAAAGGAGTGGTGTTTAATGGCAATTGTAAATCAAATTTCAGTAAACCAGCACACACGTAGTAAAATGGAGGGACAGTCCGTGTAAAGTACGACTTTTCCTCCAACATTAAGGAGGAAATTTTAAAATTGGAGAAGTTGAAACAAATTGGATGGGACGATACCATTCTGGATATTGAAAAAGATAATATTGCCCGTGTTATTACGGTGCAGAAAAATAGTTACAGGGTAACCGATGGTGACATGGATTACTTGGCGCATTTAAGTGGTAGATTTTTAAATCAGGCGTCTTCGCCACTTGATTTCCCAGCAGTGGGTGATTGGGTAGATGTACAAAAACTATCAGATGAACGTAAAGCAGTGGTTAATCGTGTTCTCACACGGAAAAGCCAGTTTATCAGACAGGCTGCTGGTACAAAGACTGAGGCGCAAATTGTTGCTGCCAATATGGATACTGTTTTTATTGTTAATTCACTTAATCATGACTTGAATCTTCGACGCATTGAACGCTATATTTTATCAACATATGAAAGTGGTGCGTCTCCTGTTGTTGTATTAACGAAGAAGGATGAATGCACTCCAGATGAAGTTCAGGATGTTATGATTCAAGTGGAAGAGATTGCGATTGGCGTGCCAATTGTAGCTATTAGTAACGTGACACGAGAAGGTATTGATGAATTGATGGAGTATTTAGCACCGCAACGAACTGCTGCATTGCTCGGTTCATCAGGTGTGGGTAAGTCCACATTGGTAAATACATTGTTGGGACAGGATATACAGGATACAAAAGGTGTCCGTGAAGCCGATAGCAAAGGCCGTCATACTACTACTCACCGGGAAATGTTCAGGCTGCCAAATGATGCTCAGCTAATTGATACACCGGGGATGCGTGAACTGCAACTATGGGAAGGCGAATCAGTAATTGAAGCAACTTTTCAGGATGTTGAAGCATTTGAAAAAGAATGCAAATTCAATGATTGCCAGCATGATACAGAACCAGGGTGCCGCATTCAGGAAGCACTGAACAATGGTGAGTTGGATGAGGATCGCTATCAAAGCTATCTCAAACTTCAACGAGAACTCGCATATGAAAAAAGAAAACAGAATCAAAAAGCAATGCTGGAAGAGAAAAATAAATGGAAAAAAGTATCGAAACAGCAGCGGGAAAACTATAATTTCCGTAAAATGCGATAATAAAGAGCGTTCTTCCTTGTTCTAAAAAGGAAGGCGCTCTTTTTTAGCAGTTAAAAAATCAACAGGTCTGTCGGGTGCGCAGCTATCATCTACTATGAAAAAGGCAAACTTGAATCTTAATAATTAATTTTAGATACAAATACAAAGTATAAAGGAGTTCTAAGAAAGCAAAATACGCTCTCATAAGAATTCCTTTAACGAATGTCAAATTTTTAATGGTTGACTTGATAATGAAGTCGAGAAGCTTCAACCAGATACGTAAAACTCTAACTCAGCAAGATATTAGGAACTTCAACCAAATACACGCTTGACCGCGTCCGTGAACTCTTGAAAGTAAGCTGGCACCTCACTATCTTCTAATCCTACACTCATGTTTTGAGCAATTGATTCGTTATACCATTTCTGCTGATTGTAACCGGCATTAAAATTCTCCCACAATAATTCACCTTGGCGTGCATATTCTTTTTCCATAGAAAGCAAGTTATCTAATTTGTCGGCAACAATTAGATACTTCACTTCTTTTTCGGCATATTTTACTGTGTCAATTGTATGCTGTTTACGCTCCTGCCATGATCTCGATTTATCCTCAGTATGAGCAGATACGAGATGTGCGACCCTAGGACCGAAAACTGATTCAATATCCTCGATTTCATAAGGGGTATCTTCGACGACATCATGTAAATATCCAGCACAAACTACTTCATCACTAAAACCGGAATCTTCCAATATCTTTGCGACACGAATTGGATGTGTAATATATAGTGCATCTGAACTTTTTCGTTTCTGCCCCTCATGTGCTTTTTCAGCAAAGGCCTTAGCCTGTTGTATCATGTGTTTTCCTCCTTGTCACTTTTGCAGAGTAATTGTAAATGCTATTGTTATATAACTGTACTATCAAATTCGTTATTTTACTATGTTTTGGTAAGAATTTTGGTAGTTTCTATTATAAGCTTCTTCCAATCTAATAACTAAGCAAGTATACTTAATAACAGACTATATAGATGCACATGATAGAGAATTATTAGATTATAAGAAGTGAACTAGCCAATCGATTAGTCGTTTTAATTAGTATGAATTTAGAAAGAAGGATATAGATGAAAAATGACCAATCAATCGCAATATATTTTTGGTTGCTTCTTGTCCCTTTATTTTGGGGAGGTGCTTTTGTAGCAGCTGAGCATATTATTACAGAAATACCTCCTGTTACGGCAGCAGCCTTTCGGTTTGGATCAGCCGGTATTTTATTACTAGTATTTGTTTTAGCACGAAAAAAACTGGATTTCACAGCCATTAAAAAGCAATGGCTCTCCATTTTGTTAATGGCTATAACAGGTATTTTTGGCTATAATTTTTTCTTTTTCACAGCGTTAGATATTACTTCTGCAATCAATGGGTCACTAATCGTAGCAACAACGCCTGTTCTTCTAACCTTTGGTGCTGTTCTTTTTTTGGGTGAAGTTTGGAATAAACAACTTGGATTTGGCCTAATATTATCACTATTAGGAGTTGTTGTTGTAATCTCAAAAGGATCAATAGAGACACTGCTGAATCTAGAGTTTAATTCAGGCGATCTTTTATTTATTGGCGGGTTAATTTGCTGGGTTAGTCATGGACTGTTAGGTAAAGTTGCAATGCGTGATGTTTCCCCTGTTGTAACGACGACTTTAACTACATTAATTGGTTCTATATTTCTTGCAATCTTTTCTATTCCAGAAAAGGGATGGGACAATATCTTTTCCATGTCTACTCAAGGCTGGGGAGAAATGTTGTTTATGATTATTTGCTCTTCTGTCGTAGGTTTCTTATTATGGAATCATGGGATTAAGCAGATTGGAGCAAGCAAAGCGAGTATTTATATGAATTTAGTGCCAATTAATACTGCTTTGCTAGCAGTATGGCTTTATGCTTCTCAAATTACATGGCCGCAAATTATTGGTATGATAATGGTAATAACAGGTGTTTATTTTGTAACATTTCATCAATATTTGAAGAATAAACGTGTTCGCCAAAAAATGGCTCGTTTTGAAAATAAATCAGTAAATAATTAGAGTTGGGATGTGTAATGATGGAGGAAGGAATTAACAAGCGTAAAACAGAACATATTCGCCATTGCTTAACAGGTAATGTAGAAGGGGTGAACAAATCAACTGGATTGGAAGGGATATCTTTTATACATAATGCATTACCTGAAATAAACTTTGATGATATAAACCTGTCTGCCACCTTCTTGGATAAGCAATTAAAGGCACCTTTTCTTGTAAGTTCAATGACTGGCGGGTCAGAACTTGCAACTAAGATTAATCAAAATCTAGCTGTAGCGGCAGAAGAAAAAGGGTGGGCAGTTGGGCTCGGTTCAACCCGTGCCTTTTTGGAAAGTGATGCACATAAGGATTCTTTTTTGATTCGTAAACAAGCACCTACTGTACCATTGATAGCAAATATTGGTGCAGTACAGTTGAATTATGGATATGGTGCCGAAGATTGTCAGCGAATTGTTGATTTGACAGGTGCGGATTCTATCTACTTACATCTTAATCCGTTACAGGAAGCAGTTCAGGATGAAGGGGATTTGGATTTCGAAAACTTGCTGTCCAAAATAGAGAAAGTATGTACAGCCTTGGATGTTCCTGTAGGTGTAAAAGAGGTCGGCTTTGGAATTGATGGAACGGTAGCAAAAAAGTTGTATGACGCAGGGATTTCATATATTGATGTTGCCGGTGCAGGCGGTACTTCTTGGAGTCAGGTTGAAAAACTACGTTCGAAAGATCCGTTGAAAAAAGCGGCAGCCGAGGCTTTTAATAATTGGGGAATACCAACGAAGGATTGTATTGTTTCCGTAAGGGATGTCTTACCTGATGCTCCAATTGTGTCAAGTGGAGGTATGAAGACTGGTGTGGATGCAGCCAAGGCACTGACGATCGGAGCGGATATAGTAGGGTTTGCCCGTAAATTACTGCAGGCTGCGACAGAGTCAGCCGAAGCTGTTATTCAGACAATGGATCAGATTGAGCTTGAACTGAAAATGACGATGCTTGGTGTTGGAGCAAAGACGATTACTGACTTAAAAAATACGAAACGAGTCACGATTATGGGACAATCGTTGCTCGAAGATTAATAAATCAGCTGTTTGCCATCGTGGTGAACAGTTTTTTTATGTTTAAGACAAATCACACAGGGTAGACTATTTAAAAAATTGAGGGAGGACTGTCAATGCCTTGGACATTAAACAACTATCCGTCGTCGATGAAGAATTTAAATCATGTAACAAAAAAGAAGGCGATTGATATTGCTAATTCAATGATTGATGAAGGCTATGAAGAGGGACAGGCAATTCCTATTGCAATGGAACAAGCAAAAGAATGGCGGCAAAATGCAGACGAGGACGAAGTTGATTCATATGAGAAAAATGGCAATACAATAGAACGCTCAGAAGAGGGTAAAAAGTACGAAAGCAACCCTGAACGGTTAGAAGAAGCGGAGCATGTTATAGCACATAATGATGGTTGGGCCGTGAAATCAAGTAATGCCCAACGAGCAAGTGATGTTTTTGATAATAAAAATGATGCTGTCGAACGTGCTCGTGAAATCGCCAATAATAAAGGAACATCTTTAAAAATATATAAACAGGATGGTTCTATTCAGGAAAACCATTCATATTAGGATACTGAGAACTGCTCACATGGTGTGGGCAGTTTTTTATTAATAAATTAATAATTACATTCTAATACTAAGGAAAAAAGGAGGACGTTATCAAATGGATAAAGAATTACACGAGAGTAAAGATAATAAAACAATACCAATGACTTCTATTACAAGTGGGTCGGGGCAAGAGGTATTAAACGGTGTGTATTATTATACAGACCAGATTGTGAATATAAGCTTTATTGGCTTTCCTGGTGAAGGGGATTGGGTGCTTGTTGATGCTGGGCTTCCAAAAGCAGCGGCAGAGATACGCTCCGTTGTCGTGGATCGTTTTGGAAGAGATAGTCAACCATCTGCAGTCATTTTAACTCATGGACACTTTGATCATGTAGGCGGGTTACTTGAATTAGTTGAAGAATGGGATGTTCCTGTTTACGCACATGAGCTTGAACTTCCTTATTTAACTGGAGAAAAAAGCTATCCAAAGCCAGATTCAACAGTTGAAGGTGGGTTTTTGGCTAAAATTTCGGGGATGTATCCGAATGAACCGATTAATATCGGAAATGCGGTTCAAGCGTTGCCCGAAGATAATAGTGTACCAGGACTTGATGACTGGCAATGGATTCATACACCTGGTCACTCACCGGGACATGTATCGTTCTACCGGGAAAAGGATTCATTACTTCTATCTGGTGATGCTTTTATAACCGTTAGACAGGATTCATTTTATAATGTCTTGATGCAAACTGTAGAAGTGAATGGGCCGCCTAGATATCTAACAACAGACTGGCAGGCGGCAAAAGATTCGGTAGAAAAGCTTGAAGCATTGCAGCCAGAAATCGTAGTACCTGGTCATGGGTCAGTTATGAAAGGCGAGGAACTAAAGGAAGGGTTAAAAAAACTTGTTCAAACGTTTGATCAATCAGCAATACCAGATTATGGACGATTTGTAGATGACAATAAAAAGCAATAATTAAATATAAGCACAACATTTACTGTAAAGGATTAAGCTATGCTACAATAATTACAGAAATGAGGTGTTTTCCATGAAGATAGAAGTATGGTCAGATTTTGTATGCCCATTTTGCTATATTGGTAAACGTAGGTTGGAAATGGCATTGGAGAAGTTTTCACATAATGATAAGGTAAATTTAGAATATAAAAGCTATGAATTGGATCCTAATGCAGAAAAGAACCCTGGAAAAAATATTCATGAATTATTAGCTGGTAAGTATGGCATGAGTGTAGAGAAAGCCAAGAACTCAAATGAAGAGCTGGGCAAACAAGCAGCTGACATTGGATTAACGTATAACTTTGATACGATGCAGCATACAAACACATTCGATGCTCATCGTGTTGCGAAGTATGCAGATGAGAATGGTAAGGGAAAAGAAATGACGGAACGATTGCTAAAAGCATATTTTACTGAATCTAAACTTATTAGTGATCATGCTACATTAATTGAACTTGCGGATGAAGTAGGATTAAATAAGGATGAAGTTACAAAGCTGTTAAAAGTCGATGATTATGCAATTCATGTTCGTGCTGACGAAGAACAGGCAAGACAGATAGGTGTTCAAGGTGTTCCATTTTTTGTATTTAATGAAAAATATGCTGTATCTGGCGCACAGCCATCGGAAGCTTTCTCCGAAGTGATTGAAAAGGTCTGGGAAGAAGAAAACGAAAAACCAGTGTTACAAACATTAAATCCTAAGAAATCAAAGACCACTTACTGTACAGACGAAGGCTGCGAAGTAGAGGATGAAGACTAGGGGATACTGAAATTAGCTCTCAAGCTTTTCTAAAATTAATTACGGCAGAATTATGTAAAAAATATAAGCTAACGTAACTGAAATGTTAATTAAGGGCGTAAAGGCTTATGGGGCAAGCCTGGAGGATACTTAACCATATTTTTGGGTATTTGCTTTTACCCTTCCAAATATGTTTGAATGTAGGAACAATGAAATGAAATGAGGGAACTATCAATGAAAAAATTTATAATGTTTATAATGGCATTGAGTTTAGCCACTATTTTAGCAGCATGTGGCGGTGATGGCTCTGAGGAAAGTAAAGATAACAAAGACAAAGAAGGAAACAAAAAACAAACAGAAGAACAAGCAGGACAGGCAGGACAAGCTTCAAGCAAGCCAGTTGAAATTACAGATGAAGAAAAAGTTAAGAAGGACAAAATTGTAACAAAAATAAATGGCGAAGAAATTAAAGGTCAAACATACAATGCAACGTACGCTCAAACGAAAGTAATGATGCAACAGTATGGCCAAGATGTTAGTGATAAGAAAAAATTAAAGGAACAAACTCTAAATGCTATTGTACAACAAGAATTATTGAAACAAGATGCAGAAAAGAATGGCATTGAAGTATCAGATAAAGAAGTACAATCTCAGTTTGAGAAGGCTAAATCAAGTAATAAAGAACAATTTGAGTCAGTATTAAAACAGTATCATTTAACAGAAGAAACTTATAAAGACCAATTAGATTTCGAACTTACAGTACAGAAATATAAAGAACAACAACTAGAAGATACAAAAGTAACTGATAAAGAAGTACAAGATTACTACGATAAATTAAAAGAGCAACAAAAGAATGCTTCTAAGGAACAACAACAAGAATTGCCTAAGTTGAAAGACTTAGAAAAACAAATTAAACAACAACTGAAACAGCAAAAAGAACAGCAAAAGCTGCAAGCTAAAGTACAAGAGCTACAGAAACAAGCAGAAATTAAGCATATGATCTAAAAAGAGAAAAGCATCGTTCCCAATGGAACGATGCTTTTACTTATTTTTCAGCATTATTGAATCAAGCGTTTGTAATAAAGAGTGCATACTTTCATCTGTACCAATTGTTATTCGCAGGTAGTTTTCAATTCCTGCTTTATTAAAATGTCTTACCAGAATGTTTTGGTTTTTCAGTTCTGTATACAATATTTCTGCACGGTAATTATAGTGACTTATAAAAATAAAGTTTGTACTTGATGGAAGTACATAGAATCCTCGTTTTTTCATCTCTGTAGTGATCCATTCCCTTGTTTTGATAATTTTATGGGTTGTATCTTTAAAATGTTCAATATCCCTAATAGCTGATTCTGCGCCTGCAATAGCAAGACGATCTATTGTATATGAATTAAAGGAGTCTTTGATACGTGTTAATGCTTGGATCAAATTTGGATTTCCTAATGCAAATCCAACACGTAAGCCTGCAAGTGAACGTGATTTAGACATTGTTTGAACAACCAGTAAGTTATCATATGTGTTGATTAGAGAAACTGCAGAACCTGGAGCAAAGTCTATATATGCTTCATCAACAATTACGACCTGATCTGGATTATTATCCAGAATATCTTTTATCGTTTCCAATTCCATGTATAAACTTGTTGGGGCATTTGGGTTGGGAAAAATAACTCCGCCTTCTGACTGGAAAAATGCCTCGGATGGAATACTGAAATCACGATTAAGCGGTATTTCTTCATATGGAACGTTAAAAAGCTTAGCATACACCGGATAAAAACTATACGTGACAGCAGGAAAACGGATCTTTTGCCCACTTTCGAAAAAAGCCATAAACGAAAAGGCTAATACTTCATCTGATCCGTTTCCAATAAAAACATTGCTTGCTTCAAGATTATAATATGCACCGATTGACTCACGCAGTTGATCTGCACTCGGTGATGGGTATAAGTGTAATTTGCGTTCCAATTCTGTTTTAATGGCATCCACTACGTTTGGGGATGGAGGATAGGGATTTTCATTTGTATTTAACTTCAGTAAATTGGGAATATCAAGCTGCTCGCCGGGTACATATGGCTCTGTGCGCTTAACTGTTTCACTCCAGAATTTACTCATTTTTATTACCCTCTTTTGCAATATGGCGTCCATACAATTCTTTTTTTATATCTTCGACTGTTACTTCTAATAGTTCCATTAAAACGAGTGTGTGATAGGTTAAATCAGCAATTTCCCAGGTTACTTCCTGCTTATCATGATTCTTCGCCCCAATTATTACTTCACTTGCTTCTTCACCTACCTTTTTGAGAACTTTATCTATCCCTTCTGTGAATAAGTAAGTTGTATAGGAACCATCTACCGGCTGCTGTTTTCGTTCACTTACTTTTTTAGCTAACTGGTGTATTACGTTTCGAGTTTGTATTTCATCAGAGAAGAGAGTTTGAAAAAAGCAAGTATCATTGCCTGTATGACATGCCGGTCCAGTGGGATTAACTTGAACTAATAGGCTGTCTGCATCACAATCATAGCTGATGTTTTTGACGATTTGTTTGTTTCCGGATGTTTCTCCCTTATTCCAAAGCTGCTGCCGTTTACGGCTGAAGAACCATGTTTCACCGGTCTGTAGTGTTTTATTTAGAGAGGTTTCATTCATATACGCAAGTGTCAGCACTTCTCCTGTTTTAAAATTTTGTATTATTGCTGGGATAAGACCATTTTCGTCAAAAGAAAGCTGGTTTATATTCGTTTCCATTAGATTTCCCTCCTTACAATGATATTGCTGGCTGCAAGATATTCTTTCAAATCAGGTATTTGTATTTCACTATAATGGAATACCGATGCTGCTAGGGCAGCGTCTGCACCACCTTTTTGAAGTACATTAGCAAAATGCTCTTTAGTACCTGCGCCGCCGCTTGCAATAATTGGGATATTTACCTTGTCTGCGATTGCTCTAGTTAGCTCCAGATTATATCCGTTCTTTTCTCCATCAACATCAATTGCGTTAATGACGATTTCTCCGGCCCCAAGCTGTTCTCCTTTAATTGCCCATTCGATTGCGTCTATCTCGGTATTTGTACGTCCGCCGTTGATATAAACCTGCCACGTATTTTCACTTACCGCCTTGGCATCAATGGAAAGCACGACACATTGACTGCCAAATTTTAAAGCGGCGTCTTTTATTAATTGAGGGTTTTTAATTGCTGCACTGTTTATCGATACTTTATCCGCCCCGGCTCTTAGTGTTTGATGAATATCAGTTATAGTCCGGATTCCTCCACCAACAGAAAAAGGTATAGCTATTTCTGCTGCAACATTTTCAACTACATCGAGAAAGATATTGCGGTTTTCATTGGACGCTGTTATATCGTAAAAGACAAGTTCATCAGCTCCAGCTTGGTTATACTTTTTAGCTAAGTCTACCGGATCATCAACATCCTGGATATTTTGAAATTTACGCCCTTTAACAACGCGGCCTTTATCGACATCCAGGCAAGGAACAATTCGTTTAGCCAGCATTATTTACACCATCCAATAGTGATTCAAATGTTATTGTTCCGTCATATAATGCTTTTCCAATAATAGCACCATACAGGTTCATTGATTTTAGCCGATTGATGTCGGCCTTTGTAGATACTCCGCCGGAAGCGATCAGGTTAATTGAAGTAGTATCTTTTATTTCCTGCAATTCATTAAAGTTTGGCCCTTTTAACATGCCATCCTTTAAAATGTCGGTATATATTATTGTTTTAACACCTAGTCGTTCTAGTTCTTTAACAAGTTCAGTTGCTTTCACACTGCTTGTTTCCGTCCAGCCATCAGTGGCTACATATCCATTTCTTGCATCAATCGATACGGCAATTTGTTCTCCGTATTCACGAATAGACCGTTGCAGGAATTCTTTATCATTAATTGCTGCTGTGCCAACAATAACTCGATCAACTCCTGCTTCTAAATAGTCTTTAATTTTATGTGAAGAACGAATTCCGCCACCAACTTGAATCGGGATTGTTGTTTGTTGAGCAATGGCCTTGATGGAATCTATATTGCTCGATTCACCTGTTTTAGCTCCATCAAGGTCCACGATATGAAGGTAGGTTGCTTGTTTGTCCTGCCATTGCTTTGCTGCCTCAACTGGAGAATCATGATATATCTTTTCTTGTTTATAGTCTCCTTGAATTAGGCGAACACATTTACCATTTCTAATATCAATAGCTGGAAATAGAATCATGAAATCATCTCCCCGAAGTTTTGTAATAGCTGTAATCCAACTTCACCACTCTTTTCGGGGTGAAATTGCATTCCAATAATATTTTCTTTTTGTACCACTGCAGGAACCATACCACCATAATCAGCACTACTTACAAGGTCTTCCTTCTGATAGGAGCTAACTGCATAGGAGTGAACAAAGTATACATAGGCATTTTCCTTAATGTTACTTAAAAGTGGGTTTTTTTGGCGATGTGATAGGGTATTCCAGCCCATATGTGGAACCTTTACCGATTCAGCAATTCGTTTAACATCGCCTTGAATGAGTCCAAGTCCTTGCCAATCTCCATCTTCATAGCTTCGCTCATAGAACAGTTGCATACCTAAACAGATTCCAAGCAATGGTTTACCAGAAGATGCTTCTTGTTGAATAGTACGTATTAAATCTAATTCACCAAGCGCTTCGATTGCATCTTTAAACGCACCAACACCAGGAAGTATGATTGCTGTGGCATTTTCAATTGTTTGTTTATCAGTCGTTAAGCAGGAGTCCAATTCTAGCTTAGTTAACGCAAATTGCAGGCTTTTAATATTACCAGCCCCATAGTCGATTATTGCAATCATAAGATAATATCTCCTTTATAAGGTCCCTTTTGTCGATGGGATGCCTTTTATACGAGGATTCTGCTGGCTCGCTTGGTCTAATGCACGCCCAAATCCTTTGAAAATAGATTCGATAATATGATGCGTGTTATTACCGTATTCTAGGTTTATGTGAAGGGTAAGTTTGGCATTGCTTGCAAACGCCTGAAAGAACTCTTCAACAAGCTCTGTATCAAAGCTGCCAACTTTATCCTTCAAACCATCAACATTATAGACGAAGTAGGGGCGTCCGCTAATATCCAACGAAATTGTAGAAAGAGCTTCGTCCATCGGAATCGTTTTAGTAGCATAACGAGTTATTCCTTCTTTATTGCCAAGTCCTTCGTTAAACGCCTGCCCTAGAGCAATTCCAATATCCTCTACAGTGTGATGCTGATCAACATTTAAATCACCCTCACACGTCAGTTCAAGATCAAATAATCCATGCTTTGTCAATAGAACTAACATGTGGTCTAGAAATCCAACTCCGGAATCGATTGAGGATTTACCAGTACCATCTATTGAGAAATCCAGGGCAATCGATGTTTCTGAGGTTGCTCGTTTAATAGAATGTCTACGCATTATGATTATCCTTTCTGATTTGAATTGAATTAGCATGTGCTGATAATCCTTCAGCTTTAGCCAGGGTTATTATATTTTCTGAAGCATCTAGTAACGAATCCCTTGAGTAACGGATAATGCTCGATTTTTTCATAAAATCGTACACGCCAAGCGGAGAAGAAAAAGCAGCTGTTCCACTTGTTGGCAGGGTGTGATTTGGTCCGGCAAAATAATCTCCTAACGGTTCAGGAGAGAAGTTTCCTAGAAAAACAGCTCCTGCATTCTGGATATCTCCTACTTTCTCGGTCGCATTTTCTATCATCAGCTGTAAATGCTCAGGCGCAATTTCATTAACTAGGTTGATTGCTTCCTGTATATTCTTCACAACTATAATTCTGCCATTTTGTGTGAGTGCTTTTTCAATAATATCTTTACGGTCAAGTGTAGTTGTTTGCTGATCAATTGCTCGCTGCACCTCAGTGGCTAATGATTCACTAGTTGTTATACAGATTGAAGTGGACTGCTCATCATGCTCCGCTTGTGAGAGTAAATCTGCAGCAATATAATCAGCTGGCGCTGATTCATCTGCAACAACACATATTTCACTTGGCCCGGCTATCATATCGATAGCAACATCACCATATACCCATTTCTTCGCTCGTGCCACAAAAGCATTACCTGGGCCAACTATTTTTGTAACCTTTTCTATACTTGAAGTTCCGTATGCCAGTGCAGCTATTGCTTGCGCACCACCTAATTTATAAACTTCGTCAACACCGACTACCTCTGCAGCTGCAAGCACCTCTGGACTAATTTTTCCATTTGCATCTGGTGGTGTAGTGATAACGATTTTTTTCACACCGGCGAGCTTAGCTGGAATAACGTTCATTAAAACTGTAGAAGGATAGGAAGCCTTACCACCCGGGACGTAAACGCCAACTTTTTCTAATGGAGTGACTTTCTGTCCGAGCATGATACCTTCCGTATTATCAGTAAACCAGGAATATTCTTTTTGTACTTCATGAAAAGCTGTGATGTTAGCTTTCGCTTCTTCTAGTGCCGATTTAAATTCGTCACTAATCATCCCTTTTGCCTCAATGAATTCATCCTTCGTGACGGCTAACTGCTTTAGTTTTATACCATCGAATTGCTCGGTAAAACGATACAATGCTTCATTACCATCTTTTTTAACCTGTTTAATAATTTCTAGGACAGTTTCATCAATGTTATTTTCATCTGCTTGGGAATAAGTATCATTATTTTTCTCTTGTCTAAATTGCTCGGGTGTTATCCGTTTCATCAAATATCACTCCATGACCGATTTTAATTTATTAATAAGCTCGTGTATTAAAGCAGACTTTGTAGTGAAACTTGCTTTATTGACGATTAACCTTGTGCTGATGTCCTCAATCTCATCGATAATTTTCAATCCATTTTCATTGATGGTGGTTCCAGTTTCCACGATATCAACAATAATATCAGCTAAACCGATAAGTGGAGCTAGTTCAACTGATCCATTTAACTTAATTGTTTCAATTGGGATCCCCTTTTGCTGGAAGTGACTCTTAGCCACTGTTGGGTATTTAGATGCGATAGTTAGTTTCTGAGTGCTTTCCAAGGTTGTTTCAGGCTTTCCGGCAACTACAAATTGACATCTGCCTAATTTTAAATCCAGTATTTCATATATGTCTGCTTGTGATTCCAATATATTGTCTTTTCCGACAACCCCAATATCAGCAGCCCCTTTTTCTACGTATGTTGGGACATCAACTGCTTTAACAAAAATTAACTTAACTGTTTGATCGGTATTGTAAAAAACCAGCTTTCGGCTTTTTGTATGAAAGTCAGGGAAATCGATACCGGCATTATTAAGTAGTTCAATCGTACTTTCCGCTGTTCTGCCTTTTGCTAATGCTAATGTTACATAATCCATTTAATTATCCCTCATTCCTTCATGAAGCAGCAGTTCTAACTCATTATAGTTCGTAAATGGAGTTTTTCGCTTTTTGTCGATTACTAGATTTTCTTCAGTTTGAAAATAAGCAATACATTTAGAACTGAAATCATCAATATTACGGTTATCATCCATTGTATAAGTGATAATGCGATAGCCTGCCTCACGTAGTGTATTAGCAGCAATTAACGCATCTTTCTGCTTGGAGTTTTCGTAATATATAATCACATCTATAGATGTTGTGTCATTTGCTATCAGATTTTTCCGTGTCATAGAATGTAAAAGGTTATCAACTTCACAGGCGAATCCAATCGCAGGTATGGAAGTATCAAATTGTTCGGCCAAATGATCATATCTTCCACCCATTAATACTGGTTTGCCGAAGCTTGCCACAAATCCTTGGAAAATAACCCCTGAATAGTAGTTCATATTGTTGATTAATCCAAGGTCAAATATGACTGAATCCTCTACACCATATGCTTTGAGTACATCGTAAATATCACTGAGGTTTTTAATCTTCTGTTGCATTTTTTCATTTAATGCAATTTTACTAGCACGTTTAATTACATCCTCTGGATCACCATATAGAAGGGGTATTGCTTGAACAGCGTCACAAAGTTCTTTATCAACGGATAATCTTTCAAGGAATGGCCCAATTTCAGTAAGGTTCTTTGATTGAATTAATCCCTTCAACTGATCTAATTCATTTTGAGATAATGCTAGTTGATTTACGAGTTCCTTGAAATATCCTGCATGCCCAACTTCAAGTTTAAATGACTCAAATCCTAAGTCTTTTAATGTATGGATTGCTAAAGCAATAACTTCTGCGTCATTTTCGGGTGTACTTTCACCAAAACTTTCAATACCTGCCTGTGTTGTTTCCTTGTTATCTGCCTGCTCAAATGACTGACGAAAAACATCCAGCACATAGAAAAATCTCGATCCTTGTGAGAGTCGTTGTTTATTGGATGCTATCATTCTCGTAATTGGAATTGTCACATCGGGACGTAAAACTAATACTTTTCCATAAGAATCAATTACTTTTAGCATTTCATCTTTATTTATGGTACCGGACATCATCGAATATAAATCGTAAAATTCAAACGTAGTCGTCCGTACTTGTTTATATCCATAAGTGCTAAAGCGATTTTTTAATATTGATATCAGATTATCTCGCACCTGGAAATCTCCAACACTAGTATCTTTTGTACTGTCAAACAAATATTGATCCATTAAAAATAGTCACCATCCATTCACTTTATCACTTTATCGCTTTACTTAATTAAAGTTATATATTATTCTAATTAGTAATAGATAAAATGTCAACAGTAAGGGGAGTAATTGAGTATGTTTGATTATCATGTTCACAGTGATTTTTCGGCTGATAGCACGACACCAATGGAAAAAACTATTGAAAAGGCGATCGAATTAGGGCTAGAGGAAGTTTGTTTTACGGACCATATTGACTATGACTATCCAGATGAGTCGATTGTATTTGTTTTTGACTTGGAGCGATATGATGAAAAAATAAAAGAATTGAAAGCTGTTTATGCAGATTCTATTTCTATTAAAAAGGGAGTTGAAATTGGAATACAGCCACATCTTGTAAAAAGGTACAATGATTTACTTGACGATAAAGTGTTTGATTTTATTATTTGCTCAATGCATACATCCGAGCAAAAGGACCTGCATTCAGGCAGATTTTTTAATAATAGATCAGTAGATCAATCATACCTTGCCTATTATGAGGAACTGTTGTATTGTGTTAAGAACTTTAAACAATATAACGTATTAGGACATATTGACTTAGTGAAGCGATATGCTAAACAAAACAGTACAAATGATTTTCATGACATATTGCGTCAAATTTTTAAGGAGATAATACCAGAGGGCAAAGGTATTGAATTGAATACATCAGGGATTCGATATGGTTTAAAAAATGGAATGCCTAGCTCCGATATCCTGAGGCTGTATAGGGAGTGTGGTGGTGAAATCCTGACATTAGGATCGGACTCACATGTGGAAACCACACTGGCATATGACTTTAAGGAATCACTTGATATGCTTAAGGGTCATGGATTCAATTATATTGCAACATTTAATAACGGTGTGCCAGTATTTCATAATATTACGAAGCTTTAATATCATGAGAATAGAAATTGTCATAGTTTTTATAAAAGGTAGGAGGTATAATAGTATTTTGGATGCTATAATGGTTATGTAAAAAAATATCACTTTAGCTGGTGTAAAAAATATGAAACAACTTACTAAACTTCTTTTAATTATTGCGGGGTCAATTTCGTTGGCTTTAGGACTATTGGGAATAATTCTTCCCTTACTGCCTACCACACCATTATTACTTTTGGCTGCTGCATGTTATGTGAGAAGCTCCAACCGATTATATGAATGGTTAATTACCAATAGATATTTTGGTTCATATATTGAGAATTACCGATTAGGAAAAGGGATTCCGTTAAAGGCGAAAGTAATAGGTGTTTCTGTTCTATGGTTATCGATGGGATATACTATCTTGTTTGTTATTCCATTAATTATAGTTAAATTACTATTAGCTTGTATCGCCATGTTTTTTTCGTGGTTTATTTTAAAGCAGAAAACATTGCATAAGACACAAAGATAATTAGTACGTTAGTGGGGTCAGTTTTTTGGATAAGAAACATATTATAAATGTAGTGTCACTATTCGCGGTATTAATAAGTATAATACTCGTGATTTATATACCAAAAGAGACAAAGTCAGAACAAAATATAGGTAATCCAACTGTGTTTATTCATGGTTACAAAGGTACATTTAATTCATTTGGCAATTTACTGAACAGGTTTGAGAATAGATATGATTGGGGTAATAAAGCACTGGTATACCGTGTTTCACCTCAAGGTAAAATAAATGTTAAAAATCTTAGTAAAGGAAAGTCAGAGCCTGCTTTTGTGCAAGTAATCTTTGAAAATAACCGCGCAAGCTTCTTGAACACCTCAAGTTGGCTTTCATCTGTACTTTCACATATGAAGGAAACATATCATATTGATACTGTTAATCTGGTTGGACATTCTATGGGTGGACTTGTTGCATTGAAGTTTATTGAAGAATATCAGGACCAGAAGATTTATCCGCGTGTTGCAAAATTAGTCACGATTGGAAGTCCCTTTGATGGCATATATAATAAGCAATACTTTCAGATCCATCGTGATGCAGCAGCAGCTGATTTAAAACCTGATTCTGTTGCAATGCAAACGATACGCAAGAAAAAGCATACTATACCAGGAGGACTTAATGTCTTAAACATTGGAAGTACCGGGGATCTTGTTGCAATGCCAGAAAGTGTGCAATCATTACGAAGTATTGTAAGGAAAGATCAATTGCAGGAAAAAATGATTGAGGATGATATGCTTGGGCATAGCGAGATGCATGAAGACATTCGCGTTGATAATCTAATTCATTCATTTCTTCAGTCTAAGGTTGCAACACAATAATTTATTATTAAAGGAATGGTTTTAGTGGTAAATGATCATCATACGTACGAAAAGTTAACAACAATTACATCAGAGAAAAATGTGATGGTTAATGAACACTTGAAAAATCATACGTATACTCGCCTTGGCGGGATGGCTGATTTTTTTGTGACACCAGAAACATATGAACAAGTGAAGCAAATTGTGAAGTTATCCATAAAGGATGATATTCCTTTTACACTACTTGGCAACGGATCAAACCTAATTGTAAAAGACGGTGGAATTCGTGGTATTGTATTGAACTTAAAGCAATTAACATCGATAGAAACAACAGGGACAACAATTGTTGCACAAAGTGGCGCTAGGATAATTGATGTATCCAGAGAAGCATTATTAAAAAGGTTAACAGGACTGGAGTTTGCATGTGGAATTCCAGGTTCGGTTGGTGGTGCGTTATTCATGAATGCGGGTGCATATGGTGGAGAGATTAAAGATGTATTGGAAAGTGCCATAGTAGTTGATCGGAATGGTGATTTATATACGTTGTCTGCACATGACCTGGACCTAGAATATCGCTCAAGTAATATTCCGGAAAAAGGATATATTGTATTAGAGGCAACTTTTTCTATGGAGGCCGGTAATTATGAGGAAATTAAGGCTGTAATGGATGACCTTACCTTCAAACGTGAATCCAAACAGCCTTTAGAGTACCCATCATGTGGTAGTGTGTTTAAGCGCCCACCTGGGTATTTCGCAGGGAAGCTGATTCAGGATAGCGGCCTTCAAGGAAAGGAAATTGGTGGAGCTCAAGTTTCATTGAAGCATGCAGGGTTTATTGTAAATAAAGATGGTGCTTCGGCTGAAGAATATATTGGCTTAATACACTTTGTACAGGATACAGTAAAAGATAAGTTCGGTGTCAATCTTGAGCGTGAAGTTAAAATAATCGGTGAGGATTAAATTGAGTTAAAGAGTGCTGTGGCTACTATTAAGTGGTCACAGTTTTTTATTTTGAAATGCTTTGTTCGTATGTTGATATAAACCGAGACGTAACATGAAAAAGTAGTTGAGTGCTATGACACCACTTTGGAAATACATGCCGCTTTCCGCGGGCAACGCTTCAGCTTCCTCGGAAGCAAAGAACGCTTCCTGCGGGATCTCTTAGGCTCGCTGTCCCACAGGGGTCTCGCATATTCCAACTGCGTGGCCAGAGAACCATACTAAATACTACGTATTTGTTCCCTTTAGTCAATGTTGTAATAGATACCAGTAATAATAATTTTTAGAAATTAGCGATTATAAAAAAGCTGACTCAATTATATGAGTCAGCTTTATATTTATTACGTTCTGAATCTACGTTCTGAATCTGTGTAAGAAACTTTGCAGTCGCTCGTTAGTTGAGTTTTCCAAGACATCCATCGGTGGACCTTCTTCAGCAATTACGCCATTATCAAGAAATAGAATACGATCAGCAATGTCACGAGCAAATTCCATCTCGTGCGTAACTAATACCATTGCCATTTCACCTTCATTAGCTATGTCACGGATAACTTCTAATACTTCACCGACCAGCTCAGGGTCCAAAGCAGATGTCACTTCGTCAAAAAGCATTATTTTGGGATGCATAACAAGTGCACGGGCCATTGCTACACGCTGCTTCTGACCGCCTGACAGCATAGCAGGATAGTCATCCAGCTTATCCCCTAGACCAACTTTTTCCAACATTTCAATCGAGTCTTTCTTGGCCGATTCTTTATCCTTTTTCTGTACATGAATTGGTGCTGTCATGCAATTTTCTAAAATTGTCATGTGTGGGAATAGATTAAAGTGCTGGAATACCATCCCGATATCCCCACGAACCTGTCTTAAGTGTTTCTCATTGGCAGGAACGAGGTCACCATCCTTCTCCATATGCCATAAATTCTTGCCATCGACAATAATACTGCCTGATGTTGGCTGTTCCAATGTCATTAACATACGAATAATTGTCGTTTTACCGGACCCACTTGGTCCAATGACAGCAACCTTTTCAGCTGGCTGAATATCCAAGTCAATACCTTTTAATACTTGGACATCGCCAAATGACTTATGCACATCATTATACCTTACAATAGGTTCAGACATATTATCACTGCTCCTTTTCTCTTAAACTGCTTTACTTCCTGTTGGTTCCTTTTTATCAAAACGTTTGTTCATTTTGCGCTCAAGCTTATTAATTAAGATTGCTGAAGGATAGCTTAACACTAGGAATAATATTGCCACGATTGTAAGCGGCTCTAAGTATCTCCAATGTTGTGCGCCATAATCATTTGCCATTGCCAGAATACCCAAAACTCCAATTGTTGAAGCTAAAGGAACTTCCTTAAACATGATAATTAAATAGTTTCCTAGCATCGGAATGGTCGGGGGTAGTGCTTGTGGTAAAATTATCTTAGTCCACTTTTTACTTGTTCCATAATTTAACGCTCGCGCAGCTTCCCATTGACCATTATCTACTGCATCAATTCCTGAACGATATACTTCACCAATGTATGTACTATAGTGAATTCCAAGTCCGATTACTGCAGATACGAATGGATCCAACGCCATACCGACAACAGGAACCATTGGCCATGCGTAGAAAATAAAGAATAACTGTACTAGTGGTGGTGTGGAACGTATAAATTCCATTACCCACAAAAGTGGCAGTCTTATTACTTTTATTGGCATACGTCTTATTAATGTCCATATAAATCCGAAGATCAATGCAAATAAATAACACGCAATTGTTAATCCTAATGTAATACCCAGACCTTCTAATACCACAGGGAAGGCATCAGAGAATGTACTCCAGCTCCAATTACTCATTGACTAGCCACCCCTTTCTTAGAAGCACTTTCCATTTTCTTGGTAAGCCAAATTAATGGAAGAGCAAGAATAAAGTAGAATAATAGTACTAAAAAGTATACTGTTGGTGCTTGGGATAGATTGGAGCTTCGCAGTATATCTCCATAGTATAAAATATCGGTCATACCAATTAATGATACAAGTGATGTTGATTTCAACATCAGGATGAGGTAGTTACCAAATTCCGGAAGCATCATACGAACTGCTTGAGGGAAAATTACGAGTCTCATGCGTTGAAAACGTGACATGTTTAGAGCTGTTGATGCTTCTGATTGTCCTTTTGCCACAGCCAGTATTGAGCTGCGAACAATTTCAGACATGTATGCTCCATAGTTTAGGGAAATAGCAAGTACACCAGCCCAAAAGTTACTTCCTACCTCTATCCCGAATAATATTGGAAATGCATAGTAAAGCCAAAACAATTGTACGATAAGTGATGTTCCGCGGAATACTTCTACATAAAAGCCTGTAAATTTGCGGAGTAAAATATTATTGGAGAGCCGGCAGAACCCTGCAATAAATGCCATTAAATAGCCCAAAACTATTGAGGCAAGCAGTACAGTAACTGTAATCTCTACACCCTTCATCAGAACTGGGAAAATATCGGCTATCGCATTAATGCTAATCACTCCTTCTCTGTAATTTTTGCAAAAGCATAGGGCCTGACTTCCCTAGGTAAGGGAGCCGACCCTATGGAGTCATGTTAATTATTTAAGATTAAATCTTAATACTGTTCACCGCTACAAACACCTTCTGTTGTAATGTCTGATGGAACTGAATTAGTTTCACCACTAAAGCCATTTGCTTCTAAAAGTTCCTTAACTGTTCCATCTTCTTTTAGTTTAGCTAATGCTTCATTGTACGCTTCACGTAATGCATCACTATCTTTGTGGAATGCAGCAGCACCGTAACTTGGAATTCCTTCAATGTCTGGCTGTTCAAAGTCACTGACGAATTCAAGTTTATCATTTCCTGAGGATTCCAGTGCGCGTTTTACTGTCATTTCTGTACCAGTTGTTGCATCAGCACGACCTGAAGCTACAGCAGAGAATGTTCCAGGAATATCTGAAGCACTCTGAATTTGGTCTTCACTTACACCCATTTGCTTAACATATTCATGTTCTGTTGCACCCGCCATAATTGAAACGGTTGCGCCAGTTTCTGCGATATCTTCGTAACTGTGTAAGTCCATTGGGTTACCCTTCTGAACGATAAGCCCTTCCCCATATTGCATTTCTGGTTCACCGAAGTCAGCATTTTCACAACGATCAGGGTTAATTGCCATACCTGCTGTAATAACATCGAACTTACCAGCATTTAAGCCGGGAATAAGTTGACTGAAATCTGCCAATTGAGCTTCCATCTCATCAATACCAAGTTCAGCGAAAACAGCCTGTGCAATGTCTACAGCTGCTCCTTTTAACTCCCCGTCTTCCTGATATCCGTATGGAGCTTCGTTAGCAAAGCCGATTGTTACTTTGCCTTCTTCCTGAAGTTTTGTTAGCAAGTTGCTTTCACCTTCACTGCTGCTATCGTCTGCGCTTTCTTCTTCGCCACCGTTACCACTTGTGTCATCAGAACTGCTTGTATCATCAGATCCGCAAGCAGCCAGCAACATAATTGAAATAAAGAAGATTGAAGCTAATAATAATTTTTTCATCTCTTTAATGACCTCCCTTTGTATTAAAAAAAATAATAAGTAAGTAAAGTAAAAAACGCATTTTTGGAAAAATGCTAAGTCAATTTTTTTTATGCTTATGACTTTTTTACTAGAAAAAGAACAGTAATTTACTGTGAAAATAATGTGAAAAGCTGGGGAATTTCTTTTCAAATAGTGATACTATAATATTATAGGGTATTATCCAATGGTTCAAACCCAGTATTTTTTGATAATTTGGAATAAACCTTCAAATAATACTATTAATTACATGATGCTCGTATATACCAAAATATGCTTTCGTATAGATAATAATACTTTTATATACTCAATATTTGCTATATTTTCAGTAAATTACCGTTTTATTTAAGGATTTACAAACTGGTAGAAAACAAGATACGATTAATAGTAATAATACTGTTATGGAGGCGATAAGGTGCATATTGTTGTATTGGGTGCAGGTGCTTTAGGTGGTTATTTTGGTTCTCGATGGGAAGAAGCTGGTGCAGATGTAACCTATTTGGTAAGGGAAAAAAGAGCAAAGCAGCTTCATGAGCAAGGGATGAAGGTTAATAGTACACAAGGTAATTATTCGGTTAGTGATCTCCGAGTCGTTACTGATGTACATAATATTGAAAATCCAGGCTTGGTCTTTGTAAGTGTAAAAGGTTATCATTTAACAGGAACTTTAGAAGACTTAAAAGTACTAGTAGATAAAGGTGCGTTCGTCTTACCCGTTTTAAACGGAATAGAACATATAAGTGTTTTGCAGGATTACCTTGGTGAGGAGTCGGTTATTGGTGGTCTTTCCTTTATCGTTGCTACATTGAATGACGATGGGCATGTAGAGCACTCAAGCGAATTTCACAAGCTGGTCTTTGGCCCATTGAATCCTAAGCAATCAGATATTTGTCAGCAATTACGGGAGCTCTCAAGTAAAGCGAAACTAGAGACAATTTACAGTGACTCTATTTTACAAGAGCTATGGAAAAAGTACCTATTTATCAATGCTTTTTCTGGTATTACGACTGCAACAGACCTGCCCATTGGACCAGTTCGCGATAATAAGGATACACTTAAGGTAGCTGAGTTAATTTTAAACGAGATGCAGCAGTTGGCAAATAGCTACAATATTGAAATTACAGATGAAGACGTCGCTGGGGCAAAAAGCAATTTACAGAACTTTGGATATGATGCCACATCGTCTATGCATCAGGATCGCCGCAAAGGGCAAACTCTTGAATTGGATCACCTGCATGGTGGGGCACTGCGGTTAGCGGAAGCGAAAGGACTGAAATTGCCTTTTACTGAAGCTGTTCACGGTATCATCAAGCCATTTGAAGGGGCATAAGTTTATGTATAAGCTAAGAGAGGTTAAGTATGAAGATTATGAAGCTATTAACTTGTTAACTAATAATAAGGAAAATACGCATTTACATGACGATGTATCTTATATGGAGCAAGCTTTTTTTGACCGTATGTTAGTAGATGAATCTATTAGATGGTATGCCGTGGAAAAAGATGCGCATATCCGTGCCTTTGTATTATTTCAACTGGATGTATCTACTAAGGAAATTCACATTGATAGATTTACAATTGATGCAGCATATAAAAACAAAGGCCTTAATGAACACTTATACAGCAAAGTTGAACGATTGGCAGAACGAAAGTCCTTTACAAAAATGAGAACAGAAATTTCCACAACTGAGTTGGATGTGTATGATTTTTTTGAAAGTAAAGGCTGGATAAAGGCTGAAAATGGAAGTTATGTATTAACAATGAAAAAGTAGAAGGTGTATTTAATGACGGTGTATATAATTATAGCAATTGCCATTATGTTGGCTGTTCTGGCTTTAACATTAATGGCTATATCGAAAGGTTATGATTACAAACATTCGATTGACCCATTGCCCGATGATAAAAGTAAGTCAGAGGATGAAAAAGACCACAGGGGTTAGTGTGGTCTTTTTGGCAGTAAGAAAGTATAAATAATTTCTTACTGCATAAGCGCAACTAAGGCTTTCGCCATAAGGCTTGGCGATAAGCCAAGTTTTCAAATATCCAATGGTTTTAAGTTTGCCTCGATTTCTTCACGACGATGTTCAAACAATGGTGGCAGTGCTAATGATTCTCCAAGATGATTCATATCTTCATCAGTAGCAAACCCGGGTCCATCAGTTGCTAATTCAAATAGAATACCATTTGGTTCTCTGAAGTAAAGTGATTTGAAATAAAACCGATCCACTAAACCTGAGTTAGGCACGCGTGCTGTCTGTAAACGATCTCTCCATTGTGCTAATTCTTCTTCATTATCTACACGAAATGCTACATGATGAACACTTCCTCGCCCAGGTCTTTCCTTAGGAAGGTCATTACGCACTTCTAAATGAACCTCGGCACCTGTTCCGCCTTCACCAGTTTCAAATACAATAATGTCTTCATTACCTTTAAACGATGATGGGTAGCTTCCAGTTTGCTTAAAGGTTAATAATTCCGTCAGTACTTTAACAGTAGGTGCTGGGTCCTGGACGGTTAGTTTTGCAGGGCCAAGTCCAATAATACCTTTTTCAGCTGGCACGCTGCTATGGTCCCATACTCTACCGCCTTTTACTCCTTGGTTTGTTTCATCAGAGATAAGCGTCAATCGTTGTCCTTCTGGATCACGGAAATTAATAACATTCCGTTCCCCCTGTCTGGTAATCCCGCCATGATCAACATTGTAATCGCTCAATCGTTTTTCCCAAAATTCCAATGCGCTATCGCTTGGGACTCGTAGTGACGTTCCCGAAATGCTGCCTTTCCCCTGATATGTTGTGCCCGCATTGGGTATTTCAAAAAAGGTAAGGTCGGTGCCTGGATTACCTGCTTCGTCTGCATAAAATAAATGATAGACAGATGGATCATCCTGATTAATTGTCTTTTTAACCAGTCTCATTCCGAGAATCTCTGTGTAAAAATGATAATTATCTTTTGCCTTTGCTGTTATGGCCGATACATGGTGAATACCTTTTAATTCCATTTCAAAGTCACTCCTATTTATTTTGAATTCAAGATAATTATAGTATAACGGGAACTCTCTTCAAGTGTCTAGTTAAATGCTCAGTTGTCTTTTTGTTCGTGTGATGGGCGAAGTCCTTTTTTTAGTTGACGGATACTTAATCCGAAATCCATTTGCAGGTGTGGGTAATCTTTAAACTTGCTCCAATCACCGCCCCATTCAAATCCTAATTGCTTAGCAATATCAGCGACTTCGAACCAATCTGCTTTGCCATTGTTATTTCCGTCATAATTTATGTCCCAAATAATTTTGCCATCATTATTCCGTAATGCAAAATCAACAGCAAGGCCATAATTATGGTATGATTCGCCACCCTTCGCATACGTGACGACATCTTCATCAGATGATCGACCTTGTTCATAAAGTTCATTCTGGCGTTTAATGGATCGTACTTTCTCCGTGATGACAACATTTATATCCTGCTGGGCAGACTTTATAAGAAGTTGGCTGGTTTTTGCCGCAACAACGGGGTCCAGCTCTTCGGGAGGAGCTGTGTCTTCGCCAATTTCAATGTATCTGTTATTTCTTTGTTCATTATATATAATGATAAGTATCGTTAAAAATAAAATAATGAGTACCCATGTTGTTATATCTTTGCGATAGCGTTTCAATTTGTCAGTCTCCTTAAGAGAAATAATACTTTTGGGCAATTATAACATTTAAGGGAAGACATCAGCTGTTATCAGTATTTATAGTAACTATCTTGCGGTGTTGAAATTATCCCTTTAAAATAAGACGAAAGGAGGGACGCTATGTATGTGCTTCTAGTTAGCTTGATTGGCTACTTGATTGGATGTGTTCATGGTTCACAGGTCGTAAGTAAATATAAAAAAGTGGATATCAAGAATAAAGGGGTAAAAAATTCCGGAGCCTCCAACACAACGATATTGCTGGGCTGGAAATATGGGATTTTAGTGGCGCTTATTGATGTATTTAAAGCTACATTATCGATATTATTAGTATTATATTTTTTAAATGACCAGGGAATTACTGGGGAAACACAAACTTTACTTGTGTACATTAATGCATTATTTATCATTTTAGGTCATAATTATCCGGTCACAATGAAGTTCAGTGGCGGGAAAGGAACAGCCTCATTAGTTGGGGTGCTGCTGGCAATTGACTGGAAGGTGGCTGTTATTGGTATAGGCATCCTACTTTTATTTACACTGACTACAGATTATTTAGTTGTTGGTGTTCTGTTTATGTATTTCTCATTTTTGGTGACGACCTATTTCTTCTTTGGAATCGAACCAACCATGGTAGTTGTGCTATTATCTATTATAAGTATTATGAAACATATGGAAAATTATAAGCGTATATTAAATAAAGAAGAAACTAAACTATCAAGTATGTTTAAAAAAGAATCATAGACGGAGGAATTAAATGCTGGATATCATAATATGGATTGTCATTGCAGCTTTATTCATCTTAAGTTTTGCAGGAATTATTTTTCCAATCATTCCATCACCATTAGTCTTGTGGGTTGGTTTTTTACTATATCATTTTGTAATAAGTGCGGGTGAATTAACTTTAACATTTTGGATAGCGATGGTTATTTTAACGGTACTATTGATTGTATCGGATATTGTCGCAAATAGTTATTTTGTAAAAAAATTCGGCGGCAGCAAGTGGGGAGAACGTGGTGCAGCAGTAGCTGTTATTGTAGGCTCGTTTATTATCCCTCCATTCGGCATACTGATTGTACCATTTATAGTTGTTCTGTTGATTGAAATGGTACAGAAAAAATCATCACAGGAAGCACTGTATGCATCAATTGGCTCGTTAATCGGATTTCTTGGAGGAGCTATAGCGAAAGTAGTCATTCAAGTTATCATGATCGTTTGGTTCATAGTCGTCGTCGTAATATAATGCAGAAGGGATTTTTAACAATGAGCAAACCACCACGAGTTATAACAATCGCAGGATCTGCAGCTGGAGGAAGTGCTGGAATTCAGGCTGATTTAAAGACATTTCAGGAATTGGATGTATATGGGATGAGTGTCGTCACAGCGATTGTTGCAAGGCACCCTGAAACGAATAACAATGTGCATCCGCAATCACTTGAGGCAATTGAAGCGCAATTTGCAACAGCAGTTAAGCAAGTTGGCCTGGATGCAATAAAGACCGGGATGTTATTTTCAAAAGAGGTAATAGATAACGTTGCTGGACTTATCGATGGAGCAAGTATAAATACGTTGGTGATTGATCCGGTAATGGTCGGAAAGCTTGATTCGAAACTGCTGGAAGACGATGCAATCGATTCATTAAAGACAAAGCTATTACCGAATGCTACTATTATTACGCCAAACATGCCGGAAGCTTCTTACCTATTGGATGGACGCGAGATTAAGCATGTTGCAGATTTAAAACAGGCGGCCATCGATTTGCATGAATTGGGTCCACGATATGTATTGGTTAAAGGTGGAAGGTTGGAAGGTCCAGCGGTTGATGTGCTGTACGACGGTGAAACACTTGCGACCTTTGAGGCCCCGCGAATCGATACAGTAAACACAAGTGGGGCAGGATGTACATACTCTGCAGCAATTACTGCATATATTGCCAACGGATATTCCGTACTAGAGGCAGTCCGTTCCGCAAAAAGTTTTGTGACAACTGCAATAGAATATGGATTTTCATATACAAAAATGGTTGGTCCTACTTATCATGCAGCACCTCGTACACATGGAGAAGCACATGAAATTAAAGTGAATTGATTTAATGGGAGGAGAATGATTAATTGGGAAAGCGAGCATTAATTAATATTGATTACACGAACGACTTTGTTGCAGATGATGGCATGCTAACTTGTGGTGAACCGGGGCAAGCCATTGAAGGGGAAATTGTTTCGTTAACAAAAAAATTCATTAATGCAGGGGATTATGTAGTGTTTGCAGTTGATGCACATGAGGAAGGCGATACAAATCACCCGGAATCGAATCTATTTCCACCACACAATATTATAGGAACTGAGGGAAGACAACTTTTTGGGCAATTAACTTCAGTCTATCAATCCAATAAGCAGGCTGAAAATGTTTATTATTATGATAAAACGCGGTACAGTGCATTTGCAGGAACGGATTTGGAATTGAGATTGCGTGAACGGAAAATTGACGAACTTCATCTTGTTGGTGTTTGTACGGATATTTGTGTGTTGCATACTGCTGTTGACGCCTATAATAAAGGCTTTAAAATTGTTGTACATAAAGATGCTGTAGCAAGCTTTAACGCTGCAGGCCATGAATGGGCACTAGGACATTTCACTGACACATTAGGTGCAAAGGTCATATAGTAGTGAGAAGCTGGGGATTAGTAGGTCGAGCTGTAAACAACTCGTCTCACAGTACTTTTAGGGTTCTTTTTATGGTGTAAGTTGGGGGAGTATACATGCGGGATTTTTCCAGAAATAATTCATATGAAGGCTTTATGATCAGGAATGCAAACAAAAGTGACTCGGAATTTTGCGTGATGCGGCAACCTGGCTGATTAAGAAGGGTATTTATCAATGGGAGTATTACCTGAGTGATGAATCAGTCAGGGAGATAAAGCAGGACATTAATGCTGGAACAACCTTCCTTTTTGAAGATAGCGGAGGTCATGAAGTTGCGGTGTTTAATCTTTCACCAAACCAAATTGAATTGGATATCAGTATTTGGGATGAGAGAAGTGATAAAGCTTACTATCTCCATCGATTGGCTGTAAATGAGAATTATCATAGTAGGCAGATTGGTAAAAAGATATTAGCGTGGATTATGGATAATATTGACCAACATCAGGGGATTTTGCGATTGGATTGTGTTGCCGAAAATCCAAAATTGAATCAGTTTTATCTTGATGCAGGATTTTCATTTGCTAGTCATGCTGAAGCAATGGGAATTACCTTTTCGAAATATGAAAAATCCTTCAATGGTAAGGCTTGACTTTACCTTAACATCCCTATATATTTGAAAATATAATAGAAGAAACGTTGATAAGGATTAGTACAATTTGAAATGTCTTTTACAGAGAGGAAATGGTTGCTGGAAATTTCCAAAGAGACAAATTGGAACCTGCCTTTGAGTTCGCTATTTATACGGCTTTTGCTGTAGAATATGCGCGGTTCATGACCGTTATCATGCCAAGTGTGCAAGATTTTATATCTTGTGAACAAGGGTGGTACCACCAAACCTCGGTCCCTTATACAGGACGGAGGATTTTTTGTATTTAAGAAAGAAATCCAGTGCAACTAAAGCTCTCGCCGTTAAGGCTTGGCGATAAGTCAAGTTTTCTAATATATAAAAAATTAAAAGAAAAGGGTGTTTAATTTGGGTAAAAATAAACAATTTGTTGAAAAAGTTACTGCAATGGAAGAGGATTTTGCACAGTGGTATACCGATGTAGTAAAGCAGGCGGACCTTGTCGATTATGGGACAGTCCGTGGCACAATGATAATTAAACCATATGGATTTTCGATTTGGGAAAATATCCGTGATGAGCTCGACCGAAAATTTAAGGAAACAGGTCATTCCAATGTTTATTTTCCATTATTTATTCCGGAAAGTTTGCTGCAAAAGGAGAAAGATCATATAGAAGGATTTGCACCGGAAGTAGCGTGGGTTACCCATGGTGGAGATGAAGAACTGAGCGAACGCATCTGTGTACGCCCGACTTCAGAAGTTCTTTTCGGTGAATATTATTCGAAAAATATTCATTCTTATCGTGACTTGCCAATGCTTTATAATCAGTGGAGCAATGTAGTCCGCTGGGAAAAAACAACTCGTCCATTCCTCCGTTCACTCGAATTTTTATGGCAAGAAGGACATACATGTCATGCGACAAGTGAAGATGCACAGGATGAGACAGCTCGAATGCTTGGAATTTATGCGGATATTTGTGAAAACTACTTGGCAATACCAGTGTATCGCGGTAAAAAAACGGAAAAAGAAAAATTCGCTGGAGCTGATTATACATTAACAATTGAAGCTCTGATGCATGATGGCAAGGCACTGCAGTCAGGCACATCACACTATTTTGGAACAGGCTTTGCTGAAGCATTTGATATTCGCTATTTGGATAAAGAGGGCAATCAGCAACCAGTTCACCAGACGTCATGGGGCATGTCCACACGCGTTATGGGCGGATTAATCATGGTCCATGGGGATAATCGCGGATTGGTCGTTCCACCACGAATTGCGCCAACCCAAGCAATGATTGTTCCAATTGCACAACATAAAGAAGGTGTATTGGATAAAGCTTATGATCTTCGTGATAAATTAAAAGGTGTCGCACGAGTTGGCATTGATTCAAGTGATAAAATGCCAGGGTGGAAATTTAATGAGTATGAAATGAAAGGTATACCTGTTCGAGTTGAAATGGGACCAAAAGATATTGAAAAAGATCAGGTTGTTCTTGTACGACGTGATACTGGTGAAAAGGAATTTGTTTCACTTGATGAAGTGGAAGCACGATTACCAGTGTTGTTAGAAGAAGTTCAGCAGGGGTTATTTGATAAAGCGTTAAATCACCGTAATGAAAAAACAACCACTGCAACGAATATGGAAGAATTCAAAAAATCATTAGAAGAAAATTCTGGATTCATCAAGGCAATGTGGTGCGGTGACACGGAATGTGAGGAAAAAATCAAGGATGAAACATCAGCAACATCACGCTGTATCCCATTTGAGCAAGAAAATATTTCTGACTCCTGTGTATGCTGCGGTAAAGAAGCAAAAGAACTAGTATACTGGGCAAAAGCATATTAATGGTAAAAATCGAGCGCCGATAGATGCGCTCGATTTTTTTATCGAGAACTTCAACCAGATATCGAGAACTTCAACCAGATATCGAGAACTTCAA
>NZ_FNKD01000004.1:220650-295510 GCF_900102415.1 Virgibacillus salinus
AGAACTTCAACCAGATATCGAGAACTTCAACCAGATATCGAGAACTTCAACCAGATATCGAGAACTTCAACCAGATATCGAGAACTTCAACCAGACAAGAAAACTTTTAAAAAGTAGTTGCATTTTTTGTGTGAACTATGTTATAAATATACATAATAACTAATAAATATACAAAAAGGTGAATAAATATGAAGCATTTACTTAGTGAGGAAATAAACAAGGTTGAAGAGCAATTATGGAGTATGAGTGACCATCTTTATTCTAATCCAGAGTTGGGTAACGAGGAATTTAAATCTATGAAGCTGCTTACAGATTTTCTTGAAGAGAATGGATTTGAATTGGAGACTGGCATTGTGAATCGGCCGACAGCTTTTAAAGCTGTATTTAAGAGCCAGAAACCGGGTCCAACTATTGCATATTTAGCCGAATATGATGCACTGCCTGGTATTGGTCATGGGTGTGGACACAATATGATTGGAACAATGGGAGTCGGTGCTGGTGTAATACTTAGTAAACTGGTAAATCAAATCGGGGGATCTATAGTAGTTTTAGGCACACCGGCAGAGGAAACAAACGGAGCGAAAGTACCAATGAGTGAGGAAGGTACATTTGCCGACATAGATGCAGCAATGATTTTACACCCTGCTGATCAGTCATATGAGAGTGGTGAGTCACTTGCAATGGACGCTATCCAATTTGACTATTCAGGCAAGTCTTCACATGCTGCAGCTTCACCGGAAAAGGGAATTAATGCGTTGGATGCTGTGATTCAGCTATTTAATGGTATCAATGCACTTCGTGAACACCTTCTTTCTGATATACGGATTCATGGCATCATATCTGAGGGCGGTCAAGCGGCAAATGTAGTACCTGATAAGGCTGTAGCGCAGTTTTATATTCGTGCAAAAGAGCGATCAACGTTAAATGGTGTGGTGGATAAAGTTAAGAATATAGCACGTGGTGCAGAACTTATGACTGGAGCGACGCTAACTATTTCAAATTATGAATTAAGTTATGATGAAATGATTACGAATAATGCACTTTCCAAAGCTTTTAATAAAAATCTCCAACTAGTAGACTCTCAGAATTTGAACCCAGCGAAACAAGGATACGGTTCAATTGATATGGGAAATGTGAGTCAGGTTGTTCCAGCAATTCACCCATACATTGGTTTACATGAACCTGAACTAATAGCACATACGAAGGAATTCGCGGACAAAACCATTACCAAAACAGGTCACCAAATTATTTCGAACGGGGCATTATCATTAGCGCAGACTGGCTACGATGTTTTAACAGATAAAGAATTATTAAAAGAAATTCAAACTGACTTTTTGCAAAGTAAGTAGTGTTTATGCACGAAATATATAAGGATTAAATTATAAATTAAGGGGAGATATCATGAAATATTCATTCGGTAAATTTATTGCTCTATTATTAATTATTAGTATGCTCGCGGCTTGTGGAACTAGTGAAGGGAACGCAGATGCTTCATCAGGTAATTCAGAAGGTAAGGAAGTATTAAAAATGGCTACATCAGCTGATTTTCCACCATTTGAATCTCGTGATAAAGAGGGGAACTTTGAAGGCTTTGACATTGATTTAGCACACTTGATTGCAGACAAACTAGGATATGAACTGGAAATAGAAGATATGAAATTTGATGGATTGATTGGTGCTTTACAGTCTAGTCGTGTCGATATGGTTATGGCAGGGATGAGTACGACTGAGAAGCGTAAAAAAAATGTCGATTTTTCCACGGAGTACAACCATTCAGGTGAGATGTTTATCAGTCAAAAAGATTCAGAGATTAAAGGATTAGAAGACTTGGAAGGAAAAACAGTCGGTGTTCAGCTTGGAACCATCCAGGAAGAGGGTGCAGAAAAGCTTAGTAAGGAATACGGATTTGCTGTTAAAAAAGTGGATAATTCAAGCATCCTAATTCAGGAATTAAAATCAAATCGGGTTGATGTTGCCTATATGGATAAGACAGTCGCAGTGGGTTATATAGAGGAACAAGGATTTTCAGGATTTGATGACCCTACAACAAGCTCACCAGGCATGGGAATTGCTTTTCCAAAAGATAGTGATTTAGTTGATGATGTAAATAAGGTGCTTAAAGAAATTGAAAAGAACGGAAAACTACAGGGATTAAAGGATAAATGGCTATCAGAGTAAAAATAACAGCTAGAAAGATGAGGTGGCAGGCATGAATTTGGACTTCTCCCAAATTGTGCCTTATATTCCTTTTATACTTGAAGGAATATGGGTTACATTAAAATTTGTAAGTATGTCTATTATTGTTGGCTTTATTTTAGGTATACTTTTAGCATTATGTAAAATTACAAAAGTACCTTTCCTAAAAAAATTTGCTGATGTGTATACATCAATTTTCCGTGGTACACCACTTATCTTGCAATTGATGATTATTTATTTTGCAGTACCGCAGTTAACTGGTTACGATATACCAGAATTCTTGACGGCGGTATTGGCATTTGGGCTAAATTCAGCTGCCTATGTATCTGAAATTATTCGTGCAGGTATTATGGCGGTAGACAAGGGACAAACTGAAGCGGCAGAAGCACTTGGTGTCCCATATAAACCGATGATGTTAAACATCATATTACCGCAAGCAATTAAAAATATATTACCAGCTCTAATGAATGAATTTATAACTCTTACGAAGGAATCTGCTATTGTGTCTACAATTGGTTATTTGGATTTGATGCGGCGAGCACAGATTGTTGGTGCAGATATATATCGTAACTTTGAGCCATTATTACTGGCAGGTTTTATATACTGGGTAATGGTGTACTTAATGACACAAATAGGAAAAGTAGTAGAAAGGAAGCTGAGATACAGTGATTAGGGTTGAAGGAGTGACGAAAACGTTTGACAGTAATACAGTACTGGAAGATATATCAACTACGATTAATCAGGGAGAAGTAGTTGCTGTAATTGGTCCATCCGGATCTGGAAAATCAACCTTTCTTCGGTGTTTAAACTTATTGGAAAAACCATCATCGGGCTCAATTTGGCTTAATAATAGTGAGATAACCAACCTTACTAATAAACTGGAAGTCCGTGAGCAGGTCGGTATGGTTTTCCAGCACTTTCACTTGTTTCCTCATAAGACAGTATTGGATAATGTTTCTTATGCACCACAGAAAGTAAAAAAGTTGAAGACTAATGAAGCGGAAGAAACAGCAACCCAGTTAATTAACAAGGTAGGACTGGGTGACAAACTTGATGCCTATCCGAACAGGTTATCTGGTGGCCAAAAACAGCGCGTAGCAATTGCTAGAGCTTTAGCGATGGAACCTGCTGTCATGTTGTTTGATGAGCCGACCTCTGCACTTGATCCTGAAATGGTCAAAGAAGTGCTTGATGTAATGAAAGATTTAGCGCAAACGGGGATGACAATGGTTGTGGTCACACATGAAATGAATTTTGCACGGGAAGTAGCTGATCTTGTTTTATTTTTAGATGAAGGAAAATTAATGGAAGAAGGTCCACCAACTACTTTTTTCAATTCACCAACAACTGATAGGGCAAAAGGGTTCCTGGATAAAATATTATAAAATATTACCCGATGAGACTGCCACTCATCGGGTAATATTTTTAAGCGTGAATTGCATTTTCTATATCTTTCTTAAAGCTTCCAGGCTTTGTCTGGGGAGCAAATCGATCAATTACTTCTCCTTGTTTATTGACTAGGAACTTAGTGAAGTTCCACTTTATCTGTTTGGTTAGCATACCTTTTACTTGTCGTGTTAAATAAACAAATAAAGGATGGCAATTTTCGCCCTTAACGTCTACTTTACTAAACATTTGAAAGGTTACACCGTAATTGCGCTCGCAGAAATTGGCAATCTCTTCATTTGAACCTGGATCCTGATTATTAAATTGGTTACATGGAAATCCGAGCACTTCAAAACCTTTATCCTTATTAGCTTCATATAACTTTTGGAGTCCATCGAGTTGGGGGGTAAAACCGCATTCACTTGCAGTGTTCACTATTAGAAGAACTTTTCCTTTATAATCTGCCAGTGATTTTTCCTCGCCTGACATCATCTTTGCAGAAAAATCATATACACTGATGCAAATCAGCCTCCTTTTTAGTAGAATATTTTTCCTTTCTTTATGCATAAGTGCAGTTTAGGGTTTGCCATTATGGGTTTTGCGATAAATCAACATTATAATAAAAGGATAGCAATAAATATGCATAATTGTCAAAAAACTTGTGTATTTATTATTAGACAACATACGAAACCATTTTGTAACTTGAACTATACTTAAATAAAAGGTAAAATAATATGGCAAAGCGTTTTCATTTACTTCTCTAGTAGAGAAGGTCGTTTATTCTGGTTTGAAACATATTGGTTTTGCTAATATGGTTTAAATAAAAAATAATTTAAAAGGGGGAGTTACTTTGAGAAAAAGAACTCTATTCTCGTTAATTTTAATTCTTGCCATAAGCATGGTAATAAGTGCGTGTGGCGACAGTGGTGAAGGTTCAGGCGGAGGAGACTCTGATGGAACTATGACCAACCTAACCATGGGAACTGGCAGTGTTGGTGGTGTTTACTATCCACTTGGCGGTGAAATGGCAAATCTATTTAAGGACAATATTGATGTAGATGGCTTCGATGTTAGTTCAGTGGAATCAGGTGCTTCAGTTGAAAATATCGCAAAGATACAATCAGGTGATTTTCAACTAGGTATAGCACAAAATACCACAATGATTAACGCCAACAATCAAACAGGAGAGTTTGAAGGGAAGACTACTGATAAAGTAGGTGTAATCGCTTCTTTATATCCAGAGGGGTTACAAGTAGTAACACTTGATTCAACAGGAATCGAATCAATAGAAGAATTAAAAGGTAAAAAAGTTGCAATCGGGCCTCCAGGCGGAGCAACTCGTGAAGCAGCAGAGATGGTCTTAAGTGCATACGGCATTGAAGAAGGCGATTACGAAGCTTATGAAGAAGGATTTGGAGATGCCAAAAGTAAATTACAAAATGGTACAATCGACGCATCCTTTGCAGTTGTAGGTGTTCCATCATCAACAACGGACGAGCTTGCTAACGCTACAAAAGAAGTTAAATTCCTTGATATTGAGGGAGACGCTTTGCAAGAAGTAGTAGATAACAGTCAATATGAAGCATATACAGTTGAAGCAGGAACATATGAATGGCAGGAAGAACCAGTTCAAACAGTAACTGCTATGGCGTTACTACTAGGTTCTACAGAACAGGTAAGTGAAGACCTTGCTTACCAAATAACAAAAACATTATTTGAAGAAACAGATGCTATGACTATCGAACAGGCAAAATTAATAACAGAAGATAGCGCACTAACTGGTGCTAGTGATTTACCACTTCACCCAGGTGCAGAAAAGTACTTTAAAGAAGTCGGTATTACGGAGTAATAGAAAAAACCGGACAATTTAGTCCGGTTTTTTCTCCTCAATACATAGACAGGAAGAAATGGAGGGGGAAGCGATGGCTGATCAGAATACAGAAGAAATCGACAAGCATGAACTGATGGCTAAATACGACAAAGAAAGTGCTTTCCGTACTAATCTCGGACCTTGGGGATGGATTACCCTTATAATTGGTGCTGCTTTAACCATTTTCCAGCTTTACACTGCATTTTATGGTTCCAAGGTCTCCTTAATTCAAGGGGCAATACATCTTGGTGCAGGCTTGAGTCTGGTATATCTGTTATACCCAATAAAACCATCTATGACTAAGCGTAGAGGGGTTCCATGGTATGATGCCCTATTAGCTATAGCTGCACTTCTATCAAATTACTATATTATTTACAATTATGATCATCTGATTAATGAAGCGATTATATTTGGTTTCACAGCGCTGGATCAAATTGTAGCAACAGCTGGAATAATTTTATTGCTTGAAGCAACTAGACGTGTTGTTGGACTACCTATAGTTATAATTGCAATACTTGCCTTGCTTTATGGTTTATTTGGTCAGTACATTCCAATTATCGGACACGCTGGTTATGATTGGCCGTCTCTTGCAACTGAAATGTTCTTTAGTTCAAGCTCCATTTTTGGTATCCCTATACAAATTTCATCCACATACATTTATTTATTCCTCTTCTTTGGAGTAATCTTGGTAAAAACAAACATCGGCCAATTTTTTAATGATATTGCGTTGCGTTTAACAGGTAAATACACTGGTGGAACTGCAAAAGCTGCTGTTGCAGCAAGTGGACTTCAAGGTATGGTAAGTGGTAGTTCGGTAGCTAATACGGTTGGATCAGGCTCATTTACCATTCCTATGATGAAAAATGCAGGTTTTAAACCGCACTTTGCTGCTGCGACAGAGGCAGCGGCTTCTACTGGTGGACAAATTATGCCACCGATCATGGGTGCTGCTGCATTTATAATGGCATCTTATACTGGGGTTCCGTATAATGAAATAATTTTAATTGCTATTATTCCGGCAGTACTTTATTTCTCTGGTTTATTCATGGGTACACACTTTGAGGCTAGAAAGCAGGGCATATTAGGTCTTGCTAAGGAACAATTACCTAATACGAAAAATCTTATTAAGAGGCTAGATTTATTTGCACCACTAGTCATAATTGTTGGATTCTTGCTTGCTGGATATACACCAACTTTCGCGGCTTTATTTGCAATATTTGTTGCATTTATCATTAGTTTCTTTAGAAAAGATACTAGAATGTCGTTTAAAGGTATTGTTAATTTGCTAGAAGAAGGTGCCAGGACAGCTTTGCCAGTAATTGCAGCTTGTGCTACTGCGGGTATTATTGCTGGGACTGTAACAACAACAGGATTAGGTCCAAAAATTGCTGGTGGAATAATCGATCTTGCACAAGGCCAATTCTTCCTTGTAATGGTATTTACCATGGTAGCATGTATTATTCTAGGCATGGGACTGCCGACCACTGCAAACTATGTAGTAACAGCAACAATGGCAGCACCTGCACTACTGGCATTTGATGTACCGGTAATTGCTGTTCATATGTTTGTATTTTACTTTGGAATCGTGGCTGATATTACACCGCCTGTTTGTTTAGCTGCATATGCAGGGGCAGGTATAGCAAAAGCGAATCCAATGAAAGCTGGTGTAACTGCTGTTAAGTTAGCGATTGCAGCATTTATTATTCCATATATGTTTGTTTCGCAGCCGATCCTGTTATTGCAAGCAGATGCGAATGTAACAAATGTATCGATAGCTGTTATTACAGCAATGCTTGGAATGGCTGCAATTAGTTCAAGTTTGATAGGTTATTATGTAAACACATTAAATCGGATTGAACGAATTGTTTTAATAATTGGAGGATTACTTCTTGTATATCCAGATATCAAATTTTCATTAGTAGGTTTAGTGGTATTTGGAGTAATTACAACAATTCAATTCCTTCAAAGTAAATCAGATAAAAAGAAACAGCAAACATCTTAGTAAATTTAACATTAAAAAAAGGTAGGTGAGATTATCTCGCCTACCTTTTCATTATTAAGAAAACTAATTACACTTTTGTGCTTAAACTTCTTGCTTTATATCCTCTTCAAGTGCTGCGAGTCGTTCCTGGACTTCTTCTTCAGATAAATCATGTTCTTTTACGTACATGTTTCGAGGGCTTATACGGCATTCGTGCGTACAGCCACGCATATATTTATGCTCACTTTCTTCTGAGCAAAGAATTTGTTTATTGCATTCAGGATTAGCACAGTTAACATAACGTTCACATGGCTGACCATCAAAGTAATCCACGCCGACTACAACGTGGTCTTTTTTATTAATAGGCACGGAAATTCGTTCGTCAAAAACGTAACATTGACCATCCCAAAGCTCTCCTTGTACATTAGGGTCTTTTCCATATGATACGATTCCGCCATGCAGCTGCGCAACGTCTTCAAATCCTTCTTTAACTAACCAGCCAGAGAATTTTTCACAACGAATTCCGCCAGTGCAATAGGTCAATATACGTTTCCCTTCAATGAGGTGTTTATTGTTTTCCACCCACTCAGGTAATTCACGGAATGCTTCAATGTCTGGGCGGATAGCTCCACGGAAATGCCCAAGATCATATTCGTAATCGTTACGTGCATCCAGGACGACAGTGTTCTCATCCTGCATAGCTTCAAAGAATTCCTCTGGTTCGAAATATTTGCCTGTCGTTTGTTTAGGATTAATGTCATCCTCCAAACGAAGTGATACTATTTCACTTCGTGGGCGTACATGCATTTTTTTGAATGCATGTCCTTCATGTTCATCAATTTTGAATGTCATATCAGCAAAACGCGGATCGTTGTGCATTGCTTCCATGTATTTCTCTGTTTGTTCTATCGTTCCAGATACTGTTCCATTGATGCCTTCATCAGCAACCAGAATACGTCCTCTTAAGTCAAGGTCCTTACAGAATTGCAGATGCTCCATAGCATACTCTTCAGGATCTTCAATTTGGACATACTTGTAGTACAGTAATACCTGGTATTCCTTACTGTTTATCATTTTTAATTACCACCTGTCATTCATATTTGCAAGATATAAATGTTTGGTAGTCGGTATTTTTTTATATTCTTGCAAGATAATATTTTACCAATTTATTTAGACATTTTCAACTATGGCTTTTGCAGAAAAATCTTGCAGAAAATAATTTATCAAATTACTTGCTTTTTATTTCTGAAAAGGGTAAAGTAATAAGTGCAATAGGAAATTGAAGTTTGTAATACTTTACGATCTCTTTATCAAAGTGGTGTAAAAGTATTTATGATTCAATTACTTTGCACGATATTTGTATATAGGGAGGTCATTTTAATGACTGGTAAAGTAAAATGGTTTAACGCTGAAAAAGGATTCGGTTTCATCGAACGCGAAGACGGAGACGATGTATTCGTACATTTCTCAGCAATCAATGCAGAAGGTTTCAAAACTCTTGAAGAAGGTCAAGACGTTGAGTTTGAAATCGTTGAAGGCAACCGCGGACCACAAGCAGCTAACGTAACACGTCTATAATAGATGATACAAAAAGGTTTATCTCTTCGTGAGGTAAACCTTTTTTTAGTTTAAACTGAAAATATTCTTAATTGGAGGGATTTCGTGGCATATTCATTTAATTGGCAAAAAGAAGCTGAAGTTCAGTGGGATAACCGTGCAGCTTTTTGGAATGAACGTAGTACAAATATGTGGGATAATGGCAGCAGAAAAGATATCGTTCCTTTTATAAAGAAGCATTTGAATGAAGGGAGCACTATTATTGATATTGGATGTGGAGATGGGTATGGATCCTACAAATTACATAAGTTAGGATATAATGTAGTAGGAATGGATCTTTCAACTGAAATGATTGCAAGGGCAAAGCAACGATTAAATAAAGAAGAAATAAAATTTATGCAAGGAGATGCTGGGGAACTGTCGTTTAACGCCAATAGTTGTGAGGGTATTATGGCAATTAATGTTCTGGAATGGACGGAATTCCCTGAGAAAGCTGTACGTGAGTTTCATCGAGTCCTTAAAAAAGATGGTTTACTGTGCGTTGGAATTCTTGGGCCGACAGCAGGGCCAAGAACAAATAGTTACCCTCGACTTCAAGGTGAAAAAGCGATTTGTAATACGATGATGCCTTGGGAATTCCAAAAACTTGCATCTGAAAATAATTTACAATATGTCGATGGATTTGGTGTTTTTAAAGAAGAAGTAAAAGAGCACCACTATAAGGATTTAACCCTGGAACTTAAACAGGCTTTAACATTTCTATGGGTATTTATGCTGCGAAAAGTAGGTGAATAAAATGGATGAAAAAGAAGTTGAGCAACAGGTAATTGAAAACTACCAGCAAGATGAGAAAATGATGATTCTTATATATGCGCAATGGTGTATTAACAACGATCTTGATCCAAAATCATTGTATGAAAAAGCGTATCCTTCACAAACGAAAAATGATGCACTTAGAGAAGCATTAGAATTAACTGTCCCTAAGAAGGAATCTGAAGAAATACCAAGCCAAACGGTACTTAATGTGCTTCAGCTGTTTGGTAATGACGACTTGGCTTTTATCGTACAGGAAGAAATTGATAAGGAAGTGAAAAGATAGTGGAATGGTCAATAAAGTCATTCGATGAACTAACGAATGATGAATTATACGGATTGTTGAAATTAAGGGTGGATATTTTTGTAGTTGAACAAAACTGTCCATATCCTGAACTAGATAATTATGATCAACTTGCATTACACTTTTTTTTGAAAATAAATGGTGAGTTTGCCGCAAACGTCCGTATACTTCCAAGTAATTCCAAGTATTTGGAAGTTTCAATAGGCCGTGTATCAGTTGCAGAAAAATTTCGTCGTCAAGGATATGCCCGTCAAATTATGCAAAATGCAATAGATTATGTATTAAACGAGTGGAATGAAAAAAGGATTAAAGTCCAAGGGCAGGAATACTTAAAAGATTTTTACTCAGGGCTAGGTTTTGAACAGGTTACAGAGTCGTATTTGGAGGATGGAATTCCCCATATTGACATGATTTGGGAGGCAAAATAAGGTATCAACCTTTATATTTTTTCACATAGTATAGTTAGCGAGCCAATTTTAATCACATGAAATGGAGGCTGACTGCTGTGATAAATAACAATCAACTTTATCAATGTAAAGCAGCTTTATTGGAACGACAATCAGAATTAATCAATCATGTTCAAGACCACTTTGGCACTGATCTCGAATTAATAAAAGAATCGATGAGTGAGTTGTCAAATTATGATAATCATCCCGGAGACCAAGGAACAGAAATGTTTGAACGGGGAAAAGATATAGCACTGAATGAACATGCTGAAAAAGAACTCGAAGATATCAATGCCGCCCTTCATGCTATTGCGGATGGAACATACGGTATTTGCAGTAAATGTGGTGAGGATATTTCGTTTGAACGTCTACAAGCAATTCCTACTGCAGATCGATGTCTGGATCATGCGGAACACGGTAATTTTATGGGTGATCGTCCTGTTGAGGAACAAGTTTTTAGTCCTAACATTAATCCTAATGAGGTTACGGAAGAAGAACAGACTGGCTACGATGCAGAAGATGCTTGGCAGGAAGTAAGCAGGTATGGAACAACTGAATCGCCATCCGATTTTTATGGTGAAAAGGATAGCTATAATGAAATGTACCCAAACAGTGATGAAAATGTGGGCAATGTCGAGGATGAGGAGAGTTATCTTGCAGCTGACCGGGACGGTGATTTTATAGGAGTGACACCTAATCATCAGAAATATGAAGAAGAATAGTCGTGCACAGCTTAAGTTTTTCCTGTGTACGAATTTTTTTGTAGTAAGATAGTAAAAATACTTTCTTACTACGTGAAGGAAATTTATGAATGAAAAACTGAGTTTTCTAATTACAATGGTAAATCATGTATTAAATGTGGCGGTACCAATGCCGATCAGAAAGTAGTACCTATGACTGAGACAGGCCTCTCTAAAATGTTAGATGGTTTTACAACAAAAAAAGCTCCTCGTTTTGAGGAGCTTTTCTACTTTTAAAAACCGTTATTAAACATCATGTTCATAAAGTTTCCGAGCATTGAATTCATGAATGATTGTATGAAAAATCCAAACACTAATAAAATAATAATGTGTAACCCAATCAATACATAAATTCGATCAAATCCATTAGGTGTCTGTTCTACTAAAATAAATGTAGGTGCAATAAGCAGTGTGCTAAGAATACTTAAAAGTAAAAGCATTCCAGCTATTGATGAAAGGCCAATTAGCCAAAATAGTATTCCCGCAGTATATAAAAGTAAAAACGGGACTAAATATGCACCATATTTGGCGATAACATCTGGAAACGTAACTGCTTGAACGGAGAGCTTTGTACCAGCGAATGTTAATCCAGCAATCAGTACGTACAAAATGTTGAAAATTATAAATGGCAAAATAAAACTATCCCAAAATGTTATTTGCATAAAGAACCCCATTTGAATGGTACTAAGAATCAAATGGTAGCTTAAAGCGATTAATAATGAAAATAATACAAATGTAATTATTCCTGAACTCATATCAGATCCATTAGCTTTTTTTGCTTCACTTGGGTTTTTAACTAGTGTTACAAAAAAATGGCCGAAATTAGATCCGGTAGTCTTCAATTTCTCAACTGTTTCGTTTGGATTTTGATTAGTTGATGGAGTAGTGCTGACAGCAGCGACTGATTCATATTGATTATCCTTGACTAATTGAGCACCGCAATTAGTACAAAACTTTCCTTCCGCTGTTTGTTGACCGCATGAAGGGCATTGCATAGAATCACTTCCTTTATAATTAATTACTGGTTAATAGTGCAATATACTCTTCTATTTCACATTATATAATAAATTTAACATAAATAGGTAATATATTCTTTTAATAACAAGGCTGTTTAATAAAAGTTTATTGTTATTGGCATTATTCTCCAAGACTTACTGGGGAATGCCTTGATTGCACTTATGCAGTTAGAAATAAAAAAACTTGCAGTGTTTTTCACTGCAAGTTTAAAAAAAGGGGGTAATTATTGTTCACGCTTGACTAACTCTAATGCTATTTTCTGAGGTTCACCATCCCGGTAGATCTCTAGCTCAACTGACTCACCAATTTTTGTTTCATTATACAAATATTTTCGCAGGTCCAAAATGGATGTTATTTTATTACCATTAATTTTGGTGATAACGTCAAACTGTTGCAGTTCTGCTTGGCTTGCTGGTGAACCTTGCTGGACTTTGGCGACTACCATACCGCCTTCAACATTTTCCGGGAGTTGAATTTGATCACGATATTGCGGTGGCACTTGGCCCATTGATGCAGTACTTATTCCAATGAATGGACGTGCTACCTCGCCATCTTTTTCAAGTTGTTTCATAATTGGCTGTGCTTCATCAATTGGTATGGAAAAACCAATACCTTCTACTGATGTCTTTGCTATTTTCATAGAGTTAATTCCAATTACTTCACCTTTAGAATTGATGAGAGCACCACCACTGTTACCTGGGTTAATTGCTGCATCAGTTTGAATAACTTCAGTAATCCAGTCTGGCTGTCCATCACCATTTGTATCAATACTTACTGACCGATCAAGGCCGCTAATTATACCTTTTGTGACTGAGTTGGCGAAATTCATTCCTAGTGGATTTCCGATAGCTACTACAGTGTCACCAACTTTTAAATTCTTTGAAGAACCAAGGTCAGCTACTGTGTTTACTTTTTTACCATCAATTTGAAGTACAGCTAAGTCTGTAAATGAATCTGTTCCCAAGACTTTTGCTGAAATACGAGTATCTTTATTTAAAACAATCTCTACTTCTTCTGCACCTTTAACAACATGCTGATTTGTTACGACATACGCTTTTCCGTCTTTTTCTTTATAAATTATACCAGAACCAGCACCTGCTTGTTGGCTTTGGGTCCATACACTTTGCTGCTGTTTATTGATAACTCCTACTACTGCCTTGGATGCCTCATCCATGTTGGAAGCAATATTTGAGCTGTCTGATGACACCGTTTCCGCTATTTCAGGTGCTGTTTGCTCATTGCTTTCTGAAGAAGCAGAATTACTATTTTCCTGCTGATTTAATGGAATAATGTTTGTTGTGAATAATAAAGCAACTATTACTGCTGAAATCACACCACCAGCAATTCCGCTCATAAGTGTTTTGACACCTGATTTTTGTTTAGGTTTGTCCTGCTTTGGTTTAGCATTTTGTCTTGCTGTTTCTGCAATACCAGGATTTGCTTCTGTCTTTTGTTCTTGTTTATCTAAAGTGTTTTCTTCCAACTCTTTATTATTATCATTATCGTTGCGATCCATAAAAACATCACCCTTTTCATGTATAGTACAATTCTTATTATAGGTTTTATATTTGGTATGAATTTGGTATAAATATGGAAAAAGTGTGTAATTTGCTTATTAGTGTTCACAAATACTAACTTATGTAAAAATATAAATAAGAATAATATGACGTTTAAGGGGGCGATTACATGAATAGTCACATTGGTGTAGTAGAAGATGATACGAATATTCAAAACATCGTTTCTGCTTATTTAAAAAAAGAAGGCTTCCATGTAACGGTTATGGAATCTGCAGAGAAAGCCTGGGAACTTTGGGAGACACAACCTCCAGACATGTGGATACTGGATATAATGCTCCCTGGCATGGATGGGTATGAATTTTGTAAAAATATCAGAAACGAAAGTAATGTACCAATCATCATCATTTCTGCAAAAGACGATGAGATTGATAAAATCCTTGGACTGGAGTTGGGTGGGGACGACTACTTAACCAAACCATTTAGTCCGCGAGAGTTACTTGCACGTGTGAAAAGGGTTTTTAAACGCACCCAGCCACAAGTGAAAATGAGTGAAGTCGGACATGACAGATTAAAGGTCGACAATCTGTTAATTCATGAGAGTGACCGCAGAATTTTTTGGAGTGGTGAGGAACAGGATGTAACTACTAAAGAATTTGATATGCTATTATTATTTGCTGAAAATGTAAATCGTGCTTTTTCACGTGAAGAGTTGCTAGTAAAGATTTGGGGAGAAGATTATTTTGGCAGTGATCGAGCTGTTGATGATCTGGTTAAACGGATACGTAAAAAGCTGAGTGATATTCCATTAGAAACTGTATGGGGATATGGGTATCGTCTGCGCAGTGAAGAGGATCAGACATGAAACTTCAATCACAGCTCAATCTGGCTTTTACAACTTTACTCCTCGTAATGCTTACGGTTACAGGACTTGTCATCTACTCTTTACTTATGGATATGCTAATTGAGGATGAGCAGGCTGAATTAAAACAAAATGGTGAATTGCTGGTTCAAGTCCTAAATGAAAATGGCAGAGGGAACAGTTTACAGGGATTCAGTGATTTTCTTGATGAGCAGGATTTGGATCTTTTCCTATATAATCGTCATCAGAATCGTGTACTGGATTCAACAATGCCTCCGAGGTATGTAAATGGATTTTCAGCAAATAATAATTTTGCAGACGATCAAAAGGAAATATGGGAAATTGGAAATAATAAATTCGTCACTTCACGTATATTATTTAACCCAGAAAGTACTGGATTGGAATTAATTCTATTAACTCCGATAAATGATTTACAGGCAGTACAACAGGACTTTTTTCAACGGCTGATGATTGTCTTTATAATTGGTGCAATTGCAGCTGTATTCCTTAGTTATTTCCTAACGAATAAATTGGTAACGCCTTTAAGCAGATTAAAAGGTCAACTAAAGAAAATAGAAAATCGTAAATTTGATGAACTTGAATCAATCAAAGCAACCGGTGAAATAAAAGAAGTGGAGCAAAGTGTTTACGAAATGGCATCTGAACTTCAACGTTACGTAAATTCTCAGCAAGCCTTTTTCCAGAATGCGAGCCATGAATTAAAGACACCTCTAATGACAATACAAGGTTATGCAGAGGGAATACGCGATAAGGTCTTTGATGAGCAGGAACAGGAAAAAGGGCTGGATATGATGGTCACGGAAGTTAAACGGCTCAAAATGATTATAAATGAAATGATCCTTTTGGCGAAACTTGATAGTGAACAAACCGCTTATCAACCGGAAAATGTTAGTACTTCGACACTAATTAATCAAGTGATGGACCGAACGTTACCGATGGTTAATGAAAAAAATATAACAATTAATCAAGAGGTGGATGAGGGCAGTTCACTGTTCGTTGATCAGGAAAAGGTTCTACGTGCATTATTAAACATAACCTTCAATGCGATTCGCCATGCAAAGACGCGTGTTGATATAACTGTTGAAAAATCTACAATTGTTATTGAAGATGATGGCGAGGGAATATCAAAGGATTTACTTCCACATATTTTCCACCGGTTTGTAAAAGGTAATAATGGGGAAACTGGTTTAGGACTAGCAATTGCACGTGCTATTATTGAACAATCAGGCGGGAAAATCATGGTACACGAATCCAAGCTTGGCGGTGCTAAATTTATTCTTTCTTTTACTAATTAGATTTTTGTGTTACAATTGGATAGTTTGATTCACCCCGTAATAATAGAGGAGCGTACTTTTATGCAATTAAGAGAAGATATTCGTAATATCGCAATTATCGCCCATGTTGACCATGGCAAAACAACACTTGTTGATCAGATGCTGAGATACTCAGGAACATTCCGTGAGAATGAACAAGTGAATGAACGTGCCATGGACTCCAACGATATTGAACGAGAACGTGGAATTACCATTTTGGCAAAGAACACAGCGATTAAATATAATGACACAGCTATTAATATTTTAGATACGCCTGGCCACGCAGATTTTGGTGGGGAAGTAGAACGTATTATGAAAATGGTAGATGGCGTTATATTAGTTGTTGATGCGTATGAAGGTACAATGCCGCAAACGCGGTTTGTATTGAAGAAAGCGTTGGAACAAAAATTGACGCCTATTGTCGTTTTAAATAAAATAGACCGACCTAACGCAAGACCACAAGAGGTTGTTGATGAGGTATTGGATCTATTTATTGAATTAGGAGCAGATGATAACCAATTGGAATTCCCAGTTGTTTATGCTTCAGCAATAAACGGAACGTCAGGGGAAGAGCCTGATGACCAGCAGGAAACAATGGATCCGGTTTTCAAAATGATAATGGGGCATATTCCTGCACCTGCTGATACCCAAGAAGAGCCGTTGCAGTTTCAGATTACACTACTCGATTATAATGACTATGTCGGAAGAATCGGTGTAGGGCGTGTTGTTCGAGGTAAAATAAGTGTCGGACAGCAGGTTGTTGTAATGAAAAAAGACGGCACGCAAAAAAACTTCCGTATCAGTAAACTGTTTGGCTTCACAGGCTTAAAGAGAGTTGAAATTGAGGAAGCCAAAGGTGGCGATATCGTCGCAATAGCTGGTTTGGATGATATAAATGTTGGTGAAACAATCTGTGCACATGATCATCCAGAAGCATTACCATGGTTGCGTATTGATGAGCCAACACTGCAAATGACATTTGTTGTTAATAATAGCCCATTTGCTGGTCGTGAAGGTAAATATATCACATCTCGGAGAATTGAAGAACGCCTGATGAAGCAATTGGAAACGGATGTCAGCTTACGTGTTGAACCAACCGATTCGCCGGATGCATGGACCGTTTCAGGCCGTGGTGAACTGCACCTTTCAATTCTGATTGAAAACATGCGTCGCGAAGGCTTTGAATTACAGCTTTCTAAGCCACAAGTAATCATTAAAGAGATTGATGGAGTAAAGTGTGAGCCATTTGAACGCGTCCAAGTAGATGTTCCTGAAGATTACACAGGGTCTGTCATGGAATCGCTTGGTGCACGTAAAGGCGAAATGCTTGATATGGTTAACCAGGGTAACGGCCAAGTTCGTTTGGAATTTAAAGTGCCATCACGTGGATTAATCGGGTATTCAACCGAGTTTATGTCACAGACACGCGGTTATGGTATCATAAATCACACATTTGACGCTTATGAGCCTTTCGCTAAAGGACAGGTTGGCGGCCGCCGTGAAGGTGTACTTGTTGGAATGGAACAAGGTAAAGCATCGACTTATGGCATCATGCAGCTTGAGGATCGTGGAGTGATTTTCGTAGAACCTGGTACAGAAATCTATGCTGGAATGATTGTTGGCGAGCATAATCGTGAAAATGATTTAACTGTTAATATTACAAAAGAAAAGCATTTGACGAACGTTCGTTCAGCAACCAAAGACCAGACATCTACGATCAGAAAGACTAGAGAGATGTCATTAGAAGAAGCAATCGAATATTTGAATGATGATGAGTATTGTGAGGTAACACCAGAATCAATTCGTCTTCGTAAAAAAATATTGAACAACAGTGAACGCCAAAAAGCATCAAAAAAAGCAAAAATTTAATATTGAATTTGTACGGCAGGGGCATATCATAGTGCTTCTGCCGTTTTTGCTTTATTAACAGACAGACGGCTTATCATTGGAAGCTAGAAATGAGCAGATGGTGCTCTGAATCCACACTTAAATATTGAAACAAGTCCTCTTAAAAGGTAAACTGAACGAAATAATCAATTGTGAGGTGATTCCTTGACCCGATATTTAATCATAATTTTCACATTCATGTTTATAGCCAGCGCTTGTTCTCAAGATGAAGAAAGACAGCAACAATCAGATGAGGCAATTGTTGATATTCCAAATACAGAAGGGGATCTTCAAGTTATTGCTGAAAATCTTCAGGAGCCTTGGGAGATTGCCAAACTAAATGACGCATTTTACGTAAGCGAGCGAATCGGATCAATTGTTACAATTAAAAAAGGTGAACAGACACGTAAACAGGTACAATTTTCAAAGGACCTATCTAACCAGGCAGAAGCGGGATTATTAGGCATTGCGGTTCCTGGAAATTTTAGTGAAACTAATAAAGCTTTTGCCTATTATTCCTATCAGGAAGATAATCAGTACTATCAAAGGGTAGTTACAATTAAAGAGTCAGACGAACAATGGGAAGAAACATCTGTGTTAATAGATAGGATTCCTGGAGGGCAGTTCCACCAGGGCGGTCGTATTGAAATTGGGCCAGATAATAAACTGTATATAACAACCGGTGATGCGACACAACCCGAATTGGCACAGGACCTAGATAGTTTAGCTGGGAAAATTTTAAGGATGAACCTTGACGGGTCTATTCCAGCTGATAACCCGTTTGAAGATTCCTATGTATTTACGTTTGGACATCGTAATCCACAGGGTATGGCGTGGAATGAAGCAGATGAAATGTTCGCAACGGAACATGGCTCAAGTGCACATGATGAAATTAACAGAATAATTAAAGGGAGTAATTATGGCTGGCCGGAGATTCAGGGTGATGAAACAGCTGCTAATATGGAGAGTCCGATTATTCATTCTGGTGAAAATACCTGGGCACCTTCTGGAATGACGTATCATAATGGTTTTTTCTACTTTGCTTCATTAAGAGGTGAGGGGCTACGCCGGTTTGACCCAGCAAACAAGACCCAGAAGCTAATAGTTTCGAATGTAGGGCGAGTTCGTGACGCTCTCGCTTCTAACGAAGGAATCTATTTCCTGACAAATAATACGGATGGTCGTGGAGATCCGGCAGCAAATGACGACAGGTTGCTATTCTTACCATATAACGATTTAGACTAGAATGAACTACCTTGCACACACTATGCAAGGTAGTTTTTATATAGATATTCGGCAAGTCATCAGATTTCAGAAGAAAATATCTTCTTTATTAATGAAAGCCCTTGCAAAACATGTATATACAAGTTAAACTTAAATGAGTTACTTGTATATACATGTTTAAAAGAGTTTCTAAAAATTAGGGAGGTATTCCTGTGGTAAATAATAAAGAAGTGATCTATGCGCCAATTAGTGGTCAGATAAAAAAACTTGAAGATGTTCCAGATCCAACCTTTTCTGAAAAAATGATGGGTGATGGTCTGGCAATTGACCCTAGTGATGGTAAAGTAGTAGCACCATTGGATGGGGAAGTTGTTCAGATTTTTCCTACAAAGCATGCTGTAGGAATTCGAGGAAACTCTGGTGTAGAGGTATTAATTCATATTGGTCTTGATACGGTTTCTTTAGATGGTAAGGGGTTTGAAGCACATGTGAAACAAGGCGATCAAGTGAAAATCGGGGATCCTCTAATTACATTTGACGTAGACTTTATCCGAGAAAAAGCAACTGATGTAATTACGCCGGTAATTATCACAAATGGCAGTGAACTGGAATTTTTCGAAAAAATAAATGATTCAACAGTTGTCGGTGGCCAATCAAGATTATTTAATGTGCAGACAAAGAATGCCACTGAGGAAAAAGTACCAGCAACAGGAACGGATCAATACAGCCAAGAAGCGAGTGAAATTGTTGAAGCACTAGGTGGCGAGGGAAACATTAACGTTGCCACCCATTGTGTGACACGTCTTCGTTTTGCGTTATCGGATGAAGATCAAGTTAATAAAGATACTCTGGAAAACATGGATATCGTAAAAGGATCATTTTCAGCTAACGGTCAGTTTCAAGTGGTAATCGGCCAAGGAACTGTTGACAAGGTATATGCTGCAATGGTTAATCAAACGAATATTGGTGAAGCCTCTAAGGAAGACGTTAAAGCAGCTACCGCGCAAAAACAAAATCTACTGCAGCGGGCTATCAAGGTATTAGCTGATGTTTTCATTCCCATTTTACCTGCAATCGTAACTGCTGGTCTACTGATGGGTATCAATAATATACTTGTAAATCCGGTTTTTGCTGATCAACCGATTGTCGAAATGTACCCGCAATGGGCTGGATTAGCCGATATGATTAATATAATAGCAAATACGGCATTTACCTTCTTACCAGCATTAATTGGTTGGTCAGCTGTCAAACGGTTTGGCGGTAATGAATTGCTCGGTGTTGTTCTCGGACTGATAATGGTTCACCCGGCACTTCTCAATGCATGGGCTTACGGTGATGCTTTGGAAGCAGGCGAAATTCCAAAGTGGAACCTGTTCGGGTTTGAAGTGGATAAAATCGGTTATCAAGGCCAAGTCCTCCCTGTGTTATTTGCATCATGGGTTCTTGCGAAAATTGAAATCTTTATGAAAAAACGTGTTATTGATTCATTACAATTACTTGTGGTAGCACCTGTTGCACTGCTGGTTACTGGATTCCTAACATTTATTATTATAGGCCCAATCACTTTTGCTATCGGAAACGGAATTACTGATGGACTTGTAGCATTATTTGATCAGTTTGCATTGATTGGTGGTCTTGTTTATGGAGCAATATATGCACCAATGGTTATTACAGGTATGCACCACACCTTCCTGGCTATTGATCTGCAACTGATCGGCAGCACTGGCTCCACTTTTCTGTGGCCGATTCTGGCATTATCTAATATTGCTCAGGGTGCTGCAGCCTTCGCGATGATGCTCGTTGCAAGAGAGGAAAAACTAAAAGGACTTGCAGGTACTTCAGGTCTATCTGCCTGGCTTGGAATCACTGAACCGGCGATGTTTGGAGTGAATTTGCGTTTTAAGTATCCGTTTATTGCTGCGGTATTTGGATCGTCAATAGCTGGAGCATTCATCACGATGCAGCATGTAACTGCAGAATCTATCGGGATAGGCGGCGTTCCAGGATTCCTATCTATTGCGAATGGAATGCTTTCATTCTTTATCGGAATGGCGATTGTTATCGTTGTGCCATTTATAATTACGTATTTAATTGCAAAAAGAAAGCTTAATACACATTAATACAACTAGAATTACGGGGTGTTAGCAATGAATGAAGCATGGTGGCAGAAAGCTGTTGTTTACCAAATATATCCTAAGAGTTTCCATGACACAACAGGCAATGGTGTAGGCGATATACAAGGGATTATCAAGAAGCTTGATTATATAAAAAAAATAGGTGTCGACGTTATTTGGCTGACACCTGTTTATCATTCACCGCAAAAAGATAATGGCTATGATATTAGTGATTATTATTCCATTGAACCAATGTACGGAACGATGGAGGACTTTGAAGAATTACTGGCTGAAACGCATAAACGAGATATGAAACTTATAATGGATCTCGTTATCAATCATACATCAACTGAACACGAATGGTTCAAAAAGGCATCGGAATCTAAAGATAATAAGTTTCGTGATTTCTACATTTGGAAGGGTGCCACGAATGGTGATGTGCCAAATAATTGGCAATCGAAATTCGGTGGCTCTGCTTGGCAATTTGATCAAAAAACAAACCAATATTACTTGCATTTATTTGATCAAACACAAGCAGATCTGAACTGGGAAAATGACCAACTCAGAGAAGAATTATATGAAATGATGCGATTCTGGACTAATAAAGGAATTGATGGATTTCGCCTGGATGTAATCAATCTTATTTCGAAGGATCAGCATTTTCCAAATGATTATTCTGGAGATGGGAGAAAATTCTATACTGATGGACCTCGGATTCATGAATACTTACACGAGATGAATCAAGCTGTTTTTTCGCCACATCGTATGATGACTGTTGGTGAGATGTCATCTACAACACTGGATAATTGTGTGCTTTATACACGCCCTGAACGGAATGAACTTGATATGACGTTCCAATTTCATCATTTAAAGGTAGATTACCGTGGTGGTGAAAAGTGGACGAAAGCGCCATTTGATTTCCAGAAATTAAAGAGGATTTTATCTGAGTGGCAAGTCGGCATGCATGAAGGGGGTGGCTGGAATGCATTGTTCTGGTGCAACCATGACCAGCCACGTGTTGTTTCGCGCTTCGGTAATGACGGAAAATACCATAACGAATCAGCAAAAATGCTTGCAACAACTTTACACATGATGAAAGGAACTCCCTATATTTTTCAGGGGGAAGAGATTGGGATGACTAACCCTAACTTTACGCAAATTGATGACTATCGTGATGTGGAATCACTAAATGCTTATGAATCGTTGCTCCGTTCTGGGAAACCTGAGGATGAAGTGTTGGCTATCCTTCAGCAAAAGTCACGTGATAACGCCAGGACACCAATGCAATGGTCAGCAGGCAATCATGCTGGGTTCTCTTCCACCACTCCGTGGATACCAATTGCAGACAATTATGAACAAATAAATGCGGAAAAGGCCTTAAGCAATCCGAATTCAATCTTTTCACACTATCAGGAGTTGGTAGATTTAAGGAAAAAGTATGATATCATAACATATGGTGACTACCAATTATTACTTAAAGATAATGATAGTGTATTTGCGTATAAACGTAATTGGAACAATGAAACCTTACTTGTTGTAAGTAATTTCTATGGAAAAGAAGTAACAGCACATATTGATTTAGCGAATTATGAGAATATAAAAATGTTACTCTCGAATTATCCGGACACTGATCAAACGTTTGATCAATTTAAATTAAGACCATATGAGTCAGTTGTGTATTATTTGAAATAATGGGGTAGAGCGCGATGCAAAAGTATTTAACGATATATCATGAACTCGTGAAAAAAATTCAGTCAAATCAATGGCCAGAGTCAACAAAGTTACCATCTGAAAACGAACTCACAGAGATATACTCTACCTCACGGGAAACAATCCGAAAGGCACTGAACCAATTGGCACAAGATGGGTATATTCAAAAGATTCGCGGGAAAGGTTCTGTGGTAATTGATACCAATAAGTTTGACTTTCCAGTCTCAGGTATTGTTAGTTTCAAAGAACTGGCAACAAATTTGCAATTACCAGCCAATACGATAGTTAATGAACTAGCAATCGTTGAAGCGGACCAGGAATTACAATCAAAATTAAATATAAATCTTCGTGATTCAGTATGGAAGGTAGTTAGAGCAAGAAAGATTTCAGGTGAAAAAGTAATATTAGATAAAGATTATTTTAATAAGGATTATGTTCCTGAATTAACAAGGGAAATATGTGAGGATTCAATTTATGATTACCTGGAGAATCAGCTTGAATTGAAAATAAGCTTTGCCCGAAAGGAAATTGTTGTTGAAGAGCCTTCTGAAGAAGACCGAGCTCTACTGGATCTTGAAGGCTATTCTAATGTTGTCGTAATTAAAAGCATGGTATACCTTGAGGATACAAGTTTATTTCAATATACAGAATCACGGCACCGTCCGGATAAATTTCGATTTGTTGATTTTGCCAGACGTGAAAATAATAAAAGCTAACTCCTTTACACAGGAGTTAGCTTTTATCAAATGTTGAACTATTGGTATTTGGTGGCAGGTTCCCGGTTGGAGGTGTACCGTGAATATAGGCTGGTGATGGTTTAAGAAATGGAACCTGACCCTTAGCCTCTGGGTTCGCTACATATTCAAAGTTACCCTGTCCATTATAGGAAGGTCCGATTGCCCCATCTCCCCTGTGCACTTTCTTCTCCCTTGGAAAAATTCATGAATGAATAGGAAACCTGTTGTTTCTTGTTTTCCTGTGGGAATGTGCTAGGAACAATTGCCTTTTGAATTTGTTCCAGTTCTTCAATAGCAGCCATCCACTGCTGATTTTGGTGCATTGTGTCTCGTGCAATCAGGAATGAAAGCATGTCTCTGACCCCTGGATCAGTTGTTGATTCATATAAAACGCACAACTTGTAATCTTCCTTGTGATTCAGCATTTAAATTTGCCCGAAAACCAGCCAATAAATTACCGCTTGAAATCGTATAGCGGGAATTCTTAGAAAACTTGGCTTATCGCCAAGCCTTAATGGCGAAAGTCTTAGTTGCACTTATGCAGTAAGAAAGTAACTGCCAAGGATAACCGGTACTGTCTGTTGGCGTAGCGCCTAACCCTGAAACTATAATATGCTGACGATTCATTCCCTCTAGTGCTGCTTCTACTACCGGATTCTTTGCTGCTTCATCCTGTTCCTTCGCTGGGGCTCCGTCAAGTAATTGAGCGATCATTGTTGTTAACACATGGGCAATTTCCTCTGTACCTATATCAAGTATCATATCCTTGTATTTTTGGTCGCCACGACAGTTCCACCCCTGGAAAAGATATTGCATCATAACTGTCATTTCGCCGTACTGTCCACCTAATCCCTCTTGCAGTTTCTTTGCGTATACAGGATCTGGCTTTGAAGGTTTCGCATTGTATTGCAATTCCTTAATATGATGAAACACATCGATTCCTCTTTTTTATGATAAGCTACTTTTATAGTTTGTTTAATAGTACTGTAACTATACGGAGAAAGCAGGTGCATTGAATGAGGATATACTTAAAACGAATTCGGTTTTTATTTAAATTTCACAAATCTATTCCATTTTTAAAAGACTTCTTTATATCCAAAGAGATTAAACCCATTACTAAATTGATATATGCGCTTTTAATTATTAGCTATATCGCTATTCCATTTGATATTATCCCGGACTTTTTGTTTATATTTGGGATTGTTGATGATATAACGATTGCTATTTTCCTTTTGGAGCGAATGGTTAACTCTGCTCCTCAATCACTAAAAGAAAAACATGAATTATTTGATTAAATTAAGGTTGTTATAGTGCTATCACAACGTTTCGGAAATAAACTTCGCGAACCTGGTCAGAGAACAATACTAAATACAACAAATGGGTTAGCCTTAGCTTGTGTAACAGTGTATATCAACTAAGACCCATTGCTTGGAAAAGGAAACAATCTTTTGAATAGCAGCCAAAACTAAAAAGCCGGAATGCAATTTTCTAGTTTGCATTCCGACTTTTTATGATTGCTTTTCGTCTTTTTTGTCATTTGGAATATACTTTGTATAGTATGCTGCAAATATTAAACTGATGAACGATAAGCCCCAGGCAGCTATTCCACTCCACTGCAGGTTCATTCGCAGACCTATAATTAGTATGATAGCACTCAGGATGAGAAAAAAGGTTGATAAATAACGTTTCACTGAAAACACCCCAATTATTAAAGGTAACTGATAATTACGATATGAAACTTTTTAATCTCTCGTTAATAATAATATGCCTTTCATACTAGTTATAACATAACTCCTGCAAACTTTTGAAGGATTCTATTGTCCAGCCACATCCCTTTTTGTGAAAAATACCCAGGATAGAACAAGGAAAATTAAGTAATATACAACCAAGACTGTTATAGAGAATCCTAGGCTCATTCCATCAAGCCAAGGTGTGCCATTTGTATACTGACTCAAATCTGTATTCGCAAACATGATGTATTTTGCCCAACTATAGTCTGCGAAAAAGGTTACAATCGCATTACCAGCAAGCATGAGAAAAATAGCTATCCCGATTGCCAGTGAGCTTTGACGGAAAATTGCTGAAATCATGAACGCAAATGTTGCCATCATTAATAGTGTTACAAGCTGGAATCCATACCCTTCAATAATTTGCTGAATGACAGATACGTAAGAATAGCTTTCACTTTGGTTAAGAACGATATGCGGGTCCATTCCGTTTATCCCGAAAAATAGGATGCCAACTACCCAAGAAAACACTAAAACATATAGTAGTGTAAATAATGCGAACAACAGGACCGACACATATTTTGATAATAATATCTTCGTACGTGTGATCGGCCGGATGAGCAGCAGTTTAATGGTACCCCATTTAAATTCATTTGCAATTATTCCTGCTGCAACGATTATGGTAAATAAGCTCACTAGTGATAGCAAAAATTCATTTTCCATTACAAATTGCCAAGCATCATAGCTGCTAGGTTGGATATCATTATCAAGATAGTAGTTATTTTCTTCAATCTGACGTGCGTTAAAGCCTTGCATCATCTCTTCTTCTTCTATTTGTTTCTTTAAATCTTCATTTTCCTGCTGGAGTGTTTGTTTCCAATTACTATCCTGATATTTTTCATTGGTGCCCGGGGCATTGGCACCTTGTGCAAAGTTACCAAGAAAAGCTAACCCAAGAATAATGAGAGATACAAGAATGTACATTACCCATGTTGACTTGCGTATGTATAACTTGTACTGTTCGTTAACTAAAAGCTTAAAAAAATTACTCAATTGTATTCTCTCCAATCAAATCAAAGAATTTATCTTCTAGTGTTGATTTCGTAATAGATACCTGGTAGACAAGGACGTCATTATTTATCAGTGTTTTAATGATTGATGGTATTGTATCACGCTCACTCTGGATGGTTATTGTGCCGTTTTCTGAAGTTGCATCAATATCATGATTTGATTTTAGGATTTTGATTGCATGTTCAATTGGTGTTACTTCCATTTGTACTGGACTTGCGCTATCCTGATCAGTTGCTGCGTTAACGTCCTGTGTCGCTACAAGTTCGCCATTTTTGATAAGTCCTATGCGATCACACATTAGCTCGATCTCCGATAATAAATGACTTGAAATAATCACAGCAACGTTTTCTTCGCTGGCTAATGCTCTTATATACTTACGAATTTCGCGAATACCGGCAGGATCTAACCCATTGGTAGGCTCGTCCAGAATTAGTACTGAGGGTTTATGTAAGAGTGCTTGCGCGATCCCCAACCGCTGTCGCATTCCCAATGAGTATTTTTTTACTTTTTCATTAATTGCTTTCTCTAATCCTACTAGCCTAATTACTTCATGAATGCGTTCTTTCGTAACCCCAGGAATCATGCGGGAAAAATGCATCAGATTCTGCCATCCGCTCATGAATGGGTACATTTCAGGGTTTTCGACAATAGCACCAACTTCGCTGATTGCTTCCTTGTAATCGGTTTTGATGCTATTTCCCAGTATATGAACATCACCATCTGTAATTTGCATCAATCCAACCATCATGCGTATTGTTGTTGTCTTGCCGGCACCATTTGGGCCAATAAATCCAAATACTTCTCCTCTATCAATAGAAAAAGAAAGTCCCTTAATAATTTCTTTTTTGCCTAGCGTTTTCTTTAAATCTATTAATTCTATGGCTGCATTTGACATGTAAAAATCCTTCCTTTCCTAATGCTATACATAAGTACGAACAAATTAATAAAATGTTTCATTAAACCACAATTTTTAGATTAGAAAACTTGGCATTCGTTAAAGGGATTCTTATGAAAGCGTATTTTGCTTTCTTAGAACCCCTTATACTCTGGAGTGCAAGCCTTAATGGCGATTGCCTTAGTTGCACTTATGCAGTAAGAAAGGATTTATACTTTCTTAACTGCCAAAAAAGGTACCCCATACGAGATAGTACGTACAGAGTACCTAGGGAAATAGGGTTATTTGATTAAATCGGGATTTTCTCCTTTTGCCTCTCTAACTCGAGACTGCCGATATCCGGCGGCAATGTCTGCTTTCTTAAATTCTTTTGAATAATGAACTTCCAGAGCATCTGGTAATTGCTTGTTCTTTGTTGGCTGATATTGAGCTTTTCTCATAGTAGACTTCCTTTCTAGTGATAGATTATCAGTCTATATATTTTATTCCCATTGAATATAGATTTAAACATGGAATTATAAATATAGTGTAGTTCTATATATAATTGTTTCTCAGTCATGAAAAGTGTCATTTAAAAAATATATTTTGGTGACACCTTTTCGTTGTGAGCTTCGATTATATTAGTACAAACTACCTTTTATTTTCAAAAAAATCAGATATAATGGAAATAGTCATTTTTAATAAAAGGGGTGTAGTTATGCGAGATGTTGTTATTGTGGACGGTTGCCGTACAGCAATAGGCAGAAGAAAAGGTATGTATGCAAATTACCGATCAGATGAACTGGCCGCAGTCGTACTGGAAGATTTGGTTGAACGTTCGAATATCAATAAAGGTGATGTGGAAGATGTCATCTTAGGTTGCGTAACACAAGTCAATGAGCAAGGCGGAAATATTGCTAGGACTGCAGCTTTAATTGCTGGTTTTCCATCACATGTACCAGGTGTAACAATTGATCGGCAGTGTGGTTCAAGTCAGCAAGCTGTTCACTTTGGCGCGCAGGCAATCGCGGCTGGAGATATGGATATTATGATTGCAGGTGGTGTTGAGAGCATGACACGCGCACCAATGTTTTCCAATATGCAGGGTACAAAGCCAAGTGAAAAATTGATAGCACAATATGAAATTGTTAATCAGGGAATCTCGGCGGAAAAGATTGCCGATAAATGGAAGTTTACAAGAGAAGAGTTAGATCAATTTTCACTGCAAAGTCACAAGCGTGCATTAGCAGCAATTAAAAAGGGTAATTTTGAACAGGAAATTGTACCGGTAGAAACAGAAAATGAGAATGGACAGCTGGAACTTTTGAAAACCGATGAGGGACCAAGAGCTAATACTACTAAGGAAGCACTAGCAGAGCTGAAGACAGTCTTTAAGGAAGACGGTAAAATAACAGCTGGAAATGCAAGTCAAATGAGCGATGGGGCAAGTGCTGTACTATTAATGTCCAGCGAAAAGGCAGAGGAACTTGGTTTGAAACCAAAAGCAAGAATTACAGCCCGAACTGTTGTTGGATCTGATCCTACTCTTATGCTGACAGGACCAATCGAAGCAACAAGAAGAGCGCTGAGAAAGGCTAACCTTTCAATTGAACAGATAGATCGGTATGAAGTTAATGAGGCATTTGCTCCAGTACCGTTAGCTTGGCTGAACGATATTGGTGGAGATCCTGATAAGCTGAACGTGAATGGTGGTGCAATTGCACTTGGTCATCCGCTTGGAGCGACAGGAACGAAGCTGCTTGTTTCGTTAGTTAATGAATTGGAACGTACAGAAGGTAGATACGGTTTGTTGGCAATTTGTGAAGGTATGGGGATGGCGAATGCGACAATAATTGAACGACTTTAAAGTCTCAGATATCATATGAAAGAGCTGTAAAAGGAACGGATAAATATGGGATTAATTTAGAGTAGATTCGTTAAATATAGAAAGTGTGTTATATTAGGGTAAAAGATGCTAAGGAGCAACAGTCTATGAAACGGGGTAAATTAGTGTGGTTTCTGTTGGGGCTATTGCTATGTGTTTTAATTGCAGCTTGTTCTGATAAAGAACCTGAAGAAACTGCCGAACCAGAAAATGAAGAAACCACAGAACCCAAGAAACCAGTAGTACCAAAAGAGACAAAAGAACCAGAGGAAGTCCATAAAGAAATTACAATTTCTGCAATTGGTGATATGCTGATCCATAACACTGTATATGAAGATGCGCAAACGGATAGTGGCTATAACTTTATGTCAATGCTTGAGCGTGTTAAACCATTCTTAAATGACACAACCATTACGTTCGCCAATCAAGAAACAATGATTGGTGGTAAGTTATTAGGATTGTCTTCATACCCAACATTTAACAGCCCTTATGCTGTAGGTGATGTATTGAAAAAATCAGGTGTTGATGTCGTTTCTTTAGCAAACAATCACACATTGGATGGCGGGGAAGAAGCAATTCAAAGTGCCATAGAGCATTGGGAAAGCATTGATATGATGTACACTGGTGCATACAAGAGTGAAGCTGACAGTAACAAGATCCGGGTATATGAAACAGATGAAGGAATTTCTGTTGCTTTTTTAGCGTATACATATGGAACAAATGGACTTCAAGTGCCAGAAGGAAAAAATTTTTTAGTCAATTTAATTGATAAAGAAATAATGGCGAGTAGTATTCAGAAAGCGAAAAAACAAGCAGATGCTGTGGTATTGAGCATGCATTTTGGTAATCAATATGAACGATTACCAAGTGAAGGACAAAAAGAGCTCGTCCAATTTGCTGCTGATAATGGCGTGAACGTTGTTTTGGGCCATCATCCACATGTCCTGCAGCCTATCGATTGGGTAGAAGGTGCAAACGGAAATAAAACGTTAGTCGCGTACTCGTTAGGTAATTTTTTATCAGGTCAGGATGAATTTTATCGACGAATTGGCGGGATTTTTAAATTTACTATTCATAAAACAATTAAAGGTGAAAAAGAAACAGTTGAGGTGAAATCACCTCAGTTGATGCCGACCTTTGTAAAGTATAGCAACTGGGCGAATTATCAGGTTGCCCCGATGTACCAGTTAACAAATGATGAACTTGCAAATACTGAAAAACACTATCAGGAAATCAAAGACCATATGTCTCAGTGGGTTCCAGAGCTTGAGTTTATTGAGGAATAGCAATAACCTTACTGCTATTCCTTATCTCAGTTGGATGGAACGCTTTTTTCGTTCAATTAAGAAAGATACAAGATAAAGAAAAACGCCTAGACCAGCAAAGTATATCGTCGGAATAATAACCGTAGTTCCAAAGTCAGGCATCAAATATATAACAAGGACAAATAGTCCAATTGAAAAGGTGCTAAATGCCCAAACCTGTAAGAATTCTACCCATTTTTTTTGCTTCTTGTCATCTTTAAATACAGTATTTTTTAACCACTTAAAAATTATTATAATGAATAAAAAAGCGATTAGTACATCGATAATGAGAATTGCAATACCAGATCCTATCGAAAAGGTTGTATTGGCAGAACCGAGATCAAAAAAATAATTAAGCCCGAATTCAATTATTCCGTGTGTAAGGCTAATAATTGCCAGAAACTGCAGTATAATTGAACTTATAAATAAAATTTGACGCTTACGATTTTCAACAGGAATTTCCCCTATAATTTCTTTACAATATGTCTTTGGATCCTTGCCAAAAACTTCTTCAGCAGTTCGTCCTTCTTCCTGGGCCTGCAGAATGTGCTCTAGCAATTCAAGTAAAACCTCTTCTGTTTGCTGTTCAGATTTATTTGTGTTTAAACGTATGTACACGAGCATATCTTCATAATACTTTAAATTTTCCTCGTTTAATTGCTCCCGTTTTTCATTGTTTAACTCAATAATAGCCTTTGCATTCATATTAGATTTCTCCTTTCTCTATAATTTTATCTACTGGCCGTTTGATATTTTCCCAATGATGAACAAACTGTTTTAATGCTTCATGGCCCTCTGTGGTTAAGGAATAATATTTACGCTTAGGGCCTGATTCAGATTTCTTCATTTCTCCCTGAACTAATTTTTCCTTTTGCAGGCGCAGCAAAATCGGATAGATCGAACCCTCACTAACATCGGATAAACCAAATTCCTGTAGCCTTATCGAGAGTTCATAGCCATATGTTGGCTGCCGGCTAATAATAGAAAGGATGCAGCCTTCTAAAATACCTTTTAATAACTGACTTCTTAACGTCATATTTAAACCTACCTTGTAATGCAAGATACTTTTTTAAAAAATGCTACCTTGTATTACAAAGTAGCAATGAGAATAGTATATAAAATTTTTGTGTGAATTGCAAACATAATTTGATATGATAACGGTATGCTTGTAGAAATTGGAACTGTTACAAAGGGAGATCGTTACATATGGAATGGAAAAATATTTATCGAGGTATAATTATGGGGGCAAGTGATGTGGTTCCAGGTGTAAGTGGGGGAACCATTGCTGTTCTACTTGGAATTTATGACCAGTTAATAGCTGCTATAAATGGATTCATCAGTAAAGATTGGAAAAAACAATTAGGCTTTTTGATACCACTTGGTATTGGAATTGTGACAGCCGTTTTATTATTAAGCCATCTGCTTGAGTGGTTATTTGAACATTACCCGGCACCAACGCAATTTCTTTTTTTGGGGCTAATTTTGGGAGTACTTCCATATTTATTTCAAAAAGCAGATGCGAAAAATAAATTTAAACCGAAACATCTGGTTTTACTTATTATCGGTGCTATTGTTGTTGGTTCGATGATTTTTCTGAACGCTGGAGAGAGTGGGGTAATTGAAAGTAAAACAATGTCAACATATGTGTTATTATTTTTCTCTGGCTTTATTGCAAGCAGTGCCATGGTACTTCCAGGCATAAGTGGTTCATTTATGTTACTAATTATTGGTGTGTATCAGACAGTAATGACAGGGATAAGCAGCTTCCAGCTCGATGTTATTGCTGTAACCGGTGTAGGAATCGTAATCGGTATTGTGGTAATGAGTAAGGTTGTTAACTTCTTCTTAAATAATTACTATACAGGAACATTTGCTATTATCATTGGTATGGTTATTGGTTCGATTTTTGTGGTCTTTCCAGGATGGCCAGCAAGTAATGCACTCATTCTTTTAAGTGTAGGCACATTTGCATTAGGTCTTGCAATAGCTTACCTTCTTGGAAGAGTTGAATATAAGTCCTAAACAGATTATAAGACATGCTATCAAAAAGTAGGTACAATAGAGATAGAAAATACCAATAAGGGGTGCTTATGAATGAAACATATAGATACAGAAGAAAAATTCAATGAAGTAATTCAATCGGATAAACCAGTTATCATAAAGTTTTTCGCTGATTGGTGTCCAGACTGCAAACGGATGGATATGTTTATTGGTGACGTTATGGAAGAATTCAATAATCATGAATGGTATCAAGTCAATAGTGATGAAGTTGAGGGAATTGCGCAAAAATACGAAGTTATGGGAATTCCGAGCATGTTAATCTTCCAAAATGGCGAAAAATTAGCCCATCAGCATAGTGCTGACACGAAATCGCCCGAATCCGTAAGTTCATTTCTGCATCAGCAATTAGTATAAATTTAAAAATAGCCGCTCTCTATCGAGGGTGGTTATTTTTTTGGCAGATTTCATCGCTATGACACTGCTGCGGAAATACACTTCGCGCACCTTAGGGCAACGTTTCAGCTGTTGCTTTTCCCGCAGGAGTCTACGTATATTTCCTGCGCTGGATTTTGCTCGCTGTATTTTAAACAATTCCAGCTGCGTCATCAGAGAGCCACACTAAATACTACAGATCAAATCGGTTACCTTAGCCTGTGTCGCCCTCCAATATCAACTACTTGTTAAGATTCATTAGAAGCAACAATCTTTTAAAAAACAGCGTTATCTTTTGACCATATGTGGGAATAGGAATTCCAAAGGAGACGATGATAATGGAACAATTATTTTCACAGTTTGCTATGCCACGTGGACGTGTTGGTCAGTTAGTCGGATGGTTTATGTCGAAGGAAAACAGAGAGATTAATAAATGGACAATTGATTTTCTGTCCATAAAAAATGATGACCATATACTAGAAATCGGTTTTGGTTCAGGTAAGGCTATTAAGTATATACTGGAGCAGAAAAATTCTGTGACGATTACTGGGATTGACCCGTCTGAAGCTATGGTTCATCAAGCATTACGTAAGTCAAACAAACGTTTGGTCAATGGCCAGATTCGACTAATTGAAGGGTACGTCGAGGAAATTTCAGCACTACCTCAAAAGGTTGACAAAGTATTAGTCATAAACAATATTACATTTTGGCGTGAACCATTAAATACATTAACAAAAATTCGCAGACAAATGAATGAAGGGGGTAAAATCGCCATAACAATTAGACCACACGAGAAAGGTGCAACAGATGAAACAAGTGAGATAATTGGAGGTCAGTTAACGGCATTGCTGGATCAATCGGGTTTTACTTCTATCGAGACTTTTATCAAACCAACAAAGCCAAATGATACTGTGTGTTCATTAGGAATAAAATAAGATGATCATTCGCTATGGAATGATCATCTTATTTTTAGTAAGCGCAATGCATTTAGTGTTACAAGCAGGGTTGCCCCCATATCAGCAAAAATTGCAATCCAAAGTGTAAGCCATCCAGGGATGACGAGTAGTAAAGCGAGAACCTTGATGCCGATAGCAAAGGAAACATTTTGTTTAATAATTGATAATGTTCTCCGGCTTAATTTCACTGTGAATGGGAGTTTTTCCAGGTCATCGCCCATTAAGGCTATATCGGCTGTTTCCAGTGCACTATCTGTTCCAGCAGAACCCATTGCTACTCCTACAGTTGATGCAGCAAGTGCTGGTGTATCATTAATTCCATCACCAATCATCGCAATATCCCCGTGTTTATCCTGATGTTTTTTTATAAAATCTAATTTATCTTTGGGTAATAAACCTGCTTTTACATCGGTGATTTCAAGGTCTTCTTTTAATGCAACAGCTGTTTGAGCATGATCACCGGTCAGCATGTACGTATGGTTGATTCCTAGTTTGTGTAATTGTTTAATAATTTGTTTACTTTCTTTCCTTGGTTCATCGCGAAGTGCAATCGCTACTAGTATTTCATCATTTGTTCCACATAACATTACGGTTTTTCCAGATTCCTGGAAGTTATTCACTTCTTCATTTGGTAATTGATCGAACAGATTTGGTGACCCTGCATAAATCATTTCACCATTGATTTCTCCTTGTATTCCTTTACCTTTAATCGTTGTGAAATGCTCTACGTCAACTTTTGAAGTGTTAATTTTTTCGTCACTGATATAGTCCACAATTGCCTTTGCTAATGGATGGTTCGATTTGGTTTCCAATGCATTCAGGTAGTTTATTGCTTTTTCACGATTATCAGTGAAATAGTAAACATCGGTCACTTTTGGGGTACCGTTTGTTAAAGTACCTGTTTTATCAAAGGCAATTGATTTAATTCTTCCCATTTGTTCAAGGTAGATTCCACCTTTAATAAGAACTCCATTTCGTGCAGCGTTTCCGATTGCTGTAACGATTGCGACCGGAGTGGAGATAACCAATGCACACGGGCAGCCTACAACTAATACAGCAAGACCTTGATAGACCCACACGCTCCAGGCACCACCAAAAAGAGGAGGGATAACTGCTACCAGAATGGCAATCGCAATAATTACAGGCGTATAATATGCGGCGAACCGATCAACAAATGCTTGTGACGGGGCCCGTTCACCTTGTGCTTCTTCTACCAGATGAACAATCTTTGCAATTGTTGTATCTTCTGCTTTTTTCGTGACTTCAATTTCCAGATAACCATCTTGATTAATAGTACCAGCAAATACCTCGTCATTTGCGGATTTTTCAACTGGAATTGATTCACCGGTTATTGATGCCTGATTAATTGCAGAAAATCCGTCAATGACTCTTCCATCCATGGCTATTCGTTCTCCAGGTTTAACAAGCATAAGATCGCCAATTACGATATCTTCAATCGCTATTATTTGGTCAGTCCCATTTCGTCTGATCAGTGCTTTTTTAGGGGAAATCTTCATCAGTGAACGAATAGAGGCACGTGCTTTATCCATCGAATACGATTCAAGTGCCTCACTGATAGCAAATAAAATAACTACGATTGCTGCTTCTCGCCATTCACCAATCAGGATTGCACCAATCACAGCAATAGTCATAAGTGTCTTCATATCAAAACGAAGTCTTGTCAGGTTTATTAGTCCAGCTTTAAAAAGCGTTATCCCCCCGACGAGTGCTGCTAACCCAAAGAGGATGGTTGTCAGGTAATGTGAACTTCCAAAAGTGAATGTTGCTGCAAAACCCAGCACGACTAACAAGGCTGAAAATATAATTCTATCGTAACGGACCCAGAATGGCTCCTTAGCTTGATTGGCATTATCATTCTCCGTTACAACCTTTATGTTGTCGAACGATCCTGCTTTTTCAATGTCTGATATAGAAGCCTTGCCATCTATGTCAACTTTCAATGTGGCAAAATTAACCTCTGCATTGTCGACACCCTTAATTCGTTTGACATTATTTTCGAATGTCTTGGCACAATTAGCGCATGACACCCCTTCTACTCGATATGTTTGTTGGCTAGACGGCATGATACGAATCCTCCTTCATGTGGCTGAAGGCTTGTGAGATTAATTGTTTGATATGACTGTCATATAACGAATAATAAACAAGCTTTCCATCTTTTCGGAAAGACGCGATGCCAGCCTTGTGGAGCTGACGTACGTGGTGTGATGTTGTTGCAGTTGTTGCACCAATAATATTGGCAATATCACAGACACATAATTCTTCTTCAATTAACAATGCATACGCTATTTGTAACCTGTTTTTTTCTGCAAGCAGCTTGTAGATCGTCGTTACCTTTTCGAATGGCTGCTGCTTCATTTGCTGTTTTACACGGTCAACTTTGTCTTCATGTATACAAGTCACTTCACATATATCTTTTGGCATTTACTACACCTCATTCAAATAAGTATTTGATTATAGTATAGTCAAATAGATGTTTGAATGTCAATGGGCAATATCATTAATTAATGGAAAACGCTAGTTTATCTGAAACACTTAATCTGGCATTAGCCAGTTGCAGGTCTGTTTGGTAAATACCCTTAAACTTCTCAATATTATTAATAGCAGCAGAAATGGTGTGAATCTGCTGTTCATTTATTAATCGGTCATCCTCTGGAACATTCTTAACATTACCCCACTCAATTAAAAAGGGGAGCTGTTCTGTTACATCTTCAGGAAAAAGCATCCGCCATTCTAATATTGATCCACTTGGTTTTTTTCTGCTTCCAGGGATGGGGCCGGTAAATGGAATAGTAGACTTATGAAAGTGATCAATATATTTATCCATTTTATCTGTTCGTAACGCATACTGGATAGGACCTTCCATATTATCATCGAGTGCATCAACAACTTGTTGAATAAGAGGATTCTCTGATTGGATCGCAATTTTTTTATCAAAAATACCAATCCATTCGATATAACTGTCATTGCTGAAATAAGCCAAATAATTATATGTTCCCCAATTGGAGTGTTTACCCCCTTGTATAACAGTTACATTATGCTCTTTTCCAAATTTATCCGCTGCTTGTGCAGGGTTGTCGGATACAATAACAATGTGGTCAATTGCTAACATTCTGTCGCCTCCCTAAAATAATTTGTTATCGCAATCTTAATGCTAAAGGGCTATAATGAAAAGAAATTTATATGGGGAAGGGGAATACAGGATGCAGAAACCGATACTCAAGGATTTTCCAAATGAATTCTATACCAAGCGGCTTTATATACGCCTGCCTAAACCAGGGGATGGCGAGTCAGTCTATTTTGCTATTGATGCAAGCAAGGATGATCTGAAAAAATGGCTCCCATTTGCACAAAAGAACCAAAGTATGGAGGATGTGGAAACAAACGTAAGGGAGTCATATATCAAATTTCTGAAAAGAGAAGATATGAGAATGCATATTTTCAGCCGGGAAACGGGAGATCTTATTGGCTGCACAGGACTGCACAGAATCGATTGGGAGGTACCAAAGTTTGAAATAGGCTATTGGATTGATTCACGCAAAAGCGGACATGGTTATATTACAGAAGCTGTCCAAGGAATAACAGATTACGCTTTTAAAGAGCTTGGAGCTAATAGGATCGAAATCCGGTGTGATGTGGAAAATAGAAGAAGTAAAGCAATACCTGAACGACTTGGATTTAAAATGGAAGGTATTTTGCAGAATGATGATGTTGCAGTTGATGGGGATGGGCTCAGGGACACCTGTATCTTTGCAAAAATAAAGTAACTAACTGGCTGGTTTGCTGAATTTCACAATTTAAAAATGAAGATCTGTGTGAATATCGGTTTAACATCAATACTTTTCATATATGGTATAGTACATAAAAAGGCACATAAAAAGTGGGTGTATGTATGGGAAATCCAAACATATTAATTGTTGAAGATGAACAGAAGCTGAGCAGAGTTTTGCAGCTTGAGCTTAATTATGAAAATTATACGACTGAGGTTGCCAATAACGGGAAACAAGCACTTGAATTATTGGAAAGTAAAAAATGGGACTTGGTTCTGCTCGACATCATGCTACCGGAATTAAGTGGGATGGAAGTTTTAAGACGGTTCAGACGTAATGACACCAATACACCAATTATCCTGCTGACTGCCAGAGACCAGGTTCACGATAAAGTAAGTGGACTTGACCTTGGAGCAAATGATTATGTAACAAAACCGTTTCAGATTGAAGAATTGCTTGCTCGTATTCGAGTACATTTACGTAAGCCAACAGCTGCAGTGAATAACGGTGATTATTTGACTGTCGGTGACTTGCAAGTAGATATAAACACACGTGAAGTTAAGCGGGAATCACAGCAAATTGAACTTACACCCAGAGAATTTGATTTGCTTATTTACCTGATGAAAAACAAAAATATTGTGCTCACAAGAGACCAATTGATCGAGCATGTATGGGGATATGACTATTTTGGGGATACAAACGTTGTTGACGTTTATATTAGATATTTGCGCCAAAAAATCGACAAAGGATTTGAGAACACCTATATTAATACGGTCCGTGGTGTTGGATATACGATAAAGGAACATGTTCAATGAAACTATCCGCGAAGATTCGCCTGTTTTCAAGTCTATTTATGCTAGTACTAATATTGCTTGTTAACACATCAATTTACTATTTGTTTAAAAATATATCGATTAATAGTGAATTAGATGAAATGACCAGCCAAACGAACGAGATTGTAAAGACGCTTAACTCAAATCCGGAGATTGCCAGAAGTGAGTTATTAAGAGCCTATTTGCCAACAGATGGCATGATTCGTGTGATTGAAGAAAATGATGATCGTCTTTTGCTTACGTTAACCAAAAAAGATAGCTTTACCGAATTGCCTGCATCGTTTGTTAAAACCGAGTCAAATTCAATTATTCATTTAGAGAATCAAGCCAATTTTGTAACCATTTCTAAACCAATTATATGGGAAAATGGTGAAATTGTAACACTGCAGGTATATAAACAGCTAGTTGCACATACCGAAACAATGCAAACCTTATTTTACGTATTAATTGTAGCGTCAGCCATTATGCTTATTCCAACTATAATAGCTGGAGTATTTTTAAGCAGGTTCATTTTAAATCCGATCAAGGCATTAACTGCTGCGATGAAAGAAAATATAACCAATACAAAATGGAAAAAATTATATGTGGAATACAGATCACGTGATGAACTTTATGAAATGGAAAATACGTTTAACACGATGATCGAGTATTTAAAGGATAATTTCGAAAAACAGGAGACATTTGTATCAGATGCTTCACATGAGTTGAAAACACCGATATCAATAGTAAAGAGTTATGCAGAGCTATTGGAAAGACGTGGACAGGGTAACCCGGAGCTTTTCAATGAGTCAATCCAGGCTATTGAATCCGAAGCAGATCGTATGCAAAAGCTGGTAGAACAAATGCTGTTGCTTGCAAGAAATCAGGAAAAAGACGCGCATGAACAAATAAACATAGTTGATATTTGTATGGAAACAGTTGCCAAATTTACAGGTGCATATGAGCGCGAAATTATTTTAGAAACAGCAAAAGATGTGCTTTATATGAATGGAAGTCAAGACCAATTACAGCAGGTTATTTATATATTAATTGATAACGCCTTAAAATATAGCGATGGGACAGTAAAGTTAACTATTCGGGAAAAGAACACCCATGTTATGGTTAATGTCCAGGACTCAGGTCAAGGGATTCCAAACGAAGAGCAGGAAAAAATATTTGACCGGTTTTACCGAATGGAAAAATCAAGAAACAGGGATTTAGGTGGTACTGGACTTGGACTATCCATTGCAAAAACAATTGTTGCAGCTCATGATGGAAGTTTAAGGGTGACGAGTGAAGCAGGAAAAGGCTCCACCTTTATGATGGAATTTCCAATTGTTAAGGAAGGTTAATGTTATTCTCATCAAATTCTAATCTTTTGCACAGTGTCCTTTCACTTGAAGGGGATATGATGTAATTAAGAACAAAGAGGAGGAGAATAAATTGAAGAAGAAAATTGGTATTGCGTTAGCAGTTTTTATTGGTGCAACTGCGATGGGACTGGGTATTTATCATTCAGATGCAGCACAGGCTGAACCCAAATTATCAACAGAGGAAATTGAACAATTGGTAAAGGACCAGTATCCAGGAGAAATTACGGAGATGGAACTTGAAAAAAGCCGAAATCGGGCTGTGTATGAAATAGAAATTCATGATGGCCAAAAGGAATATGAAATTAAAATGGACGGAAATACCGGTGAAGTATTGAAACTAGAAGAAACAATGATTGCGAGTGATGTAAAGCAATCAAATGAAGTAAATATTGATGACAATAAAGATGATAATAAGAGTACTAACAATAGCAATGTTGATGATAAAAAGGTTGAAAAAGATGATAACCGCGACGATGATACCAAAGAATTAGCCATCAAGGAAAAAGACGATTCCACGAAAGATGATAAGAATCAGCAAACCAAAACTGATGACGATAAATCTAAGGTTGGGAAAGTTGTTATTGACATTGATAAGGCAAAGGAAATCGCACTTAGTGCATTTTCAGGAACTATTGTAAGCATCGAGTTGGATGAGGATGATGGACGCCTGTTATATGAAATGGAAATGGATACAAATAAAAGAGAAGCAGAAATTGAAATAGATGCCTATACCGGAGAAGTTCTGGTATTGGATATCGAAAGTAAAGATAGCGATGATGCTGCCAACGACTCTAACGATAACTACGATGATAGTGACGATAGCGCCGATAATGATAACGACGCTGACGCTGATGATGACGACACTGATGACGACGACTAATTGCAAACTTGAAAGCTACCAGATCAGTAGTTAATCTGGTAGCTTTATTTATGTTTTGACGGTGAAATTATTTGTTATTTTTGCATGTACAGTTTCGTACTTTTCAAAATAGGAGCGAATTAATTCAACAGCATCTTTCTGAATTTCTTTTACAATTGGTTTCCCTTTAAACATATCATAATCACCACCACCGTTAGCACGATAATTGTTTAATACGACATGGTATTTCCCATTTCTATCTAAATTCTTACCATGATACTTAACGTTTTCAACCCTGTTCCCCATAGGCTGTTGTACATTTATTGTGTACTCTATTCCTTCCCACATATCATAGTTGTAATGCTGTGGTTTCGGATCAATATAGGTAGGGTTAACTGCTATTTTTCCATTTTTTAAAATAAAGTATTGGGCACTTTTTTCAAGCGCATCTATTATATCCTGTCCCGATAATTCAAGTACCACTAGGGTATTTGGATACATATAGTTTGAAACAATATCACGCATAGTAACGGTGGAATCAAATCCTTTGGAGTCATTATTTAACAGAGAGGTAACAGAAATATCTATGCCACTTGCCTCCATTTGTACTTGCTGGATAAATTCTATAAATGGATGCTTCCCAACTCTTGCCTCTAACGGATCATTTATTGTCATATCGCCATCAACGTATCCAATTGGCTGGTCGAGCCATTGTTGAGTGGAAGACTCGAGATCCTTCATATAAGAAAGAACATCTTCATCTGACTGTACGCCTTCTAATGTGTTAACTGATGCATGCTTATCAATTAATTTCCAGCCATTATCAGAATGCTTCATTGTGATATCAATTTCACCATACATTTTACCGTTGTTACCGGGTTGAACGACTAGAACGTCATTTATTGTGCCAGTTAAGTTACGGTGCTGATGCCCTGTTAATAATATGTCAATTCCTTCTATTTGTTCACACATCGCATAGCCCTGGTTTTCGCCGGTGGGTGCTTCTGTTTCTTCACCAGTCTCAATATCACGTTCAAATCCCCCATGGTACGAGGCAACCAGAACATCAGGTTCTTCAATTTCATTAATATGTTTAACCCATTTTTGAAGTGTAAAAAGCGCATCAGCAAATTGTATACCTTTAGTATGATCTGGCGATTCCCAGTTAGGGATATAGTGAGTCGTTACACCTACTATTGCTATCGTAATGCCATTGTTCAACGTCTTGATAATGTAGGGTGGTCCAAAATAGGGTTCGCCATTAATATCGATACTGTTTGCTGAAATCCAAGGGAAATCAGACTCTTTAACAGCATCAGTTAAGATTTTCTTCCCAAAATTAAATTCATGATTACCAATCACACTCGCTTCGATTCCTATCTGATTCATGACGCCAATCATAGGGTTTTCTTTATCAGCATGTTCTTTTACATAATGGGTCATTAACGGTGTTCCCTGAATTAAATCTCCATTATCTAATACAATTACATGCTTATTTTCCTGTCTTACTTTTTGAACAGCTGTAGCGTATTTAGCTAGCCCTAAATCTGCATGTTCATTTGTCCCATATAAAACGGGTAATACATTTCCATGAACATCACTCGTATATACTAGTTTGATAGTTGCTGTGTTGTTATGCACTACGTTACATCCTTTCTAAGAAACCTGTTATAACAGATAATTGCGCTTTATTTTAGACTGTTTTCTATAAGTTTGTTTTTTGATTAGAAAACCTGGCATTCACCAAGCCCTTCTGGTAAAAGTCATAGTTGCCAAAAATCTATAAACAGCGAACAACTCTATCGTATATTCCTTTCATACTTGATAAGATGAGTGCTATGACACAGCTTCGGTTACGAAACGAGCCTTAATAAAATATTAGTATTATAATGAAAGAAACGAAACCAGAGCAAGCTCTTGGATTTCGTTTCTATTATAACTTATTATACAATTTTCCGTCTGATTCTTGCAGAAATAGAGTCAATTACTGTCACCACAATTATGATGGCAAGCAAGATTAATCCCATTTCATTCCAGTTACGGTTGTTTGCTGCAAAGATAATCATAGTACCAATACCACCTGCGCCAACGATACCCAGAATGGATGATGCACGAATATCGATTTCGAAACGGTAGATGGCGTACGATAAGAATTCAGGAATAATCTGTGGCATAACACCATAGAATAGCATTTGAACTTTATTAGCACCATTGGCTTCCATTGCTTCGACAACTCTCATATCAATTGATTCAACTACCTCAGAATAGAGTTTTCCAAGCATTCCTGTTGAGCCAATTGCAATTGCAAGCACACCAGCAAATGCATTTGGTCCTACTGCAACAACAAAAAGAATGGCCAAAATAATATCTGGAAAGGCGCGAATAGCGGATAGAATCCATTTTCCAGATGCTGTTAATAATCTGCTTCTTGACATATTTTGAGCTGCTAAGAATCCTAATGGAATCGCTAGAATAGCAGCCATGAAAGAACCGGCAAACGCTATAGTGATCGTCTCAAACATTTTCCCAGCTACTTCTCCGGTTGCTTCCCAATCTGGGTGGAATAATTTAGGAATGACACGATGGAAATTATTTATCGCCCGTTCAGCTGCGCGTCCCCAATCCACGTCAATACCTAAAAAGGTCCAAACGTAAACGGCAACTATTGCGAGAAAAATCATTATCCGTTTTGTTTTTTTGAAAAGAGAACGTTTCGGTTTCGGAGGGAGAGAGTATGTTGCCATTATATCAATGCCTCCCTTAGCTTGTTGCTTATATATTCAATAATAAGTACTACGATAAATATTAATATGATAATTGCCATAACGTTCGGATAGTTATAAAATCCCAGCTGCTGATCCAGTACAAGACCAATACCACCTGCACCAACTAACCCAAGTACAACAGAAGCACGAATGTTTATTTCAAATACATACAGTACAAAGGATGCAAACTGTGGCAGGACCTGTGGCACAAGGCCATAGTAGATTACCTGAAACACATTCCCCCCAGAAGCACGCATTGCCTCAAGTGGATTCATATCAACAGATTCAATTGTTTCACTAATCAATTTTGCCAGAATCCCCAGTGAGAATATAATAAGTGCGATAATACCTGGAAACAGTCCGATACCAAATAATCCAACGAAGACAACAGCTAAAACTAAGTCGGGAATTGTTCGGAGGATATTCAGAAAAGTTCTTGTCGTAATATATATTGGTTTAAAGGTTGCAATGTTTTGCGCTGACAATAATGCAAGTGGGACCGTCAATATAGCTGCGACAGTTGTCGCGATAATAGCCATTTGAATTGTTTGTGCCATTGGGTCCCAAACTGCAGGGATAACACTTAAATTAGGAGGGAAAAATTTATTAATAACCACTCCCATGTTTCCTAATGCATCTGCAAATCCACCAACCATTTGACGCTGTGTCCATACCATGCTAAATAGGTAAAAGCCAATTACGATGAAAAATATAAGTGTAACTTGGGCTTTTGTCTTTGCGGGATAAAGAGGTGGCGTCATTTGAGAGGATGTGGAATTAGTTTGATTATTCACGATTCCTGCGCCCCCCCACGTAAGTCATCCTCACGTATGGTACGGCCATAAATTTCTTCAAATGTTTTTTCGGATACCTCTGATACTGGTCCATCAAACACAACCTCACCAGCACGCATACCAATAATTCGATCAGCATACTCCATAGCCATATCAATAAAGTGCAGATTTACGATCGTTGTTATGTTATCTTCTTTATTTATCTTTTTTAAATAAGTCATTACCTGATGTGATGTTGGCGGGTCAAGTGATGCCACGGGTTCATCAGCAAGTATATAGTTAGGCTTTTGTGTTAAAACACGGGCAATACTGACACGCTGCTGCTGTCCGCCACTAAGTTCGTCGGCACGACTATGAATTTTATCATCAATATTTACACGTTGCAGGCTTTCGTAGGCTAGTCCGATATCTTCTTTCTTGTAAAGATTAAGAATGGAGCGTAGTGTACCCGTATGACCTAAACGGCCGGCAATAACATTCTTCAATACATTAGAGCGATTTACCAGGTTATAACTTTGGAATATCATACCAATCTTTGTGCGAAGCTTACGAAGGTCGGAGCCACGATACTTAAGTATATCTTCGTTATCAATTAAAAGGGAACCGGAAGTGGGTGTGACCAGACGATTCACACTACGAATGAAAGTAGACTTTCCCGCACCGGAAAGACCTACAATAACTACAAATTCACCATCATTTATTGTTACATTTATATTTTTTAAGCCTTCTGTTCCATTTGGATAGACTAGGCTTACATCTTTAAATTCAATCATAATATGTATTTCCCCCGTTACATTTGTTTGAGAAAATGGCTAAGATAAACGTTAGAAAAAGGAGGAGATAATTACCTCCCCCTTTTTAAGTTGATATTACAGTTCTATGTTATCTTTGAATTTCTTGTAGGTATCTTTAACTACTTTATATTCCTCATCAGATGCTTCAATAATGGCATCCCAATTGTATACTTCATTCATAATCTTGATCATTTCCTCATTTTCATTAAATGATAAGAATACATCTTTGATCTCTTGTACCAATTCGTCATCTAATTCTTTAGTCACTGAGATTGTGTCATTAGGAATATCTTGTGTATAACCAATAACTTTTAATTTTTCCATTACATCAGGATATTCTCCTTCAAGTTCTGTACGCACATCATCGAACGTTGTTGCAACATCAGCATCTCCTTCATAAACTGCTAGAGCAGCTGTGTCATGTCCACCTGCAGCAGTAGTTCCTGAGAAGAATTCTGTTTCCAATTGTGGTGCAGAGTCATAGTCAAATTCCATCATTAATTGATTTGCTGGGAATAAATAGCCAGAAGTGGATCCTTTATCTGGGTAAGCCCAAATCTTCCCTTCTAAATCCGCTAGTTCTTCAATGTCTGAATCAGCTTTTACCACGTATTGTGCTTTGTATGTACCTGACCCGTAACGCTCTGACTTCAGGATTACTTCAGCCCCATATTGCTCGTTAGCTAAAACATAGCCAAATGCTGGGATAAATCCAATGTGTACTTGGTTAGCTCCCATTGCTTCAACTAATGCATTGTAGCTAGTCATTACTTTACCCTCAACCTCTTTACCCAGTTCTTCTCCTAACTGGTCTGCTAATGGTTTAATCGTATCAGCAATCGTATCAGAATCCTGTGACGGCACGAACCCCATTACAATTGTTTCTGGAGTAATACTTTCTTCACCTTCACCACTGCTGCCATCTGCATCTTCTGAACTACCGCACGCTGCCAATACTAGGACTATACCCAACACAAGCAATAGACTAAAAAGTTTTTTCATTTTGACCCTCCTGTGTATTGTGAAAATTATAATTCCTTCCTCTTTATTAAATAACATTTAGACAAAAATTACTAGACTAAATTGAAAATTTTACACTAGATTAATAAACTATTAGCAAATTGGTGTAACATATTTCGTGAAATGTGTTATCTTACATCAAATGTTTCTATAATGAATTTTTAGGAAATAAATAAAGAAAGTGACACGAAATAAGGGGAGGATAAATTGGGTTATGAGAGAGGTTTGTTTTTATATAATGGTAATGCAGGAAGTGATAATATGGAACAAAAACTTTCCCAAACGCTACCTGTTATTTCGAAGGCTATAAAGAAATTAACTATAATTCAGACGGAATCGATTGAAGAAGCGAAGGATTCCTGTAAAGACTTTGTTGATCAAGTTGATATTATAATTATTCTTGGTGGAGATGGCACGTTATACGAATGTATCAATAGTCTTGCTCCTTTAAAAAGAAGACCAATAATCGCTGTCTTACCAGGGGGGACCTGTAATGATTTCAGCAGAATACTTAGTATTCCTCAAAATTTATATCAGGCAGCAGAGGCAATTATCTCTGGTGAAGCGGTCAAAATAGACATTGGTAAAACATCGGATAAATACTTTCTGAATTTTTGGGGTGTTGGACTGGTTTCAGAAACATCGCTAAATATAGATGAAGAACAAAAGAAAAATTTTGGAGTATTAAGCTATTTCATGAGTACGCTCAAGACAGTTAATCAGGCTGAACCTTTTACTTATAAAATAGTTGCCGATGACAAAGTTTATGAAGGGGAATCGGTTATGATCCTTGTGTTAAATGGGAAATTCATTGGTACAAGGGAATTTCCGATACCTACAATAAATATCAATGACGGTAAATTTGATGTGTTAGTTATCAAAAATTCAACATTGGCCACTCTACGGGAGCTATTATCAATGAATCGACCTACTACAAACACAGAGGAATTAACAGAACTCACCTATTTTCAAGCATCAACTTTAGCGATTAGCACGAATCAGCAGAAAGCTGTTGATATGGATGGTGAAATAGATGGAGTTACACCAGCTAATATTGAAATTTTGCCACGTCATATTCAAATGATAGGAAAACTGTAAGAAAATTACTGTAATACTTTATGGTTTCGGCAATTTTTAGGTATAGGAATAATCAATGTGTTTAAAAAGGAGAACCTACTTAAATGTTACAATACATTACAGATATGATTAATGAATTAGGACTTTGGGGTCTGTTCATAAGTTTGGCTGTTGAGGCTTCATCAGTTCCTTTTCCTGGTGGCTTGGTCACGCTGACGTTTGGTTATATTCTTAATTTGACTTTTCTTGAAGTACTATTATATGGCTTTTTTGGAGGTGCAGTTTATTCATTATTCAGCTTAATCCCTTATGGTGTAGGTTACAAACTGGAAGATAAATTAAAACAAAAAATGAATAAGAAAAAGGTAGAAAAGGCACAAAGATGGTTTAAGAAGTTTGGTGTATGGACAATAGCATTCGCGAGACCACTTGGTATAGGTAATTATATCTCATATATAGCTGGTATTAGTAAAGTAGGTGTATGGAAATTTCAAAGCTTGACGTTATTAGGAATTCTTCCGTGGACGATTGGAATGCTATGGCTTGGAAGTGTGGGTAATCTGAAATCGGTAAAAAAATTTATGGAGGATTTCCAACTATATATACTTTTGCTTTTAATTATAACTGGGGCAGTTTATTGGCTTTATCGAAGACATAAAAAACGAGCATCATATTATCAGTCAGAACCAACCTGATTTTATAAAAAATCGTAAAATAGTGATATATATCATAGCATAGCTGGTTGAAACGCGATATGCTCAAAGTGGGATAACGGGATGTCCTCTACTCTTTTATATAGTGCATGCTTGTCGGCAAGCATGTAAACTAATATTGAGACTTAGTCCTCAATATGAAGTGAAACACCTATCTTTATAAAGATAGGTGTTTTGTTTTTCTATTTAAAGGTAATATTAAAGTTATGGAGTATATAAGTTAGGCTTTTTTCATAAGTTTTGCTGCTGTTTAATCATACTTCGACACAACTATGGTAGCCCGTCTTTTAGAAAACTGCCAAAAGTAATAGGAGGAAAACAATGCGTGTTTTAGTAATTGGAGCAAACGGTGGTATTGGTAAGCAGGTGGTTGAGAAGTTATTGGAATCCGACCATGAACCTGTTGCAATGGTAAGAAATACAGACCAAATTCCCCAATTTGAAGAATTAGGTGCGCTGACAGTTTTAGCGGACTTGGAAGAAGATTTTGAGAAGGCATTTCATAATATAGATGCAGTTATATTTGCTGCTGGATCAGGGCCACACACTGGCGCTGATAAAACAATTGTTATTGATCAGGAAGGTGCAATTGAATCTGCTGATTTAGCGAAGAAATATGGAATAAAAAGATTTATACAGTTAAGTTCATTTGGAGCAGATCGACCTAAGCAAACAGGTCAAATGAAGCATTATCTTTATGCTAAGCACCGCGCAGATGAATATCTTAAAAAAGCAGGCTTAAATTATACGATAGTTAGACCAGGAAGATTAACAGATGACCCTGGTACAGGTAAAGTAAATCTGCAAGAAAAATTATCAGATATAGGAAATATACCTCGTGAGGATGTTGCAGCAGTTCTTGTCTATTTGCTAACTGTTCCAAGAGCAGAAAATAAAATCTTTGAGCTTGTCGAAGGAAACACAGAGTTGTCGGAAGTGCTAGCTTATTAATTTTTAATATCTAATCAATAGTAATCTTTAAAAATCTTCTGCATTGTGGCTATAACACAGTGCAGAATGTTTTTTTGTAATAAATTTGTAATGTTTGTGTTTAATTTGTTATATTCACGGGTAAATACTGATATAAAATAAAACGTAAGAACGAAGTTTCCAAGTTCAAGGAGGAGCTTAACATGAACGATAAGGAAGTAATTGTATATATCAGTAATGATTGTTTGAATTGTGAAAAGCTGTTAAGTCAATTGAAACAATGGAAAATTAAATATACAACGAGAAATGTAACGGAGAACCAAGAATACATTAAACAACTTCACGAACGTGATGTATTTGGTACTCCGACGACTTTGGTAGATGACCAAGTGATTTGTGGATTTCAAATCAATAAAATAAAGTATTTATTAGGTATGTCTAATAATCATCAGCCTTATTTCAGTTCATTTTATGATTGTTACAGTAGTCAAAGTAGTTATAGTAATTGAATAATGGGATTAGCGTTTTTACACACTTTTTGCATGTTTGCATATTGTAGTAACACAAGAACATGTGAAAGAGGTGTGTACCATGTTTGAGAGACCTTATAATTATATGCCATCTTATCATGGCAATCCTTATATTTTTCATCAAAATACCCAGCAGCAAAATCATGCGTCGCAGATGTACCAGAATTACAACAAAAACTTTCAAACCCCTTTTGAGATATATTCAAAACCCAAACAACCAATGGGTTGGCATCCATATGCTCAGTCTATAGGTGGTTCTTTTAATGCGCCACCTAAAAATAATCTTCTCTATTATTTTCAGGATAATAATGGTGAAATGGACCTTGATAAAATGTTATCAACAGCTGGTCAGATAGCAAATACGTTTCAACAAGTGTCACCAGTTGTGAAACAAGTAGGTTCAATGATGAAACAATTTCGATAGCATAGAAAGCTGATGAAGCAATGTTTGTATTTCATCAGCTTATTTCTGCTTTGTAAAATTACAACAATGATGGTAAAACATTAAAAAGTTATTTCGTTTTATTGTGCCATAATAAGTAGAGGGTTCGGGTAAAAAGAAGTACATTGACTGAACATGAGGAGAATTATTATGATTGGGTGTCTGATAATACACGGGTATACCGGTGGTCCGTATGAAGTTGAGCCGTTAGCCGCTTATCTCAAGGAGCATACCAATTGGCATATTGAAGTTCCAACCTTACCAGGTCATGGGAGGAAATTAGCATTGGATAATGTTTCTCACAAAAAGTGGATAAACGCAGCAGAAGATTCTTTAAAACAATTAAGTGTGAAGTTTGATGAAATATATATTATCGGATTCTCGATGGGTGGGATGATTGCTGCTTATCTAGCTGCAAAGTATAAAGTCGATAAATTGGTACTATTGGCTCCGGCTGGAAAGTATCTATCATTTAAACAGATAACCATGGATATCAAAGATGTTGCTGTAGATGGATTCAATGGAAAACTCAATCAAAATAAATTATATCTGCATTACAAAAGGAAGCTGGGAGCTGTTCCTTTTAAAGCTAATATCGAATTTCTAAAGTTGCTAAAGTTTACAAGACGCTATTTGAAAAAGGTTGAATCGCCTGTATTGATTGCCCAGGGACAGCAGGACGGGATGGTTCCCTATAAAACCGTTTACTATTTGGATAAGGAAATTACATCGAAGGAAAAAGAAGTTGTGTTTTTTGAACGATCAAGACATCTTATTTGTTTAGGCAATGACAAAGATGCACTTAATATAATGATTTATGAATTTTTGTCAAAAGAAAAATCCAAAGATAATAGGGAAAAGACTTAAAATAATTAAGCCTTCTCCCTAATATTGTCCTTTATACAATTAAAAAGGCCTTTGTTACTGTTATTGCTTGTCCTTGAAAAATGAAATAACCAGTCCGCCTTCACCTGCATATGTGGAAATCAACGGGCCCATTTCAGTTAAATAGGCGTCTTTGAACGGATATTTCTGTCTGATTTCCGCAAGAACTTTACTTGCTCGCTCCTCGGAATTGTAGTGGGTCATCGAAATGACCTTATCTTCAAAGTCCTTCGTATACTCACCAATTTGTTCAATAAAACGTCTGATTGATTTTTTATCACCACGAACCTTTTCAACTACTTCTATGTTTCCTTCATCATCGCTAGCCTTCATTAATAGCTTTATATTAAGTGTTTTAGCAATGGTGCCTTTTACTTTATCTAAACGTCCGCCACGTACTAAATTTTCCAAAGTTTTTAAAACAAATAATGTAGTTGTTTGTTCAATAAGACTGTTTAGATGGTCAACAAGCTGCTCATACGAATAGCTTTCTTCCATTTTTACTTTTGCTTCATGGAGTAATAATGCTATGCCACATGAAGCTGTTTTTGTATTTATTACTTCGATCCTGCGATCTGGATCCTCTTCAAGAAGCATATTTTTAGCAAGTACTGCATTTTCATACGTAACACTTAGTCCTTTTGTAAGACTTAACATGATAATAGGAGTGCTCGGGTCTACTTGCTTGTATGCTTCATAAAAGTCATTAGGACTTGGAGCAGATGAACGAGGTAGTTCTTCTGCCTCTTTCATTTTTTTATTAAAGGTTTCTAAATCAATCGTTACACCTGTCTTGTATTGTTCATCTTTAAAATGTAAATAAAGAGGTACTACAATAATATCCAATGCTTCATGTAAACGCTTTGGTATGTCTGCTCCTCCATCTGTCATTAACTGAATATTCATGACATCACCCAATTCATTAATTATTGATTTAATTATACCAGTTTTAAACACTAGTTGGTATGTACATTTGTCATTTCTTTTGAGATATTGTGACTTTTGATTTTCGGGCAGTACTCATTATGAATAAAAATAGCCCGAATAATACGATCGTTCCTCCAAGCCATTGTGACCATGTTACTTTTTCACCTAGAATAAAGTAGGCGAGTATTGAAGCCCCTATTGGTTCAAACACGATTCCCATTGAAATGGTGGAAGTACTAAGCCATTTCAAAGCCCAATTAAATAATGTGTGTCCGAAGAATGTTGGGATAATCGCCAAGGCAATAAAAACTAACCAGTGATTAGTGGGATATCCAAAGAAAGGATTTTGGACAACAATATTATATAAAATTAATGTCGCTGAACTTATTCCGTACACAACAAATGTATAAGTCATTAATGATAGGCGCTTTCTTACTTGTTGCCCCATTAAAAAATAGGCTGTAACAGTTATCGCTCCAAGTAAAGCAAGAATATCACCGAATAGTGCCACACCACTTATCTGAAAATCACCCCAGCTTATAATTACACTGCCTAATAGGGCAATTATCATACTGATTACTGCACCAGGCGAGAATCGTTCCTTGAAAAAGAAGTAAGTTCCCAAAAATGCAAAAATAGGCTGTAATGTTACCAATACGACTGAACTTGCCACTGACGTATAGTTTAATGATTCAAACCAGAGAATAAAATGAAAAGCCAAAAAAATACCTGCAAGGGCTGAGAGAATCCAATCCTTCTTTTGGATAAGGCTAAATTCATTTCGATGTTTGAAAAGTACATATGGTGCCATAATAATAACTGCCAACAATAAACGATAATTTGCAATTATTGCAGCAGGAGCTTGATTAGCCAGTTTCACTAATATTGCTGATGTTGATACAGCTATAACACCAATTACAACCGCTATATATGGATTGAACGGAGGTAGACGCATGAAAGTCCTCCTTTGATATTGTGCAGATATATATATTTAGATTTTATTTTACCATGCAATAGATGAAAAATCATATAAGAAGTAGTGGATATCATCATAATATATGTGTTATGATGAAAGAACTGTTATTTTCTGTATGAGATTTCATGAATGAGGCTTTTTTCCATAAGCGGAGTAGCCTCCTTTTTACACTTTCAGAGCGTATGAAAATTGATTGGAAGTCTAAAAATAAACTGAGGGTTTCGCCCAAACAGGTTTTTCTAAAAATTATACATTAGAAAACTTGGCTTTATCCAAGTTTTAATGGCGAAAGCCTTAGTGGCAGTTATGCAGATTATAAGTAATTATACTTTCTAATCTGCCAAATAAATATGCAACAAAAAAGGAGTAGAGTAACAAGGTGACAACATTTAATGAATTAAGTATATCACAGCCCATTATGACAGCACTGGAAAAAATGGGGTTTGAGGAAGCGACGCCGATTCAAGCAGAAACAATACCACTTGCTATGCAAGGAAACGATGTAATTGGACAAGCACAAACTGGTACAGGCAAAACTGCAGCATTTGGTATTCCAATGATTGAGAAAATTGATCCTAGTCAAAAGATAATCCAAGGACTAGTAGTGGCGCCTACGAGAGAGCTGGCAAACCAGGTTGCAGAAGAAATTAATCGATTAGGCAAAAACAAAGGTGTGCGTACAATGCCGGTGTATGGTGGTCAGCACATGGAACGACAAATTAGAGCGTTGAAAGATGGTCCACATATTGTCGTTGCAACACCAGGAAGACTTCTTGATCATATGCGCAGAAAAACAATACGTACGAATAATGTAAAAATCGCAGTATTGGATGAAGCTGATGAAATGCTGAACATGGGATTCATCGATGATATTCGCGATATCCTAAAAAATATTCCAGATGGAAGACAAACATTGCTTTTTTCAGCAACAATGCCTAAGGAAATTCGTGATATTGCAACAAACTTGATGAACAGTCCAAAAGAAGTAAAAGTAAAAAGCAAGGAAATGACAGTAACAAATATTGAACAGTTTTTTATTGAGGTACCGGAAAAATATAAATTTGATACGTTAACAAACCATTTGGATATAAATGCACCTGCACTAGCAATTGTATTCAGCCGTACGAAAAAGCGAGTTGATGAAATAGCAGAAGGACTACAAGCAAGGGGCTTCCGTGCTGAAGGTATTCATGGAGATTTAACACAAGGGAAACGAACGTCCGTTCTAAATAAATTCAAGAATAGCCGTGTGGAAGTATTAGTTGCAACTGATGTTGCTGCACGTGGACTTGATATTTCCGGAGTAACCCATGTATACAATTTCGATATTCCGCAAGATCCTGAGAGCTATGTACACCGAATTGGCCGTACAGGAAGAGCGGGTCGCACAGGAGAAGCAATATCTTTTATAACACCAAGAGAGATTGCACATCTGCAATCAATTGAAAAAATGACTAAAAGTAAAATGAAGCGTATTATGCCTCCAACCAATCAGGAAGCAGAGCGTGGTCAGCAACAAGTTACTGTGGACAAGCTATTGCAAACCATTGAACAAAAGGATTTAAAATCTTACCATGAAACAGCAAATGAATTATTGCAGAATCATGATTCAATAACAGTAATTGCTGCAGCACTTAAGATGTTGACAAAAGAGCGTCGTGATACACCAGTACGAATATCGTCAGCACAGCCAATCAGTGTGAAAAAAGCACCAAGAGGTAAAGACAACAACCGCAGAACCAATAATAAAAAGTTTTACGGTAAACGTAACCAAGGTGGCCGTAATCAAGGCGGACGCAATCGCAAAGGAAATTTCCAGAAGCGCAGAAATAATAATAACAGCTAAGTAGAAGCTCCTTGCGTAAAGGAGCTTTTTTATTGCGTATTATTTTCTTGGATATATTAACAATACTAATGGAAGTTGAGGTATAACTATATGAGGCAGCCACCAGTTAATACAATTGCAACCGATGCAATAAAAGCATGGAAAATAACTGCATGGATTTATGTTGGGATTCTTTGGCTAGCGACCGTTGGACTAATAGTTTTAACGTATATATTTGAGTTGTCATATTGGCTTACATTTACGGCAGTAGTTGTAAGCGGGCTAAGTACATACTTATTTGTTTTCCTATTCCCAAAGCTGCGCTGGAAAAGATGGCGTTACGAAGTGTTTGATCAGGAAATTTATATTCAGCATGGGATATTGATTGTATCACGGACGCTAGTGCCAATGATACGTGTACAGCATGTCGATACGCAGCAAGGACCAATATTAAAAAAATATCAACTAGCAAGTGTGACTATTTCAACAGCAGCAACAACACATGAAATCCCTGCGTTGTTAGATGAAGATGCTTCTGAATTGAGAGATCGAATTTCAGCACTTGCAAGGGTGGATGAAGATGATGTTTAATCAGAAACGACTGCATCCGGCAGCTATATTTTTCAATTTTATTAGGGTGTTGCGTGAATCGATTTTTGCAATTGTTCTAGGTTTTATTACATTTAAAGATGACTCACTTTTTTACTTTGTTTTAATAACATCAGGCATTCTAATTCTAATGATATCGTTTAGCATCTTATCGTGGTATCGCTATACATACCGAATCGAGGATGAAGAGCTTCGTATTGAATATGGAATATTGATTCGGAAAAAGCGGTATATCTCTAAAAACCGAATCCAGTCAATTGACCTGACTTCAGGAGTTATTCATCGAATATTCAAACTTACAAGGGTTCAAATTGAAACGGCGGGAAGCGGAAATGGTGCAGAGGCTTCACTTAAGGCAGTTAAACGAACAGAAGGGGAAGCGCTGCGTCAGGAATTGAAAACAGCCAGCACAAAGTATGCAGATGAAAATGAAGAATTTATAGAGCAAACAAATCCATCATTAAAAATTACGTTTAAACGATTGTTTTTAGCTGGCTCCACGTCTGGAAGCATAGGTGTTCTCTTTGCTCTTATGGCGTTTGGATTCTCGGAACTGGAACAATTCATACCTGATCATTATTACGATAGTACGGTAGAATGGGCAATCGGGTTAAGTGTTATTTTTATAGTAGTGCTTGTTATTATTTTTTTAATCCTTCTTTGGTTATTTGGTATTGCTGGTACGATGATAAAATATGGTAATTTCACAATTACTAAAAATGATAACGAATTATTTATCACTCGTGGACTACTGGAGAAAAAGCAGGTGACTATTCCATTAAAAAGAATACAGGCAGTAGGTATTCAGGAAAGCATTATCAGACAGCCACTCGGTTATGTAACGATTTTTGCAGAAATAGCTGGCGGGTCAATGGACAAAGGTGAGGATTTTTCATCTATATTATTTCCAATCATGAAGACTGATGAAGTTGGTGATTTTTTCAATACGTTTTTGCCGGAATATGCTGCAGAGAATCAGGACATGATACCACTTCCCAAGCGTGCTCGTAAATTTTATCTGCTGCGTTCTTCTTTGCCGGTAATCATAATTGGAGCGGGAATTGGATATTTTTTCACACAATTTGTTTGGGTACCCATTCTTCTGCTGATAGGCAGCCTATATCTGGGTGTTTTACGACATAAAGATGGCGGATTTTATCAAGATGGCCAACGTTTAACTATTCGATACCGGACTCTAAGTAAAAACACAGTAACTATGTACCATAAACGTTTACAAGCTTTTGAGAAAAGTCAATATCTGGTGCAGGTTAACCAGAAATTAGCCACGATGAAACTATCAATAATTGGAAAGTTGGGCGTAGGCACACATTTTAAAATCAAAGACTTGGATGAATCACGCACACACCAAATAGCTGATTGGTATTCTTATCGTAAATAAAAAAGGCAGTTTTCTAAAAATAGTTTGTTGCTATTGATATCATCTGTAACGTTATGTTGCAAATAATATAAGTGCTATGACACCGCTGCGGAAATACACTTCGCGCACCTTAGGGCGGATCAAGCCATGCCCGGCGGCATAGAAGCCCCTGTGGAAGCTTTAGCTTGAACAGATGTCCACTTGTACCCGGAGGGTGAAAGCGTCCGCCTGCAGTGGAAATCAAGAAGTCTAGCACATTTACAAATAGTTTGGATTTACTGTTTTATTATTGAATTATGAAATTGATTCAGTCATAAAGAAAAACACACTAGTTATTGGCTAATTAGTGTGTTTTTTATTTTATAGGAAATTATAAAATTTAAGTGCTGTGAATAACTGGACTTCCGAATCAGCGACGTCCAGCTTCGACGTACAGGACGTACTAGTGCCTAGTGGACTTTCCTCCCCGTGTCTACGAAAGAAATAAAGGATGTTCGACTAAAAACACCACATCCTGTGGCAACGTCGAACTACCCGCAGCGCTGAGCACAGTCCATACGGCGCTGAACAGGCGCTTGCACTTTTGTTCTATTTTCCTAAAATATTCTGCCTATCAGGCCAAGTATAATCAAAATTCCAAGAAAGCCCCAAAGAATTTTGGCATATACTTTCTTGGGTATGCGTCTTTTTTTCCAACGGTTTGGGTTAAACTGTATTGAATCATCGTCCCGGTAACGTCTGTTTCGCCATGGAGAGAATGGTTGGGCGTTTGATAACACTAATGGCGCTAATGCAAAGCCACCGATAAACCCGAAAATGTGTGCGTAAATATTTATTCCTGGCTGGATAAATGTCATAACTAACCCAATGATAAAAATAGTCATGATGATTTGTGAGTTTGCCTGGTCGATTAAATGCTTACGGAATGCTACCATATAAATATAGATTCCAAATAATCCATAGACTGCACCGGAGGCTCCAACATACTCATAATATACTGTAGGTGTCAGGAAGTATGTTGCGAGATTTCCTATTAAGCCTGCTCCAATGTATGCGAATATAAATTTGTATTTACCAAGCATTTGTTCCAGCGCTGGTCCAAATAGGACAAGTGCGAATGAATTAAAGACCGCATGCATAAGACCAGCGTGCAGGAAGATTGATGTGAACAAACGCCAGTATTCACCTTGGCTGATATAAAAATTGTTACCTGTACCCCACCTATCTAATTGATCTCCAAAAGGGAAAGGTAAAAAGTCTGTAATCAGCCATAGAACAAGATGGATGATTATAAGTCCAGCGATTATTGGATAAAATTGAATAAATTCTTTAATGCTTCTTTCTGTGCGGATGAACAATGGCATACCTCCTTACAAGAACAGTTTAGTATTGAATAAATTTCTATATAATTATTTTAGTGAATTATAGTACTTCATATGACCATTATAATTTTACTAAAAGTCCTTAAATAAATATAACGATATGCATTATACATAAAGAAGGGTCAGAAATAATTATGATAAAAGGTATTGGAATTGACATAATTGAATTGGATCGAATTCAAAAAAGTGTGGAACGTAATGGACGCTTTGAAAGAAGAATTCTAACAAAAAATGAACATGTTTTATTCGAACGTATAGCTAATAAAAGAAGAAAAATCGAGTTTCTTGCCGGAAGATTTGCAGCAAAAGAAGCATTTGCGAAAGCAACCGGTAAAGGTATTGGTGAATTAAGCTTTCAGGATATAGAAGTAGTTACAGATGATAATGGTGCTCCAGGAATAAAAGTAAGGCAATTTCAGGATAGTACTATTTTGGTTTCTATCACGCATAGTAGAGATTATGCAGTAGCACAAGTAGTAATTGAAGAAAACAACTAATTGGGGATTCTGCATAATTGTTAGGGTTGTCTCATATATTTTAGTGCGGGTAGGAGGGAATAAAGTGTTTATTGTCACCGCGAATGAAATGTACGATATCGATCGATATACCATGAATGAAATCGGGCTGAATGGAAAGTTATTAATGGAGAATGCTGGGAGGGCTGTTTCAGGAAAAATAGAATCTATTATTGAAAAGCCAGATCACATCTGCATTCTCACAGGCAGTGGGAATAATGGTGGTGATGGATTTGTTATAGCAAGGACATTGTTAAACAAGGGCTATCACATTATTGTTGTACAGGTTGTGCCAAATCAAAAAATTACAGGGGATTCGCTTTTCCACAAAAATTTGCTTCTATCGTTTGGAGGAACTGTAATTGTCAGCCAACAACCTTCAGAGATATATGAAATGGTCCGGAACTCAGATATAATTGTTGATGCAATTTTAGGGATAGGTACAAGTGGAATGCTTCGTAACCCAATTGCTGAAATTGTATCCATTATAAATGACACAGCTAATTTTGTGATTTCTGTTGACATACCATCAGGGCTTCCGGCTGATGAGGGGATTAGTGATTTTCAATCGGTACAAGCCAACCATACTGTGATTTTAGAAGCTGCTAAAGTAAGTGCGTTTCTGCAACATACTGCTTCTTTCTACGGAAAATGGGATACTGTCTCAATTGGGTTGCCGTTAGACGCTTTGCAAAATAACGTTAAACGGGGTAGTTGGACTGACGAAATGTTCAGACAAAGCATGCCTAAGCGTGAAACTGATGCCCATAAAGGGATTCATGGAAGAGGACTGGTAGTTGGTGGCAATACTGAAATGCCCGGGTCGATTGCAATGACTGCTAAAACCGCATTACGTGCTGGCGCAGGGTTAATTACAGCAGGTACAACTGAAAAAGTCATTCCAGTAGCTGCATCACACTGTATGGAGGCTACTTACCTGAAACTAGGCGAGACGAACGGTAATTTGAATGATGATACCGCTATATCATTTAAGAGCTTTGATGCGGTAGCACTAGGTATGGGGATGGGTCGGCAACAAGTAACTGGTAATCTAGTCAGACAAACGGTGGAAGAAGCAACGTGTCCGCTTATTGTCGATGCAGATGGTTTATACCATTTAAAGCCGCTCCTTGATTTGGTCAGTAATAGAAAGGGCCCATCGATCATAACGCCACACCCGGGTGAAATGGCCATGCTTTTGGACGTTTCCGTACCTGAACTTTTGGTCAAGCCTTTCGCATATTCAAAGGTATTTGCAGAAAAATACCATGTTTATGTTGTATTAAAAGGGAAATTTACTATTATTACGACACCGTCAGGAAAACAATCTGTAAATAGAACTGGAAATGCGGGTTTAGCCAAAGGTGGAAGTGGTGATGTGTTATCCGGGGTCATTCTGGCAATGATAATGCAAAAACAAAGTGTATTTGAAGCACTTTGCAATGCTTGCTTTGTACATGGTAAATCTGCTGACAAACTAGTGGCAGAAGAGCACTCTGTATATGATTTAATGGCTTCCGATGTAATTGATGGTATCGCTGAGGTATATCGTACGCTAGAAGTTTAATTTGTGACAATAGCTTTTCCTCCTGTCAAGTCCGTAGCTCGTTAAAAGAGTGAAATGAGACAAGGGAGATATGTCCATGAAAAAAATGTTTGGGATTTGGATGGTAATTGTCTTCGGCTTAATCCTTGTACTTGCAGCCTGTGGTGAAAAATCCCAGGAAGATGTTGTTGAGAAATTAGAATCCAAGCTAGAGGCAATGAATGGATATAAAGCAAAGGCCGAAATGAAAATGAACACTGGACAGGAAGATCAGAAGTACAATATAAACATTTGGCATAAGAAGAAAGATTTTTATCGTGTCGAATTAACGAATGAACAAGATAAAAAAGGCAGCCAAATTATCTTGAAGAATGAAGATGGGGTTTTTGTACTTTCCCCTGCGTTAAACAAAAGCTTCAAATTTCAAAAAGAATGGCCAGAGAACGGTAGTCAGCCATATCTATATCAATCACTTGTGAATGATGTTATGAAAGATAAAGAAGCTTCTTTTAAGGTAAGCGATAATTATTATATTTTCGAGACTAAGACAAATTATCAAAGTAACAATAATCTTCCATATCAAGAAATTTATTTTGATAAGAAAACATATACACCAGTTATGGTAAAAGTACTAGATAAAGACAAAAAGGCCTTAGTTGAAGTTAACTTTTCTGAATTTGATACAAACCCAACCTTTAATGATGATGATTTCTCAATGGAAAAGAATATGACAAGCGGACTAACAGACGCACCAGTTTCTGGTGAGGGAGAAGCGGATGCATTTACAGTGGTATTTCCACTGGATATGGCCGGTTCTGAATTAGTTGAACAAAAAGAAGTTGAACTTGAAAATGGCCAACGTGTAATCATGACGTTTTCTGGCGAAAAGAACTTCACGCTAATTGAAGAGAAAATGGAAGTAATACCAACTATGTCTTCTCCGCAAGTAGTAGATGGTGAGATAGTGAATCTTGGACACTCAATTGGTGCACTTTCCGGGAATACTATAGAGTGGAGCAATAACGGGATGAACTTCATCTTGGCCAGTGACGAGTTAAACAAAGAAGAGTTAATTGACGTAGCAAAATCCGTTCAAGGCAAAGAAGTGAAGTAAATGAATAGTAGCAAGCAGGCTCATAAGGAGAGGGGGTCTGCTTTTTATTTTTAAAATAATAAGATAAGATATAGATAATACCTAGAAAAGGGGGATTTCTGCCATGGCAGACGCAATATATAGAGATACATGGGCTGATATAAATCTGGATGCAATCGCTTATAATGTTGAACAAATAAAGCAGAAGCTACCTCAACATAGCAACGTGATGGCAGTAGTGAAGGCTGATGCATACGGTCATGGTGGTGTAGAAGTTGCTAGAAAAGCGTTAGAAGCAGGTGCAAGTATGCTAGCGGTGGCATTGCTAGAGGAAGCCCTTCTATTACGTAACGCTAATATTAAAGCGCCGATTTTAGTCTTTGGAAGAGTTTCTCCAAAAGATACTCCAATAGCAGCTGAGCAGGATATTACGCTGACCTTTTTTCAGAAAGATTGGATTCGTGAAGTGAAAGATCTCACATTAACTCACCCATTAAAACTGCATATGAAATGGGATACCGGTATGGGAAGAGTTGGCATACGTACAGCTGATGAACTAAAAGAGATAGTCGACGAATTATACGGCGTTCAGCGTATAAGCCTGACAGGAATATATACACATTTTGCTACTGCTGATGAACCTGATTTATCCTACTTTGAAGTGCAAAAAACGCGTTTTGAACAATTATTACATGTATTCAATACTATTTGGAAAGAATCTGTAATAATCCATGTCGGTAATAGTGCAGCTTCTATCCGCTTCCCGGAAAATATGTATCACTATATTAGATTTGGTATCGCCATGTATGGTCTATACCCATCAGAAATAGTGAAAAGAGAACGTGAAATTGATTTGAAACCTGCTTTCTCCTTAAATAGCCAATTAATTCATGTAAAGAAAATTGCAAGTGGAGAATCGGTTAGTTATGGTGCAACACATGTAGCATCAAAAGATGAGTGGATTGGAACAATACCCATTGGTTATGCCGATGGATGGATTCGTAAGTTACAAGGAATTGATGTATTAATAGACGGAAAGCGGATGCCTGTTGTAGGAAGAATATGTATGGATCAAACTATGATAAAGATGGATGGTGAATATCCGATAGGTACAAAGGTAACGCTAATAGGGAAGCAGGAAAATGAAGAAATCGAAATAGATGAAATTGCAGCACATTTGGAAACGATAAATTATGAGATACCTTGCATGATAACCAATCGTGTACCAAGACTCCACAAAGAAAAGTGAGACAACAACTTTTATTTTTTGGCAACAATTGGCATAATATAACTATCTCAAAATAAAATATATATACTACAAGGAAATAATTTTAGGAAACTTAACTTATCGCCTATCGACATGGTTTAATGGCGAAAGCCTTAGCAGGAGTTATGCAGTAAGAAAATACTTATGTTTTATTAACTGTTAAAAAAATCCCTGTTTTTTATTTAAAAATTTTTTATATACCTTTGCAAACCTTGGGCTACAATGATATTATTAAAAAAGAGTTAAATAGTGGTCGTTCAACAGTTGGCGGAGGTGTATGGTTTTGTCAGAGAGCTTACAAGAGATCTTAGTACGATTACCAAAAAACCTATTAAATGAGGTGGATGGATTAATGAAATATGAAAATAGTGATTTCAGTGATTTCATATGTCAAGCTACAAGAAACTATCTGGAACATAAGAAAGATGAGCATATTCAACAATTTCGCGAATCTATGCAGCAAGGGTACGAAGAAATGGCCAGAATTAATTTAACTATTGCTTCCGAAGCTTTTCAAGCTGAAGAGGAGGCTGAAAAAAACACCCTAGAGCGCTCTGTGATCGGGGTGTAAGCATTTGATCGTTCAAAGAGGCGAAGTATACTTCGCTGACCTATCCCCTGTGGTTGGATCAGAACAGGGAGGCATACGCCCGGTATTGATCCTGCAAAATGATATCGGAAATAGATTTAGCCCAACAGTTATTGTGGCTGCGATTACTGCGCAGATTCAAAAGGCCAAGCTTCCTACACATGTGGAAATAAATGCAAAACGGTATGGGTTCGATCGTAATTCGGTCATATTGCTAGAACAAATTAGAACGTTAGATAAACAACGCTTAACGGATAAAATTACAAAATTGGATAATAAAATGATGGAAAAAATTGATAAGGCATTGGAAATAAGTCTAGGACTTAAGGAAATGTATGATCAATCGTGATACCCCCCTTCCCGATGAGTGTGAAGCAGGGGTATTTTTTGTTGTTGAGCTTAGGGAGTAGATTGAATATTTGTTTATCGATTTTATGTTACAATATACAGAAATAAAATACATCTTTCTTGAAAATAGTAAATCACCATGATAAAACCTTACCTAAATGGTATTATTAATATATATAGAATTTTTTAAATAATAATTTCAATAATATTGATTAATGTGTTAGCAGGAGGTAAACTAATGGACCAAAAATTTAAAAAAATTGCTTTGGAAAACAGTGATTCAATAGTTAATATGTGGATAAATGAAATTGATTCTTTAAAAAATGGAAATTATATATCGAATGTATCAGATGAATTATTTGAGAGTACCAATAGAGAATTTGTGAATGTTATTTTTAAAAGTATTAAAGATCAAGGTTCCACAAAACATCTGGAGGACTTTTCTGAAAAGCTGATAAATTTAGGTTGGCCATTAAGCTATATAACAGATGGCTTACAAGTTTTTAGGCGAGTAACAGTTGACTTCATTCTCAGTCAGTCTGAACAAGTTGATTCAAATTATATTGCACAGGTCTTGAAGAGTGTAGATGCTTGGACAGAACCGATAATTCGACAATTGGTAAATGAGTATTCAGGTAGCTGGGAACATATTGTTTCGCTGCAGCGTGTTGCACTTCAGGAATTGTCTGCACCATTAATCCCCGTTATGGATAATATTACGGTTATGCCTTTGATTGGAACAATCGACACTGAACGTGCGAAGTTAATTATGGAAAACTTGCTTGAAGGTGTAATGAAACATAATTCAGAGGTTGTTCTAATGGATATTACAGGCGTCCCTGTTGTTGATACGATGGTTGCCCATCACATTATTCAGGCAGCAGAAGCGGTACGATTAATAGGATCAACATGCATTCTTGTAGGTATTCGTCCTGAGATTGCACAAACTATTGTAAACCTTGGTATTGATTTAGGTAAATTCCCTACCAAAAGCTCGCTGAAAAAAGGATTTACAACAGCACTGGAAATTACAAATAGAAAAGTAGTCGATATGAATACCGAAAACCAGAAAATTGAAGACATGATTGAATCCATTGGTAAGGAGTGATAGTGTGCGGATACCTATATTAAAATTACACAACTATTTATTGATCTCAATTCAAACAGAGATTGATGATAATACAGCAATCCAGTTCCAGGAAGATTTGTTGGACAAAATTCACAAAAGTGGTTCATCAGGAGTAGTAATTGATTTAACATCTGTAGAAGTAATTGACTCATTTATTGCCAAGGTATTAGGTGATGTCGTTACAATGTCAGATCTTATGGGGGCAAAAGTAGTATTGACAGGAATCCAGCCTGCTGTTGCTATGACATTAATTGATTTGGGAATTCATTTAAGAAATGTCCCAACTGCTTTAGATCTGGAGCAGGGCTTGGTAAAACTGCATCAGGAATTGGGGGAATGAGTATGGATCTCCAATCCTTTGTTACTATTCAAAAAGAGTGGGATATTGTAGCTGCTCGCCAGCTTGGTCGCGACATCGCAAGAAAAATCGGATTTGGTACAGTTGATCAGGCGCGTATTGCGACAGCGATATCTGAGTTAGCTCGAAATATATATTTATATACTGATACTGGAAAAATTTGCTTTGAAGTGATTGATAATATTGATCACAAGGGAATGAGCATTATTTCCGTTGATAGCGGTCCAGGAATTAAGGATATTAGCCAAGTAATGGAGGATGGTTATTCAACATCTGGAGGACTTGGTGCTGGACTTCCCGGAGTTAAAAGACTAGTGGACGAGTTCGATATAAGGTCAGAAGATGATAAAGGAACAGAAATCAGAGCTATCAAATGGGTAAGATAATGGTAAATAGTTAGATAACTTGGTTTATCGCAAACTTAAAGCGAGATTCTTAGTTGCAATTTATGCGGTAAGAAGGGATTTATACTTTCATAACTGCTTAAAAAAGGGGGGAGAAAATAAATAAAATCTCCCCTTTTCACATTGTAGAAAGTATATAACAGGGGGAGGAACGAATGCATGGATGCCCTAAAATTGGATGCAGTTAACTATAAAGAACTATTAAGGAATTACATTAATACACAAGATGAACAATCTCTTTATGGGGCTGAACAAATTAGTAAGACATTCATTAAAAACAGCATTCCGCCAGAAGAGATTGTAAATTTTCATATACAGGCACTAACAGAACTTTACGATGAAATTCCAGAACACATTCGACATTCAATGGATTTCTTATTGGAAACGATGATTTCTTATGGATTGGCACATCAGGAGTATCAAACATTGAGGGAACAACAATCCGAACTAAAATCGGAAATTTCTGTAGCTGCAGGTATGCAGGATACGTTGCTTGCTACTACAAAACCTGTAATTGATGATTTGGATGTGGGTGTCATAAGTGTACCGGCACATCAAATGAATGGTGATTACCATCATTTTATTAAAGGCAAGGATGGTTCGCTGGGGATTGCTGTTGCGGATGTTATTGGTAAAGGTATACCGGCTGCATTATGTATGTCTATGATTAAATACTCGATGGACAGTTTTCCGGAAGCAACAATGAGTCCAAAATCGATTTTAAAAAATTTAAACCGTGTTGTTGAACGAAATGTAGATCCAAGTATGTTCATTACAATGTTCTATGCACAATATCTCCCAGCTGAGAGTAAACTCCGATACTCCTCAGCAGGTCATGAACCCGGATTTTATTATGATGCTCAAAGTAATACTTTTGAAGAGATAGAAACGAAGGGTCTTGTGCTCGGTGTTTCCGCGGATACTAATTACAAACAGTATGAGCGTATAATTAATAAGGGTGACATGGTTATTCTGTTAACTGATGGGGTTACAGAGTGCAGGCAAGGAGACCGCTTTATTGAAAGTGAAGAAGTGCTGGATGTTATTAAACAATATATTCATTTAACCGCTCAGGAACTTGTCAATGGTGTATATAAGCACTTCGAACGTCTACAGAACTTCCAATTACGCGATGACTTTACCTTAATCGTTTTACGGAAAGAAGTTTAATCTTTTTCTGTTTTGGGTATAGTTCTTTGTTACTAAAAAAGAATATATATATATAAATAGATATGTTGATTCAAGGAGGATGGAGATGAACTTAAAGGTTGATGTTGCAGAAGAAAATGAAAAGTCTATTGTTAGCTTAATAGGCGAAATTGATGCTTACACAGCACCGCAGTTAAAAGAGTCCTTATTACCACTTACTAGAATTGATAGTCAACTAATAGAAGTGGACCTTGAAGACGTTAATTATATGGATAGTACTGGCCTTGGTGTTTTTATAAGTGCTTTAAAGTCAACAAAAGAAAACAATAGTCATTTAAAATTGGTGAATCTGCAGGAACGTGTTTTACGTTTATTCAAAATTACGGGTTTGGACGAAATTATAGACATAACTACTGCAATTAGAGGTGGGAATCAAAATGGACAAATTTGATTTTATTGAAATGAAGGTTCCTGCTAAAGCTGAATATGTTGGTGTTGTCCGACTAAGTATATCAGGGATAGCTAACAGAATGGGTTTTACCTACGAAAATATAGAAGATTTAAAAGTGGCTATTTCGGAAGCTATTACAAATGCTGTTGATCATGCTTATACCGAAGAAGACAATGGGGAAATAACTGTTGGATTTGGCGTGTATGAAAATCGTCTTGAAGTTATGGTAGCAGATCACGGTGGCAGCTTTAATTTAAATCAAATTAAAGGAGGAATCGGCCCATATAAGAACTCAGAGCCTGTTGAGAATTTACGTGAAGGTGGCTTTGGGCTTTTCTTAATTGATGCATTAATGGACAAAGTTGAAATCAATAATAACTATGGTGTGATTGTGTTAATGACAAAGTACCTTAATGAAGCTGAGGTGGGTCTAGATGACGACCAGATCTCAACAAGACAATAAGGGCAAAGGTGAGATATACCAATGGATTGAGCACCTTCAACAGGACCCGGATGATAAAGAAACACAGGAAAAAATTGTGCTCGCTTATACCGATCTTGTTGAATCAATTGCCAGAAAGTATTCGAAAAACAGTAATATACACGAAGACCTTGTACAAGTCGGCATGATTGGATTACTTGCTGCTATCAGAAGGTATGATGCTTCTTTCGGTAAATCATTTGAATCCTTTGCAATTCCAACTATCATCGGAGAAATAAAACGTTTTATTCGGGATAAGACATGGAGTGTTCATGTGCCACGCCGAATCAAGGAGCTAGGACCTAAGATTAAGAAAGCTGTTGATGAGCTCACTACTGAAAATCAGGATTCACCATCAGTTAAGGAGATAGCTGACTATTTAGAAGTATCTGAAGAAGATATTTTGGAAACGATGGAAATGGGCAAAAGCTATAAGGCACTTTCCGTTGACCGGAAAATTGAAGCTGACTCTGATGGGAGTACAGTAGCCATACTTGATTTAGTAGGTGACAATGAAAATGGCTATGAAAATGTAGATCAGCGAATGTTACTCGAGAAAATTTTACCTGTTTTATCTGAGCGAGAACAACAAATATTACAATGCACCTATTTTGATAACTTGAGTCAAAAAGAAACCGGAGAATTACTCGGTATTTCACAGATGCACGTTTCACGACTTCAGCGCCGTTCTTTAAGAAAACTACGTGAGGCATTAAAGACAGAGAACGCGGAGGTTTTTGATTGAGTGCGAAAAAGAATAATGAAGAAGTAGCTATTTTCCAAAAAGCAAAAAAAGGTCAGTATTATTGTGGTGATAGCTATTTTTATACAGAAACAGAAAATGAATTTGTTTGTGTTTTAGCAGATGGATTAGGTAGTGGTGAATTAGCTAAAGAATCTTCTCAAATCGTAATCGATATTATTAAAAGTAACATTCATACAACTGTCGAACAGTTGATAAAGAAGAGTAATCAGCAATTAACTGGTAAGCGAGGCGCCGTAATAGGGATTGTAAAAATAGAGTTCCACACGCGTAGCTACTCGTTTTCATCTATAGGAAATATTGGGATGCTAACGATTACTGAGAATGGCAAGAAAAAGAGAAATATACCTAATGCAGGTTTTCTTGCTGGATATCACAGACCTTTCAAAGTTGTGACAGGCAGATTGGAACCAAAAATGAACCTAATTATATTCTCAGATGGAGTGTCAGACGCTGAGCTATCGCAACGTTTCTTATTGAATAAGGATGTAAACCAAGTTACAAACGCCTACGCAAACCACATTGAGGGAACAGCTAGAAGTGATGATACAACTTTAATCGCAATACGATATGAGGATTAGGCCGGCTTTAAATGTGCCGGTCTTTTTCATTTTAGGTCTTTTTTTGATAAAATGAGTTCGTACATAAAGGAGGAGCCGATTGTGTCAATTGAATTAGAACAATGGGTGGCTAAAGAAACTGAAGTGAATAATGCTACCGTAAAAAAAGTAATCGCGTTAATGGATGAAGGTAACACAGTACCATTTATTGCACGTTATCGAAAAGAAGCAACAGGAGGTCTTGATGAAGTTCAGATCAAATTGATTCATGATAAATATCAATATGCAGTTAATCTAGCTGAACGTAAACAAGAAGTAATTCGACTAATTGATGAACAGGGAAAGCTAACAGAAAAACTTGAACGTGATATTACACAAGCTACACAATTGCAACGTGTGGAGGATTTATACCGACCATATAAACAAAAACGCCGAACAAAGGCAACAATTGCTAAAGAAAAAGGACTTGAACCGATGGCGGAAATTGTCTGGAGGCAAGAATTAACCGACATTTCTGCAGAAGCTAAGTCTTATTTTTCAGACGAGCATGATCTAAACACAGTAGAAGATGTATTAACAGGTGTTAACGATATAATTGCTGAGTGGATATCAGATGATCCGGAGTATCGTGATTTTATTCGTGAGGAAACCTTTAAACGTGGTACCATGCATGCAGAAGCAAAAAAAGCGGAGAAGGACGAAAAAGGCGTATACGAAATGTACTATGATTATGATGAAGCAATTCGTTCAATGGTGTCACATCGTATTTTAGCGTTAAATCGCGGGGAAAAAGAAGATGTGCTAAAGGTGGCAGTTCAGCCCCCAACGGAGCGGGTGCTCGAATATCTCCAGAAAAAAGTGATATTAGATAAAGCCAACCCGGAATCTGCCCAGATTTTGCAAAATACTATTGAGGATAGTTACAAACGATTGATCCAGCCATCGATAGAACGTGAAATTCGTAATAGCTTAACTGAAAAAGCTGAAGAACAGGCAATTTCTGTTTTTGCCAAAAATCTAAAAAACCTGTTACTGCAGCCACCATTAAAGGGAAAAACTGTTCTCGGGGTTGATCCAGCTTATCGAACAGGCTGTAAACTTTCTGTGGTTGATGAAACAGGAAAGGTTCATGAAGTAAGTGTAATCTATCCAACTGCACCTAAACATGATACAGCGGGTGCTGAAAAGATTGTGATGGAGTTTATCAGTAAGTTTGGTATCGAACTAATCGCAATAGGAAATGGAACTGCTTCAAGGGAGACGGAACAATTTATTGCAGATGTGATTGGAAAGCACACACTGGATATACCTTATATCATTGTCAATGAAGCTGGGGCAAGTGTGTATTCTGCTTCGAAACTGGCACGTGAGGAATTTCCTGATTTGAAGGTTGAAGAGCGTAGTGCAGCGTCTATAGCGCGGCGGGTGCAAGATCCACTAGCTGAACTTGTAAAAATTGATCCAAAATCAATTGGAGTTGGTCAATATCAGCATGATGTAAGTCAAAAAGCGCTTAATAATTCATTAACATTTGTCGTAGAAACTGCGGTTAACCAAGTGGGTGTTAATGTTAATACCGCTTCCACTTCACTCTTACAATATGTTGCAGGTCTGAGCAAGACAGTAGCAAATAATATTGTGAACCAGCGTAATGAGGAAGGGAAGTTCGTTAATCGTAAACAATTAAAAAAGATTCCTCGCTTAGGTGCTAAAACCTATGAACAAGGGATAGGCTTTTTACGAATTCTGGATGGTGAAAATCCACTGGACAGGACTCCGATACACCCTGAAAGTTTTGCACACACGAAGAAACTTTTAAAAATAATTGGTTGCGAGCTTGAAGATATCGGCTCAAATACATTGCGCGATAGATTTAATGAATTGGATAAAAAAGAAATCGCTGAGCAATTGGATATTGGCGAACCTACATTAATGGATATTATGAATGCATTAGGTCGTCCGGAACGTGACCCTCGTGATGATCTGCCTAAACCATTACTAAAACAAAATGTATTGAGTATGGAAGATTTGAAACCCGGGATGGAAATGCAAGGCACAGTAAGAAACGTAGTAGACTTTGGTGTTTTTGTAGATATTGGAGTAAAGCAGGATGGACTTGTTCATATCTCCAAAATGGCGAACAAATTCGTAAAGCACCCAATGGATATCGCATCAGTAGGTGATGTCGTAACGGTATGGGTTGAGCAAATTGATGTTGAAAAAGGTCGTATCGCACTTTCGATGATTGAAAATAAAGGCTAAATAATAAAATAAAAACAGCTGATTATCAAAAAGATAATCAGCTGTTTTTGGTTAACTGTACCTATTTAACACCTTCTGGAACAGATAATCCTAAACCTTTTGCGATTCTTTCGCCCCATTCAGGATCTGCTTTGTAGAAGTGTTCAATTTGACGTAATTTGATCTCATCTTTGTCTACAGGCTTCATATGACCCACAAAAGCATCAATAAGACGATCTTTCTCATCTGCACTCATTAATCGATATAAATCTCCTGCTTGTGTATAATGGTCATCACTGTCATATGACACACTGTCAGCCTCTCCATAAACTTCAAATGGACTAATTTTTGAAGCTGGGTCTTCTTTTGGCTCAGTATCATAACTGTTGGGTTCATAATTAACCGAACCACTGCCATTACTATAGCGCATTTGTCCATCAAATTGGTTGTTATTTACCTCGTTAACCGGTCGGTTGATAGGTAACTCCTGATGGTTGGCACCAATACGATAACGATGTGCATCAGAATACCCGAATAGTCGGCCTTGTAACATTTTATCTGGAGAAGCTTCAATTCCTGGTACAAAGTTACCTGGTGAGAATGCAGCTTGCTCTACTTCAGCAAAGTAATTTTCAGGGTTACGGTCAAGGACCATACGACCTACTTCGATACGAGGATAGTCTTTTTGAGACCATACCTTGGTAACATCGAACGGGTCAAACCTATATGTTTTTGCGTCTTCATACGGCATAATTTGCACATAAAGTTTCCACGCTGGGAAGTCACCTTTATCAATGGAGTTGTATAGGTCTTCCACATGGTAGTCTGGGTTATCTCCAGCAATTTGGCCTGCTACATCTTCATCTAAACCTTTAACACCTTGTTCACTAATGAAGTGGTATTTTACCCAGAATGCTTCTCCTTTGTCATTTACCCATTTGAAAGTGTGGCTTCCATATCCATTCATATGACGGAACGTTGCCGGAATACCACGATCACCATGTAAGTATGTGATTTGATGCAGTGATTCTGGTGATAATGACCAGAAATCCCAAACAGCATTTTTGTCTTTTAAGTGTGTCTTAGGGTTACGTTTTTGTGTGTGAATAAAGTCAGGGAACTTAATAGCATCACGGATAAAGAAGATTGGTGTGTTATTACCAACTAAATCATAGTTACCTTCTTCTGTGTAAAACTTAACTGCGAAGCCACGTGGATCACGTACTGTATCTGCTGAGCCAAGTTCACCTGCAACTGTTGAAAAACGAATAAACATTGGTGTACGTTTTCCAACTTCACTTAAGAAGTCTGCTTTCGTGTATTTTGAAAGATCGTTTGTTACTTCAAAGTAACCATGTGCCCCAGCGCCTTTTGCATGTACTACACGCTCAGGTACACGTTCTCTATTAAAGTGTGCTAGTTTTTCTAAAAGGTGAACATCCTGAATTAATGTTGGACCTCGATTACCTGCAGTAATTGAATTCTGGTTATCCCCAACCGGAGCACCAGATGCTGTTGTCATTCTTTTCTTTTCATTACTCACTTACTGAACACCTCTCCTTTTACAATATTAATCTCATACTCAATTATAATATAATACTATCAAAAATCAATGTTTAATTACAATTATTTTAATTAAGCCTCGGATATTAAAAGTTCTAAATTTATGATAAAATAGTGTTGTGTTAATACGTTAGGGATGATTATATGAAGTTATTAAGTGAAAAAGAACTATACGAATTGGTAAATGAATTATCATTAAAACATTTTCATAAATTGTTTAATGATAGAATCAGATATAATAATCGGCTTAGAACTACAGGCGGGAGGTATGTACCTTCAAAAAGAGTAATTGAGTTAAATCCGAAGTACTCTATGGAAATGAGGGAAAAGGAAGTAATAGGTATCATTAAACACGAACTCTGCCATTACCATCTTCATATAGAAGGAAAAGGGTATAAGCATGGTGATAGAGACTTCAAGAATTTATTGAAGATTACAGGCTCACCACGGCATTGTCAGCCACTTCCTTCCACTCTAAGACAAAATAAACATATCTATATATGTAATAACTGTTCTCGCATATACAAACGCACTCGACGGATAGATGTTAATAAATATAGATGCGGAAAATGTAAAGGTAAGTTAGTAGTGAAAAGGACAAGTTGATGTTAACAGATTGAAATTGAAAAAAATTAAGCTTGTTTGATATAATAAGGTACAAATAAAATTTTCATATAATAGATTGACGAAAAATGCCCTACGTGTTAAATTTAATAAGGCTTAAAAAAACGTGTCGACTTCATTAGTTATTTTATTGAAACTTGTTGACAATAAACGAAGGATATTGTATAGTATTTCTCGTCGCAATTATTTGGCGTTACTTTTTAAATTATTCCACAGTAGCTGACCGCATGCATCACTGAGTAAGCTATCATGTGCAGGTCTGCGAGGAGTGCTTGCTTCACCGAATAACCTTGCAACACAACGAGTACAAAAAATTTGGTTGAATTACCTTGATAAATACTTAAAATTATTCCACAGTAGCTCAGCGGTAGAGCAATCGGCTGTTAACCGATCGGTCGTAGGTTCGATTCCTACCTGTGGAGCCATTAGGAGAAGTACCCAAGTGGCTGAAGGGGCGCCCCTGCTAAGGGTGTAGGTCGCGTGAGCGGCGCGAGGGTTCAAATCCCTCCTTCTCCGCCATCTTTTATGGCCCGTTGGTCAAGTGGTTAAGACACCGCCCTTTCACGGCGGTAACACGGGTTCGAATCCCGTACGGGTCATCTTATATTTTAATAAATAAATCGGTTGGGTCCGGTAGTTCAGTTGGTTAGAATGCCTGCCTGTCACGCAGGAGGTCGCGGGTTCGAGTCCCGTCCGGACCGCCACTGTTGGGCTATAGCCAAGCGGTAAGGCATCGGGTTTTGATCCCGTGATTCCCAGGTTCGAATCCTGGTAGCCCAGCCATTTTTTTATGGATTAAATATACAAGTGTAGCGTCACAGAATAATGCTTCAAATAATGAACGCTCATACTAAAATTAGGAAACACTCATAACATGAGCCATTAGCTCAGCTGGCAGAGCATCTGACTTTTAATCAGAGGGTCGGAGGTTCGAATCCTCCATGGCTCACCACTTTTTGCGGGTGTGGCGGAATTGGCAGACGCGCTAGATTTAGGATCTAGTGTTTTACGACGTGGGGGTTCAAGTCCCTCCACCCGCACTCAACAATTCACATCGCTGTGGTTATTCGCAGTATTTTATTTTGTGCTTTTAGACAAATCACTTCCCATTTGCCAACTTTCACTAATGAAGATTAGGCGGTCGTGGCGGAATGGCAGACGCGCTAGGTTGAGGGCCTAGTGGGGGCGACCCCGTGGAGGTTCAAGTCCTCTCGACCGCATTAAAAAAACTTCTTGATATTATATACTGTATATGGTATATTTAAGGTTCTCGTTTTGAAGCGCCCGTAGCTCAATTGGATAGAGCGTTTGACTACGGATCAAGAGGCTAGGGGTTCGACTCCTCTCGGGCGCACCATTTAACGGGAAGTAGCTCAGCTTGGTAGAGCACGTGGTTTGGGACCACGGGGTCGCAGGTTCGAATCCTGTCTTCCCGACCATCGAAAGATTACAAGAATTTAAACAGATTTCATATGCGGGTGTAGTTTAGTGGTAAAACTTCAGCCTTCCAAGCTGATATCGTGGGTTCGATTCCCATCACCCGCTCCATTTTTTTCTTATGGGCCTGTAGCTCAGTTGGTTAGAGCGCACGCCTGATAAGCGTGAGGTCGGTGGTTCGAGTCCACCCAGGCCCATTTTGCTCCTTGAAAACTGAACAAAACAACCAGTATGTCAAGAAAACAGGATAAAAGTTAAACTTTTAAACACTGATTTCAATTTTTAAAGCTAAGACAATAGATGATTGATTGGTGTCAATCATATTCAAACTAACTTTTATGGAGAGTTTGATCTTGGCTCAGGACGAACGCTGGCGGCGTGCCTAATACATGCAAGTCGAGCGCGGGAAGCAGACGGATCCCTTCGGGGTGAAGTTTGTGGAACGAGCGGCGGACGGGTGAGTAACACGTGGGCAACCTACCTGTAAGACTGGGATAACCCCGGGAAACCGGGGCTAATAC
>NZ_FNKD01000003.1:0-17833 GCF_900102415.1 Virgibacillus salinus
GTCTGGTAGCATTAGCGGAGAGGACACACCTGTTTCCATGCCGAACACAGTAGTTAAGCTCTCCAGCGCCGATGGTAGTTGGGGCTTTGCCCCTGCAAGAGTAGGACGCCGCCAGGCAAATCCCATTCCATAGCAATTTGGCCAAAACATCTTTTAAAAACTTAAAGATGGGTCATTTAAGGAGTGAGGCTACTCCGGATAAGCATGCAATATGACAAACATTGTCTGAGCATCGATATCCTGTATTTGGATTATTCCACAGTAGCTCAGCGGTAGAGCAATCGGCTGTTAACCGATCGGTCGTAGGTTCGATTCCTACCTGTGGAGCCATGGAGAGCTGTCCGAGTGGCCGAAGGAGCACGATTGGAAATCGTGTAGGCCGTTATCGCGGCCTCGAGGGTTCGAATCCCTCGCTCTCCGCCATTTATATTTTTGGCCCGTTGGTCAAGCGGTTAAGACACCGCCCTTTCACGGCGGTAACACGGGTTCGAGTCCCGTACGGGTCACCACTAATATGGAGGATTAGCTCAGCTGGGAGAGCACCTGCCTTACAAGCAGGGGGTCGCAGGTTCGAGCCCTGCATCCTCCACCATTTTAGACGAAAGTTCAAAGTTAATACTATCTCATATCGCGGGGTGGAGCAAAGCCGTAAGCATCATTGAATAACCTCAATGTAGGCTTTGTGAGGAGTGTAGCATCACTGAATCATCTTGCAACACGACGAACAGTTCTATTCAAGTTATAGAAGTATTAATTTAATATTAATTCATATCGCGGGGTGGAGCAGTCTGGTAGCTCGTTGGGCTCATAACCCAAAGGTCGCAAGTTCAAATCTTGCCCCCGCAACCAATTTTATTCAGATTACTACGTCGAATTTACTTCGTTGCTAATTGAAAGTAATAGTGTGCTTTGACTGCCAACAATTTAAGCATATCTGCATTTTACATATTTGGTCCGGTAGTTCAGTTGGTTAGAATGCCTGCCTGTCACGCAGGAGGTCGCGGGTTCGAGTCCCGTCCGGACCGCCATTTAAATCTATAGCAATAGCATATATATATTGGCTCTGTAGCTCAGTCGGTAGAGCAAAGGACTGAAAATCCTTGTGTCGGCGGTTCGATTCCGTCCGGAGCCACCATTTTTGCATTTACATTTATATGGAGGGGTAGCGAAGTGGCTAAACGCGGCGGACTGTAAATCCGCTCCCTCAGGGTTCGGGAGTTCGAATCTCTCCCCCTCCACCATATATTTTTTTAACAAGTAGGGGTATAGTTTAATGGTAAAACGAAGGTCTCCAAAACCTTTGATGTGGGTTCGATTCCTACTACCCCTGCCATTATTTTATTATGGCGGTCGTGGCGAAGTGGTTAACGCACCGGATTGTGGCTCCGGCATTCGTGGGTTCGATCCCCACCGGTCGCCCCATAAATTTCAATCTTATTGGGCTATAGCCAAGCGGTAAGGCATCGGGTTTTGATCCCGTGATTCCCAGGTTCGAATCCTGGTAGCCCAGCCATTATGCGGAAGTAGTTCAGTGGTAGAACACCACCTTGCCAAGGTGGGGGTCGCGGGTTCGAATCCCGTCTTCCGCTCCATTACTTCGTTTTGGCGGTATAGCCAAGTGGTAAGGCAGAGGTCTGCAAAACCTTTATCACCGGTTCAAATCCGGTTACCGCCTCCAACATATGCCGGTGTGGCGGAATTGGCAGACGCGCATGACTCAAAATCATGTTCCCTCTGGGAGTGTCGGTTCGAACCCGACCACCGGTATCTATAAGAAATATATAATTGAATTAAAAAATGATAGGAATACCTATAAATGTTGAAACACCAATGTTTGTAGGTGTTTTTTTGTTTTGGAATAAAGGGTAGAAAGGTAAGTTTTGAAATTATATTAAACAATTTTAACACAGTAGCATCTGTTACTAAGATTGTTGCCCAGGGTTTCTGAGTGTAAAAAAATTATAGGGGATCAGACTCTTCATTTGGACAGTTGTCCGCTGAATGATTTGATCCCCTATTTACACTTTCTTAAAGAACTATCGATTATTTCGGTTCATCAGTTTGTCATGAAGAACCTTTAACTGACTCATCAATTGTTCGTATTCATATAACTCGATATTGCATGTATTTACTTCGCTTGCAATGGATTGATTGATGGCATCTTTTTCTTCTATAGCTTTTGGCTGAACAAAAACATAAACTTTTCGCTCATCGCTATTGGTACGCTCTTTTTTAACCCAACCATTTGCTTCCATTCTTTTGATCATGGGGGTTAATGTTCCAGTACCTAAATTTAATCGTTCACCCATTTCCTTGACTGTAAGCCCGTCTTTCTCCCATAGCGCTAATAAGACTAAGTATTGAGGATAGGTAATACCAAAGGGATGAAGTACTTTTGAATATAACTTAGTAAATTGACTACTTGTCTCATAAATTGCAAAACAAAGCTGATTATCTAGTGTTAAAAAATCCTCCAAATAACTCATCCCCTTTGAAATTATAATTGTTTCATAATATCTTTTTCTATTTTCCCTGGTTTTGTTGTAGGTGCATAGCGCTCAACTACGTGTCCATTTCGATCGATTAGGAATTTTGTGAAGTTCCATTTGATATCTTTTGAAAGGAGGCCACCTTTTTCTGATTTTAAGTACCTGTATAAAGGATCCTCATTTTCACCGTTAACATCAATCTTGCCAAACATCGGAAACGTTACTCCAAAATTTAGTTGGCAGAACTCCGTAGTTTCCTCAATATTATCAAATTCCTGGTTGTTAAATTGGCCGCATGGAAATCCTAATATCTCTAACCCCTGATCCTTATAATTGTCATACATTTCTTGAATCTCCTTAAATTGATTATTTAATCCACATTTACTAGCAGTATTCACAATAAGTAGAGGCTTTCCTTCTAATTCCTTTAAAGATTGCTCGGATCCATTTGTCTTCTTAACGGTGAAGTCATAAACTGTTGTCATCATGATTCCTCCTATTTTTAAATTAATCGTGTACGATTTAATCATACACGATTAATATTCGAAACTCAATGATGTGTCTTTAAGGAGAGAAAGCATTTTATTCCAAGGCTCTTTTTGTTTAGCTTTTTGTCCTATTTTGATAAATTCGACGTAACTACATTTGATTATCACTTTGAACTGTCAAGAAAACGCGTTCACTCTCAACGTACGATTATAAGAGTGATAACAGATCCGAAAATAATTGTTTTTATTTATATAGGGATTAAGGTAGCATTATTATGGTTTAAGTAAATGAAGTGCTGAAGGGTGTATTAGACATCTGCATTTCTAGTAGTTAAGGGAGAAATGAGTAGGCGGAAACAAGTACATCTATGATAAAATGAAAGAATGTGTGCATAATGCTGCACATGCTGATAATGAACATAGGAGTGGAATAAGATTGAACAAACAAGACATAGCAAGTATTCGTAAACAATTCAAATTAAATAATGACTTATTAAAAATTAACGAAATCTTTAATGTGTATATAATGAAAGAGTCTAGTGAAATATATCATCATCAAAGTTTATCATTTGAACTATTGGAAGATGAACAGAAAGAGTTGTTTATGGATAACTTTAAAAAAGTACTATCAGGCCAGTTGGATGAAAAATTATTCGAATTAAAATTCCAGCGCGATGTGGAAAATAACAGTCAGCTAATTCTTCACCAGGGTTTATTAAGTAATGATACAGAGGAATGGAAGGGTCAAATGCTTCATATTGTAGAAAAAATGCTGAAGGATAAGCAATATGAAATGGATATTGTCGTAACCTTTATTCGGGGAGAATATATGAAACCGATGAAGAACATGAGCGACGAGTCAGAAGAAAGTGAACGTGATACGGTATATTCCCATCCTTTTATTTTATGCAGTATGAATAAAACGCAAGATCCAAAAAAGGAATTACTGTTTGACTATGTCGAAAAGGAGTTTAAGTATAATATTGTCGTAGATCCGATTATCAATCTGAAGGCTCCAATATCAGGATTCCTATTCCCTTCAATTACGGATAATGCTGCAGATGTTAACCACGTGCTGTATTCGGCAGGGAAGAAAAATGAACTTAATTATCATTTCATCGAGGAAGTTTTAAATGCGGAAGAAAAAATGACTGCTGCACAGGATAAAATTGTTTTTGAGGAAATTGTAAAAAATGTAGCTGGTGATCAAAAAATCAACACTTCCACACTTTCAAATGTATACGATGAGATTCATCGTGTCGTGGAAGAGAATGAAGAGGAAGAGATACCGAAATTAGACTACAAAGATGTCGAAAAAGTTTTGAAAAGCAGTGGGATAGAAGATGTTAATTCGGATAAAGTAGAAACTGCTTTTAAAACTGTGACTGATGATGAATCATATGAGTTTAAAGCGAATAACATTGTACCTAAATATAATTCAAAGTCTATTAAAATAGAGACGAAACTAGCTAATATCTCCATCAGTCCACAAGACTTAAGATATGTACGTCAAGTTCATTTCAGCGGAAAGCGTTTCTTAATGATGGAAGTGGAGGAAAACACGGTGATTGAAGGCTTTGAAATGATTCCAGAAGCTTTATTTGAAAAAGCAAAAGATAATACAGAGTGACTTCTGGAAAAGAGATAATAATGATCTTTAAATTTGACTTTTATTTTGTATTTTACTCCTGAAAATAGGAAACCTATTACGGAAATAATATTTTTTGCAGTTTTTCCAAGGCAACTATTATCACATCATTTGTAATAATACTCATAACATGATAATTTTTAAAAGGATAGATATGCTTGCGAAAACTGTTTTGGTATGATTATTCTATCGTTACCTGAATATAGAAGTAGGAGCATACAACATACGAATACTTTAAAAAGAGGAGAAAATCTTATGAAAATTATAGTAGCTGGAGGAGATGGCTTTTGTGGCTGGCCGACCGCCTTGTATTTATCAAAACAGGGGCATGATGTAGCCATTATTGATAATATGGTCAGAAGAAAGTGGGATAATGAACTGCACTCGAACTCCATTACTCCTATTGCAACACTTGAAGAACGAGTAGCAAAATGGAAAGAGCTTACCGGCAAAGAAATTCGGGTATATGATGGAGACTTGACGCATTATGATTTTTTACGTGAAGTTTTAAAAAAGGAGCAGCCTGATGCGTTTGCTCATTTTGCTGAACAGCGGTCTGCACCATATTCTATGATCGATAGGGAACATGCTGTGTTTACGCAAAACAATAATGTAACAGGAACGTTAAACGTATTGTATGGTATAAAAGAAATTGTTCCTGATTGCCATTTAATTAAATTGGGTACAATGGGTGAATATGGTACACCTAATATTGAAATAGAAGAAGGGTATATCGAGATAGAACATAAAGGAAGAAAAGATGTTCTTCCTTTCCCGAAACAGCCAGGTTCTTTTTATCACCTGTCGAAGGTTCATGACAGCCATAATATAACGTTCGCATGTAAAATTTGGGGAATAAGAGCAACTGATTTAAACCAGGGAGTTGTTTATGGATTAGATACAGATGAAACGCAAATGGATCCAGTTTTATCTAACCGCCTGGACTATGATGGGGTATTTGGTACTGCATTGAATCGTTTCATTATCCAGTCAACTATTGGCCATGATATTACAGTTTACGGAAAAGGCGGACAAACACGTGGCTTTTTAAACATTAAGGATACCGTACGCTGTATAGAGATCGCAGCGAATAATCCAGCTGATCGAGGAGAGTTCCGAGTGTTTAACCAATTTACAGAGGAGTTTTCTGTATTGGATCTGGCTAATAAAGTTGAGAAGGTTGCACAAGAAGAAGGCTTTGAAACAACAATTGCGCATCTTGACAACCCAAGAGTTGAATTGGAAGAGCATTTCTTCCATGCAGAAAATACAAAGCTTCGAGACCTTGGTTTGGAACCTAATTTACTGACTGATGATGTAATTCGTGGAATTCTTAAAACAGTAGTAAATCATAAAGAACGAGTAATTAAAGAAAACGTACTGCCACAAGTATCCTGGAAATAAACAAGGAAGTGTCACCTATGAAAATTGCTATCGTAACTGAAACTTTTCTGCCATCAACTGATGGAGTTGTTACCAGATTAAAAGCATGTATTCGCTACTTCTTAAAAGAAGGACATGATGTTAGAGTAATAGCACCAGATCTTGGTGTTTATGAATTTGAAGGAGCAAAAATAGATGGGGTGCCAGCGCGGACCCTTCCTTTTTATCGCTCCAAAAAATTTGCCCTTCCTAATCGAAAAGTTAGTGGTCTGTTGAAAGAATACGATCCTGATATTGTTCATGTGGTAAATCCGGCTATTCTTGGTTTATCTGGTGTATACTACTCTAAAAAGCTTGGATATCCAATGATTGCTTCTTATCACACAAATGTAGCGCAATATTTGGATTACTATAAAGTCTCTCTTTTCAAGGGATTAGTATGGTGGTACTTTCGAAAGCTGCATAATAAGGCGGAGTTAAATCTCTGTACTTCAAATACAGTTAAGGAAGAGTTAGTAGGACACGGATTTCAAAATGTACATGTCTGGAAGCGTGGTGTAGATACGGAGTTGTTTCATCCTAATAAGTATGACAATGAAATGCGGGACAGACTATCAAATGGCCATCCTGAGAAAAAGCTGTTATTGTATGTTGGCAGACTTGCTCCAGAGAAAGAAATAGAGAAAATAAAGTCAGTACTGAAAGCATCTGATGAATTTGTCCTTGCTATTGTAGGGGATGGTCCGCATAGGCGCGAGTTGGAAAAACATTTCGCTGGTACTAGTACAGTATTTACTGGTTTATTACATGGTGATGAACTTGCTAAGGCTTATGCTTCATCAGATGTCTTTGTATTTCCATCGACTACTGAAACGCTTGGTCTCGTAATTACGGAAGCAATGGCTTCTGGGCTGCCACTTGTAGCAGCTGAAAGTGGACCAACTTGTGAACAAATAGAAAATAATCATACCGGCTTGCTGTACAACCCTGATAAGCAAGATGATTTCACAACAACATTGCTTAAGTTTGAAGATGAAACATTAAGAAAGCGGTTGGCAAAAGCAGCTCATAAAGAAATTTCAGAAATGGGTTGGGAGGCTCAATCCAAACAAGTGCTTGATTACTATGAAGAAATAGTCAGTGTAGTTGAAGAAAAGAGTAATAAAGCAAACTGACATATAAATCTCCAATTCTTAAACCGCTTAAATAGAGGAGTCCCATGACACAGAACAAAAAAAATAAAGGCCCATTTCAATTTCTGCAGTTTAGTGTAATTGGGGTTTCGAATGCAGGGATTGATATTGGGACACTAAACTTATTGCTATTATTATTCCACACAGATGAAAGAGGCTTGCTTCTGCTTTTTAATACCATCGCCTACACACTAGCTGTAGCTAATAGCTATTTTTGGAATGCTAGCTTTACATTTCAACACGCAGCTAAAGGCAGTAATCGACAGCGAATTCTTTTCATTGTGCAAGGCATAGTGAGCTTAGGTGTTAATAACCTTGTGTTTATTGCATCCAATACCCTACTGGAAAGTTTCGGTGTCCCTAATTGGCTGCGATACAATGTTGCCAAGGGTCTGGCTATGCTCCTTTCATTTATTGCAAGCTTTTTTATGATTAAATATTTTGTGTTTAAGAAATCGAAAAAGAACTGAGCTACTAGAAATAGAGGCTCAGTTCTTTTTTGATTTCGTTTAATATATAGAAAATATAAATATCGATAAAATATAATCCACTAATTTCAGAATTTATGGGTGAAAATAATAAAAAATGTTAAAAAATAGTATAAAAGGACTAGAAAAATTTTATATAGAGTATATAATGAAATTAACATAATTAATTTAAATAATTAAATTTTACATAATAGTAATAATTCTGTGGAAAGGAGGAGATTAATATGAGCTATGATAAATCCTTATTTTTCAATGATGTTTTGATGAACGGAATTAAAGAGATGGTTTTTATTATTGCGATAGACAATAATCGTGATTTTTGTTATGAATTTCTTAATAACGCGGCAATTAAACAAACGATTCTTACGGATAAGGTTATTGGACGAACAATTCAGGATGTTTATCCCCAAAAGACAGCGAATTTTTTGATAGAGAAGTATACAACAGCTATCGAATTAAAAGATGGATTATCATACGAAGATTTTTACGAGGCGCCATCAGGTATTAAATATTCAGAAACGACATTGACTCCTTTATGCGATAATGATGGTATTTGCACACATATTGTTGCTCTGGTAAAGGATATTACCCGGCGAAGGATGACTGAGTTTGAAATTCAAAAGTCGAAAAACGATTTGTACCGCAATAAGCAAAAATATCGATCCCTTTATGATTATAATTTAGATGCTATATTTTCCCTCAGTCTTACAGGAAACATCCAAAATGGTAATAGTGCAGTAGAATCAGTTTTTGGCTACAATGCCAAAGAAATGAAGAACTCTCCTTTCACTGAATTATTTGCTTCAAAAGATAAAGATTTAGCTAGTAAAAATTTTCGTAATGTAATAAAAGGAATTCCACAAGAACATCAGTTGACTATACTTAATAAATCAAATGAAATGGTAGAGGTTATTGTTAAGCTTACTCCTATCATTATAAATGATGATATAGTTGGCATATATGGCATTTTTAAAGATATTAATGAACAAATACAACTGGGCAGAAAGTATAAAGAAAGCGAAGATCAATTTCGAATAATTACAGAGAACTCGAATGATTTAATAACAATGATTGATAATCAAGGTGAAATTGTATACGTCTCGCCTTCTTACAAAGAAGTCTTGGACTATGAAGAAAATGAATATATTAACAAACCTTTTTTGCATAATGTACACACAGATGATCGGGGACGATTGCAGGAATCGTTTATAGAATCAATTCGGAATAAAACAACGTGGAAGGAACAATTTAGACAGAAACATGGAGATGGTGATTACATCTGGTCGGAATTACTTGGCTCTCCTGTTTATGATGATGAAAATCAGTTTACACATATGGTAGTGGTATCAAGAAATATTACACTCCGAAAAGATTATGAACAGCAGTTACAGCATATGGCATATCATGATCCATTAACCGGATTGCCGAATCGCCGTTATTTTGTCAAACAATTAACAGAGCATATAGAGAGAATAAAAGATACTGATCAACGACTGGCGTTAATTATGATGGATCTTGATAAATTTAAATTGATTAATGATAAAATGGGGCACAGTATTGGAGATCAGGTAATTCAGGAATTTGGATTGAGGATTAGTAAGGTAATTCGTGATGAGGATTTACTTGCACGCTTAGGTGGAGACGAATTCACTTTATTGGTACCTAATATCACTTCCACTAATGATGTTCTTGAAATAGCTAATCGAATTATCAACATAATGAACGAGCCTTGGTGTGTTGAAAATTATGATTTTGGGATAACAACAAGCCTAGGTATTGTTGTTTCATCATCGAAAGCTCCTGAAAATGCCAGTGAGATGCTAAAGTATGCGGATAAAGAGCTTTATGAAGCAAAAAAGGCAGGAAGAAATGACTATAGATTATATGATTTCATGCAGAATTCACTTGTGAACTAGAAAAAAAGCTTAACCAATACACTGGTTAAGCTTTTTTGTGGCCAAGTCTTTAATGAGGAGGCTGTGCCCATGCCCATGGATAATAAGACACTGCAAAAGCGCTAGCTTGAGCAGATGTCGCATTGGCACCCGGAGCGGTGAAAGCGAAGTATTCTGCCGGAACGAATCTAGGCACTCAATATCATCAGAACGAGACAATAGCACAAAAGAAAATCTCATTACGTTGCAGTTTATAGAAATAACGACAAATTGCTAGAGAACAGCAATAGTTTAGACGATGAAAATAATGTATAGAATTACTATATAATAAGCAACATAGATAATGATAAACATTCAGGAGGAACGAATATGGGATTTATGGAGCGTATGAAAAAAGGAAATACATCCTCTGGTCTGGCAGCTTTAGGTAATGCATTTTTAGCTCTAATAAAAGGTGTGGCTGCTTTTTTTAGTGGAAATGGTGCTATGTTTGCTACAACAATGCATTCACTGGCGGATTCCGTTAACCAGGGATTTGTTTTTTTTGGTAGTGTTCTTGCGGAATCACCTCCATCCGATCGATTTCCGACTGGGTTTGGAAGGGTAATCAATATATTTTGTATGGTTGCCGTCATTGTTGTTTCGGTATTGGCGTACGAAACACTAAAAGAAGGATGGCATCTTTTCCAACATCCGAAAGGGTCAGGAAACTTGTGGTTAAATATAGGAGTTCTAATAGCATCTCTTGTAATTGATGGTGCTATTTTAATAAAAGCTATGAAGGAAATTATTAAGGAATCTAAAGGAGAACAATCTGGCTGGTTAATAACTTCTGCATTTAAAAGTGCTGGAAAGGCATCTCCTGCTACACGTTTAGTGTTTTATGAGGACCTAGTTGCAACTTCTGGTGCAGTGTTTGCCATGATTGGTGTTTTACTATCACAGGTTTTTGGATTACTTACAGCTGATGGAATCTTTACAATGCTTATTGGAATATTAATGCTGTTTGTTGCGTTTCGTGTAGGATATGACAACATGGTAGGCTTAATTGGCGTATCAGCTCCTGCCGATGTAGAAAATAAACTTACTGATGTATTACTCGACGACGAAGCTGTTGTGGATATCTATAAGATAAGAACTATACAGGAAGGGCGCACATATCATGTCGAGGGCACTGTGGAACTCAAAAAAGGATTTTCACTAGCTGAAGCCGACGACATTAAATTTAGCCTAAGTGATAAACTGTTACGTCTGCCAGAAGTTGCTGATGTGGTGTTAGGTATAATTGAAGATAATGGTGAAAAAGACCAGAAGACAAGATAAGGACACTATCATCTGATCCGATGAGGGTAGTTTTTTTGGTGACAATCTTGTATAATTCTTGAATATACAAGAAAGTATGGATAAGACATCAAAGAAAGAAGGGTGATTGCACTGGCTTCTATTCGATGGTCCTTTTTCGTCGTGGGGCTTATTTTTTTTAGCTTTGGGATTTCTGTAACGATCAATGTACAACACTTAGGTATTCACCCGTGGGATGTATTAAATGTTGGCCTCTTTGAAATATTTGGTTTTACGATTGGTACATGGAATATTGTATTTGGTATTACGTTAATTATAGTGTCCTGGATTTTGGATAAAAGTTATATAAAATTAGGTACATTTCTAAATGCATTTCTCGTTGGCATGTTTGTGGATCTCTTTTTATGGCTTGATTTTTTACCTGAAGCAAGTCATTCTTGGACAGATGCTATTTTAATGGGGATAGGGATTGTGGTAATGGGATTCGGAGGCGGTTTGTATAATGCTGCCAGGGTTGGATCAGGGCCACGTGATGGATTTATGTTATCTATTTCAGATAAATTAGGCGCGCCTATTGGAAGGGTTCGCATTATAACGGAGAGCTCAGTGCTGGTTTTAGGGTTAATATTGGGCGGACCTGTATTTATATTTACATTTATATTCACATTTATACAGAGCCCAATTTTTCAATTCACATTTCTGCGCTTTGAGAAACTTATCAATCAAATCCAAGCAAAGCACCACGAAAAGCACCTTACTTCTTCAAGAGCAAGTGGCTAAACAACTCTCAAGTCCCTAATCATGATTTCGATTCTCATTGTATCCTGACTACTTATAATTAGTGGATAAAATTAGAAAACTTGGCATTCGCCAAGCCTTAACTGCTAAAAAAGCCCGGAAGTGAATTTTAATTCACTTTTGGGCTTAAATATTTTTTCGGTTGAAAATGTATCTAAATGAATTTCCTGTTGGGATGTATCTTGGTCTATATCAAATTTAACAATAACATCTTTCAGAAAGAACCAGCCAAAAATTAATATGATTAGTGTTAAAGCAACAATAATTATAACAACAATCTTACTACTCACAGCAGTTTACCCCCTAATTATACTTAGTGTTAGATTAGCAAAACCAAATCCTGCTGTAAATAGTTGTGAGTCAAAAGTCATGCTTTAGTCAAAAATTGGTTCTTATGAAAATAGTGAAAGATATATTCCCTAGTAAAATAGTGAAACTAAGCGGAAATCAGAGCAATATTTCAATGTTTACGCTTTCTTGGCGTTTTTCCATTTACTGTTTCTATGGTATGATTCGTAGGTTGAAATCGGATTAAGCTTTATAGAGAGCTTAGCAACACTATACTATAGAAAGAGGTAAAAAATTGAGAATAGAACAGATAAAGCAAAAATGGTTTGGCAATGTTAAAGGCGATGTTTTGGCTGGAATGGTTGTCGCAATGGCGCTAATTCCAGAAGCAATTGCCTTTTCAATTATTGCAGGGGTAGACCCAATGGTGGGTCTTTATGCATCTTTTTGTATTGCTGTTGTAATTGCATTTGTCGGCGGCAGGCCTGGAATGATCTCAGCAGCTACAGGTGCAATGGCACTTCTAATGGTTAATCTAGTTGCTGACTATGGGTTACAATACTTACTAGCTGCTACGATTCTAACAGGAGTTATTCAGGTATTAGTAGGTGTATTCAAATTATCCAGTGTTATGAAATTCGTACCACGTTCGGTGATGGTTGGATTTGTAAATGCACTGGCAATATTAATTTTCACAGCTCAGCTGCAGCATTTTGTAGATGAGTCTTGGATCATGTATGCCCTTGTAGGGTTAACGCTTGTAATTATTTATCTTTTACCACGATTTACAAAAGCAGTACCATCAACACTAGTGGCAATTATCGCTATTACAGCATTCGTAATTTATGGTGATATCGGTGTGCGTACAGTTGGTGACATGGGTGCATTAACACAGCAATTGCCAGTGTTTTTAATCCCATCTATTCCGTTGACGTGGGAAACATTCATGATTATTCTCCCGTACTCAGCTGCGTTAGCAATTGTAGGGTTATTGGAATCACTGCTTACAGCTAATATTGTTGATGATATGACTGATACAGAAAGCAATAAAAATAAAGAAACACGCGGGCAAGGGTTTGCTAATGTTGTGACTGGCTTCTTTGGTGGTATGGCTGGCTGTGCGATGATTGGGCAGTCTGTTATCAATGTAAAATCAGGTGGAAATGGTCGTCTGTCTTCACTGGTTGCAGGTGTATTTCTTATGTTTTTAATTATTGTGCTAGGTGGAGTGGTTGTTCAAATCCCAATGGCAGCATTAGTTGGAGTTATGTTTATGGTGGCGATTGGAACATTTGACTGGTCATCGATACGGACTCTGCATAAGCTTCCTAAATCAGATGCTGCCGTTATGGTAACCACTGTTGTCATTGTTGTCGTCACACATGATCTTTCAAAGGGTGTTCTTGCAGGTGTATTACTGAGTGCAATATTCTTTGCAGCAAAAATATCCAAAACAAAAGTAACAAAAGAACTTACACTAAATGGCGAGAAGAAAATTTATCACGTCCATGGGCAATTATTCTTTGCGTCGGTAACTGACTTTCCAAAGAAGTTTAATTTTACAGATACAGTTAAGGAAGTTGAAATTGACTTAACACATGCACATCTATGGGATGATTCAGCTATCGGTGCTCTTGACAAAATAGAAATGAAATTTGAACAGAATGATATAGAAGTCTACTACAGTGGATTGAATGAGGATAGTCAGCATTTGAAAAATCGCATGGGTGGACTTTCAAAAGCATCAGGACATTAAGGTTCCAAAATGGTAAGATGAGATTAAAGAGGTGGGGCTTGTGTTTAAAAAAATAATGTTGGCGACTGATGGTTCAGAACACTCAGCACGATCTGCAAAGTATGCTATTGAACTTGCCGAAAAATTCGATGGCAAAATTGAAATTGTTTATGCTGTTGATGGACAAACATCAAAATCTGATGTTTTGCATCATGCTAATAAATTCGAAGTTGAAAAAAAGCGCAAGGAAAAGATAAAAGCTGTAAAGAACTTATTAGAATCATCAGGTGTAGAATACGAGACAAATATTTTACATGGTGAAGCAGGACCGACAATCGTAGAGCATGCAAATGAAAACGAATTTGACTGTGTTGTTATTGGAAGCAGGGGTCTTAATAACTTGCAAACTCTGATTCTAGGAAGTGTCAGTCACAAAGTTGCTAAACGGGCTGATTGTCCAGTACTAATAGTTAAATAGAAATTACAAGAGGCTGTCCCCAAAGTTGAGGGACAGCCTTTATTAATTGCATAGGAAACTATAAAATTTAAGTGCTGTGGATTACTCGACTTCCGAATCAGCCGCGTCTAGCTCCGACGTACAGGACATACTAGTGCCGGTGACGCCACAGGACGAAGCGTTCTCACCGGCCAACACTTAGTGCTTAGAGAATTAACCGCGTCATATCATAGTTGGCTAAATCGATTTCCAACTCTTTTTCTAAAGCAATATCTGCGAGTTGCTTTCCTACATAAGGCCCTATCGTAAGACCTGATGAACCGAGCCCGTTTGCCAGCAATAAACCATTGTATCCAGGCAGACTGCCAATCACTGGAACAGATTCCGGTGTCATCGGTCGAAAACCGACACGTGTTTCAAGTATACTTGCATTTTCAAGCTCTGGTGCTATTTTGATCGCGTTCGAAAGTATATGATGAATCCCCCCCGCAGTCACACTGTTATCAAACCCAACGTTGTTCTCATGGGTCGAACCAACAATTACCCGGTCACCAAATGTAAGCATATATTGGTTAAATGGAGGTTTTACAACAGGCCAACTAGCTGGTGAAATTCCAGGGAGCTTTAAATGTATGATTTGTGCTCTCTGAGGCCTAATATCAAAGTGCATACATAGAGGTTGAAGCAGTTGGCTCGTCCATGCACCAGTTGCTGCTATTACTTTATCAGCCTCAAAATTCTCACCGTTAACGGAGACACCTGTAATTTGTGTTCCTTCTACTAGCAGACGTGCATCACCGTTAATTACCTTTGCGCCATGTTTTTTAGCTCCCCTTATGAGCGCATTTCGTAATGCACGTCCATCTACCCGAGCTGCTCCACTGACATGAAGTGCTGTATATTCATCAGACACCAGTGGGAACATTTCTTTTGTTTGTTTTGAGTTAAGCTGTGTAATTTCACCGATTTCCGGGGCGTCTTCACGTCGTTTATATGCATGTTCCTTCATAGCAATTAGTTTCTCTTCATCAGTATGGAGATTGATTGCGCCCACTCGTGCATAGCCTGTATTTGGTTCTCCATCTTCAGCTAATTCTTGAATCAAGTCCTGGTAAATACGTGCTCCGCCTTTTGCAAGCTTATACCAAGCCTGATTTCGACGTTTCGAAAGCCATGGGGCTACAATGCCTGCAGCAGCATCTGTAGCTTGACCAGTGTCCTGGCGATCAATAATCACAACTTTAGCACCAGACTTGGAAAGCTGGTATGCTGTAGATGCACCAAGTATTCCTGCGCCTATTACAATAAACTTCTTCATAGAAAAATCCTTTCATATCATCTTCATACACTATAGGAATAATTACTGAAAAAATAAAGGAAAATGATTGTTCATAAAAGAATTAATAGGAAGAAAGGAGTTAGAATACATATGAATGAGAATATTGTAGCAAAAATATTATTTATTATTGGAATCGCGCAAATGTCAATTGGTTTAATAGTGGGTCTGATTTTGGGAAATGCTGATTATTATGGTGTTATGAATTGGTCAATCTTCTTTACATGGGCAGTTGGTGGTTTTGTAAGTGGTATGCTGTTCTTAGGTTTTTCTGAAATAATTAAATTACTCCATATGATTAATGAAAAAACACCATCTTTAAAGAACGAAGTATTCCATAGCATGAAACCGTTAGAAGGCGGTTCATCTGTATCTTGGACCATAGAAGAATTAGATAAGGAAAGAATTAAAGAAAAGTATATAGATGAAGCTATTTCTGAAATTGTTCCATCACCAAAAGAAGGTTTTTGTCTTGTCAAATTCAAAGGCGGTTCTGGGTATTATGTGAAAGTAGTAAATGTCGATGGATTTAGTATAGAAGAAGTTCACGATTCTGAAACAAAATATGCCATTATAGCGTGGTATAATAAGTTGGATTAAACAGAATGCAAGAAAATGTATAGGCGTTTTGATAAACTCGAGTATAGCATGAAAATAGTGAGGAGTGTCTTTTTGGCTAAAGAAAACCATGGTTCAAAGATGGGTTGGTTCGGCTGGACAATTTTAAGCGTTATTTTAGTTACAATTATCGGGTCTTTTTTATTCTTTTTTAATATATTTAACTTAGATATTAAGTCAATATTCAGCAGCGAAAAAAATGCAGATGGAAATGAAGAGCCTGTATCTGAGGAAACAATGGAAAAGGTTGAGGAAGTTCAGAAGACGGTTGGAAAAGACCACACAGATATTGGAAAGTTTGTTGCTGAAATGCATGATTTTTATAATGAAACAACAGGATATGGACGTATAGCTTCACTTGATTGGGAAGAGCAAAAGGATCAAGCTAATAACATACTAAGTACATTGGATGAGAAACTTTCAAATGTAAAGGATGATGCGCTGAGGGCTGACATAGAGCGAATAAAGGAATTGGCCAAAAAAGCAATTAATGAACAGGAAACAGAACATGTGAGAAACCTGCATCGTATGTTCCATGACTTGGATATTGCGTTGAACAACTATAATGGGTATGATACTATTTGGAAAGTTACCGAAACATTGAAAACTGCAAATTAGTGTCCATAATCTAATTAATTATGGTAATCTAATAGGTGGAGAAATAAAGATTACAAAGTTTTAAAGGAGAAATGAACATGGACAAGACACTAATTTTTGGTCATAAAAATCCGGATACTGATACTATTTGCTCTGCATTAGCATATGCAGATTTGAAAAATAAGCTTGGGTTTGATGCAGAACCCGCAAGACTTGGTTCTGTCAGCAAAGAAACGCAATTTGCGCTCGATTATTTTTCAGTTGACGCACCTCAGTTTATTGAAAAAGTAGACGAGGATGTAAAAAATGTTATTTTAGTTGATCATAATGAATTTCAGCAAAGTGTGGAAAACATTAAGGATGTGCGCATCACTGAAGTAATTGATCATCATCGTATTTCAAATTTTGAAACGAAAGAACCGTTATATTTCCGTGCTGAGCCAGTTGGCTGTACAGCAACGATTTTGAATAAAATGTACAAAGAAAATGGTGTAGCTGTGACCAAAGATATCGCTGGGTTATTACTTTCAGCAATTATTTCTGATTCATTATTATTAAAATCACCAACATGTACAAAAGTAGATGTCGAAGCAGCTTATGAATTAGCCGAAATCGCGGGTGTAAATCTGGAAACATACGGTTTTGAAATGCTTCAAGCTGGTGCAGATTTGAGTGACAAGTCAGTACTTGACCTTATCACGATGGATGCTAAGGAATTTTCCATGGGTGATGCAAAGGTTGAAATAGCTCAAGTAAACGCAATCGATACTAAGAAGATCTATCAATTCCAAACAGATTTGGAAACAGAGATCGCCCAGATTATAAAGGATAAAAACCTTGATTTATTCTTATTCGTTGTTACAGATATTTTAAACAACGACTCAGAAGTGCTTGCATTAGGTGAAGCGAAAGATAATGTCAATAAAGCGTTTAATGTAACGTTGGATGACAATAACCGCGCATTGCTTAAAGGCGTTGTATCACGTAAAAAACAAATCGTAACCAATTTGACTGAAGAATTTACAAAATAGCGTGATCAAGGAGGCCCTCCAGTTTTTGACTGGGAGGTCTTTTTTTCCGGTCGATATCCAAGCTAACAAGTTGATAAAACCACACTC
>NZ_FNKD01000003.1:18028-287649 GCF_900102415.1 Virgibacillus salinus
GAGTTGATAAAACCATATTTCGGTTGATATCCATGCTAACAAGTTGATAAAGACACATTCCGGTTGATAACTGTCTTAACGAGTTGATAAAACCACACTCCAGTTGATATCCACGCCTTTTAAGATGATATCCTCCCCCCCTCCGACCTAGTCAAAAAAACCCCACACGGTCCAAAAACCATGCGGGGTTCTCCTCAATTTCTATCCATTACTGCTGTTTGCTTCATCAACAGCAACTTCTTCATCTTTTTTAAAGAATATCTTGTATACACCTATTGTTAACAGCGGGATGGCAAATACTGCAATCATCGCATATGCCATTGCTGTATAGCCTGTTGAAATTAAGTCGATGATTCCTACCTGTGATAGAATCATAGCTAAGATTAGTGTACCAACTGCGATTAAGCCTCTTTGTGAGGAAGTAAGCGACTTGTTAGCGTGTTCTTCCATTTGTGCCTCCATACGGTCAACAAACGCATGAATCATTCCAGAAGATGTTTCAACTAATGTCCAGCCGACAACAATACCGAATATCACAATAACAATCGTAGGGAAATCCTGCAGCATGACAAGCCATGGTACGGAAGCTCCGAATACCTCTTCTGAAGGATAGAATCCCATAAGACTGAAGTATGTTAAGAACCACGGGAAGGTCATAAGCACGCCGGCTATAATACCAGAAATTACAGATTCCTTTCGTGATTTCTGGCGTTCAATGGTAAATAACGCTGCCGGAAATACAGCCAAGTTATAGCCAACATACAATATGCCGGTCCACAACACAGCAAATATTGATACTTCTCCAGGCATATAACTCGTATCTCCAGAAGACAATACTGCCATGGCGTCATCCCATGTAGTTCCAATAACAAGAGCAGCAAAAACCAGGTAGCCAATCATTAATGCTAATGTACCGAATGTTTTAAAGCGTTCAATAAGTCCTTTTCCATAAAAGTTCAACACACCCACAATAACTGTTATCAGGATGACACCAACCCAGTAATTTAGTCCAAGCGTGTTGTTCAGAATTTCTCCGGTTGCTGAAGCCATGATGGCAATGATTAAGATTGCAAGCAACAAGTATACAATATCAAATAAAAACCAGAATGGTCCGATAAGTTCTTTTAATAATTTGCGATATTCGAATGCCTTGTATTTACGTGCAAATTCGAACATCAGGACAGCCATAACTATAAAACCAAATAAGATACCGATACCGCCAAGCCATCCTAGCGCTCCAAATTTAGCGCCATATTGAACAATCTCTCTTCCTGTTGCAAACCCACCCCCGATCAATACAGATTGAATAATGATTGCTGGTAGCAAATACCTTCCAAATGCTCCCTCAAACAAATTCTTCATCTAAAAACCCCTCCAAATTTATATTTATCAAACAGGAAATCACAAATGGAATACTTCTTCTTCGACTGTGAAATTTTTTAATGCTTGCTCATCAATTTCATAGCCGATACCAGGCCGGTCTGGGACTGAAATGACACCATTTTCTACCACAACTTCGGGCTTTATAATGTCTTTTTTCCAATAAAGAGCGGAAGCGGCTGTATCCCCTGGTAAAACAAATTGTGGCAGGGTAGTTAGTGCGATATTATGCGCTCGGCCAATTCCAGCCTCCAGCATCCCGCCACACCAGACATCAATGCCGTTCTGTTTGCATACATCATGTATACGTTTCGCTTCCGAAAGCCCACCGACTCTGCCAATTTTAATGTTAATGATTTTACAGCTTTGTAGCTGAATTGCTTTTTGTGTGTCTTCAAGTGAATGAATACTTTCATCCAAGCAAATTGGCGTGTGCATAGCTGCCTGTAGCTTCGAATGGTCAACAATGTCATCATGTGCTAATGGCTGTTCAATCATTAGTAAATCCAGTTCGTCTAACTTTTGCAGGTGATCTATATCTTTCAGTGTATATGCTGAATTAGCATCCGCCATGATTGGTACAGTTGGAAAATGTGACTTAACTTCACGAAGAACTTCATAATCCCAACCTGGCTTAATTTTGATTTTGATGCGTTTATATCCTTCTTTCACATAGTAATTAATCGTTTGTAACAGTTTCTCTACACTTGGCTGGATACCAATGCTGATTCCGACGTCAATTTCTTTCTTGGTTCCACCAAGCGCTTCATATAGAGGTATATTTAGGCGTTTGGCATAAAGGTCCCAGATTGCACCTTCTAGTGCTGACTTCGCCATGTTATTCCCTCTGATCGGTTTAAAAACTTCCAACAGATCATCTGGATGACTGATTTTGTTTTCTTGTATTAGTTTTATTAAAAAATCCTTAATCATATGCTGGGTTGTTTGAACTGTTTCTTCGTTATACCACGGGCTTGTAAAAGCAACAGATTCACCAAAACCACGATTTCCTTCTTCATCAATAGCTTCAGTAACAAAGAATTCTTTTTCCTGTATTGTTCCAAAACTTGTCGTAAAAGGATTATTTAACATCATTCTGAGTCGTCGAAGTTTAAATTGTTTGATAGGGATTGTCATGTTAGTGGCCTCCAGTGTTTGTTAATAGCTATTTTTTGGTAAAGTAATAGTAACTGTGCTTTTTGGAATGATTGCGTATAAAATTATTTGCTATAAAACCGTTATTAAATAATAACTGGAATGCTTCTCTCGTTTTTTGCCGCCATTCCTTTGCAAGATTAATATCCTTTTTCTTAATAGATTGGAAATTATCAGGTACGGCAACAAACCAGCCATCATTTATTGGGTTAAAAATATCCAAGTTAGCTTTCGGTACCCCATTCTCGGTTACATCAATCATCAGTTTATTTTCATCAAATGTAATTTTTGGGGCGGGTGTAGCCATATATATGTCCCATTCGATTTGAATTCGGTCTGTAGGTAACCCTTCATTCAGTTCATCATTCATGGAACCATAGTGATCTTTTTTGTAAAAGGCTCCAGTTGCTCCAAGTTTATGCAAATTTAGATATGCATTCAAACTTTCAAGTGGATCAAACGTCCATGTAATCATGGAGTAGCCCAATTCCTGTGCAACTTCAGCCTGCTTTAATTTCATTCGTTCACCAAGACCATCCTTACGATAACCAGGCAATATCCCAAGCATGTGGGAACATAAATAGGCTTGACTGCCATCAAATCCTGCAAAGCTGTATAAAAAGCCAACCATTTCTTGTCCATCAAATGCACCTAGAATAACACCACCATGATTTAATGCTGTATAAGTTTGATGCACCGGGTTCGGAGACATTTGCCATACTGCTTCTTCCACTTCCTGCATCTTATGTAGTTCTTTCATACTTGACAGCCGGTGGATTTCTACCTTACTGTTCATCCTGATGGCTCCTTTCAGCAGTTTTGACTAAGGCATTGGTTAAAATCTCAACAGCTTCGGGAATTATTGCATGATTAAATGTCATGTTTGGATGGTGGAGACCTGGTTGTAAATCACATCCTATTGCAAGCATCGTTGCTTTTAAGTGTGGTTTTTTAATTGTATAAAAATGAAAATCATCGCCGCCAGTTGTTGTAATCATCGGTTGCAGTTTATCGACACCAACGCTATCTTTTATAGCATCTTCCATAATCGAAGTAGCTTCCTGATTAATGACTGATGCAGCAATATTTGCGCCTATTTTCAACTCAATGGAAATGTTATGGTAATCGGCAAGCATTGCTGTAATTCGTTTAACGTTTATCATCAGTTCATCCATAACCGCATTGGTTTGCGCACGTAGATCCACTGAAAATGTTGCATTGCCGGGAATAATGTTTTTACTATCACCACCAGCCTGAAAAGCTGTCATCTTAACGGAATGGGGAATCATCGGATTTATGTCGATATTTTTCAGATGCTGGATAAGCTCGGCACCAACATGAATAGCATTTGTATTTAAATGTGGTCTGGCACCATGTGCATCTTCACCTTGAATGACTCCATCAATAAAACAAGCTGCTCCGTGGCGGATAGCTGGTGCAAACTGATTATGTCCTAATTCTTCTATTGGTCGTAAATGCATTCCATATAAATAATCAACATCATCAACAATCCCTTTATCAACTAAGGATAATGCGCCTGTCCCTTTTTCTTCTGCAGGCTGAAAAATAAACCGGAATGTTCCTATATCAGGGTAGCCATCCTCAAGAAGCGTTAACAGTGAGCCGATGGCAATTGTCATATGTGCATCGTGTCCGCACGAATGATTTGCCTGAAATTCACCGTTCACCTCTTGCGATAAGGCATCAATATCAGCTCGCATAGCAACTACTGGTGATCCTTGGCCAATTTCGATAACAAGACCTGGTGAATCATCCAGTGTCGTTATTTTACAGTCATAGTTTTTAAAAAGCTGTCTGATGTATGATGTAGTGTCATGCTCATTCCAGCTTATTTCTGGATGTTCATGTAAATGGGAGAAGATTGTTTTAAGCTGTGGGGTTATCTTTTCAATAGTTGGTTTCATGGATATGCTCCTCTAAACTATTTTGCAAAAAATTTACTTGCTTCTATTCCATCAAATCGTGCTGCACGCTGCTGAAACATCTCCGGTGCTCTTAAAGTTATTGTTCCAATAATACTGTTCATCAGGGAAAACACGGCAGGTACCAAATCAAGTGTCGATAGTTCCTCCAATTGAATCGCCAATGTTATATCTGAATACTCGGTGATGGGCGAATAAGGATTATCTGTAAAAGCAATAATTGTCGCCCCTTGTTTTTTGGCCAATTCAGCCAGTCTTATCGTGTTAATCCCATACCTATGAAATGAAAAAGCAACAAACACACTATTTTCATGTAATTCACTTAGCTGTACCAAAATATCATCATCAGGAGTATGATGCCGTACATTGCCGACCACAAGATTTAGGGCATAGGCAAACCAGCTTGCTAAAGCGTAAGATGAGCGCACACCTGCGATGTAGATATTTTCAGCAGATAACAGCTTCGTAACGGTTTGGTCTAAGTCCGTTTCCGAAATTTGCTCGATTACTGTCTGAATTGTACGTATATCATTGAACATTAGATTTTTAACAGTATTATTTTCTGAATGGTTGGATACCTTTCTGTTTCGAAAATCAGACAGACTGCTCTTTTCAAAAATGCGCTGCTGGTATGTCTGCTGTAAAGATTTATATCCATCATATCCAAGCGTGCGTGCAAAACGTATAATAGTAGTTTCGCTAACACCGATTTTTCTGCCTGCTTCCTGAGCTGAATTCATTGCGAAAATAGATGGATCACTATAAATGTACGATGCTATTTTTTTAAAGCTTTTTGAAAAGCTCGCTTGATGTTCCTTAATTTTCTTGTACAGACTTTCCATGTAAATTCTCCGTGTAGTTTGTCATCTGTTACAGTGAAGGAATTCCTTTTTCTTTCAAAAAATAAAAGTAATTCCTTTATTATAGGTAACATACCATATTAATAGAATTTACTCAATATGTAATCTTGGGAATTATTAAAAAATTTGGTATGAATAAAAGTCCTGGCCAATAAATGACCAGGACGCTTAATTAGTTAGCGGGTGCTCTTTTTTTAGTGATAATCGTCTGAATAATTAAAAATAATCCGCCGACTGCCCAATATAACGGTAGGGCAGCAGGTGCACTAAATGATACAAATCCAATCATAAGTGGGGGTAATAAACCTAAGAAAGCTATCTGTTTTTTCTGTTTTGGATCCATCCCAATTTGCGTGACACGAAATTGGATAAAATAGACGATTACAGCAAGAAATGTCATCATCATATCAGAGTGACCAAGGTTAAACCACATAAAGGAATGAGTGGCAATTTCGGGTGTCTGTCTGATGGCATAATAGAACCCAATTAGGATAGGAAATTGGATGATCATCGGCAAGCATCCCATTGACGAAATTGGATTAAGCTGATGCTTCTGATAAAGCTCCGTCATTTCCTTTTGCATCTGCATTTTTGCATCTGTTTCTTTATTGTCCTTATATTTTTCTTTAATTACATCCATTTCAGGCTTGATCATTTTCATCTTTTCCTGCATTTCTTTGCTGCTCTTCAACTGTTTTAGCATAAACGGCATGATCGCAAGGCGTATCAGTATCGTAATTAAAATAATCGATAGGCCGAAATTGTCACCTAAAAGGGAAGCCGTATATTTTATAAATAGTGAAAATGGATCAACAAAATAATGATTAAACCAGCCAAAGGAGCTGGCACCATTTGTTGTACATCCCGTTAAAAAAACGACTAATATTATTGCGACGAAGCTATATTTTCTAAAGAAAGTGAATACAGTATTCCTTTGCATTGTTGTCCTCCTCGTTTTTTGTTGATGTTTGTAATCGAGAAGGATTGGTTGTCTGTATCATCATCTGGTGCATCAATACGTTTGGTTGTATGTGTAATCCAATTACGAACTTCTATTATTGCACCAAGTTGTTCCTGTTTAGGCAGTAATTTAAAGTGCAGCGCATGGCGCTTCCTAGTGTAAACGTAATTGTTCATCAGTGAATTGTGAAAACCTTTATACATGAAACGACTGCTACAAATTATCGAGAAGACTATTCCCAAATAAAAGTACATCGGAGACATTTCACCAAGCAATTCGTATAATAACTCTAACAGCATCTGTATTCACCCCCTTCAATAGCGTGTTAACTTAAGTACGGTTTTAGACTAGTATTTGTTTCACTTTTTTTGAAACAAACTGATAAAAGTGCTAAACATCCGTTATCATACATAAAAATTAGAACAAGCCTAACAAAAAGGGTGAGTACTTTTGTGGTCAGATTTTAAAACATTCGCATTAAAAGGAAACGTCCTGGACTTGGCTGTTGCTGTTATTATCGGAACAGCCTTTGGAAAAATAGTAACGTCACTTGTTGAAAATATTATGATGCCACTAGCAGGGATCTTAGTAAGTGGTGTTGACTTCACAAATTTAAAGTATACGGTCAGAAAAGCAGATGTATTGTATGGCGAGTTCATCCAGTCGGTATTTGACTTTATTGTTATTGCGGTGTCCATCTTCATTTTAATTCGCATCCTAGCAAAGTTTAAAGGTGAAAAGGAGTCAGAAAAAGAATCGAAGCCTGATGAAAAAGCTGAATTGCTCAAAGAGATACGTGACCTTTTGAAGAAAGAGGATAAGCTAATGCCTAAACAGAAAAAGAAAATTAATATTAATATTTCATCACAGTCAAAGAAGTCAAAGAATAATAAAACTTGAAAAATACATGAAGCTGTGGCATAGTGAATTTGATAGATTAATTGAATAATAAGTTGTAGGGGGACCAGTGTATGCTGGTTGAGATTGCATCCGATAGATGCTGACCCTTGGAACCTGATTTGGTTGAGACCAGCGTAGGGAACAAAGTAAAACAATAGTAATATTGTTCGAATGCGCTCAGGGACTAACCTGGCGTTATTTTTTTGTGCTTTTAAGGAAAATTCCTTTCGTTTCCAATGCCAATCATACTTCCAGAAGTGAACAAAAAAGAGAAAGGGAGATGGAAAATGAAAAAATGGTTGTTCGTAGTATTAATAGCCGTTTTACTAACAGCATGTAATAACGATGCAGGAGAAACTGACGATAAAAGTCAGGAGACAGAACAAGCTAAAGTAGTGCTCGATTGGACCCCCAATACGAATCACACAGGGCTATATGTTGCCCAGGAAAAAGGATATTTTGCTGATGAGGGGTTAGAAGTAGAAATTATGATGCCAGGTGAGGCGGGGTCTGACCAGCTTGTAGCATCAGGTAAAGCTGACTTCGGTGTCAGTGCGCAGGAAGCTGTTACAGAAGCACGTATTCAGGATATTCCAATCGTATCGATTGCAGCGGTTATCCAGCATAATACATCCGGGTTCGCTTCACCAAAAGACAAACAAATTACATCACCAAAAGATTTTGAAGGAAAAACCTATGGCGGGTGGGGTGCCCCGGTTGAAAAAGCGGTTCTTTCATCACTTATGAAGCAGGAAAATGCCGATGTTGAAAAGTTAAATATTGTCAATATGGGCAATACAGATTTCTTCACAGCGGTGAAGCGGGATATTGATTTTGCGTGGATTTACTATGGCTGGACTGGAGTCGAAGCAGAAATGCGCGGAGAGGAATTAAATATGATTTATTTAACCGATTACTCCAAAAAGCTAGATTACTATACGCCTGTCCTTACAACGAACGAAAAAATGATCGCTGACAATCCAGAAAGGGCTGAAAAATTTTTAGCGGCGGTTTCAAAAGGATATAACTTTGCAATAGATAATCCAAGTGAAGCAGCAGAAATCCTCAGCGGGGCTGTTCCAGATCTTGACCCGGAACTTGTTAAGAAAAGTCAGGAATGGTTATCACCGAAATATCAGGATGACGCAGCACAGTGGGGAGTTCAGAAGCAAGAAGTTTGGGAGAATTATTCCAGTTGGATGTATGATAACGGACTTCTTGAAGAAGAATTGAAAGCTGAAGATGCATTTAACAACGAATTTTTGCCAGAATAGGAGTGGGAATATGAACAATTCATTAGTAAGTATTCAAATTATCCCAAAGACAAAAAATGGAGAAGATGTCATTCCATATGTGGACGCTGCAATAGAGGTGATCGAAAAAGCTGGAGTGAAATATGAGGTTCATCCTCTGGAAACTACAATGGAAGGGGAGCTAGCTGAGTTATTCACCGTTATTGAAAAAATGAACGAAAGAATGGTTGAGCTTGGAAGTTCTAGCATTATATCTCAAGTGAAAGTCCTCTATAATCCGAGTGGTGCATCTATGGATAAATTGACGGAGAAGTATCGTTGATGAAAAAGTTCATGAAAAAAGGATGGAAACCTGCTGCGGTTATCCTCCTTTTATTCATTATTTGGGAGGCCTCCAGTAAGTTATTCGAGATACCTGGATGGCTACTGCCAGCGCCTTCGCAAATTTTCCAAACAGGTGTTGAAGGTTGGGCATCCTATCAGCATCATATCTTCTCAACCGTTCAATTAACGATCATTGGATTTTTAATTGGCAGCAGTGTAGGTATTCTGATTGCGATTAGTCTGCATCTTGTACCACAGCTTCGAGAAGCGTTGTATCCATTAATTATTATTTCGCAAAATATACCAATTATTGTTCTGGCACCATTGCTCGTTATATGGTTTGGTTTTGGCATGCTGCCTAAGATTATTGTGATTACGCTGGTCTGTTTTTTTCCAATTGCAGTGTCAGCCTTGGATGGATTCAGGCAAACGGACCACGACCTGAAGCATTATATGCAAATGGCCGGTGCAAATAAGAAGCAGATTTTTTGGAAACTGGAATGGCCAAATGCATTGCCATACGTATTTGCCGGACTGAAAATTTCTGCAACATATAGTGTCATGGGAGCCGTTATATCGGAGTGGCTCGGTGCGAACAAAGGGATCGGCGTTTATATGACATTAGCATCGTCTTCATTCCGGACTGATCGTGTTTTCGTATCTATTTTTCTTGTGATGGTTCTTAGTTTATTATTTTTTGCAATCATTATTTTGGTCGAAAAAAGCTTGATCAGATGGAAGCCAAAAGGAGAAGGAAATTGATATGGGCAACCTAGCTGTGAAAGATATAACAAAATCATACGGAAATCATAACATTTTACAGGGAGTTAATTTCACTGTTAATGACGGAGAATTTGTTTCCATTTTAGGACCATCAGGAAGCGGAAAAAGTACATTATTTCACCTGATTGGCGGGATTCGTTTGCCTGATTCAGGACAAATTTTTCTGGAGGATAAACAGATAAATGGTCTGAAGGGGTCAATTAGCTATACCCCGCAGTCTCCATCACTAATGCCTTGGCGTACGGTACTGAAAAATGTCTTGCTTGGTGGCGAAATCGTCGGTAAGCATGATGAAAAAAGGGCGCTGGAATTAATTGAACGTGCTGGTTTGCAAGGATATGAAAATGCGTATCCACATGAATTGTCAGGCGGAATGAAACAACGTGTTGCGTTCGTACGAAGTTTGTTGAGTCCACAGCCACTTATCTGTCTGGATGAGCCCTTTTCCGCACTGGATGAATTTACCCGCTTGGAAATGCAGAAATGGCTCATGTCCATCTGGCAGGAAAATAAGCGGTCAATCCTATTTGTCACACATAATATTGATGAAGCAATGTTTCTTTCCGACCGGGTTATCGTCCTGTCTCAAAAACCAGCAACTGTCAAAAGAGAGTTTACGATTCCATTTGAGAGACCACGCCAAGAAAGTATTCTGTTGACAGAGGAATTTTTAGATTGGAAAAAAGCAATCTATCGGGAGTTGAGTGAAGATGTCTGATAGAATAATTGATTCGCATATTCACTTAGATATGTATCGTCAGAAGGAGCGGCTGGAAATTTTGAGTGAATTGGATTTCGCTCAGGTGAAGGCACTAATTTGCGTGTCGAACCATTTGAAGTCGTCCAAGGAAACCCTGCGACTGGCTCATGAAGACAGTCGTATTAAGCCGGCATTCGGTTTTCATCCCGAACAAGCACTGCCTACTGATTATGAGGCTGCTGAGCTACTAACGTTTATTGAGCAAAATCAGCATGAAATGATAGCTATTGGAGAGGTTGGGTTGCCCTATTACTTGCGGCAGGATAACAAAGGAGTATCATTGGACGGCTATGTTGAACTACTGGAAACGTTTGTCCAAAAGGCTGCAGCGCTAGGTAAACCGATAATTCTCCACGCTATATATGAAGATGCACCGATTGCGTGCGACCTGCTTGAAAAGTATTCTGTACCTGATGCGCATTTTCATTGGTTTAAGGGGGATTCGCAGACGATAGAGCGTATGGCGAAAAATAGTTACTCTATATCGGTGACACCTGATGTATTATATGAAAAGGAAATTCAGGATTTAGTTAGAGCCTATCCGTTATCCCGTATGATGGTGGAAACAGATGGTCCATGGCCATTTGAAGGAATTTTTAAAGGGAGCATGACACATCCTGGAATGATCCATAAGAGTTTGGAAAAGATTGCTGAGCTGAAGAAGGTTTCGGCTGCGTATGTTTATAGCAAGATTTATGAAAATACATGTCGCTTTTATAAGCTGTGAAAAATTTCTCATGAAAATGTTATTATAAATAGGTAAGTTTAATGAGCCGGGAGTGACAGACACCAATGAAGGTACTAGCAGTTACAGGATATAAACCGATGGAGCTGAATATATTTAAGCCGGATGATCAGCGTGTTTCCTATGTTAAAGCAGCAATCGAAAAGCGGTTAATTGGTTTTATTGAAGAAGGGCTGGAGTGGGTTATTATTTCTGGTCAGATGGGAGTGGAATTATGGGCTGGTGAAGTCGTACTCGATTTGAAAGAACGGTATGATATTAAACTCGCAATCATCCCCCCCTTTGAGAATCAAGAAACTCGCTGGCCTGAGGCGATCCAGCAAGTTTATCAAGAGCTAACAATGACCGCCGACTTCTATCAGCCTCTCTATAAAGGAGACTATAAAGGTGCATATCAATTCAAAGCGAAGAACAAATGGCTGGTGGACAAAAGCGATGCATGCCTTATCCTGTTAGATGATGAATATCCAGGCAGCAATCGGTTTTTTCATGAAGAAGCTAGTCAGAGCGTAGAAGAATACCGGATTTTTGTAATCACACCAAGTGACCTTGAGGATATAGTGGAAGAATTGCGGATGACGGACTCGGATTATTGGGAGTGACATCGCTGATTGGCTCAAATGGACACAGTTTCGGCTTAAGTTCACTGTAATTCGGCTCAAATGGACACAAATTTGGCTCAAGTTCACATACATTCGGCTCAAAAGTTCACAATTTATTAAAATTTTAAACAGGATTTTTAAAATAAAGGTAGAATATTAAGTCATGTAATAGAAATTAATAAAGAAAGGTAGTGACTAATTGTTTGTAAAACCCTTTAAGGTCCCCAAACATATTCTACAAGCAGAAGCTCTTGCTAAAAGAACACCGCTATTACACCCCAGTAAGGAAAAAATTAGAGCAAAAGCAAAAAACCTCCGAACCGGATATAGAGGAGAACAGTCATTAGACTTTCTACTAAGCTTTCTCCCTGAACAAGAATTTTTAATCTTTCATTATATCAGAATCCCCGACAAGCAAGGCCATTTCCAAATAGATATTCTTCTTCTTTCTCTTAAGTTTTTTCTCATTATTGAAGTCAAAAATATATATGATAATATGCATTTTGACGGCATGGGTCAGGCGATCCGTTATAAAAATGATGAGATAGAGGTTTTTACAAATCCTCTTGATCAGGTTAATCTACAGCATAGAAGATTTCTTGAATGGCTTCGCAAACATGACTTTCCACCAATTCCCATTGAAAAAATTGTAGTATACAGTCAGGATGATACCTTCCTCAAAAATATCATCAACGACCAGATTATTTCCGAAATTGTCATGCATAAAGAAAAAGTACTTCAGAAAATTGAGAAATTATCTGATACACATCGGACCAGCTGCTTTGATGAAGATCAACTAATGGAGTTGTCATTTCGTCTATTAGAGGAACACGAACCTGAGGAGTACGAGGGGATGAAAAGAAATAATATTTCGTCTGAGGAATTAGTGAAAGGTGTGTTTTGTCCAGAATGCGGCACGGTACCAATGAAATGTAAAGCCGGGAAATGGCGGTGTATAAGTTGTGACGCTGTATCAAGGAATGCGTATCTTCAGGAATTGGCTGATTATGCTTTATTGATAAGAGAGTATATTAATAATCGAGAAGCCAGGGAGTTTTTGCAGATTGAATCAGGCAGTATTACGAGAAAACTATTGCAAAAGGAGGACTTTGAAAAAGTTGGTAAAGGGAGTGGTATGCGATACAAGATCAACGTTGAAAAATTGTTAGAATGATCGTGATCGGCTCAAATCGCCACAAATTCGGCTTAAGTTTGCAGTGAATCGGCTCAAATCGTCACACATTCGGCTCAAGTTCACAATTTCCGCGCTCAAGTTCACAATCAAAATGCCGTATTTCAAATTTTTCGCTCGCTAAACTGCTTAACAGCTAACAGCGCAACTCAAAAAAAGCAACTTAGCATTACGCCAAGTTGCTTCCTCATCAATATCAATATTACACTGTTTTCGCTACTTGTCCGAAGCAGCGTTTGTAGATCCATTGATAGTCTTTTTCTGTTAGATCGCGTGGGTTGCCGACTGTTTGTGGATCTTTCATTGCTTCTTTAGATAGACGTTCTGTCATGTCTGGTGATACGCCTTGCTCTTCCAAGTTAGGAATATCCAGGTCCTCTGCTAAGCGGTACATTTCTTTAACAGATGCTTTTGCAGCTTCTTCTGTTGTCATGTGGAATGTGTCTACGCCTAGTGCTTGTGCGATGCGTGCGAATTTGTCTGGATGACCTTTCCAGTTGTATTCCATAACTGGTCCCATCATAGTTGCGACACATTGTCCGTGTGCTACTGGGATGATTCCACCAAGCGTTTGGGACATCGCGTGTGCTGCACCAGCTGATTCACTTCCATATGAAAGACCTGCCAGCATTGCTGCTTGTGACATGCCATAGCGGGCTTCGATATCTCCACCGTCCGCATATGCGCGGCGGATGTATTTTCCAACATACTCGATGGCCATTAGTGCTACTGCGTCTGTTACAGGCTGTGCGAAATGCATTGTATAGCATTCGATTGCGTGTGCAAGAGCATCGATACCAGTCATTGCAGTTACATGCGGAGGCATGGATACGTGCAATTCCGGATCAAGAATAGTTAGATATGCTGCGATTAATGGTCCGCCTGTGTTAAATTTGAATTCACGTTCTTCGTCAGTAATAACCGCCCATTGTGTTACTTCGGAGCCAGTTCCAGCTGTTGTTGGAACAGTTGTTAATGGTGGGATGCGGTTTTCCAATGGTTTTTTACCCTCTGCAGCTTCGTAATCCAATACGCTGCCTTCGTGAGTAGCTTCAACACCAATTCCTTTAGCAGTATCCATTGAGCTTCCGCCACCAACAGCTACTAGACCATCACAATTTTCTTCTTTGAAAATCTTTGCTCCTTCACCAATCAAACGTACTGGTGGGTTTGGTTCTACCTTGTTGAAAACAACTACTTCAACTCCAGCTTCTTTCAAATGTTTTTCAACTGGAGCGGTAACGCCAGCGTTGTAGATTCCTGGGTCTGTTACAAGAAGCACTTTTGATGCTCCAAGATTTTTAACTTCTTCGCCAATGTGCTTGATTGATCCAATACCATGCTTAATAGTTGTTGGGATCTCGAATGTGTGGAAATTGTGCATGTGTTCTACTTTCATATTTAAACTCATAATTGTGTTCCTCCTAGTAGTATAATCTTAGAACCAGTTCATAGACTCAGGTTTTAAGTTGTGGAAAATGTGCTTTGTTTCCTGGTATTCATCAAGGCCTGGTTTACCTAGCTCACGGCCAATTCCGGACTGTTTAAACCCGCCCCATGGTGCATGTGGGAAGTATAAATTAAATTCGTTAATCCAAACAGTTCCCATGCGCATTTTAGCAACAGCGCGTTCAGCTTTAGCAATGTCTTTCGTCCAAACACCGCCAGCAAGCCCGTAAATAGAATCGTTTGCTAGGTTAATAGCCTCTTCTTCTGTCGTGAATTTTTCCACCGTAATGACAGGACCGAATCCTTCATCCTGTACGACACTCATATCTGTTGTACAGTCAGTTATAACAGTTGGAAGATAGAAGAAACCATCCTGCAGCTTAGGATCTTCAGGGCGTTCGCCGCCAATAGCAATAGTTGCGCCTTCTTTTTTGCCTTTTTCTACATAATTAATTACTTTATTTAAATGTTCTTCTGAAATGAGTGGTCCCATTTGTGTTGCTTCGTCAAAACCATTGCCTAGTGTAATGTTCTTCACGCGATCAACTAAAGCACTAACAAATTCATCGTGAATGCTTTCTTCGATAATCAATCGTGTGCCTGCTGAGCAAATTTGACCTGCATGGAAAAATACGGCATTCATAGCCTGGTCGACAGCTGTTTCAAAATCAGCGTCAGCAAAAACAACGTTAGGGTTTTTACCGCCAAGCTCTAGCGCAATTTTTTTCACGTTAACACTTGCCGCCTGCATGATTTTTTTCCCGGTTTCAATTCCACCTGTAAAAGAAATCAAATCAACGTCTGTGTTGACAGATAGCTCTGCGCCTACAGTGTTTCCAGCCCCAAGTACAAGGTTTGCTACTCCGCTTGGGACGCCAGCTTCTTCTATTAATTCAAATACTTTAATGGAAGTAAGTGGTGTAATTTCACTAGGCTTCATGATCAGTGTATTGCCTGCTGCCAATGCTGGAGCGAGTTTCCATGATGCCTGTAATAGTGGATAATTCCACGGTGTAATTTGTCCGCATACACCAACAGGCTCTCGAACTACTTTACTCACTGAATTTGGAATAGGGGAGTCAATAATTTCTCCACCATCTTTATCAGCAGCCTCGGCATAATAGCGGAATACGCCAGCGATATCATCCATATCTCCACGGCTTTCTTCCATTGTTTTACCAGTGTCAAGTGACTCCAGTTCTGCTAATTCCTCTCTGTCTCGTGCAATGAAATCGGCAATCTTGTATACGATTTGTCCGCGTTCAGTTGCAGGTGTTGATGACCAAACACCTTGATCAAAAGCTTTTCTTGCAGCAGTAATAGCAGATTTTGCATCACTTTCATCACTTTCTGTTACTTGTGCAATAACTTCTTGATTAAATGGATTAATAATATTTCTAACTTTATTTGAGTTGGAATGTACCCATTTTCCATCAATAAATTGTTGTTTAATGGTCAACGTAGTCCCTCCTTTTATACTTCGTTAAGTTTGTTAAGAAAAAATTTAACGTTTCGAACAAAATAAATGTAACACGACCATATTTTTTTGTCAAAAAGAAAAAACCATAGATTTTATTCAGAACTACCGGTACAGACTAAGTCGTAAATTCTTTTATCATTTTCATTTGACATATATTTTTAAAACGTTAACATTAAGTTTGTAAAATAATTATTTAACGTATTTAATAAATTTAAAGTGAGGTGAAGCAATGACGAACTCCAAAGATGAAATCGCCAGGGAAAAAATAGAACATGCAAAGGATCAAGTGATTGGCGCAATTGCGGAAACAATGGATCTGTATGGTGTTACACCATCTGCCGGTAATTTGTATGCAACGATGTATTTCAAAGATCAAATGAATCTGGACGAAATGCGTGAGGAACTTGGTATGAGTAAGCCAAGCATGAGTACAAGTGTCCGAAAACTGCAGGAAAATGAAATGGTTAAAAAGAAGTTTCAGCGAGGTACCAGAAAGCATACGTATGTGGCAGAAAAAGATTTTTTTCATTCTTTTATGGCGTTTTATTGTCAGATGTGGGATCGCGAAGTAAAGATGAACATGGACGCGATCAAGCAGGCTGAATTCGAGTTGGATGAAATTATTGAAGATGATCAGGTTTCACCTGAATTACATGAGGAAGCAAGATCCAACTACGAATTGCTTGAAAAATCTAAGGTTTACTATCGGTGGCTGGAACGATTAGTTGCCAGCATCCGTTCCGAAGAAATTTTTGATTATTTACCTAAAAATCCATGAGTTAAATAGAAAATACATTATAAGAGAGGGTCAACTATGAAGTTCAAAAAAATTACAGTACTAATTCTAAGTTTAATACTACTTGCTGCATTAGCAGCTTGTGGTGAGGATTCAAATAAATCCGAAAATTCTTCAGGGAATAAATCTCCAAAAGACAGACCAATTGAAATGGCGCAAATAAACTGGGCTGAGAATATCGCAGTATCAAATATGTGGAAAGTTATTTTAGAAGAAAAAGGGTACAAGGTTAACTTAAATTTGCTTGATATGGGAACAATTATGAAAGCATTATCGGAAGACGAATTGGATATCAACCTTGAAGTATGGCTGCCTGTACAGGATAAGAACTATCTGAAGGAATATAAGGATCAAGTCTTCTTTTCTGAGGCAACTTGGTATGATGATGCAAAAGTTGGTTTGGTAGTACCTTCTTATATGGAAGATGTTAATAGTATTGCCGATTTAAATGAGCATAAAAAGAAATTCGATGGTGAAATTACTGGATTTGATCCAGGCGCAGGTACAATGGAAGTTACTGAAGAGATGATCAAACAATATGAACTGGAATATGAACTGCTTCCAAGTTCAGAACCAGCAATGTTATCGGCTATGAACGAGGCAATTAAAGAAGAGGAGCCAATTGTCGTTCCACTTTGGAAGCCGCACAGAGTATTTGCAAAACATGATTTGAAATTTCTTGAAGATCCGAAAAAGTCATTCGGAGGCGTAGAAAAAATCCACCATGCTACACGCCAAGGATTTGCTGAAGACTATCCAGAAGTAAGCAAATGGATGAAAAACTGGCAAATGGATGATGATTCAGTTGGTCAGCTAATGACTTATGTAAATGAAGCAGAAGAACCAATTGAAGGTGCAAGAAAATGGGTAGAAGAAAACCAGGATCTTGTTAATGAGTGGGTTAAAGAATAAACGAACCAAAAATGAATTTGTGCATTTAGTAAAGGAAGCCTATTTAAAGTAGGCTTCCTTTTTTGGCAGTTAAGTAGTATAAATGCATTCTTACAAGGGTTGGCGATAAGCTAAGTTTTCTAATGTTTCAGCTTTTCGTCCTGAAATAAATTAGAAGCGGTGTAACTAGAAGAGTCGACACCTCAATATATTTCCTGAACATATTGCGCTCCATCTGATTGAATCAGTTTGGTCGAATGGGTCTGCGCAGGAAGAGAGAACATGTATAGCAAGCTAACTGAACTAGTAAAAAAAGGCGAGAGAATATGTTACACTTTCATTCCGAGGTAGTGGAAGTTTCACTCGAGGATGTGCTTCCAAAATTTTAAAAGGAGTGATTATCATGCGGCTAATCCGTGCTGGAATTCATTTTTATCTTATTGGTATTTTTATATTAACACTTGGAATAGCACTTACAATCCAATCAGCACTAGGAGCATCACCGTTTGATGCACTTCTTGTCGGACTGCACAGGACATTTGGATTAACAATTGGAAGCTGGGAAATTGTAGTCGGATTATCAATGGTTCTTTGTAATGCAGTTGCTGAGAAAAAAAGACCAGAGTATTTTGCCATATTGACATCACTTGTCACTGGTATTGGCATTGACACTTGGTTATTTATACTGGGAGACTTTATTGTTCCAGGTACATGGTTTGGACAGTCAATTGCTTTAGGACTTGGTATTATTTTAATTGGGCTGGGTGTGGCGTTCTACCTGCAATCTGATATTGCTCCGAACCCAATGGACCGTTCTATGTTGATTGTCTCAAATCTGACCGGATGGAAAGTTACGTATTCACGGGCATTTATAAGCGGTGGTCTTGTTATATTAGCATTCTTTTTTAATGGTGCGATTGGAATTGGAACACTGATTAATGCACTTATCTCAGGCGTGGTCATCAGTTTCTTCTTGCCATATGTGAAGGTATTAAAATTCCACGAACGGAGGCATGGGAAGGATCTTGCTTCCTAAAATGTAAATTAGCCTGTTGTAAAAAGACTAAATTGTATAAATTGCAATTCCTCTTCAAAAACTATGCTTGTACATGTAAAGGAGGAATTGAAAATGGGTGGAAAACCAAAAGGTCCAAAACAGCAGGAGCAGCCAAATTTGCCCAAGAGTCCAAAGCAGCCATATGGAGAACCGTTAGAAGGATCGCATAAAGTAAAACAAAAAAATCATTCACGGCAAAAGCATAATCCTCATCATGACATGTAGAATTTTCAAGTCAAATAACACCTTAAATCAGGCCGATTAAGGTGTTATTTTTTATGGAGATAAGAAAGCTTTTTTGCTGCATAAGTGCAACTAAAGCTTTATTTTTCTATCCTTTGGTACATGGAAATCGAATAATCAGCATATTATTTAAAGAGATTACTTCTGAAGGGCGGAATGTATATGTATTATCGAGTGATGACTGTTACTGGGGTATCAAATTTGTCTGTCGAGCCTAATATCGTTGAGGTTCAATTGGATGTAGTTACTGAGGGTATGTCGTTAAGTCAGGTTCAACAGGAGAATGCCAACATCATGAATCAAGTTATTCAGGCATTATTACAGCTAGGGATAGCGAGGGAAAATATCCAGACAACTGCTTACACTATTAATCCGAAATATGATTATGTTGATGGCACTCAAGTCTTCAGAGGGTATGAAGTGACAAATGCAATAACAGTAAAAATCAAAGACATTGACCAGGCTGGAAATGTCATTGATGTTGCTGTGCAAAATGGTATTAACAGAGTATCAAATATACAGTTTACAGTTGAAAATAAGGATGTATATTACAAGCAAGCGCTTAGTTCCGCGTTAAAGGATGCATACGCAAAAGCACAAACACTAGCTAACACAATGCAAATTGGTATAGCGCCTTATCCAATTAAAATTACTGAAAAAATAAGCGAAGCACCAATCACCTATAAAGCTTATGCCACAATGGAAGCTTCCACACCAATCGAGCCGGGGCAGATAGTTATTGGTGCGACAGTTGAAGCTCAATTTCAGTACTAGTGATGGGACTGCTGCCCAGTAATGGCGGCTATTCTTATGGCACTTTTGCGGAATCGATAAAGTTCGACATCGTATCGATAAACATCGACATGCAACCGATAAAGTAAGATGTGAAATAGATAAACATCGACAACAAATCGATAAAGTTCACAATTTCGTCACATCTATAAACCCAAATCAGGCAGGAATCCCCGGCAAAATTGCGAATAAATATAAAAACTAAATAATAAAGGAAGTGCTCCATTGATTGGTAAGCCCCTCGAAGTCCCCCGCATTAATGCTACAAACCGAAGCACTCAGCTGGCGTTTGGCAGAACGCCACTTTAAGAGTAAGGAAGTAAACAAACATGCAAAAAATCTTCGTGCTGGTTATAATGGCGAAAAGTCACTTGAGTTTACGTTAGGTTTTCTTCCAGAATATCCATATATAATTCTTCACAATCTACGTATCCATGATGAAAATGGATTTTTCCAAATTGATACATTGATCCTTTCACCCCAATTTATCCTAATTGTAGAGGTTAAAAATATAGCCGGAACAGTCGTGTATGACGAATTTGGGCAAGCTATTCGGATCACAAAAAAAGGTGAAGAGGAGAACCTCGGTAATCACATTGAGCAAATAAACCTTCAACATTTCAGGCTTTTACGCTGGGTGAGAGAACATGATTTCCCAGTTACTCCAATTGAGAAACTAATCGCATACAGCAACCCCACGACAATCATCAAAAATATCACTAACAATACAGCAATTTCTGAAACAGTCATTCATAAAGAAAGCCTGCTGACAAAAATAGACGGTTATGCTTCCACACACAAGAATGTAAGTTTGAGCGAGCAGCAACTTCATTTTCTTTCCTCATTCCTAATTACCGCACACACAACAAATAAGGTAGATATCTTAAAAAAATATCAGGTTGTGAATGCGGATATTCTGCGTGGCGTTTTTTGTCCTGTCTGTGGTTCCCGTCCAATGAATCGCAAAAAAGCTATATGGATTTGCCATCATTGTGGAGCTACGTCCAAGAATGCTCACTTTGAAGCGTTACGGCACTACAGTTTGCTGATAGGTAACACAATAAATAATCGACAGGCACGAGATTTTTTGCAAGTTGATGGTATTCAAATCGCTCATAGACTACTGGTGAAAGAACAATTTAAACAGATTGGAAATACGAGTGGTAGAAGGTACATATTAACCTTTTAAGTCAAAATAGATAAACATCGACATCAAATAGATAAACTTCGACCAAGAATGATTAAAATATTGCCACCAAATAGATAAACATCGACAGCTAATCGATAAAGTCCACCATATCGGACTTCCTGCAGCCAAAATAAGAATCCGCACATTATGTCAGGTTTTCTAATGTTATAATCTACATAGGGAGGGATTTCATGACGGCTGAGGCTATAAAAGATATGAGGAAGAAGCAATTTTTCTTTTTAAATATAACGTTATTGATCAGTATGACAGTTTATGTAGCTATTATAAATTACACTGGGTTGAATATGTCCTACATACTGTTTACGCTCGGGGCTTTCTTAATCGTTCAGTCTGTTTCTAATATCTTTAAAAAGGATTTAACGAAGTCTTGGGTGCCGATTATTGAGCAGGTTAATAGGTATGAAAAAGAGATTATGGGCAGTGAGTGGAAAAAGCAGAATAAAACTGCACATGTAATCAACCTTGTTGTGGGCTGCATGATCATGATTCAGGCCTATTTCATGCACGACATTAATAGTCAGTACCCCATAAGCATAGGGTTCTTTGTTTTTCTTATCATTTTTTTATTGCTTGCTATCAATATAACAATGCTCATACATACATCCAAAGTTGATAATTCGAATAACACATCTGATTTTAATGGCTACACATGGAAATTCAACTTAATTGGATTCGTGGCTGCAATGGTTATTTCCGTTGTTATTTTTATACTTGCGATTTTGTTTGTTTTATCAAGGAATTAACGAGGAGGAGAATAATGGAAGATGCATCAATCAAACTAACTAATCTGGCTAAATCATACAGAGGTCAGGATGCTGTACATAATTTGAATGTGGACGTAAAAAAAGGCGAGTTGTTTGGATTTCTAGGTCCAAACGGTGCCGGAAAAACGACAACAATAAAGATGCTTACTGGACTTTTGGAGCCAACAAGTGGTTCCGCCCATATAAATGACGTTGATATTTGGAAAAATCCAATTGAGGCAAAGAAGAAAATTGCCTATGTACCGGACCAGCCGAACTTGTATCCGAAATTGACCGGCTGGGATTATCTTGAGTTTATTGCGTCTGTCTTCCAGGTTCCACAGGAAAAATTTCAATCAAAAGCAAAAGAGCTGCTGCAAATTTTCAGTTTAACGGAGCAAGCGAATGATCTAATCGAAAGTTACTCACATGGGATGAAACAAAAGATTGCCATTTGCGGGGCACTAGTTCATGAGCCAGAAGTACTGTTTCTTGATGAACCGACAGTGGGCCTGGATCCTAAGAGTGCACGCAGCCTGAAAAACCTGCTTCGCGAACTCTGTGACAATGGTATGACGGCTTTTGTGTCAACTCATATCCTTGAAATTGCTGAGCAAATGTGTGATCGTGTGGGAATTATTTTGGATGGCAAAATTATTGCACTCGGCACGATGGATGAACTAAGAAGCAGTGGCGGTAATTTAGATCAAAGCCTTGAGGATATCTTTCTTGAATTAACCGGCGGCGAGGATCATCAAGCATTGATCAGTGAAATTACCGATCAAGGTGATCCAAAATGATTAAAGTTCTTTTAAATAATCAACGGAAAATTCTCGTCAACATGTTCCGCACACAGCCTAAGAAAAATTACATAAGTTACTTTTTCACTCTTGGCATACTCACAGTGCTATTATATTTTTTATCCAAAGGGGTTTGGGCGGTAGGAGATTCCATCTCGGAGCCAGTATTAAATGGAATTTTATCATATGGATTCTTAATGATTATTGGAATTATAATCTTGCTCGGCTTGCCACAAGTATTTAAACATCTGTACTCAGCTACGGATTTGGGATTTCTTTTTACATTACCCATCCCAACACGACATATTTTTTGGGTGAAATATCTGCAAAGTTTTATTGGGATACCACTATTGGTTTTCGTCTTTTTTGTTGTGCCAATGGTTATTTACGGTATCTTAATTGAGGCGAACCTGCTGTATTATCCAGTTATGATTCTAGTAATGATTTCATTAAACATTATTGGGCTCTCACTTGCCTACTTATTTAATTTGGTTCTGATCCAGGTTGTTCCAGCAAGCAAGGCTAATGAATTCATGACGGCAATGAGTGTGTTGTCGGGGATATTTGTCTATTTAATGTTTATGATTCCGAATTTGGCAAATGAACGGCCGCTAGTTGAGGTGCTATTATCTGGATTACCATTATTCCCAGATTGGGTACCGGTCAGCTGGGCCAGTGCTGCTGTCATAAATGTTGCAAGTGGTTCAATGGATTTCTTATTACCATTTGCACTGATACTGTTGCTTGCTCTATTAAGTGTTCTATTAACTTCATCATTAGTCGAAAAAGGTTTCCGAACTGGTTGGATTCGATTAAGTGAAGGTGGAGGTAAAAAGAAGAAGAAGTCAGCAATTAAAAAATCAGGACCCAAATTGCATCATCCGGTAATCGCAGTTGGAAAAAAAGAATGGTTCGCAATTAAACGTGATATGCGTGAATGGCTAGTATTTTTACCGCTTATATTCTTTTTCATATTTGGAATTGCCGGATTTATGACGGGTGGTGCAAGTTTAAGTGATTTACGAGGGCCAAACGAAATTTCATGGCCAATTGCTCAGGCTGCCTTCCTCTTTACTTTTGCAATTTTTAATGGCCAACTCGCTGCCTCATCTATTGCACGGGAGGCTTCATCACTGTGGGTTTTGCGTGTGCTTCCATTGTCAGGGGAAAATATTGCATTTGGAAAACTTTGGATTAGTTGGCTGATACCTTTCGCACTGCTAACAGTACTTGAAGTTGCAGTTGGAGCTTTTCTAGGGTGGACCATTTTACAATTCGCCATTGGAATTGCCATGAAAGCTGTCATAACTGTCGGAATTAGTGCAATTGGATTATGGCTTGGAACAATTGGAGCAAAATACAATCCAGCCAATCCACAGAACAGACTTAGATTTGGTACAGCATTTATTTTGTTTATTGCCTCGTATATCTATCTGTTCCTGGCGTTAATCCCATACGTTTTATTGATTGTCCCAGTAGATGCAATTGGATTTTTACAGGATATAATTCAGGATACAGACGGATTTATTGGTGCGATTGCTAGTGTTGTTGTGACATTATTATCCTGGAAGGCCTCAAGTCCATTAATAGCAGGGATAGCTGGTGGTACACTGATGCTTGTTATTTCATTAGGTGTTGCTTATATGGTTACAATTGCAAGTGCCCGGAAATTTAATAAGGGAATTGAAATTGAAATGGTCCAGGAAACAAATACCAAATCATTATTTAAAAATAAGAAATCCGGCAGTCTTTATTAGCAGTTAAGATCAGAAAAGAAGGTGGCTTAGTTCTCCTTTTTTAAAAATCCTGAATTGTGAAATCTTTGTGTTATGATAAAATTTACAAGGAGGAATAATTATGGGAATAATTATGTCAATAATACTTTATGCACTAACACTTTACATAGCTTATCTTGTCATTACTGTAGCGGTCAGGCACGGTATTGATAGTTCAGAAGTTGGTAAAGCTCTGAAAGAAAAACAGGAAGAAAAATTTTATCCGAAGAATGACCTGGATAAGGAGTAGCATGACTTATAAAGCTAAAACACAATATATATCAGGAACTATTCTGTTTTTGATGGCTCTTGCTTTTACCGCATTCAATATTTATTATTTGTTCTTGTTACTTGGCAGTTAAGAAAGTATAAATACTTTCTTACTGCATAAGTGCAACTAAGGCTTATCTATATAAAGGCTTGGAGATAAGCCTAGTTTTCTAATAATATTTTTATTGATTTTTATGAGTTCTCAATTAACTATTGATGACGAAAAAATAACATATAAAACGTATATCTTCGCTGTACCTATTTATAAAAAAGAGGTAGCTCCTGCACGGATTACTGAACTAAAACTAATGCGAGTTAGCTGGGCAAAGAAATGTGCAGTTATAAAAGTGATAAAAGGTTTGAATATCAGAGTAATCAACTTTCACCCTGAGACTATTTATCAGGATCTAATTCGTTATGCTAAGGACAATGATGTTAAAGTTATCAAAACAAAGGATTATAAGATCTTGGAGAAAATGCACTAACTATAAACCATTTTTTAACAGGAGGCTATAATTCTATGAAAATAAGAAAAGCAACCCAACAGGACGCACCACATATAGCAAAGGTACATGTTGATAGCTGGCGTTCTACATACAGAAATATCGTCCCTGATACTTTTTTGGAAAAATTGGATTATGATCATCGCACCAAGTTATGGGAACGAAACATGACTAGTAACAGTGTGTTTGTAGCGGAAAACAACGATGGCGAAATTGTTGGGTTTTCAACAGGTGGTAAGGAGAGGGAAGGGAAATACGAAGGGTATGACGGAGAACTCTATGCAATCTATATATTTGAGGAATACCAGGGCAAAGGTATTGGCAGGTTACTTCTCCAGCCAGTTGCAGAAGAACTGGTGCAAGCGGGTATGACCACCATGTTAGTATGGGTTTTGGAGGACAATGGTGCAAAATATTTTTATGAAGCCTTGGGTGGCAAAAAACTGGGACATGCAGAATTAGAAATTGATGGAGAAAAGCTCAAAGAAACAGCATACGGATGGCCCGATCTCAGCCAATTCGTGAAAGAGGGATAAAATGAATTTCAAGGAATTTGGTACGATATTATTTGTCGAACAATACGAAGCGTGTATCAACTTTTATAAAAATGTACTTCAACTAAATGTGAATTTTGAAAAAGCGGACTTAGTATCATTTAATGTTTCTGATGGATATCTTATGGTCGAAAGAGGCGGATTCAGTTCTGAAATTGAAAAAAGCAGGCAGCAAAATCCGGTTGTACTGCGGTTTGACGTGAATGACGTGGACGAAGAAGTTTCAATATTGGAAAAGCATGGAGTTGCTTTCTTAAATAAACGTCTTGAATTTGACTGGGGAATTATTGCAGTATTCCTGGACCCAGATGGAAACAGAATAGAGTTGGGACAAATAAAGGAGCGATAGGATGGAGTTCAATGATTTTTCAGCAGCGCAAATTAGAATTGCACGGCCAACAGACAAATTTGATGAAGTAATCGATTTTTATGAGCAAGGTCTTGGTTTAGAACGGTTAACCGACTTTGCGAATCCAGACGGATATACAGGTGTTATATTAGGGTTGCCAAATGCAGGTTATCATCTTGAATTCACTAAACATGCTGATGGGAGTCCTTGTCCTGCACCAACAGAAGATAATCTGCTAGTCTTCTATATTCCGGAAAAAAGTAAGATTGATCATGTAGCGAATCGATTACATAGTATGGGTTATCCTGGTGTCCTACCTGAAAATGATTATTGGAAGGAAAAAGGAGTAACGATTGAAGACCCGGACGGTTGGCGAATTGTTTTAATGAATACGAAAGGTATATAGGTGAAATTTTAAACCATGCGGGGGACCTTCTATCAGGCCCCACATAAATTACTCAAGTTTAAAAATCTCCATAATGCACTGTCCCATTCGACGGTTTCGTCATTATGAATCGAATGTAAAAGTTCATGAAAAACAGGTTGCAATCCATAGAAACTTTCTACTCTTTCAAAGATAGACTCTTTTGATTCAATACCCTCGTAATAAGACAATACTTTTTTCGTGAATTCAGGCCCAAATTCCCAATAGAAACCCGCAAAGTCAAAAGCTGGATCGCCAATTTGTGCATCGGTAAAATCGATAATTCCTGTAACTTCACCCTCATTCCAGATGATGTTCGAAGTTGAAAGGTCACCATGAATTACAGTTGTTGGATATGAAAGGGTAGGAAGTGTATCTAAAAATCTGGTAAATACGCAAGTGATTGTTTGCTGTTGGAATTCGCTTAACTCTGGATAAACATTCTCCCTTACAGATGTAAATAAGTCGTTCCAGTAATCGTATGTATGGAGAGTGCTTAACTTCGGATGATTCATTCTGTGCAACTTGGTTAAAAAATCACCAAGCAGCATTGCGTTTCTATCATTAATTTGTTGTTGCTCTAGTGGCTGCCCCTCAATGTATTCATAATAAACACATCTTAGTTTATTATTTTCATCATATAACAGTGTGTAATCTGGAATTGTCACGAAGGGCTTATGCCTATTTAATTTCTTCAAAAGCAAGGCTTCGGACATGACTCTGTCAGCAACTTTGTCATTCTTGGGAAAACGAAAAACAGTATTTTCGTTTACAATAATTATATCGTTATCCCATCCATGTGTATTGCGCCTATAACCATGGATTTTCAATTTTGGTAGTGCTTTACTAATAAAATAGATCATTTCTTGTTCCATACTCAGTTTCCCCCTATTTTGGTTAGGTTTAATTTTAGCATAATTAGAGGGAAATCAATGTCGGAAATCGAAATAATATAAAGGATAAGGAATAGGTGATCATAATGGAAATTCAAAAATTAAAATCAAGTGAAGCGGCACCAATGAATTTACTTCTTTTAGCAGATCCATCTGAAGATCTTATCCAGGAGTACCTAGAGCAGGGGCAGTGTTATGTAGCAAAAATTGATAATAGATTGATAGGAGTATATATACTTCTGCCAATCAATTCGAACATAATTGAAATTAAAAATATAGCGGTTGAAGAGGGTGAACAAGGGAAAGGTGTCGGCAAACAACTAGTAACACATGCTATAGCAAACGCACGGTTTCAAGGGTTTACCCATATTGAAGTTGGAACTGGCAACTCGAGTATAAATCAGTTGGCCCTTTATCAGAAGTGCGGATTCAGAATTACTGGAATTGAAAAGGATTTTTTTACAAAAAATTATGAGGAAGAAATTATCGAGGATGGGATTAGATGCACCGATATGATCCGATTAGAGATTAGCTTGATGAAATAGGAGAATTTTACAATGCCGTTTTATATACGAGGCACAATTGTCTTAGGAATTTTGTTCTTTATTTTTAGCAGATAAAAAAGTATAAATACTTTCTTACTGCATAAGTGCAACTAAGGCTTATCTATATTAAGGCATGGCAATAAGCCAAGTTTTCTAATATTTACTGAGAGCTTCAATCTAATAGGTATACTTCCGATTTTTGAATGGGTTACCTGGTATATTTTACCGTGGATTGCACTTTACTGGTTTATTGAATTTGTGAAAATTAAAAGGGTGAAAACTTAAATAATGGATTATGTTAAAGAGTTAAGAGAATTAGTTGGGCACAGACCACTAATATTGCCAGGGGCAGTCGTATTAATTTTAAATGACAAAAATGAATTATTATTGCAGCATAGATCAGATGGCGGCTGGGGATTGCCAGGTGGCCTTATGGAATTGGGAGAAAGTATGGAAGATACTGCGCGAAGAGAGGTCAAAGAAGAGACCAATTTGACTATTGGCAATCTAAAGTTACTAGGTATTTTTTCAGGTGAAGAATACTATTTAAAGGTTGCTAAGGGCGATGAATTTTACTCCGTAACTGCAGTCTATACAACGGATGAAGTTCAAGGCGATATTAAAATAGATAGAACAGAATCTGTAGATGTTCAGTTTTTTCAATTAAACCATCTCCCAAACGATTTACTTGATGTTTACCGAAATTTCATAACCCCTTATATGGACATTTTAAATGTGGGTAACTAGTAGGATGAAATAGAGAAGATGACAAGCTAAACAAAATCAATATCAAGGAGATTATCAAATGAGAGTTAAAATTTTAGATGCAATGACTTCAGGAAGATTAGAAGATAAAGTGAATCAGTTTATAAATGAAAAGCAAATTAAGGTCTTAAACATACAAATAACAGCTGGATTTGGGAATGTTGTGGCATTAATTGAGTATGAAGAAGAATAGGTATGAGAAGGAGACAAAGGAATGCTTAACTATACGATTTGCTTCATAAAAAGAAGAGATGAGATTCTATTGCTGAACAGAGAGTCTCCTGCTTGGATGGGGATGTGGAATGGCGTAGGTGGAAAGGTAGAAGATAATGAAACTGCCCTTGATTGCATCCTGCGCGAGATAGACGAAGAAACAGGTATAAGTGAACCCAAAAATATTATGTACAAAGGAAATGTATGTTGGGAAGCAGATGGCAAGGACCTTGGTGGTATGTATGTGTTCATTGCAGAGGTACCAGAATCATATACATATACTACACCGAAGAGCACTGATGAAGGTATATTGGATTGGAAAAAACTTTCATGGGTACTGCATGATGAAAATTTTGGTGTGATCGAAAACATAAAATATTTTTTACCGAAAATGCTTGATGAGCGGAATACATATAGTTATAGATTTGTATATAAAGATACGGAAATCATTGATGTCATATCGGAACCATTGGCACAATCTGTAACATAGGCTGGAGATGTGTTCCTTTTGTTCGGCAAAAATAAATAAGGAGCGAGTACAATGTTTACGTTAATCTTCTACGGGTTTGTCCTGATCACATTGATATCAGTCGTTTTGGCTATTAAAGGCGAGCCTAAAATGTATTGGGTTTCTGCCTTATGTACTTATATTTTCAGTTTTTTGGGCGGCTTTTCAATCGGTCAGCTAACAGTCGGATTGACGTTCGTATTCATCGTTTTGGCTTTGGCGTATTCATTTAAGTGGGTAGAAAGTGGACTTCACTATGTTGCATTTCTAGTCCTTGGATTCGTAATCGGCGGGATAATGGTAGTCTATGTTGACGATGCGTGGCTATTTTTTCCGTTTAGTATATTAAGTTAACCAACAAACTTGTTTGATTTCTTCTAATAAAAGGAATACTACTTGTGAATGATTACTTAATGGAGGAATTGAAAATGGGAAAGCTTATAAGAAGATTGATAAAATACGGGCCAATTATTTATCCAATGGTTAGAAAATTTATGAATAAGCGGAAAAATAAGAGTTATAGTCGTTGAAATTAACATGGGCTGCCTTCCATTGAGGCGGCTTTTTTTAATGAGAGCTAATCACTATGTTATTCTGTAATTTAGAAGAATTAAAATGAATATGGTTCCAATAATCATATTTATTGTAGGTAAGGGGGTTTGCGAGATGATATTAGAACACGATAAAGGCTTGCTTCTCATGCGTCATGATAGTTTGGGGGAGCGTAATTGGAGAAGTGACGAATGCTATAAGCTGATTTTTTCACCATATGGAAAAGGACTTTATCAAACAGGTCAGCGAGATATATCAATTGATGCTGGTAATTCTTTAATTTTAAATCCAGGCCAGCAGCATAAACAGCTTCATGTCACCGAAGAGAAGTTTCTAGTGGAGGTTGAGCAATCCTTATTACGGGAAGTAGCGGAACAGCTAGGTTTTAAACTAACTGACCCGGAATTCGCATTATTACCTTCTATAAACCCGCAAATCGTGAACTGGATTTCCTTTATTCGTGAATACATAACTGTTTCGTCCAATGAATTATTTATTGAAAATAGTCTTACCCAGCTTGCCATACTTATGTTGCAAAATAGTCCTGGTTCACACTCTAATGATTTACCGGTAGTGTCTGGTGAACTAGAGAATGTAACCAATGCTTTAAAGGAGGGCTATGATGAGAACTGGACACTTGCTGAAATGGCTGAGCAGTCTGGGATAAATAAATATCAGTTTGCACATATGTTTAAAAAACAAACAGGCTTATCGCCATATTCGTGGCTCCAGCTTTACCGTCTGATAAAGAGTCAGCAACTTCTTATTCAAACGGGAGAATCTATTCTGACAATTGCTTTCAAAGTCGGATTCAAAAATATCTCTTCCTATAATAATCTATTTAAGAAAGTTTATGGGAGAACGCCAACTGAGTTTCGTATGTTTTATCGTAATAATAAATAGTAATGCAATGCTTACTATTAAAATTATTATGCCACTTCCAATCATTAGCCATTGAATCGGAACAAAGGATACAAGCATCCCATAAAACAGGAGTGAGAAAGTATTTGCCAGGTAAAGCAGGAATGCATTAGAACTGAATGCACGTCCAAGTTTATTTTCAGGGACAAGTGACTGAATCAGGTATACTCTGGCAAGACTGGAAATTGGTAGCCCGATGCCAACGAGGATTGCACCGATAAAGAAATGTTCAATCTGATAAAATACACCGTAGTATGTGATGCCAGCTCCCCAGACGAAAGCCCCTGTCAGATAGATTTTCATCGTCATTTTTTTAATGAAATATGGAATTGTAATGTTTGTTAAAATAACTGCCCCGCCAAATACCCCTTGAAGAATAGCGTACAATTCCTCACTTTTACCACTCATTTCTGATAGTGCAAGCAACAGCCCAACTTCCCATACCCAAGTGTTAAAGAATACGATTAGAAAAGTAATAGTAAATAGTTGTCTAATCGTGATGTTTCTTTTAGCCCACGTAAAGAATTCCGCTATAGCAAGGAAGACACCTTTGACAGACTTGTTCACTTCTTGTTTCGTTTCCGTGAAATGTACTTGAAGCAGGCAAATGACACTGATTAAATAGGTTAGCGCATCGATAATGAAAAAATAAATAGTACCATATGTTAACAGCCAAACTGAAATGACTGGACTTAGAACCGTAACACCACGGCTCAGGGTATCGTTTAAACTGTTCGTTAGCGAGCGTTCCTCAGGCTCAGTGATAATTGGCAAAATAGCCCGGTGTGTCGGATTGAAAAAGCAGCCGATCGTTTGAATGGCAAAGCTAACAATGAGTAAATAATAATAATCCAACAAATTGAAATGATGTAATAGAAATATCGAAAAGATAAGTGGAATACGTAATAGGTCAAGCATAATTAATAGTTTTTTCTTCGGCAGCCAATCAGCAATCACTCCTCCAATTAAGCCAAATAAAAGATATGGTGCTGTCTCTGCGATTGCCATTGCCGTAGTATAAATGGTTGATTCTGTAATCTCATACGCGAGAAAAAGAAATGCCATCCCAGATAATACATCACCCAAACGAGATATCCCACCACCAATTAGATAGTACCGAATATTTTTGTTTTGCAGCAGTTCTGTATACATGTTTTTCACCTCTAATAGTACTTTATCAACAGCAGAGGAACACGTCTTATTACATATTGCTAAAAAAACAAGCAATATTCTACTATAATAATCGTTACCAAAAGCAAAAAAGTGGCATCAATTATTTTTAAAATTGATGCCACTTTTTGTGGTTGGATTTCGATAGTACTATAAAGAAACACACTTAATGTAGGAAATTGCGAACCACGAAAACATGTTCGATTGTTACTTCTCCGTCCTTTAAAATCTTGTTTGTGGCATCAAGCAGCACTCTTGTTTTCTAATTCTTTATGAATATCAGTCTTCTAATAAAAACCAGAATGCTGAAGCCCGTTATAATCCCAAATCCTCAATTTGATTCTTAAGCTTTGTGATATTATCAATGGTCCTGGAGAAAAGAACATCCGCTAAGTATTAGGGTTGTTACCATGATTAGCGAAATAATTGATTTTTTTCATATAACTCTCCTTTCAATTATTCTGCTAATAACATAACATGGAATATATGTTATATCTCGTTATTGGAGTTGGACCCTAATGAAAATAAATCATCTGCTGCTTTCCGTTTCAGATCTGAATCGGTCGATAAAATTTTACGAAGAGGTTTTGAACGCTAAACTTTTAGTGAAAGGGGAAAATACAGCCTACTTTGATATGGATGGATTATGGCTGGCTTTGAATGTTGAAGTAGACATCCCACGAAACGAAATACATGAATCCTATACACATATGGCATTTTCGATTGAGGAAAATGAATTCGATGAAATGTATGCAAAGCTGGAGCGGCTTAATGTAACTATTTTATCGGGCCGTCCAAGAGACGAGCGGGACAAGAAGTCTATTTATTTTACCGACCCAGATGGGCACAAGTTCGAGTTTCATACAGGAAGTTTGCAGGATAGAATCGATTATTATAGACAGGAAAAACCACACATGGAATTTTTTGATTAGAGCAGAAGGAAAGAGGTTACAAAGATGCAATTATTTATAAAAAATATGAACGAAGAACGGGCAATCGAAGCACTTAATTGGAGATATGCTGAACCGTATGATCTTTATAACAATGAGTTGACTAACGACACTTTGCAGGAATTTTTGGGAGGATCATATCACGCAATAGTTGATCAGGATAATGCATTATTTGGTTATTTTTGTATAGGTGAACCAGCCCAAGTGCCGCCTGGCAGGAAATTTGGCGTATATAGTGAAGATATGCTGGATGTAGGATTTGGGATGAAGCCCAGTCGTACTGGACAAGGGAATGGCTTTGAGTTTTGCTCATTCATTTTTTCATACATTCAGGAAAACTATAATGATTCACATCACCGATTAACAGTAGCAATATTTAACGAAAGAGCTATTCATCTTTATGAAAAACTGGGATTTGTAAAACGAACAGAATTTGACACTGATACCACAGGCTTTATAACGATGGTGAGGGAAGCTTAATCGTCTGACCAGCCGAAATGCCGGAAATCTTAACAAATAGGCGAGGAGACCATAATTGACCAAGACTATTCAGAATGCAACTAAAAATTAAGGGTGACGCATTATGAAAACAACTACCGAAGTAAATTTCACAAAAGTTACCGAACAACAACAAGGTGCAGCCAAAGACATAATTCTAGAAGGCTTCAAGGAATACTTTGGTTTCATAGATCACACAATGAATCCTGATCTGAACAACATATATAGACACTATAATATGAACGGCAATGCCTTTTATGTAGGAGAAATCGAGGATTGGATTATTTGCACTGGGGCCATAACAAAAGAAAGCGAGTCGACAGCAAGAATTGAAAGAATGTCTGTGAAAAAGGAATACCGACGACAAGGCATCGCCCAAAAAATGCTGTTCCATCTGGAAAAACAGGCCGGGAAAATGGGCTATTCAAAAATAGTAATGGAAACCAACAAGGAATGGCCAAGCGCTATTAATCTATATAATACTAACGGATATACTCCGTTTAAACGAGATAGTCAACGGATTCATATGCTGAAGGAATTATGAAATGTGAAGTTAACCCAATTATTTTAAAAATAGCTTTACAATATACTTCGACTCTGATAATCTATCTTTTAACTAAATCGGAAAAACGCGTTGACGAGAAGAGTAGATATGTTTCATTCTTTAAAGAGAGCTCCAGTCGCTGAAAAGGAGCAGGAATGACCATGTTGAAGCAAGACTCTGAGTATCACATTGGAACCAGATGGGGATAGTGTGACAGGTGCTCCTGTTATAGGGCTAGGGTATACGTAAGTTCATACCGTACCTGATAAGTTTGATATGGTGACATATTGATAAACTGGGGTGGCACCGCGATGCGCGTTAACTCGTCCTCAAGATTAATTTCTTGAGGGCGAGTTTTTTTACTATTTAGGAAACTATAAAATTTAAGTGCAGTGGATAACTGGACTCCCGAATAAGCGACGTCCAGCTCCAGCGCCTAGCGCCTAGTGGACTTCCCTCCCCGTGTCTACGATAAGTCAACATCGAATCGCTTACGCTCTTCGTGTATCCTTTATCTCAGGGAAAAGGGAGATCGACTAAGACCGCCGCTTTGCGCGGCAACGTCGACCCACCCGCGATGCGCGGGCGCAGTCCATACGGCGCTGAACAGGCGCTTGTGCTTTTGTTCTTTGGAAAAGGAGTGAGGACTGATGAAACTGGAGAAATGGAAATATACCGCAATCCTATTATTCGGTATAGGTGTATCTAATATAGGAGAATGGATTTTCTTAATCGCATTAAATTTAATAGTACTAGATATGACAGGATCCCCATTAGCTGTGGCTGCATTATATATTCTGAAACCAGTGGCAACAATCTGCACAAATAGTTGGTCTGGCAGTTTAATAGATCGTCTTAACAAAAGAAACCTAATGATATTTTTAGATATCTTTCGTGCTGTGGTTATCGCCATATTACCTGCTTTTTCAACGATTTGGCTCATTTATTTTTGTGTGTTTTTTATCAATATGGCTAGTTCCATATTTGAGCCAACATCAATGACATACATAACAAAATTGATTCCAATTGAACAACGAAAACGGTTCAATTCGCTGCGCAGCCTGATTGATTCAGGAGGTTTCCTTATTGGTCCAGCGATAGCCGGTCTGTTGTTTATCATTGGAACTCCCCACTTCGCCATTTTTATCAATGCAATTGCGCTGTTTTTGTCAGGTCTTATCACATTGCTCATGCCTAACCTTGAAGAAAATAGAATCATCCATCAGGAAAAGTTTTCTATGACAGTACTAAAAAAAGACTGGCATGCAGTGTTGCAATTCAGTCGTCGGAATGTCTCGGTCATGATTATTTACTTTCTGTTTAGCAGCATGATGGTGATGGCTACGGCGATAGATTCAATCGAGGCAGCATTTGCGAAAGAGGTTCTGGGTTTAACGGATGGAAAATACGGGTTTCTTGTGAGCATTGCCGGAGCAGGAATTGTTGTGGGAGCAATAATAAATGCCGTTTCTGTAAAGAAAATTTCAGTTGCGTTGTTAATTGGGGCAGGATCATTGTTTGTTTCCATTGGCTATATTATCTATGCGTTCTCCGGTGGGTTTCTTGTAGCGGCAGTAGGATTCTTTATCCTGTCCTTTTCACTGGCATTCGCCAATACAGGCTTCTATACATTTTATCAAAATAATATTCCAGTCGAAGTCATGGGCAGAATTGGCAGTGTTTATGGGCTTGCCGAGGCAATATTAATTATCGTGATGACTTCAGTAATGGGTGTTGCAGCGCAATTAATTTCGATTCAAGTTGTTGTGATTGTCGGGGCATTTATTATGTTGGTGGTGACAGGACTTTTGTTTATGTATAATTTAGGCTCTTTTCGTAGTTTTACTGCTTTTAATCTTCGCAGTTGATATAAACTGCGAATTAACATGGAAAAATGGCTGAGTGCTATGACACCGCTTCGGAAATACACTTCGCGCACCTTAGGGCAACGCTTCAGCTCCCTTTGAAGCAAAAGCCGCTTCCTGCGGGATCTTCAGCTGTTGCTCTTTCCGCAGGAGTCTTTGTGTATTTCCTCCGCTAGGTTTTGCTCTTTAGAACTTGATAAAAACAAGATTTTAAACCACTAAACTAGCAGCTGGAATATGCGAGACTCCTGTGGGACAGCGAGGCTAAGAGACCCCACAGTGGGCGTTTTTTTGCGAATGAGGAAGCTCGTGGTGAGCCCGCGGAAAGCGAGTATATTCCAGTTGCGTGGTTAGAGATTCTCACTAATTAATTCTAATCGTATCTACGTCGCATTTTATATCAACCGCGTCTAAGACTCAATGCTTGGTATAAGCAATAATCTTTTAGAAAACAGCGAAACCGATCAGTTCCCAAAATAATAGATACTAAGTTTACAAGGTATTCTGAAAATTTGTGTTAAACTATATCTAGAAATTGTGACAGTAATAAAGAAGGTGGTTTTTATTAATGGGAAAATATCATTCTGTGATAATTGGCCAAGGGAAACCTTTAATTTTTCTTCCTGCATTAGGATTTTCGGGAAATGAGGGTTTGAATATAGCAGAATCATTGGCAGGAAGTTATGAATGCCATTTGTTGGATCTACCAGGATTAGGTAAGAGTGATGGATTAAAAGGCAGAGTATCAATGCCTGAAATCGCTTCCTGGGTAAAACAGTACGCTGATCAAAACAAGTTAGAGGATGTTACTCTTATCGGACATTCAATGGGAGGCGGCATTGCAATGTGTTTTGCTTCTGTTTATCCAGAGTATGTAAACAGAATAGTATTGTTAGATCAAGGGCACCTAAAATTACCCAGATTTCCGACTAGTGAGTTTGGCCTTTTTGGCTATGTAATACCAGTTATCAGTTTAATGGAAAGACTACTTGGAGACAAACTAATTAAACGGATTAAGAAGTTTTTTATTTCGGATGATGATAATAATTCATCAAATGCAAATACAAATGAAAAACAACTAAGGGAATTTTGTGAAAGGTTTAAACTAGAAGAATCTGACTATATAAACAAAGCCTTGATGGAAGAAGTGCCTTTTACTGGTGAAGGTCTACGTCTTATGTTCGGTTATTATCGTCTAAATTTGCCCAAAATACTCCAGAAAATTAGCCACCCCTGTCTTTTAATATACGCATCCTTTAAAGATATTGATGAAGAAAGAGCACGTATGACAGATAATGAAGTTAACAAAATTAACCCAACTAGTAATCTAAAACTATTCAAAATAGACAGTCATCATTACGTACATTGGGCAGATGAAAAATGCTTAGATGAGATAAGAGAATTTTTAGGCTATCCTCAAAACGAAATATTAGAAGGCTAAATAATAAAACAAGCAGTTTGAGAATGTGTGGGAGAGTGGGGAAAATGATTAAGGCTGCCCTATTTGATTTAGATGGGACTCTGCTGAATCGTGATGAATCAGTAAAAACATTTGTTGATAAGCAATACGAACGATTAGATAAATGGCTAAGCCATGTACCAAAAGACAAATACATAGCAAGATTCATAGAGCTTGATAATCAAGGATACGTTTGGAAAGATGCCGTATATCAACAGTTAGTTGATGATTTTAATATTACAGGAATAACGTGGGAAGAGTTGCTTCAAGATTATATCAGCCAATTTAAAAACTGCTGTATCCCTTTCCCTAATCTCATTAATATGTTAGGAAAATTGAGAAGCAGCAACCTTGTTCTTGGCATGATTACAAATGGCAAAGGGCAATTTCAAATGGATAATATAAGGGCATTGGGTATTGAAAACTACTTTGAAACAATTCTTATATCCGAATGGGAAGGCATGAAAAAGCCTGATCCCCAAATTTTCAATAAAGCCCTGAATAAACTTAATGTTTCATCCACTGAAGCTATATTTATTGGCGACAATCCAGAAAAAGATGTAAAAGCAGCCCAAAGTACAGGCATGAAAGGTGTTTGGAAAAGAGATGATCGACAGTCTGATATTGTGGGGGATTTTACAGTTAATGATTTGGAGGAAATACCTTTAATTATACGTGAATTAAAATAGTTAATCTGATTTAACCAGTTCAGTGTTGAAATAAACCATAATTTAATTGCTTAGCCAATTCCATGTTATCCGAAACATAAAGAAATTAAGCTTTTTAAGCTAATGATTAAAAATTTTTAGGAAAAGGTGTTCATAATGAGTTATAAATGGTTAGAATGGGCAAAGAAAATCCAATCAATATCCCAATCAGGGCTATCGTTTTCAAACGATATGTACGATATTGAAAGATATGAAGAACTGCGAAAGATTAGTGCTGAGATAATTGAGCAATATACTGATTTGGAAATGGAAAAAATAGAGGAGTTGTTCACAAATGAAACAGGGTATCAAACCCCTAAAGTAGATGTACGTGGGGCTGTTTTTAATGACGATAAAATTTTAATGGTACGGGAAAAGATTGATGATAAATGGTCGTTACCGGGAGGCTTTTGTGATATTGGATTATCACCTTCTGAAAATATTATTAAAGAGGTGGAAGAGGAGTCAGGTTATGATGTCGTCGCCAAAAAATTAGTTGCACTGCTGGATATGAATAAACATTCTCATCCACCTCAACCTTATCATTATTACAAAATATTTATTCATTGCGACCTAATTGGAGGGCAAGCAGATACTGGGATAGAAACGAAAGATGTACAATTTTTTTCTGAGAACAATCTCCCTAAACTTTCAACTGGGAGAAATACAGAAAACCAGATAAAAATGCTTTTTGGTTATTTAAGAAATCCTAGTAAATTATCACTAGTTGATTAGATTTTCTGTACTTCATGGTGATGCTATAGAAAATAAAAAAGCAAATAGTAATTATTGAAATAAAGTAATAGATGGGGAAAAGAAAAATGAATTGGCCAGTATTAAGAGATTTAAAATCAATGATCGGTTTCTCCATATCAAAAATATTAGGAGTAATTGCAATAGTATTAGCTGCAAACAGTAATAACTACTGGGTGTTATTTGTTGTTGCATTAAGTGTAATGTTCATTAGTGTAGCTAGAGCTGACAAAATATATAAGCAAAATCTATAGCAATGTAAAAATATTAGAGAGATCCCTTTTAACTTACTGTTAGTCTAGTATATATAAATGGAGGGTCATTCGTTTTGAAAAATGAAGCTTTAAACTCAATTGAAAGGACACAGGGGTTTATAGGGAGTGAAAATTGTAAGACTTACTATGAAGTTCATACCCCTCGTCACCCTAACTCTGAATTAACACCCATTATACTGTTGGCTGGTGGTCCTGGACTTTCATGTAAAACTCTAACTCCTCTTTTAAACGTAGCTGAAACAAGACCAGTCATTGCTTATGACCAAATAGGTAGTGGCAAGTCAACTAGGTCAGAACAGTTCACATCTTTGGATATTAAGGATTTTATAAAACAATTCAATAATGTGGTGACCGAGCTGAACTTAAGCCGGTTTCACATTCTAGGTCATTCTTGGGGAACTATTTTAGGAGTAAATATTGCTTTACAATATCCAGAAAATACTCGAAGCTTAATTTTACATAGTGGTATTGCAGATTGGAAGAAATGTCTTGAAGCTAGACTAAATTTTGAAGAAGAATATTTTCCAAAGGAATTAAAAAGAGTCCTTAAGAAATATAACGATGGGGTAAAAGTTTCATCCGATGAAATGGAAGAAGCTATTAATAAGTACAATAGCTTGTTTTATTGTAGAGCCGAGTATCCCAAATATTTATCCGAAGCATTAAATGGCAAGGATTTTGAAACCAATCAATTAATTTGGAATCCCGTTAAAAAAAAAGAAATGGCTAGTTATAATATTTGTGACAGGTTAAATGAAATAAAGTGTCCAACACTTATTATGAGTGGTAAGTATGATGGGATATCGGTTGGGCAAGCCGAACTTTTTAATACTGGTATAAAAAATAGTAGGCATGTAGAATTTATAAATTCGGCTCACTATTCTCATATAGAGCAAGAAATGGAATTTATAACACAGGTAAAAGGTTTCCTGAAAGGATTTGTATAAAAGGGGGGGTAATCACATTGGTTCCGGTTATTTTAACGATAATTCTTCTGATTGGTCTTGTTTGTTCCATATATATTGTGGTTCAAAAAAGAAAAAAATCCGGTATTACAGGGATGAAAAGTGCTCTAACCTCAATATGTTTGTATCTTGTTGCGATTACAAACATTTTGGCATACTGGTATAACTTTATAGGAGTATTAAGTTGGTCTATTGGTGTTTTCCTGTTGCTTTTAGGTGCTTATTTTACGAAATATTTGCCGATGCCTGAAAAGCGATTCTAAAAAAGATTTATTAAACCAAAGAGGAATAGAGTTAAACAGCAGTGAAGGCTGATTGTGATGAAATTTGAAGATTTGGTAAAGGACAGAGGTTATGATATTTCATTTGAAGGTATCCTGGAACCAAGAACAAACGAAGTGATGTTGAGGATAATGATAATTGTAAATACAAGTGAGGATTTAACTGACTTACTTATACATCCTCATCCTGATAGCGAAGTGACAACCTTACAGATCGACTTTCCAAATTATGTTACATATTCCGTGATTTACGATGATTTTACCATTTGGAACGATGATGAAGTATATAAAGGTGAGGCATTGCGAATCTATGATAAATCTAGTTATTTTGATTTTATAAGAAGGAAATCGGTGTTGCCAGACAAAAGTTTAAGGCATTTTTCATTGGCTTGTATTGAACATAAGGTAGATATAATTTCCGAGTATGAACCAATAATTTCTAAAATAAATTAAATAGAAAAGTGGGAATGGATATGATATTACATACTGAAGTTTTTGGTGATGGAGAACCTATTGTATTTCTTCATACGGGTTTGCAGACAGGTTTAATAGATTTTGAGTACCAGAAAGAATATTTTAAGGATACATTTAAAATAATTCTTCCCGATTTAAGAGGCCACGGCAAATCAATTGAAAACGACTTTTCCAATTTTTTCGATGATTCAGCTTCAGATGTTGATGAGACACTTAACGATCTGGGTGTGGAATCTGCACATATTGTGGGCTGCTCACTAGGTGCTTTGGTTAGTTTATTCTTTGCAAAAAAATATCCGAATAAGGTAAGGAGTTTGACCATTTCAGGTGTTCTGGCGGAAAAACCAGATAACTGGCTTGAAATGCATAAACAAGATACAGAACATCAGGCTCAATTATTATTAGATGAAGCTATGGTAAATTACTTTGATAATCTGCATAGTTCTGATTGGAAGCAGTTTTTGTATATGGCTAAGGATGAAGAATGGTATCCATTTCAACAGACAAAAGATTTAAATGGTATTAATTCACCCGTGCTGTATATGGCTGGTGAAGGAAATAAAGGTGAAACAAAAAGTGCTATATTATACCAGTTAATGAAAGAGGACTTTCACGTATCTATAATTCCCTTCGCATCGCACCTAGTTCATTCCGAACAGCCAGAATTATATACAAAAATATTAGAAATGTTCCTGGACGACACGGATCAGAATATCGAACATAGCATGAGGTGACCATATGGAAATGATACTTTTCATTATCTTTTATATAGTGGCCATCCCATTGTCTGTCTTACTTCATGAAGTCGGTCATGCAGTTGGAATTATTGCTTTCACACGCGAAAATGCAAGAGTTTTCCTCGGGCCTGCGAATAAGAGTAATAAAGAAGTGTTTAAAATTGGTAGAATGCATTTCCATATTACTTTAGCTTTTTTCGGATATTGTAATTTTTCAAAAGGAGATGAAAAGCAAACGAACTTTCAAAGAGGAATTATTGCGGCAGGCGGTCCAATAATGTCACTCCTTTTATCAATCCTGTTTTATATTATTTCCATATATACAACTCAGCCAGAGATAGGGAAGTTTGCTGCCGGTATTTCACTGTTTAACATGTTAAATTTTCTTCTCACGATTATACCAATAAAATATCCAAAATGGTGGGGGCCATATAAGGGTTTTCCTTCTGATGGATACAGAATATATATGGCTGTGAAAAAGTAAAAGACGCGGCACCCCAATAGTCGTTAAAGAGTATTTTTCGCTTAAGTCATTCCAAGGGTAAATAAATTGTGATAAAATTCAGTTAGATTGTAGTCTAACTCGATAGGCAGGGCATTTAAATTGAAATTTTTCACGAAAAAGAAGTTACTACTCGTACTGGCAATAATTGTTTTCGCAATTGCGCTCTCCTATCATCAAAATAACGTTTTAACGACAACGGAATTAGATGTTCACTCTGATGAACTGCCAGAAGGCTTTGATGGTTACAGGATTGTTCATCTGTCTGACTTACACAGTAAATCCTTTGGAGAAAATCAAAAGAGATTAGTAGAACGTGTTAAAAATGAAAATCCTGATTTAATAGTTTTTACCGGAGATATAGTCGATCAGAAAGACTTTAATAAAAAACCGGGTATTATATTAATGGAAAATATCGCTACAATTGCACCTGTATATTTCGTAACCGGGAATCATGAATGGTGGTCAGAGGAATATAGTTCCCTGGAGAATGACTTAGAAGGTGCGGGAGTCAGTGTGCTTCGGAATTCAAGTGAACTAATTCAGGTAAAAGGTAGTAGTATAGCAATTTCGGGTATTGATGACCCTGCAAGAGCTGAAGATTCCTATGCTGAGAAAGGTATCGTAAGTGAATCGATAGACAGCCTAAAGATTAAGATGAGTGCTGAATTCTCAATTCTTTTATCACATCGGCCAGAAATGTTTTCCGTATACCAGGATCATAAGATAGATCTTACCTTTTCCGGTCATGCACATGGTGGTCAGTTTAGGTTACCTTTTATTGGTGGAGTAATTGCTCCTGACCAAGGCCTATTTCCAAATTATACAGCAGGAAAATATGTTGAAAACGGCTCTGCAATGATTGTTAGCAGAGGTCTTGGTAATAGTATTATTCCTCAGAGAATCTTTAACCGCCCGGAAGTTGTAAGTGTTACGCTGCATGCAAATGATCAATAGCCCAGAGATAAATAGTCTTTAAGATGAGGAGGGGGGAGATTTGAAAGTAATCATCTACATAGCCCTGTGCCTCTTGTTAGGCATTATGGCAACCTTAGCCTTAACTAATACATTTCCATTCAATTCTGGTGGTATAGGCAACCCCACCGCAAGGGATATTTTAAAAGGAAACCCTGATGCGGATATCCTTAAGTTAGATGGGTTAATCTATTCAAATGTCTCGGATAGGGAATGGCTTGATGATAATCAATATACCAAGGGAGAAGAGATTGGTGAAATAAAAAAGCAGACAACAGCTACTTGGTGGTATAGGAACTTTTTTGCAACTAAACTTCCAAAAGGAACTAAAATTTTTATGTCGAATGGTAAGGATTATGATGAGTATCCCCCTTCATCAGTAATAGTAGAAATAAATGATGAAGAATTAGTATACCAAGCCATGGTGGAGGGATAATTTTAGTGAAAGTTATGGGGGTGATAGAGTGATTTCAAATGTCTTATGGGGAATATTCTTGGTTATATTTATTTTTTTTATGATTTTTCTCGACAAACGTAAGAAGAAAAAGCGTAGTAAAAATCCACATCGTGAAAAGACAGAACAGGAAAAAGAAACGGAAATTGCAGTTGAAAAAGAAAGAGGGAGACGTCCGTTCGGTGGTGGAGGGGCTATGTAACTGAAAATCGACAAAGGAGAACTTATGGATATTAGACTATTAGATGCATCAGATGCAAAAAAATACTGGGATTTAAGATTAGAAGCATTAGAACAAAATCCAGAGGCGTTTGCTACAAGCTATGAAGAGGCTATGAGCAGAGAAAATCCAGTCGAAGGTGTAGCAAAGAACCTATCAAAAGAGGGGAGCTTCACATTTGGAGCATTCCATAATAATGATCTAATTGGTGTTGTTACTTTAATGCAGGAAGCGCCGTTGAAACTAAGACATAAAGCAAACATATTTGCAATGTATGTAAGTCCTAAAATGCGTGGATTAGGTGTTGGTAATGAAATTCTATTAGAAGCAATCAACCACGCAAAATCAATGAAAACAATAGAAAATCTTAATTTAACGGTCGTAACAACGAACGAAAGTGCAAAGAAACTTTATAGTAAACTAGGCTTTAAAGTATTCGGCACGGAAAAACGTGCACTCATTATCAATGATATCTATTATGATGAAGAGTATAGGGTATTGTATCTTAAACAATAAAAGCAGGTGCAGAAAGTATGGAAACCAAAAACCTTCCTAATAAGATACATATTTTAGGTTCAGTTGGAAGTGGAAAGACGACATTAGCAAAAAAATTAGCATCTAAGTTAGAAGTTCCTTTTCATGAATTGGATAATGTTGTATGGAAAAGACACAAAGCTGGAGACATAAGACGATCTGAAAAAGAAAGAGAAGAATATTTAAATACTTTAATCGATTCTGATGCTTGGGTAATAGAAGGTGTTCATAACGAAGAATGGGTATCGAAAAGTTTTGATAATGCAGACATGATTATCTTTTTAGATACAAGATATGCGATCAGGAACTATCGAATTTTGAAGCGGTTTATATTACAGAAAATTGGCTTAGAATAATCAAATTATACGCCCACGCTTAAAATATTTTTCAAAATGTTTAAATGGAACAGACGATTTGAAGAAAAAGGAAAGCCCAACTTCTTTGAAAAGTATGGAATGTATTCTAATAAGACAATCGTTGTTACAAATAAAAAACAGCTTGAAGATATATTTTTATAGGAGGATCTGATAATGGGCTTTATAATAGCAGTTTTAGCTATTCTGTCATCAGCAGGTTTTCTATACTTTCTGGGGAAATCAGATTATGATTGGGGTTCCGAGGACAAAGATAATTAATCTGCTTTTTTTGGCTGAATTATGGATAAAATAAATCTTAGAGCAAATAAAAAATAATGGAGGTAATAACTTTGGCAACAATTGAAGATTTTATGGAACTGGATATACGAATTGGAACAGTAGTGAAAGCAGCACCCTTCCCTGAAGCACGAAAACCGGCAATTAAGTTGGAGGTTGATTTTGGCGAAATAGGCATAAAGCAATCTTCTGCTCAAATCACACATCGTTATGAACCTGAACAGCTAGTTGGACGTCAAGTAGCAGGAGTAGTGAACTTTCCTCCAATGCGTGTGGCTGGCTTTAAGTCTGAGGTCCTGGTGATAGGCGGTGTACCGGGTGAAGATGATGTAGTGCTTCTGAGGCCGGACGAACCTGTCGAGAATGGCACGCGTGTATCTTAATGAGAAAGGTAGAAGTCACACCACATAATGATCAGTGGCCATTGATGTTTAAAGAAGAAGCGGAAAAATTAAGGGCAATTCTTGGCCAAGAGGTATTAGAAATTCATCATATTGGAAGTACGTCAATACAGGGACTTGAAGCAAAACCAGTAATTGACATCATGCCAGTTGTTAAAAACATCATTGAGGTTGATTCTTACAACAGATCAATGGAAGGCATCGGATATGAGGCAAAGGGTGAGTATGGAATAGTAGGTCGCCGTTATTTTCAGAAGGGTGGAGATAATCGAACACACCATATTCATGTCTTTGAATCAGGGAGTCCACACATTGACCGACATCTTGCATTTAGGGATTATTTACGTGCTCACCAAGACCTGGCAAAAGAGTATGGGACCTTAAAGCGTAATCTTATGGATCAGCATCCCTATGATATGGAGTCCTACATAAATGGAAAAGCAGAATTTGTCATGAAAACAGAAAGAAGTGCTTTGGCATGGTATAACATGCAATAATTTTATTAGTAAACTTGGCTTATCTCCATCTTTAATATAGATAAGCCTTAGTTGCACTTATGCAGTAGAAATTATTTATACTTTGTATGAAAATACCTCTACAACTTGATTTTAGCGGACACAGGAGACGCTATTTCTATATAAAAGTAACTTTCTCGAAGTTATCTGGACACAGAAGCCCTTATTATACAAATATCATGGTTATTTGACTGTATTTGTGTGAAATAAGGTCCTTGGTGTCCGCAAACACCACCATTTTGTGAATTTTTGCCAAATAAGGTCCCTGGTGTCCGCTAAACTCAAATTTGCTATATGAAAAATTAGATGGTGGCTGCGCATTCAGCAGCCATGGTGGTTTCTTAATTGCCGAAAAAAGAGAACCTTTATAAACTAAAGGTTCTCGATAATAATCAATTTTCCATTATTCGCTGTTTACGCTGATCTTCTTCTGTTAAGAAGGTTAAAAAGGTATGGAACCCGAATTTGGGTTTAGCCTTAATGTTCTGAACGTATTGATTCTTAGCATAATCATTCATATGCTCACTTTTATTGATTCTTTCAATGATATGCTCCATGCTTATCTGCTGCATTTCTTTTTTTACATGTTTCGATTCTTTATATAATGCAATACCAACTGCCCCCATTAAAGCGTATAACGCTAGATAAAGCATATTGTCCATATTCCATCCGCCTACGATTAATAACAAAATCAAATTCGTAAATGAAATTGCTAGTAAAGGTATCGCAATTAAAAGGTATCTTGAACTCTTTTTCAACTGTGGCTTAACTATATCGGTAATTGTCTGTATTTCCTTTTCAATAAAGGCAGGCATATTATTCATCATGAAATTATTCATAACCAAACATCTCTCCTTACATTTTGGTTTTATTAGAAAACTTGGCTTATCGCCAAGCCTTAATGGCGAAAGCCTTAGTTGCACTTATGCAGTAAGAAAGTATTTATACTTTCTTATCTGCTAAGAAAACTTCTTAACTGCTAAAAATAGACCTAACCATCATATATGGTAAGGTCTTGCTAATAACATCGTTGGCAACAAAGAGTGACCATTTCACGAATTTTGAATAGAGTCGTGTACTCATAACTCGCGTAAATCTCGAACTCTGTAATGACGACTTTGCTGTTAAAAGTTATTCCCAAGAGTATTATATTATAAAAGTATTATATAATTTTATTCTTATATTGTCATAAATTTTGCTCATAAATTTTGTTAAATAATTATTACGGATCGCTATGTTAAAGGTTAAACCATATTTAGTCAAGGATATGCCAAAGAAGCAATAACTCTCTTTACATCGCTGATGGAAGAATCAGAAATAACTAGAATTACGCGTTGTGTAGCCAATATGTTATGCAAGTTCAAGCTACATTCTTACTAAAGGGACAATAATTTGTACTTTAAGAACAAATTATTCAAATATTGAAACTTTATACAGATGTATTCGTATTGTAATATATCCATTTATTACATTGGATTGAATTATAAATTTTTATAAGGGAGCGGATTTTTTACATGTTTCAAGATGCATTATTTTTAATGATTTTAGCAATTATTGGTGTTGTAGCAATTATTGCAGGGGCAATAGCATTTTTCATTTTTAGACTGCGCTATAAAACAGCAAGTTCTAATGAGGCACTGATTGTAACAGGTCCTAAGCTTGGAGATCCTGAACAGGATACAAATGTATTCCAGGATGAAAATGGGCGTTCGGTTAAGATTATACGTGGCGGTGGCTATCGTCTGCGTATGTTTCAAACTGCTACACCAATTGATTTAACATCCTTCCAACTGAAAGTTGACTCAGAGAAAGCATACACAAAGGAAGGTATTCCGGTTAGAGTGGTCAGCACTGCTGTCATCAGTATTGGAAGTGAATTAGCGATTATGGCCAACTTTGCTGAAAAATTCCTTGGTAAGAAGCAAAGTGAACGCGAGGCTGAACTAAGAGATGTATTAAACGGGCATTTGCGTGCAATTATTGCTTCACTTTCAATTGAAAAGATTTATAACGACTTTAAAGAAGTAAATACACAGGTGAAGAAAATTGCTGAAGCAGACCTTAAAGGTATGGGATTTGAAATTACATCTTTTGCCTTAAATGATGTTGAAGATGTTGACGTTGAGAATGGTTATATTGATGCATTAGGACGCCCGCATATTGCAGAAGTACAAAAGCTTGCAGATCAGGCAGAATCTGATGCGGAGAAGGAAACACGCATCTATCGAGCACAAAATGACCAGGAAGCTAAAGATGAAGAAAATCGTCGTTTAACAGCGATTGCCCAATCCAAAAATGACAAAGATATTAAGGAAGCTGAATTTGAAAAAGAAACCAATCGCGCTAGAGCAAATGCAGAGCAAGCTGGTGAGTTGGAACGTCAAAAATTAGCCCAGCAGGTGAAAGATGAAGAACTTAAAGTAAAATATATTGAAAAACAGCGTGCCGTTGAGCTTGAGGAAGAAGAAAACAAACGTCGCCGCTCAATAGCAGATGCTGAAGCATATAAAACGACGAAAGCAGCTGAAGCAGAAGCAGAAAAGGGCCGCATTAAAGGTGAGTCAGAAGCAGAAGTTATTCGTCAGCGTGGTATTGCCGAAGCTGAATCGAAAGAACGCATGGCAAAAGCGATGGAGCAATATGGGGAAGCAGCTATTGTAGAAATGCTTATCAATGTGCTGCCTGATTACGCTGAAAAAGTTGCCGCTCCACTATCACAGATTCAGGATATGAAAGTGATTGATATGGGCGGAGAAAATTCACAGGGTGGTACATCAAAAATAACAAACAGTGTGACGTCAACGATGCTCGGTATTCAGGAATCATTAAAAGAAACAACGGGAATGGATTTGAAGGCAATGCTTGAGAGTTATGTATCCCGTGGAAATGCTGATCATTTTGGTTCTCAAAGAGAAAAGTATTATCATGAAGCTTCAGCAGCTAAAGGTTCAAATGAGGAAACACCGTCAACTGCTGAAGAAGCTACAGGCAATCAATAGATATAGATATAAATATAAATCTCGGCGCAATTCTTAAAAAGAGAATTGCGCTATTTTTTTGGATTGTGACTCCCGGTGAAGTTTGAACCCATTCTTTAAAATTTACGTAATATGGTATATTCCTCTTCATTTTGGGCATTAATCGAAGTAGCGAACTACCATTTAAAGGATGATATATTTGACTAAAGAAGATAAAAATTTATTCATAGCAGCTGTTATTCTTGGATTGGGATTATTGGGAGCTGTTGACGGAATTGTTTTTCATCAGCTGTTGCAATGGCATCATATGGTACTTAATCCTAACATTAAGCTTGAGATTATTACCGATGGGTTATTTACTGCTGCATTTTCGGCTTTGCTTATTTGGGGTGGGGTTAAAATTTTTCAGGATGCACGACATAATAAACTGGGGCATAGCTGGATGATTTTCAGCAGTGGCGTCTTTATAGGTGGTGGAGTATTCAATATTGTCGAAGGAATAATTGATCATCATATATTGCAAGTTCATCGTGTTAGACCAGCAGCTGAAAATCCTCTGTTATACGACTTAGTTTTTTTAGCAATAGGAGTTGTACTTGTAATTATTGGTTTTCTTATAAAGCGCAGGTATCAAAGCGGATGACTAGTATGTATAATTTATCTAATCAAAAAGGAATAAGGATGAAAAAGATAAGGAGTTTTACTGGCTTTACAGTAATCTTTTTAGTATTATTTTTTTATTTTGTAAATCAGAACTCGCACTTAATCAATAGTGAGGGGCATATAACCCATAAACCAGTTGAGATACCAGAAGGATATACGGTACCTTCTGTGGAGGTTAAAGTTTCACAAGATCGTCCGAATACATGGCTTTTACACCTCAAAACAAAGCATTTTACGTTTGTACCTGATAAGGTAGGGTCTGATATTCCAAGCTATAATGAAGGCCATGTTCATTTATACATAAATGGTGAAAAGATAAACCGTCTATATGGAGATTATTTTAATTTAGGTGATTTGGAGGAAGGAAAAACTAAAATAAGAGTATCACTGCATTCTAATAATCATGGGGCTTTAGTTTATAAGGGGAAGCCGATTGAAAATAGTGAAATTGTGGAAGTTTCATCATAGACTTGGTAAGTTGCAAAAAGCACCGCAAATGCGGTGCTTTAAATTTATTATTATTGACTGTCCAAGGATTCCGCGTTTCTATCTGCGATAATCCAGTCACCTTCTTGATATTGATAGGTAACGGTCAAACGGATATTCCCTGTAAATTCGCTTTCTTGTGTTTGTGTTAATTCGTACTCCTTATCACTAATTTTGGTTAAGTTATATTCTGTATCGAAATCAATTAGCGCTGGTCCTCCTGACTCACTGACAAATAGTTCTCCATTGTTTACACGGAAAAATTGATCTGCACTTTGTATTGCTAAGTCCTGACTCATTATTTCGGTAAAGGCATCAGTCAGCTCCTGTTTCGTGTCATAATTTACTACCTCTAGTTGTTCATTATATTCTTGCATAATCATGCTTTCATACTGATTATCCAAGTCTTCGAGTGGTGGTTTTTCTGGTTCAACTGTCTGTACCTCAGAATCTTCACTTGGCCCAGATAGATTTTCGTTCGGATCTGTTGCATCATCCTGTAATGAGTTAAAGGTGATATAGGCTGGAACCATTAATAAAAGCAAGAGTGTTGCTGCGCTCAATATTCTTTTGTTCCACATTGAAAATACATTTACTTTACTTTTCTTTGAGATCTGTTGCATCACCTGTTCACGGCTCTCTTCAGAAAAATCAATGTTGTTTAAGGTGGATTTTTTTGAGAATTCGTTTAGTCTTTCCTTCATTTATGGTCCCCCTCCAGTTTTTCTTTCAGCATTAGACGAGCTCTTCTTAATCTTGACGAGACTGTTGGCACTTTTACATTCAGCAGTTCACTGGTTTCATTGATAGACAGCTCTTGAAAGTGATAACAGATGATTACTTCCCGGTATTTAACAGGAAGGGAAAGGACTTCTTTAGTAAGTTCGTCATGCTGATCCTTTTTTGCCATCTCGGTTTCTGGAGATGGAGCCGTGCTTTTAATAAATTTAGAAAAGTCTACATTGAGACGCAGATGTTTTACCCATCCACTTCGAAAGTGATCCTTGCACTTGTTGATAGTGATGCTGTTGATCCACGGTTTAATAGCTGAACCTTTTTTAAGATGATGCATCTTTTTATAACATTTAATGAATACATCCTGTGCGATATTTTCAGCAGTCTGTACATCTTTGACATAGGAGTAGGCCAATCTTGTGACCTGTGACCCGTAATGTGTCATCAATTCTTGAATTAACTGGTCTTTATCAATTTCGTTGTTCCGGTATTGCTCGACAAACTTATCCAACGAGGCACCATCCTCCCATTTGATAATTTTTTCTATATATAAGACGAATTATATCTACAAAAAATTCATTTTAAAAATATAATATTTATTTAATTTTAATGGTGCCCAACTATTGGAACAATCCAATTGTTTAAAGGAATTTGGACATATTTGGCGAAATATATATAGTAGGGAGTTCTTCAACTTTGGGGGTTGATGACGCTGAGAATATTTTTATTTACTATGATTATGGTCTTCATAGTATCAGGCTGTAGCAAGCAGGCTACAACTCAAACCGTTCAGGATCAGATTAATTATGAGGTCAAATATAATGTCGAAATTCCAAAATTTCAAGGCTTTGTTATGAACTTTGCTAGTATTGAATATCCTCCTGTTGGTGAGAAGAAGAGAGTTCGGTTTGGGTATACCATTGAAAAAGACAATTTACCTGAGCTAACTAGGGAAGAAAAAGAGCTTTTAAGAAAAGGGCATAAAATGAATGTTTTATTCGGGAACCCTGACAGCAGGAATGACTTTTATATTGAGGTAAGTAACTCTGAAACTAAAATAGTTAACTCTGAAGTTACAACTATTTCAGGAGAAAAAGTTCAAACTTTAGCTGACGATAAGCATGCAATATTTACAATTAATACTGGAGAAGGTTCGTACAATTTAAATGTGATATTTAATGATGAAATAAATAAGCAGGATTCTCTTAATATTGCAGAACAGCTTGTTAAACAAATAGTACACTAACAAAGCTCTGTATAAAAAATAAGTATGTTTTCCCAGAGGATGAGGACGCTTGAAACCCAGATATTTATTGATTTACAGCCTGTAATCAGCAGCCAATTATCGATGTGAGCGAAAAACTATTGAAGTTTACAAATCCAGGATAGGGGAGCGGGTAAGAATGATAAAAACAAAGTGCTTTTTCTGTAAAAAGAGTTATACAATTGATTATTCAGATTCTCAGTACCAAAAAATTAAAGCAAATCCAAAAGCATACTATGTCTGTAAAAAATGTAACGAATCAATGCAAAGGGAAGCTCAATCAACTACTGGGTTAGATATGGATGTAATTGATAAATACGATAAATTTTTACGATGACGTCGGGTCGATACTTCATTTAGTGAAACAGGAGGGGTTAATTTTGAAATTGAAGATAACAAAGAGTTACTATAGATGTAAAATAGAGTTAATTTAAATTTAGTAATTGGTTTCTAATTTTTTATTATGGGGGTAGAGATTTGTCAAAACAAAACATAATTTATAGTATAGCAATTGGTATTCTTATAATCTTTAGTCTATTAAACTACGTTAAAATTAGTAATGTAGAGGACAGAATACAGACGTTAGATAATATGCAAGGTGAAGTCCAAAATGTAAACAATTCTGTACGAAATATATCTTCGCAAGTAAATTCACAGATGGATAAATTCTTACGAGAGCAATTATGGATACCAGAAAAAGAATATAAAATTACTAATGTCGATTTAGAGGAAAATAAAATTGACGTGATTTTAGAATGGAGTTTACGAGACCTGCTTGATGAAGAGAAGTTAGCTTTCTTATATCGAGAAGAAGGTACTCAGGAGTGGACGGAGCTTGAAGTTAATAATAAAGGTGGGCTAAACTATTCTCTAGAGCATACTTTTCCATTGAAAGGAAATTATGAAACACAAGTAATAGCGACTTCAGCGGATGGTAAGAGAAGTGAGGACTTGTTAAACCTGAAATTTAAAGAACAGTTAGACAATCGGATCATGATTGATGCTTTTTTACATCCAAGAGGTAATGGGCAATTTGAAGTGAATATAAGCATTCATAATCGCTTAGAGCAGGAGTTTATGCTTGCAGAAAATAAAGATGATTTAAAAGTGAAAAGCGCCAAGGCCTTGCTATATGTAGATGGAGAACCCATCAAGGAAATGGATATATTAGAGAGGAATCAGGGTATGCACTCCGATTCTTTTACTGAAAATATCAACTATCATAACTCCTACAATCTTGAAGATGAGATAGGCGAGGAAGCTAATGTTGAACTCCGTGTCACTGTTGAAGATGGGTTGGGGTTGAAATATGAAACAATTGCGGATACCACGTATTAAGATTACTTGCAGGTCAGGCCGTACAAGCAAAACTAACATGCAACGACTAGGAATAATCATTGCATATACAAAGGCGAATTGGGAGAAGAGGTTCAATGATTAATAACAATATGATTACTCCGTTTGGTAAAAAGGATGAAGATTTACATAGCGTTGCAGGACTTTACTGTAAAACGTTTATAGGAGATAACTATACTTCCATGGACTTTGAAAATACTGTTGAAAATATCAATAAACATACTAGCTATGAAGGTTTCAAGGGATTAAAGGCCAAAGATGAAAGTGGAACGTTAATTGGATTTTCATATGGATATACAAGCTTGCTTGATCAATTTTATCGTGAAAAACTGGCAGCACAATTGACAGACCAACAACAAATCGAATGGTTAAGCGATTGTTTCGAGTTTGTTGAATTAGCCGTAGACACCAATATTAGGCGCATGGGTGTCGGTCGAAAATTGCATGATAGACTACTAAGCGAGATTGATCATGATACATCCGTTTTAACAACTTCGGTAGAAAACAACCCTGCGATAAATTTATACATAAGCAAGGGGTGGGAAGTTATTAAGGAAAATGCTGCAGTTATATCAATGGATGATGTTCAGGTTATAATGGGAAAAAGGATTTACCTATGAGGTATTTATTAAAACCAGGAAATAAGGGAGGATGTAATCATCACTACTATATGCTTAATAAGACATGGAGAAACAGATTGGAACGCATCCCAAAAGCTGCAGGGAGCGACGGATATACCTTTAAATACAACAGGTATTTTGCAGGCTGAGGAATGCGCTGCATTTTTAGAGTCCTCGCAATGGGATGTAATAATTACAAGTCCATTGACAAGAGCGAAGCAAACGGCTGAGATTATAAATGAAAAATTGAATATCCCTTTTGCTGAAATGGCTGCTTTTAAGGAAAAATCTTTTGGTGATGCTGAAGGAACGACACCACAAGAGAGGTTAGAAAGATTTCCGGATAAAATATTTCCAAATCAGGAGGACGAGCAGTCATTTAAAGAACGAATTATGACAGGCATTCATGAAATAAACCAAACTTACCAGGGCAGTATGGTGTTGCTTGTAGCTCATGGTGCAGTTATAAATTCTATCCTCGGCACTATTTCAAATGGTGAGATAGGTGCAGGAAAAACCAAACTAGTTAACGCCTGTATAAGCAATATTTATTTCCAAGAAGAAAAGTGGAATGTAAGAGATTTTAACCAGGCTTCACATCTTTCAGGTTAAAGGTCACTAAAAGAATCCATAAAAGAAGTGAGCTATCCAGTTTGCTTTTGTTGATTATGCTCATTTCTTTTTAGCTGATTCACGACATAAGCCATCAAAAACACTCCTGTCATACCCGCTAACAGGAAACCGCTGCTTATAATATATCCCGGCAAGATTCCTCCAATTGTGATGACGGCACCTGCTAAAATCATTGTCCCTTGATCCATGAAACTATTCAGCGCAAGGTAGGAGCTGCGATGGGATTCGTCTGCCAAATCAGCAAGCAAACTTTGGCGAACTGGAGCATACATTAGTTCACCAATTGAAATGAATACCATCAATCCAATCAGCAGTAATGGGGCAGAAGTGTAACTTAAAATGGCGTAGCTGCACACGTAGATTGCCATTCCGTAGATAAGCCGCGTGTAATCAGATGTTTTTTTAATTAACCAGCTTACCAGGCCAACTGCTAATACGATAAGTAATGTGTTTTCTGCGTGCAAAATTCCTATCATATTTATCCCATCGATTGTAATGAATCCGAACAAGGAAGTTTCCTCAACTGTATTTTGTAAATGAACTGCTATATAATTAGTTAGATGACTTTCAAGCGAGACTACACACAATGTTCCAATCAGAAAAATGATATAAATACGGTCTTTTAAAACATGTTGATAATTGGACCATATGGATGGTGATTTTATTACCTTGTCAGATTCTCCAACTTTTTTGGTGAATGTCTCACTGATGTATAAGTATGTAATGACTGAAGAAAGAAGTGCTATGGAAGCGACAAAAATAAATAAATAAAAATGATATTCCTCAAACAGGAATGCCCCTGTTATAGTCCCGAGCGCTGTTCCCAAGTTTGCAATCCAATATATTGCAGTAAAAACAAATGTACGATCTTCTTTTTGTACCAAATCGTAAATCATGGAAGTTGAAACAGGAATATATATCCCATTACTGAACATGTTTATTAAAAAGAATGCAAAACTGACATAAGGCATTACCGTCCATGGAGAATTAACGAAAGCAATTGCTAAAAAGGAGATACCAAGACCCAATTCAGCGAGGACGAGCAGCTTTTTTCGTCCAATCTGATCCGACCAATATCCGCCGAGTAATCCACCTATGATACCGGAGCAAATGACAAGTACTACAAGCAGTCCGGTTATTTTGGGGCCAACTAATCCGGTGAAATAAACCGCGATGTAAGGCATGATGGTGGCAGTTGCCAAGACAGTAGCAAATTGCAAATACAGGCGTATTTTAATAGATTTATGTAAAGAGTTGAATCGTTTCATTTAACTTCCCCCTAAATACCAATTCCGAACAATCGATAGGCCTGTTTTTCTAAAGCATTGGTTAATTGTACTCCTGGGTAATCGGTGAATGTCAGCCGAGCCCCCATAAGAAAAGCGAGGTAACCATATCCAACTTCTTCAGGATTACTTTCTGGTAGAACACCTTTTTCCATGCCTGTTTTGACAACATTCTGAACGAATGACATGAATTCATCTGAAAACAGATCCAATTCTTCCATCATCTTAGAGAATCTTTCCGGCTGCCCAATTACATATTGAATCACCCGTAAGTAATCTTCTTTCTCTAAAAAATACGCAACATGTTCGTTAATCATTTCTTTTAACTTATCTATGGAAAAGTATTCCAGGATCCCACTTGTTTCAAGCAGATGATGCCGAAATTCTTCAATTGGTTCTGTTACGCATAGATGGAAAAGTTCCTCCTTGTTCTCGAAGTAGGTAAATACAGTGCCAAAGCTGACATTGGATTCTGCAGCAATGTCTTTGATAGTTGTCTTTGAGTATCCGTTTTGAGCAAAAAGTCGGAGTGCAGTCCGAAAAATCTTAGTGCGCTTTTCACCAGATCTTGGTTTAGCCAAGGTAACGCCTCCTTTAATTGATTGATTAATCAATTATTTATTATTGTACAATAATTTAGGTGAGATAACAAGTAAAAATTATAACGCTTTATCTCAAGGGTGAAACTATCAATATACACACGTCATTTCCATGTAAAGGGATACTTAAAAATGCTGCGTTTATGAAAAAATGGACTTGTGAAATGCAGACCACTTCAGCAAGAGGTGAAGTGGATCCTCATTCCGCTAAAATGACAAAAGCTGGTCTAAGAGGGGTGAAGCGGATCCTGGTTCCGCTAAAAGTACAAAATCAATGGAATATGGGGTTAAAAAAGGCAAATAACGGAATGACGATCCGAAGCTAAGCTCGAAACAAGGGATTTGTCACAAATAACGGAATGAGGATCCGTCTGGTCAGCTATGTGTGTGCTAGTTCCGCTTAGTGTTCCTTTCTGTAATATACTAATCCAGTTGTCTGGAATAGCGTAAGGAAACTTGTTTCTCTCCGGTGTCGGTAATTGAATTTTTTTCCTTTTGATACAGAAAGCCTCTTGCCTCATAAAAAGGGATACCCCGCTGATTTTCGTCCTGCACCGATACCCATTGCTCAGTTGCGCCACTGTCAATTTGCTGTTTCGTAAATACTTCCAGAAGACGTTTTCCTATTCCTTTATATCGATACGTCTCATCTACATAAAGGACAAATATCTCTCCCACATTAGGACCGGTCATAGCGCCACCAATTACTCCGACAGCTTCTGAGTTGAATAGTGCTACATGTGAATAAAGCCCGGCTTTTATGTCATGATAAACTTTTTCATGGTTATACCAAAAATCAACATTTTTCGTTTGGTACTCTTGGCTTAACTTTCCTTCTACTGTCTGTTTCCATCCCGCTGCACATATATCAGCAATTGCCGCTGTATACGTTGTATTTGCTTTTACGATTGATTGATTCAATATTCTACACCTCGATATTTAACATAAAATTATTCTAACATATAGCCCATAACAAATTATCAAAGAATTAATCGATTTTTTAAACATTTATTTATCTATAATTCTAGATAAGGAGGATGGAAGGAGGGAGTCGTCATATTGCCGCGCGGTTTCTTAAGATTGCAGCAGTATACTCTGTCTTAGGAGTTTGTTTAGGGCTTACAATGGGCATTACAGAAAATTTTAGTTTCACTTCTGTTCATGCACATTTAAATTTGTTAGGTTGGGTGTCACTCGCTTTATTCGGCAGTTAAGAAAGTATAAATACTTTCTTACTGCATAAGTGCAACTAAGGCTTGGCGATAAGCCAAGTTTTCTAAGAATTATTTATTATTGTTTTCCAAAGGCTGGTGAGACGAAAGTTAGCAACAATTCATTTTTGGCTGCATAATATCGGTTTACCACTCATGCAAGGTACACTCTTTATTATGCTATTAACATCTAACCATTCAATCATAGTTTTAACGATAATTAGATCTATTATGATTGTAGTCGGTGCGATTCTGTTTTTAATTAATGTATTTAAGAATGTAGGCTAAGAAAACATAAAAATTGCTCATTTATTAGTAAATAATCGTTCTTTTATTGAACGATTATTTTTTATAGAAAAAATTACAGAATTACTTATTTACTTTCCTGTATAATACAGTTTATTATCATATAAAGTTGTCTTTTAAAACGCAAGGAGACTTTCTAATGAATAAATTTTCAAAATTATTTAAAGTAAGTTACCTATCTACAATTAGACTAATCGTCTTGTTCTATTTGATAGCAGTTATATTTTCGATGTTATTACTGAGTATTCCTTTCTTTCATAATGAAGGTGTGGATTTAACGTTTATTGATATTTTGTTTACTTCTGTAAGTGCTGTCAGTGTTACAGGACTCACAGTTGTTTCAACTGCGGATACGTTTAATGCTGCTGGAAGTATTGCGCTTTCTGTAGTATTGCAGTTTGGCGGGATTGGGATAATGACCTTAGGAACTTTTATTTGGATTCTTCTCGGGAAAAAAGTTGGCCTAAGAGGTAGACAACTCATTCAGATTGACCAAAACCAAACAACTTTAGGAGGGCTCGTTCAATTATTGTTAAAAATCCTTAAGATTGTATTACTAATTGAATTAATAGGTACTATTATATTAAGTACATACTTTCTATCTTACTTTGACACATGGCAAGAAGCATTATTACAAGGATTTTTCGGTGCAGTTAGTGCTACGACGAATGCTGGTTTTGATATAACTGGCTCATCGCTTGTTCCTTTTGCTAATGACTATTTCGTTCAATTTATCAATATTATTTTATTAACCTTAGGGGCAATTGGATTCCCGGTATTACTGGAACTACAGGATTTTATAAGAGGAGATTATCATGAACGTAACCCAAAACATAGTTTCTCTTTATTTTCAAAACTTACCACGGTAACGTTCTTTGCACTTATCTTAGCCGGGTGGCTATTAATTTTAATTTTAGAACATAATTCATTGTTCTTTGCGGATAAAAGCTGGCATGAAAGAATATTTTATAGTCTATTTCAGTCGGTTACGACCAGAAATGGTGGTCTGGCAACAATGGATGTAAATGAATTTACTTCCCCGACTCTTATAATGATGTGCGTGTTAATGTTTATTGGTGCATCTCCAAGTAGTGTAGGAGGAGGTATTAGAACAACGACATTCGCTATAATGCTGTTAGCAATTTATAATTACGCTAAAGGAAGAACGAGTATTAAAGTGTTTGGGCGGGAGCTTGATAATGAAGAGGTCATACGTTCTTTTATTGTTATCACAACTGCAGCAATGTTATGTATAACTGCTATTATAGTATTGAATTATGTTGAACCCTTTCCATTGCTTTCAATTGCTTTTGAGGTCTCCTCAGCATTTGGAACTACCGGACTGTCAATGGGAATTACTCCTGATTTAAGTAATGCTGGTAAGGGTATAATTATTTTTCTAATGTTTGTAGGTAGGATTGGTATATTCTCATTTTTATTCCTTATTAGAGGAAAGGTAACAAAAGATAAATTCCATTATCCTAAGGAAAAAGTGATTATAGGATAGACTTTTTAAAAATCCTGGCAAAATTAAGGTGTAATTGATAGCGCCAGTTTCACTAAAACAAATATGTAACTTTTTTCATTTAAATACCGTCTGTGTTTTAAAGAGAAAAGGGGTGGTCAGGATTAGATATATATTCCGCGTTATCATGATTATTAGTATCAGTATCTTAATTACAGCCTGCAGCAATGAAGTGGGGGACAGTGAATCGAGTAGTGATCGAGCCAATGTGAATACGGAAGAGAAGTCGTCCCAGGAAAACAGCAGTGTTTCAAGTGGCGGTGATGATGCTATAAGTGAGGATGGCGGATCTCAAGAGGAAGATGCAGCATCCCAAAATGGGGAAGCCGGTGATGTAAATCGAAAAATAATTTATACAGCTAATCTCAGTATCGAAGTGAAGAATTATCAACAGGCAATAAATGATATTCAGAACCAGGTATCAAATCGTGGTGGTTATATTGTGGAATCAAACATGCATGGTGGCTCTGAAGATGGATCAACAAATGGACGGATAACAGCACGGATTCCCCAGGAGCAGTTTCGAGAATTTGTTCAATTAGTGGAAGACGGCAGCAGTGAGGTTTTGGAAAGTTCTATTTCCGGGCAGGACGTGACCGAGGAATACATAGACTTGGAGTCACGATTAAAATCAAAACGCGTTGTCGAGAAACGGTTACTTTCATTTATGGAGAAAGCAGAAAAGACAGAAGACCTCTTAACTATTTCAGATGATTTGGCTAAAACTCAAGGAGAGATTGAAGAAATAACAGGTCGAATGAATTATCTGCAAAATAAAGCCGACTTAGCAACGGTAACGATCCATATTCAAGAAAAAAATGTAACCATATCTAGTATTAATGAGGAAGATTTAAATACCTGGGAAAAAACAAAGCAACAGTTCATGAAAAGTATCAACGTACTTATATCAGCCTTCTCAAGTCTGGTCGTCTTCTTTATAGGAAATTTACCAGTACTCATTATCCTTGGTGCTGTTGGGCTGGCAATATTTTTTATTATTAAGAGAAGAAAGAGAAGCAGTCGGGAAGATTAATCAGTTATTTACCAAGGTGCAATTCCAATTGAATTGTACCTTTTTTAATCGTATTGTTATTCTATAAGGGTGGTGGCCAATTGGTTAATTTAGAAGAAAAAATCTCATATTTAAAAAATGCAAAAGCTATTGTGGAACTGAATAAAGGATTCTCGCATGACAAAAAATATGTAGTTGATAATAAATATCTTATCAGGATTTTTCCAATTAAGGATCAAGAAAGTAGAAAGATAGAATTTAATACATTAAATAAGCTAGCAGGATTTTCTAATTATGTGCCAAAAGGCTTCGAATTTGAATCCCTTATAAATGAAGGAATCGTATACATGGTCCTTGACTACCTGCCAGGTGCAGATGCTGAGGTGACACTGAAATACTTAACGGAACAGGAGCAATACGCTGCGGGATTTCACGCAGGTGAAGAATTATCTAAACTGCATCAATTTTCAGCGCCTGTAAATTATCCGTCCTGGTATTCTGTTAAAAGAGAAAAGAACAATAGATACCTCGAGCAGCTAAAGGAAATTAATCTAGATGAAAATATCATGGAAATGCTTACAATATATATAGAGAAGAATGAACATTTGATGAAGGACAGACCCAATACATTTCAGCATGATGATTTCCACCCTGCAAATCTCTTAATACAGGGTAAAACTTTTTCCGGAATCATCGATTTTCAACGGATGGATTGGGGAGATCCGATTCATGACTTACATAAGCTAGGATTTTTTTCAAAAAGAATTAGTATCGCTTTTACCAGAGGAATTATTGACGGGTATCGTACCAATACTGGCATTAATGAATCATTCTGGCAGTTATATGCTTTGTATAGTGCAATGCATATTGTCTCAGCGCTTGTTTGGGGGAAGAAACTTGGCAGTGAAAACTATGAAAGAATGCTGGCTTACTCATTAGATGTGATAGAAGATCATGATCATTTCAGACAATGTATTCCAAATTGGTATAAGTGAATTAAAATTTTGAAAAATAAATGGTACAATTGAAATAATAGTTTACTACTGGAGGGTAACGATGAAAATAAAAATAACGAGTGTTTTTGTGGAGGATCAGGAGAAAGCGTTGAGGTTTTATACGGATGTTTTGGGTTTTGTGAAAAAAACAGATACGCCAGCCGGAGATTTTAAATGGATTACTGTTGTTTCACCAGAAGAACCAGACTCAGTTGAATTGCTTTTAGAACCAAATGATAATCCAGCTGCAAAAACATACCAAAAAGCGATTTATAATGAGGGAACACCAACGACATCCTTTGCGGTAGATGATATTCAGCAAGAATACGAGCGGTTGAAAAAACGCGGTGTAGAATTCACAGCAGAACCAACAGAAATGGGACCTGTAACTTTTGCGATTTTTGATGATACATGCGGAAACCTAATTCAGATTTCTCAAGAAAAATAATACAAAACGGATGCGAGGAGAATTTATTATGAAGCTTTTTGAAGAACTACAGCAGGTGCTGGCGGCTGACCGAGTTACCATGAATGATACAATTTTGGATCAACACAGTTCAGATGAATCTTACCATAAACCACATTCACCTGACATTGTCGTTTTTCCGGAAAGTGCCGATGAAATGAGTAATATTATGAAACTAGCAAACAAGTATAAAATGCCTGTCACCCCATTTGGACTGGGTTCAAGCCTGGAAGGTAATGCTATCCCATATGAGGGTGGAATAAGCGTTGACTTCTCATTAATGAACAAAGTCCTTGAAGTACGACAAGATGACTTTCTAGTAAAGGTACAGCCTGGTGTTACAAGGTCCCAGCTTGATAAAGAGCTGAAAAAGTATGGACTGTTTTTCTCAGTTGACCCAGGTGCAGATGCTACATTAGGCGGAATGGCAGCAACAAATGCCAGCGGTACAACTGCAGTTAGATATGGGATCATGCGGGATCAGGTTCGTGATATGGAAGTTGTGCTTGCTGACGGAACAGTGATCCATACAGGAAACATGGCTGCAAAATCATCGTCAGGTTATCATTTGAATGGTCTATTTGTTGGTTCGGAAGGGACACTAGGATGTTTTACCGAATTAACGTTAAAAGTTATCGGTATTCCCGAGCATATTATGGCTGCCCGAGCAGAATTTGGGAGTGTCGATGATGCTGTTAACGGGGTGATTGCTATATTACAGGCAGGAATTCCTGTTGCAAGAGTTGAACTGGTCGATGAGCAGTCAATTAAACAGATGAATCATTTTAGTGACACCAATTACAATGAAGTACCTACTTTATTCCTGGAGTTTCACGGTAACGAGGCAGGCTTACAGCAAGATGTTGAATTTATGAAGGAAATTGTTGAGGATATTAACTGTCAAAAAATAGAGTTTGAGTCAGATACAGCTGCTAGAAATCAGCTATGGGAAGCCCGCCATAATGCTGCATACGCATATATTCATGGTCATCCGGGTAGAAAGCAGATGGTAACGGATGTCTGTGTTCCAATCTCTGAACTGGCCGGAGCTGTTAAAGATGCCAGAGAAGCCGTCGATGAATCCGGTCTTTCTGGCGGTATCGTTGGGCATGTCGGGGATGGGAATTATCATATTCTATTAATGATAGATGTCGATGATCCGGCAGAAATTGAAAAGGCTAATGTCGTAAATGAACGAATTGTTGATTATGCACTTGCAAGAGGTGGGACATGTACCGGTGAGCACGGTGTCGGCACAGGCAAACAAAAATACCAAGCAAGAGAACATGGTGAATCACTCGTTGTCATGCAAAAAATCAAACAAGCTCTTGATCCTGGTGGAGTGTTGAATCCTGGTAAAATAGTATAACGATATAGCTGTTTTATCGACTGGATATGGAGGATATCCCCTTATCCAATCAATCAAAAATTACCCGCTTCGACCTGAACATGAGTCGAGGCGGTTTTTTAGATATTTGGCGCCAATCATCCAAAATGCAGTTGCAGACTGAAATGGATCCGTATCTTATGCAGCAGATTATCGAGCGACAACGGACCCACTCGAGCGAAAAGGCCTCAAAGTCGAGCGGAAACGGACCAAAGTCGAGCGGAAACGCCCCCAAGTCGAGCGGAAAGGCCCCAAAGTCGAGCGACAACGGACCCAGTTCGAGCGACAACGCCTCAAAGTCGAGCGGAGATTAGACAATCGGAATAAATTATAGCTATATGTACTGTGTTTTAGATGTACAGCTTCTTTTTAAGTGGAAAGGATTTTTGATAAGCTTAAGGCTAACTTAATAATTAGCGAGTGATTCTATGATTTATCCTTACTTAATGATGGTTTTTGTTGTCATCTTCTATGCAGGAAATATTCTTCTGGGGAAAGCTATTAATGAACTGCCACCTTTCACAATTGCGTTTTTTCGGTTGATAGTAGCTTTTATGATCATTTTACCTTTTGGTTTAAAGAAGACTTGGACGTATCGCTTTAAAATGTGGGAATATAAAAAGCCATTTGTAATTATGACTTTAACAGGAATTACGTTCTTCAATACATTTATCTATGGCGCATTACAATTTACCACGTCAACAAATGTATCAGTGCTTGAAACGGTTATACCAGTTGTGACGGTCGTATTAAGTGCTGTACTTTTAAAAGAAAAGCTGTGGAACATACAAAAGGCTGGAGTCATATTATCCCTTGTCGGTGCTGTTTGGGTAGTTATGGACGGGAAGATATTTCAGTTGGTTGAAATGAGCTGGAATGTTGGAGACGGCATCATGATTGGAGCAATTGGCTGCTGGGCAGTCTATTCAATTACTGTAAAAGAATACATGCATCTATTTCCACAAAATGCTGCACTTCTAGTAATGAGTGGAATATCAATTATAGTCCTGTTCCCTTTTGTTGTTGCAGAGTGGATTATAACAGGGATACCTTCTTCCTTGTTGACACCTATGAATCTAAGCAGTCTAGTGTATCTTGGTATATTTCCATCTTTCTTCGCATTAATTTTCTATAATCGTGCAGTAAGAATACTTGGCGCATCACAGGCTTCCGTATTTTTGAACTTTTTGCCGATTGTTACCATGATTGGTGCCTATTTTTGGCTAGGTGAATCCATTACAATAATGAAAATTATTGGAGCTGTGGCGGTAATAAGTGGTGTAATCCTGACAACAAAAAGCAAATGATCTACTTCAACATGTCAATGATTAAGGAAATACTGTGTCCCATTACGATGTATATTTAAAAGTTTATCTAGTTGCTGGCTGCATTTTATTGTTTTATAATGTGCCAATCCATATTTCATACCAAGCTGAATCATTTCATCCTTTTTCATTGATATTGCTTCGATTAAATTATAGCGGAGTACTTCTTCTACCTGAATCATTATATTTACTTCCTTTCATTTATATTACAACTATATAGTAAATTAGTCTCGAACACATAAAAATTATTATGCCAATTTCCCTATCGGATATCAATAGTTTCAACAAAAGAAGTCATAACCTTACAAAATACGACATAATTATTATTTTATAGTAAAATAAAGATAATAAATTTAACCATTAGGAGGAATTTGGATGACATTACTAGATGAAATTTTGACACATAATGAAAAGTTTGTAGAAAACAAAGAATATGAAAAATATCAAAAAGGAAAGTTTCCCAACAAAAAACTCGTTATACTCTCGTGTATGGATACACGTTTGGTTGAACTGCTTCCGAAGTCGATGAATGTAGGCAACGGTGATGTGAAGATAGTTAAAAATGCTGGTGCGCTTATATCACATCCGTTTGGGAGCATCATGAGAAGTATTCTTGTTGGGGTTTATGAGCTTAAGGCTGATGAGGTATGTGTTGTGGGTCACCATGATTGCGGCATGTCCAGTTTGAAATCAGAGAGTATTATGAGCAAGATGACTGAGCGTGGCATAAGTGAAGAAAGATTGGACACACTGCAAAATGCCGGAGTGGATTTGAAACAATTTTTAAAGGGGTTTGATAGTGTCGAGGACAGTGTAAGGCAAAGTGTCTCAACAATTCAGAACCATCCTTTAATACCTAAGGATGTACCTGTTCACGGATTAGTAATTAATCCTGACACAGGGAAATTAGACGTTGTTTCTAAGGGTTATTAAATTGATAATTAACAAAAGAGTGTGGTGTACCTATTGGGTATGCCACATTTTTAAGTTCACTTACAAAAAATGAGCTTTTTGGGGCAAACTATAAATAACAGGACTTTTTGACAGGGGGTGAAATCATGATCTTAAATGGAAACATAATTTCTGGCGAGTTTGATGATTTAACAAATGAGTTTGTTTTACAAAGAATTAAACATTTTTCAACGGAGTCAATTATTAAAGAAAATCAATTAAACGACCTTTCTGAATATCTGAATAACCATAAACATGAAGCTAATGGACAAATTCTTACATTATATGACCAAATGCTTGTTCCGTTGAGTCGGAAGGAAATCATACACTTCCTAGAGGATCTGGATAAAGTAAGAGCTTTATATCATTAGATTTATAAGACAATTTTATTACATTTATTTACGAGTATTGGAGAAAATATTAACGAGGAGGTGTGAATTATGTCTAATCCATTTGAAGCAGTTTGGAACACACTGAAAACGTCAATGGATAATATGAATGAACCAAAATCCCCTCTGAATATAGTTGAAGCAGGTGACTGCTGGAAATACCTTACAATTATGGAAGAATTCATTCGTTATGAAGAATCTGGGTTAAACACAACAGCAGATGATGAGGTAAAAGAAATGCTCTTAGGATGTCATTAAATTGTGTGAATCCCAGGTGAAAAAATTAAGTAAGTTTATGAAAGAAGAGGGAATTCCGTTACCTGATGTGACGTCATCAAAACCAAATTCAGAACCGAACGAAATTCCTTTAGGAGTGAAGTTGACAGATAATGAAATTACAAATGGCGTTGCATTTAAGCTAGTAACATGTATGCAATCCTGTGCTAAAGGACAAGCGGATTCACTTAGAAGTGATATTGGTATGATATGGCTTGATTTTTATACAGATTGGATAACGTTTGGAACAACTTTAAAGACACTTATGCGTAAGCGTGGATGGATTAAAGTACCACCTTATTATTATCCACCAGGTTCTCCAAAACAATAGGGTTAAAAACCAACTCGAATGTATTAATTGAAATAATCATTGAGAGTGATTGAGGTTTAAATCAGTCCTCAATCAATAGGTATAGAAACTATCAAGCAGTATAGTAGGACTGTTTGACATTAAAATGTTCATTTAATAGATCATCAAGTTGTTGGCTGCATTCTATAGTGCGTTTATTAGCCAGTCCGTATTTCATACCTAATTCAATCATCTCTTTCTTTTTCATTAAAATCTCCTTAGGCAAATTATTTCGAGTTGGTTCAACTAATGCAATCATTTATCTTCTCCCTCTCTAGCGATTAAATAGTTAGGTCAAAAGTCTTAACACACAACGAAATCTATTATGACTACTTTTATAAAAATATTCAATAGATTCTACAAAGGAAGTCAAAAGTTTACATAATACGACAAAAAGAATAGATTAATAGAATATTTTTCGAGTAGGGGTGCTACTCGAATGTTAATGATCATCCTTCTTCCAGGTTGTCTCATCACCACTGACAGGACAGGCCGGGAAATTCTCATCCTCATTTAATTTTGCCTTTTCCCCGGATTGACATATATACTCCCCTTTTTCAGGTACACCTTGACCAGTTCGATACTCGCGATAATTTTTATCCATTGTCTATACCTCCAATACACTTTTCCTTTATCCTTAATATGTACGAAAGTTATATCATTAATCACCATCCTGAAACTATTTTAAATTGGCATCCGTCAAATGTTCGAATTACAGAGGCAGATTGGAGAAGCGGGGATTATGGATGAAAACAGAAATGAAATCATACTAGAGGAAATTATGGTTGAGTATGGAAATGACTTGGTACGACTGGCATTCAACTATGTAAAAGATAAAGAAACCGCTAAGGATGTTGTTCAAAACAGCTTCATTAAGTGTTATAAAAATCTGGATGATTTTCGTAATGAATCATCGCTAAAAACATGGCTATACCGTATTACTATTAATGAATCAAAGGATTACTTAAGAAGTTGGCATCATCGAAAGGTTCAAGCAAAAAGCTTTGTACAAGAAACTGCAAAATCAATCTTGCCGTCAGCTGAGGATAAAGTAATCAAGGAATCTGAAAATCAGGAAATTAGGCAACTTATTTTTTCTCTTCCCAAAAGTTATCGTGAAGTCATTTTTCTTTATTACTATAAGTCCCTAATTATGGACGAAATAGTGGAAGTTACTGGTCTTAACATAAGTACTGTAAAGACAAGGCTTAGAAGAGGAAAGCAAAAACTTAAAATAATGATGGAGGAGGCAAGTATTTATGAAGAATAAGAAGTTCGTTAAAGAACTGTTTGCCTACTTGGATGACGAAGAACTGAACTTTACGAAACAGGATCGGGAGGAAACTATAACCAAAATCCAAAAGAAGCATAATAGGAAAAGCAATTTCAAAGGCCTTTTTCAATCGATTGGACCAGTAACAGCAACTTTTCTAGTTATTATATTATCCATAGGTGTGTTATTACCCATTATCTATTCTGGGGATGAAAATGGTGATAACCAATTAGCATCACAGCAAAATAATAACTCTTTTTCTGTTTTACTGATGGGAGAAGAACCAAGAAGTAGAACTAGTTTAAACATACTACTAGCTTACAATAGCGATGATGAGAGTATGAAGGTTGTACCTGTCCCACGTGATACGTATGTCTCAATACTGGATGCGCAAGGCGAAACAATTAAAAAGGATAAATTATTACACGCAGGGGCATATGGTGCAGGACCTAAAACAGTAATGGCAACAGTTTCTCAGTTATTTGACATTCCTATTAATTATTATGCGACTATTCCAGCAGAAAACCTTGCCAAATCATTAGGCCTCACTAAAAATGACACCAATAGGAATAACTTCATGCACGAAGTAAAGGAAAATTTATCAATTTCCAAAATCAAAGAACTTGTGAAACAAAGCGAAACGAACATGACCAAAGATCAATTCAACATACTCGATAGTGATTCCACATCAGTTGAAATTATTGATTTGAGAGAAGGTTATAATGAAAAAATGATTGATGAAACTTATTATGTGGAGATTGAGGAAGAAAAGTTAGCCGAAACATCTAACGTGTTGCAAGAACACTTAGAATAACTGGAGGGTCAAAAAATCCTCCCATTTTAGTACAATAAAGAAAGCAAGCCTGTTAAAACAGACTTGCTTTTATCTATAAATCACAGCAGATTATCCGCGTCTTCCGCCTCTGCCACCTCGTTTTGATTCGGTACTGCGTTTTAGTGTATATAAATTTTCTTCACTACTCTTTAAAAAACGAGCCATTTTATCTTCAAAATTATCTTTTGATTTGAAATTTCCTTTTGGACCGGAATTTCTGTTACTTCCCTGGCGTGATGGGCGCTTAGAGTAAGATGAGGTTTGTCCTTCGGGTTTATCTATTGCTTTTTTGATGGACAAGGCAGTTTTTCCGTCCTTCTCACTAATCACTTTTACTTCAATTTGGTCTCCTACTGTGAGGTGGTCGTGAACATCTTTTACATAGCTATCCGCTACCTCACTAATATGCACGAGACCTGTTGTACCTCCAGGAATTTCTACAAATGCTCCAAAATTGGTGATGCCTGTTACTTTACCTTGTACCTTGCTGCCTACTTCAATTGACAAAAAAGTTCCCCCTAAATATTATTAAAACCAACTAATTATAACAAATTAAAGAAATAATAGCAATAAGCGTGTATAATGAACATAGTCAGATTTTGAATATGATAGCTCTCCTTAGAGAATCCTATATATAAGTCGGATAATACGAAAAAACGAGGGTTAGTACATGAGTAAACGTAATTTTGAGGATTATAATTTAAGTGACACAATTAAACGAGCGCTAGATGTTCTTAAATACGAAAATCCTACTGAAGTCCAACGTGAAGTAATACCAAGAGCAATGGAAAATGAAGATCTTGTCGTGAAATCACAAACAGGCACTGGTAAAACCGCATCCTTTGGTATACCTATTTGCCAAATGATTGAATGGGAAGAAAAAAATCCACAAGCCATTATTCTTACACCAACCAGGGAACTTGCAGTGCAGGTTCGCGAAGACGTAACAAACATAGGAAGGTTCAAACGGATCAAAGCTGCAGCGGTTTATGGAAAAGAACCTTTTGCCAGACAAAAAGAGGAATTGAAACAAAAAACACATGTAGTGGTTGGTACACCCGGACGAGTAATGGATCATATCGAAAGAGGGACACTTGCTTTAGATCAAATAAATTACCTCATAATAGATGAAGCAGATGAAATGCTAAATATGGGTTTTATTAACGAAGTAGAATCGATTATAAAAGAACTTCCTGCAAATAGAGCGACGATGGTGTTTTCAGCTACATTGCCAAAAGATGTTGAGAATCTTTGCTATAAATATATGAAGAATCCTACCCATATTGATATTGAAGATACCGGTATAACAACGAGTACTATTCAGCATAAACTAATTGAAGTGAAAAATGAAGAAAAAATTTCACTGCTAAAAGATGTAACGGTTGTTGAGAACCCAGATAGCTGCATCATTTTTTGCAGAACAAAAGAACACGTTGATATTGTCTTTACTGAATTAGATCAGGCCAATTATCCCTGTCAAAGACTTCATGGTGGGTTAGAACAAGACGATCGATTTGCAGTAATGGAAGGATTCAAAACGGGCGAATTCCGATATCTTGTGGCAACTGATGTAGCTGCTAGGGGAATCGATATCGACAATGTGACGCTTGTGATTAACTATGATGTCCCAATGGAAAAAGAGAGCTACGTTCATCGAACAGGAAGAACAGGTCGTGTCGGTAATAAAGGAAAAGCGATTACGTTTGCAAATCCTAATGAAGGAAAAAAACTTAATTCTATTGAAAGATACATTGGATTTGAGATACCTGTAATAGAGGCACCTAACCGTCAGGAAGTTGCAAGCACACAAGCCACTTTTGATGAGAAACTTAGTGGTCGCCGGATTGTTAAAAATAATAAAACAGAACGAATCAACAAAGATATCATGAAGCTTCACTTTAACGGTGGCAAAAAGAAGAAGATTCGTGCGGTAGATTTCGTTGGAACAATAGCTAAAATTCCTGGTGTATCAGCAGATGACATCGGGATTATAACAATTAAGGATAGTTTATCATATGTTGATATTCTTAATGGCAAAGGTTCAGTTGTTCTGCAAGCCATGGAGAATACGACAATTAAAGGGAAGAAGTTAAAAGTTAGCAAGGCAATCAAATAAAGTGCTAAATGAAAAAGTAATTGCTTATCATTAAATGAGGGCAGTTACTTTTTTTATTAAGGCAGGCACAATTTCATCGCCGATACAAGAACGTCCTGTTCGTCGAAGGAACAGTCTGAAGATCCCACGTACTGAGTACATTTTGCTCGCAAGAAGGCTGGGGCGTTCACCATGGAAAATTTCTGCTCAAATAGCGTGAAACAGTCACTCATCGAGGTTATGAGAACGCGAACGCTGTTCAAATAGCATGAAAAGTGTCTTCATCGAGGTTACGAGAACGCGAACGCTTTCCAAATAGCATGAAACGTGTCTTCATCGTTGTTATGAGAACACTTATCATGAAACATGTCTTCATCTGAGTTATGAGAACGCGGTAAAGTATTTTTCCGCATTGTGTCACAGTATTTCACGCAGTTATGAAATTAAACCAACTTTCATCCTGGATAAGTGTAACTATGATATCCACCACAAGTCTTGAAGAGTGCCAAGTTTCTAATCAACATCAATCTTTTTGAATACAGCCATTATTAAAAAGCTTATCTATACAATCAATTAGTTGTCTGTCATTATTAATGTCAGGAGTAAACTAAGGAGTTAATCAACATGTATTTGTCGAGAATACTAAGGCTATCAATTTTCTTGTATGGCATATTACACTTTGTCACGTTTTTTGTGGACAGCGAATTATTGGCTGATTTGCAGGCATTAAGCGGACTTCTAATATTGGTGTTTGCAGGGATAAATCTGACATTAAAACAATTTAAATTACCACTATTTCTTTTTCTGACAGGCTTAATCACCATTACGCTTGCCGGAGATTCGTTCTTTGAAAATATACAGAATGGTCTACTACAAATGAGCAGTATTATTGGACTATTAATTATTGTGCCAATGATTGGCTGGGTATTACGAGAAGAGCCATATATTGAAGAAATCATTGGTTTAGCACACAGAATGCTTGATACAAGTCGTAAATTTTACTTTGGAATGATCTTCTTCACTCATATTATTTCATATTTTTTATTATTTGGGTCAATCCCGCTTATGTATCGATTCGTTGATGACATTCTGAAAAATCAACAGGGCGAAGCATGGGAAAATTTTAAAGGGACAGCACTTTTGCGTGCTTTTGCACTGTCAACGTTATGGATAATCAGCATCCCAAGTTTCACTTTTGCTGTCGAGGCGTTGAACGCTTCGTTATGGGTAACCATTTTGCAAGGATTCGTGGTGACGGTTTGCGCCATTGCGATGGCTGTGATTTTTTCATATTTCGATGAGAAACGTTATGGTGTGAATTTAACATCTGAGATAAAAACAGAAATTGATAAGGTAGTCAGCCATTCTTCTAATAGAAAACAGCAAATTCGTAATTCTTTAGAATTCACTTTTCTGTTCATAACATTATTTGGCTCAATTTTTATATTATATGAAGTTCTTTCAATCCCGCTGATGGTACTTATTCCACTGGTTATTATTGTATGGACCAGTATTTATTTCATGATTAAAAAAAGCCCGATCAAACTGTTTAGGCAAACAACTGAATATTATAGAGAGGGGCTTGTTAGCCAGGGGTATCAATTCAGTATAATGCTGGCTGCTGGCGTAATGATATTGGGGATAAATCAAACCGGTCTTGGGGCGAATTTTATCGAAATGATCTATAACCTGCAGGAAATTATACCATTCTTTAATATGTTATATTTCCTTCCGTTTATCGTTATAATTCTTGGATTTATGGGGCTTGGTCCATTGACCGTAATGGTTTTAGTTGCAGGGATATTGGAAAGTATCTCACTTCCTTATCCGCCAGAATTGGTTGTCCTGTCGATAACTTCCGGAAGTGCTATTTCGATACTTCTTTCACCGTTAATTATGCCAGTTATTATATTGAGTGGTACGAATGGATTAAGCGGTTATAAAAATGGAATTAAGTTTAATCTGAAGTATGCAATTGCTTTATATGTGATGGTGCAGATTTATGTACAATTTGTCGTATATAATCTTTAGAATGGAGATCTGTAAATGAAAATTATTGTAGTAGCGGATACGCATATGCCCGGAAAAGGTAAACAGCTGCCATCCCGGCTTATTAAAGAATTAGAAAGTGCTGAATTGATTATTCATGCTGGCGATTGGAAATCGATGGAGGTTCACAGCATGCTCACTAAGTATGCAGAGGTGGAAGGTGTTTATGGAAATGTCGATGGTGACGATATAAAAGAAAACTTTGCTCTCAAGGAAATAATTGACGTGGCCGGACATAAAATCGGAGTAACCCACGGGCATGGGGATAAAAAGTCAACAGAAAAGCGGGCTATTGAAGCCTTTGAAGGTGAGGCTATGGATGTCATCATTTATGGCCATTCGCATATTCCAATGCTGAAGTACTTTAAGAAGACGCTATTATTCAATCCTGGATCGCCAACGGATAAACGGACACTCCCATATTATTCATTTGGAATCCTTGAAATCGATCAGGAGGTACGGTCTGAGATTATTTTTTTCAGTGATAAAAGCTAGTATATTATTTTGTTAAGATTATGGACAGTTAAATGGCTGTGAAGGAGGTCAAATGATGAAATGGATTCGACGTCTATTTATCGTTATTGCACTAATTATTCTTATTCCTGATATTATCATGTTAACAGCATCGACGTTTGATCGTGACATCCCAAAAGATATTCAAAAGCAGGTAGATAGTGGAGATGCAAAAATGATTGACCTGGACGAAGAAGTAACAATAGGTCAGGATGAAATTAGATTTAAACATCTTATACTTTCAGATGATGAAACAACATTAATATATGAAGTACATACGGAGGAATCAGGTTGGTCTTTTCCGAGTGGGGCCATCGATTTAATGGATGGGAAAGGAAACAGCTATAACGCTAGCAGCGGTTCATCGTCCGGTCAATCATGGGGAGAATTTATAATACATACATATAAGCCTTTAAAAGATGATGTCGATACGATTATAGCTGATTTTAGATGGTACGATAAATCTTTCCAAACGGAGTTTTCGTTAAACCAGGAGGATCATTAATATGACAAAAATTAACAAAAAGGCAATCACCGAATGGATTCTCGCTGCTCTTTTGATTTTCCTCATAGTTAGTGAATCTCCGTATCTAAACTACTATCATCTTTCTCCCATAAAAGCACATGAGCAGTCTGAGCGAACCTATTACTATGGACCATCCAAAGTTGTAGAAGATATCGACCTTGGAGATGTTCATATTTATCTTGGAAAATATAAAGATTGGTTTTCAGCGAATATGGTTGTGAGGCATGCCGGAATCTTCTGGCGCCCTGGTAGTGGAGTCGGAGGTGATGAAATTAAACAGGATCAGGACATAACCCATTCATGGGCAGGCTCAACGATTAAAGAAGATTATATGCTAATGAGATTTTATGGGATAGTAACAAATCCAGAAATTGCCGAGGTTGAGTTAGACGTTGTGGAAGGATATGACCGAGCAGAAAAAGTTAGTGAAGATCAAATTCGAACGTTTTCATATGAATTAGAGAATCATCGCATGTTCTTATTTCATTGGAATGAGCAGAAACATGAATATAGAAGGCTTTCGCTAAGAGGAATAGATGAGAGTGGTAATGTTGTTTATGAGAAGGATTTGAATTGATAGATTGTGAGAGACTCTGTTGAGAGAGGGATTTTATGAGGAGATTGTTGCTAGCTTTATTACTATTAAGCATCCCAGTTTTAATGGTGGGATGTAATAGTGATTCGGATGAAAGTACAGACGGAAATGACATAGGAAATCCTGATGCTGAACAGTTATTAGCTGCTAACAAGGATGCTGATATCTTTGCGACAATTGATGTTGTTTATATAAACGCTGAAAACGTTAGCTGGGTTAATGAACTGGAATTAAGTTTAGGTGATGAATACTTTGAAATTACAAAGCAATCGACAACTCCAAAGGAATTTGAAAGTGGTACAGCATCAAAGCTGCCGGTAGGAACAAAAATATATAACCCCGCAAAGGAAAATGGACCAATATTAATTGCGGTGATTAAGGGTAAGAAGATACCGTATTTAGGTGTTATTGAAGGTTAATATTTTTCCATTTGTAAGCCAATAAATTAATGGAAGAGGTTATGTTAGCTTTCAATTATGCTATGCTTTAATTCAATAAAAAATTGGAGGTTTTAGCAATGATAATATTCGTATAATTAGGAATACAGTTTGATATTATTTGTTATGTTCAAGCGATTCCTATTCTTAACTAGTAATAACATTAAAAATATACGTAATTTTGGAGGAATAGCTATGAACATAAATTTAAATTTAAAAAAGGTAATCTCAGATATTCAAAGTAAGGTTGATTTCTCAGGAGCGGTATATGTTAAGGACAAGGATAAGGTTTTAGTTGATGAAAGCTATGGGTTCGCTAATCGATCTGATCAATTAGAAAATAACTCCATGACTCGCTTTGGTATAGCATCTGGATGTAAGCTCTTTACTGCAATAGCGATTTGTCAACTAGTCGAAGAAGGTAAACTTTCATTTAAATCTAAGTTAAGCGATTGTCTTGCTATAGACTTTAAGCATTTCGATGATAAAGTTACAGTCCACCATATACTGACCCATACTTCGGGAATACCGGACTATTTTGATGAGGAAGTAATGGAGAATTTTGAGGAGTTGTGGGTTAAAAATCCTATGTATCACATACGTAAGTTAAGCGATTTTTTGCCGTTATTTCAAAATGAGTCAATGAAATTTCCAGCAGGAGAAAAATTTCATTACAATAATGCGGGTTATATTTTGCTAGGATTGATAGTGGAACAGGCTAGTAAATTGGAATTCTCTGAATATGTTCAGAAATACATTTTCAGTAAAGCTAACATGAAGAACTCAGGATATTTTTCCTTTGATTCTCTACCATCAAACACTGCCTTAGGCTATATCGATAACCCTGATGGAACCTGGAAAACAAATATTTATTCCCTGCCTGTAAAAGGTGGTTCAGATGGTGGCGCATATGTGACGGTTGATGATATGACTAAGCTATGGGAAGCGCTTCTGAATTATCAACTATTAAATGAATCGAACACAAAAAAGCTTTTATCAGCTCATGCACAAGTCAATGAAAGTAGCTTCTATGGTTATGGAACATGGATTAAAAAACGGGCGGAAAACAATGTCATTAAGTACCATGTGATGGGCTATGACCCTGGTGTCAGCTTTCATTCTGCCTATTATCCTGACTCATCAGTTAAGGTTGTTGTTTGTTCTAATAAGTCAGATGGGGCATTTGATATAATGAGTGGAATTGAAGAAGCATTACAAAGCACTAATACCTTGTAAACACAGAAATTCCTGCTAAGTGAGTAGGGGGTCATTTTTGGGAGAAAAAGCTTAAGGGGTTCAGAACCTGGATCCTCGTTCCGTTATTTGTCTTATTAACCCACATAATCCATTGATTTTGTACCTTTAGCGGAACCAGGATCCGATTTATCCCTTTTGGAACAGTTTTCTTCCATTTAACGGAATGAGGATCCACATTGCTTAGCCTGCCGGATCCTCATTCCTCTATTCCCTGCAATCCCTCGTTTGTAAATTCTGTACCCTTAACTCGTATGCGATTTTCTGCCTCCTGCTGAAACCGCTACTATCGGCAAGGGTCTTTTTTTAAGCAGTTAAGAAAGCATAATACTTTACTCTTTCACCGCCATAAAGGTTTAACGAAGGCCAAGTTCCCTAATAATCTGGGAGATTTTATTCAGGAAGGAAGGTTATTCAATTATTTTGTCGAAATCTAATTTGATGAATCTTATAGAAAGGAGAAAAGTTATTGAGCTTTAATCCAAAATTGGAACTAACTCAAAATGAAAAAGTCCAACTTAGAAGAGCAAAAATAAAGATAAGTGAAGTACATACGTATAGTGGAGAAGAATTAGCGCAAATTTTAGGTATTTCAGATGATAGAGCGCGAACTGTTAAAGCATTGGCTGAATTTCAGAAAGTGCCTTCTATTGGTTATGAACTAGCTGAGAAACTAGTACACCGCTTAGACATTTATTCCTTAAAAGAATTAAAAGATCAAAATGGTGCTGAGCTATTGGATGAATTGGAACAACGATTAGGTGTATGGACGGATCCTTGTGTCGAAGATCAAATTCGCTGTGTTGTATACTTTGCGAATGATCCAAGCAGTAGTAAGAAATGGTTTGATTTTACAAAAGAAAGAAAGGATTATCGTACAAAGATTGGGTATCCAGAAAATAGACCAAAGAAAGCATGGTATGAATAGAGGAGGAGGGAGATTAATGAAAACAAAACTAGCACATGTCAGAGCCAATGTTAAAGATTTAGACGAAGCAATTGATTGGTATAAGTCTACACTTGGGTTTAAAGTAGTTGCAACATGGCCACCTGAAAAACCTAATTACGCGCATTTTGAAGCGGATAATGGAGCAACCTTCGCTATAATGGAACATGAAAACTACCCATCTCTCGGCAGACTTAATTTTAATACAAACAATGTTGAACAATTATGGATAGAACTAAAAGATAACGTTAATGTCATTGAAGAATTGTTTTCAACACCGTATGGTACCCGAAAATTCACGATTACTGACTTAGATGGTAACGAATTAGGTTTTGTTCAAGACTGATAGTTCTTCAGATATTAATAATTAAGGAGGCAGCTATGGCTTACGATAAAAATTGTCCGTTTTGCAATCCAATGGATGATGATGAGCAGAATATGATATTTGAAAATGAGACGTGCTATTTTTTACAGCGCAATAGGGAACAGAATGTATTCGAAGGCTGCGGTCTCATAGTCCCAAAAAAGCACCATGCTAATGCGTTAGAATTAACAAAAGAAGAGTGGAATGATACATATGAACTTTTACAAGCTGCAACTAAGTATCTTGAATCGGAATATTCTCCTGATGGATACACACTCGGATGGAATGTCGGCGAAGTATCAGGTCAGTTTATATTTCATAGTCATTTTCACGTGATACCAAGGTATAATGATGAGACACATGCTGGAAAAGGTGTTCGTTACTGGTTGAAGCAGCCTGAAAATAAGAGGAAAATTCTAGAATAATAATAATAGAAAAGGAATGTTAACAATTGCCGTACATAAATACTGACAGACTAACCCTAGTTACATTTACAGTTGAGATGATGAAGGCGACTTTGATTGGTCAAAATCAATTGGGAAAAATAACAGACTATAAAGCGGCTGACGAATATCCGTTGGAGGATTATAAACAATTGCTTTCCTATAAAATAGATCGGTTTACACAGTACCCAGAAGAAAATGAATGGGAAGGTATTATCATTCATAAGAAAGATAATACGATTATGGGTGACATGGGATTTAAGGGTGGACCGAATGAAAAAGGAGAAATGGACTTGGGATATAGCATTGTTCCCAGTTATCAAGGTGAAGGATATGCGACAGAAATGACAATTGCTATGGTGAACTGGGGATTACAGCAACAGAATGTAAACAAAATCACAGCCAGTTGCTCAGAAAGTAATATTCCGTCTATCCGCGTTCTGGAAAAGACAGGATTTGAACAAATCAGAACGGAAGATAAAGAAATTTACTGGTCAATTTAGTAGTAAGAGGGGGAGTAACCTTATGAAATTTGTTCTAATCTTTGGAGCGCAAGCAGTGGGTAAAATGACTGTTGGACAGGAACTGGCAAAAATTACGGACTTAAAGCTATTACATAATCATATGACGATTGATCTTCTTGAACCATTTTACGGATTTACGCCGGAAATGTGGAGACTATCAAACCTGTTTCGAGAAGAAATATTCAAGTCATTTTCAAAAAGTGATAAGTATGGCATAATATTTACTTTTGTATGGGCTTTTAATGAAAAGGAAGATTGGGATGCTGTCGATAAGATGGCTAATATCTTTAGTTCTGAAGGTGAAATTTATTTCGTTGAATTAGAAGCTGATGTAGAAGAAAGGCTTAAACGGAATAAAACCCCCCATCGACTTGATCAAAAGCCAACGAAAAGAAACGTCGAACAATCGGAACAAGATTTACTAAGCACTTTAGACACGCTTAGATTAAATTCATACGAAGGCGAAATCGAGATGGAGAATTATATAAAAATAAATAACACAAATTTGAGTGCTGAAGAGGTAGCTCAAATGATAAAAAAAGCGTTTCAATTATAGGCTATTAGGAGGTTTTTTAATGGATAATTCATTCCGTAAGTTTCTTGATAACTTTTTAGACATTTGGAAAAGATCATCTTTAGAAGAGCTTAAATACATAATTTCAAATGACTATAAAGCCAGAGAAATATCAGGCGGCGAAGTAGTAGATTTCGGTTATGAAGAAGCAATAAATGGGTGGGAGCAGGGCTTTAATTTCGTGAAGGAAAACGATGCCCAATGGGAATTAAATGAAATTTCAATTCTGCCTTTACGCGATGATGAAACGATGGCGATAATGTCAGCTACTTTAGTTATTGAAGGGAAAAGTCTGGAAACCGTAAATTTATTTTTTGAAACATTCAAGAGAAATGAAGACAATAGTTGGATGTTGGTAAGAAGTTATATAGAAGCAGGAGTTGTTAAGGAGGAAATTGATGGGAAATTATTCTAATCCTATAAAGAGTCAGATTGGAACAGTATTCATTCATGTTGAAGATCTAAAAAAATCAGTGGAGTGGTACAGCAATATTTTTGGATTTGATTACGATTGGAATAGTGTAGAATCCCCCGTTTTTAACATTCCGATCGATGGTAAAACTGGGTTAACATTGGATGACCATAAATTTGATAAAAATTTTATACATAAACCTAGTCCTAACCCAGTTTGCAACCTTCTTGTGGAGGACATTGATGAAGCATACAATTTTATGGAAAATAATAATGTGGAAATTGTAAGGGAAATAGAAAGGATTGGAGAAGACTTTGCCTGGTTTAACTTTGTTGATCCTGACGGTAATGTACTGATGGCTTGTACTTGCTGATGCTTGAAAATCAAGGTGACTTCAAATTCTGCTTTAAGGAGTGAAATTTTGAAAAATAGACATCTATTTATATTTGGTGGGAGTCCACCGTTCAGTAAAAAATTTGGCGAAAAGTTTGCTGATCTTGCGCTTAGTAACAAAGGTAAGGTTGCTATCCTATTCATCGAGAGGGATGGCTGGGAAGAGTATATGCAAATATACACTAGTATACTGGAAGAATATTATGTAGAGAGATTTGTTTATTTACCGCTCTCGCCAAATACCAATCATTCTACTCTAGAGGAGTTAAGTTCTTGTACAGGAGTAATTATTTCGGGTGGAGAAACGGAGCTTTACCGTGACTATATAGTTGATACACCAATAGGCCAACATATCATAGAACTGTATGAAAATGGAGCCCCAGTTGCAGGGTTTTCAGCAGGAGCTTTAATTAGTCCTTCGAATTGCGTCATACCACCTATAGATAATTCCAGGAATGAGCATCTCTTCCTCAACGGATTGGGACTTATAAAAGATTGTGTAATAAGTGTTCACTTCTCTAAATGGGAAGAAGAAGAAAATTTAAAGGCAGCGTTAGCAAGAGTGAATGCTCCAATTGGTTACGGAATTGATGACGATGAAGGATTATATTTTGAAAATGAAGTCCTTTCAGAAACAGCAGGAGATAATTACTATATTTTTAAGTAACAAAAGCGCAAGCGCCTGTTCAGCGCCGTATGGACTGGACTGACCCGTGGGAGATAAAGGATACACGAAGAGCGTAAGCGATTCGATGTTGACTTATCGTAGACACGGGGAGGGAAGTCCACTAGGCGCTAGGCGCTGGAGCTGGACGTGGCTGATTCGGGAGTCCAGTTATCCACTGCACTTATATTTTATAGTTTCCTAAACAGCAAGAAAAATAGAGTTTTGTTAATAAGCTAGCAGTAAAGGGAGGAACATAAAATCGGTAATGTAGAATTGTCCTTAATAATAATTACAGGAATACTTATTCTTTTACTTAGTCTGCTATACTCCAGATATTTTCTAATAAATACTTTGGTTGTCTTCATCATCTTATCTGTAGAATTTGCCTTTGCCGTGTTTGTAGGTAATCGCCTGAGTTATATTTTTGGTGCGGATGGCTCTGGTTTAATTTTATTCCCAGCATTTGTTCTGATTATCTTCTGCTTATTACTTATCTTGAACATATTTTTCTTTCAGCCAAAAAATAAACATTAGTTTAATTATGACGTGTAGAGGGATGTTCATCTCTTTAACAAAAATTTAAAGTTGATCATCATATCTTCCTTAATAGTCTTATTTCTTGTTCTATATTTTTCAATGTCTTTTTCCAATCAATTAGTCATTCGTCGTACTATCTTTTTTAATGGCTATCCAATTAGTGCTATTACTGCTGATATACAAAATGAACATGACTCTCAAGATAAAACATATGGTGATTGTTACGTTATCCATAACCCTGAAGTGAGCGACGGTCCCGAAAAATCAGTGCCTAGTGTTTGTATGAAGAAAAGTAAGTTTGGATTCTATTATGACGTTATAATTGGCGTTCACTAAATTAGCCGTAATTAGGAATTCGTTACTTTCGAAATTAGAGTATATGTAAGAGGTGTGGACAATGGGAGAACTAAAAAAGCTAAGTCCAATTAAAGCGGCACAGACGTTTATAAATATGCAATTTCCAAATTGTGATGGAGGTTTATTGGCTGGCAGTGTGGTTCGTGGTGAAGCAACAGAAACATCAGATCTTGACATTGTAATATTTGATGATAACTTCAGTTCTTCATATAGAGAATCGCTAATTGATTTAGGCTGGAAAATAGAAATATTTGCTCATAACCTAATCTCTTATAAAGCGTTTTTTAAAAGTGACTATGAAAGAGCTAGACCTTCCATGCCTAGAATGGTATCAGAAGGTATTGTTTTAAAAGATAATGGGGTAGTCGAGGCCATAAAAAACGAGGCAAATGAATTAATAGCTAAAGGTCCAGAACAATGGTTAACAGAAACAATAGAGACAAAACGATACTTTATTACTGATACACTCGATGATTTTATCGGTTGCGATAGTAGAGCAGAAGGAATATTTATAGCCAATACGCTTGCTGAATTGGTAAGCGAATTTGTACTTAGGACAAATCATAGGTGGATTGGTGCGTCTAAATGGATTGTACGTTCATTAAGAGATTATGATGTTGAGTTTGCAGAACGTTTTGTTAAGGCATTTGATGATTTTTATAAAACTGGTGAAAAAAAGCAACTAATCCAGTTTGTTGACATTGTGCTATTACCTTACGGTGGACGTCTGTTTGATGGCTTTTCATTAGGAAAGAATGATCCTTGTCCATAATTTATTTTTGCTGTCATAAACTGTTCTAGTTATTGTTTCATTATTTATTATGTTTTTTAAAAGAAACAAGCGATGAAGCAGAGTAGAAGAAAAACTAGATAAGTTACTGTCCGAAAAAGAAAAGTAAACTTATTAAAAATTAATGTAAAGGAGCTAATTTATATGACTAAACCACTATTAGGAGGCATGGAGGGAGTATTCATTCCAGTAAAAGACCCGAAATTATCAGCCAAATGGTATGAAGAAAAACTAGGCCTTACACTTAACTACATTGAAGAAGAAGCCGCTGTTATGAATATTTCAGCAGCGTCTCAAACAGTAATATGTCTTGTAAGAACATTAGATTATCAGCCAATGAAGTTTCCTGATAATAATTTTGGTGTAGGTAAATATTATAATTTCATTTCTAATGGAGATATTGAAGAAACCTATCAATTGTTGTGTGAAAAGAATGTCAACGTTAATGACATTGGCGGAGAAGGAAACACTAAATATTTTACTTTTTATGATTTAGATGGCAATCCACTAGGCGTTTGCCAATAGTGAGTAAGGGCTATATGTTATGTTATTTCAGAATGATAGCTTAAGAGTTCGCGAAATAGAAGAAAAAGATAAACATATATTAGCAAAGTGGCTTTCCGACCCACAAGTTCTTGAGTTTTATGAGGGACGGGATAAACCTTTTGATTTAGACAAAATTAAGAAAGAGTTTTATACCTCAGAAAATGATGCTGTTAAATGTATTGTAGAGTTTAAAGGAACTAGAATTGGATATATTCAATTTTATCAACTGGATGGTGAAACGAAAAAGATCTATGGCAATCATAATGAAGAGGAGAATATTTACGGGATAGACCAGTTCATAGGCGAAGTAGACTACTGGAATAAGGGAATCGGGACGTTACTTGTTTCGTCTATGGTTACCTATTTAGTCAAGGATAAAAAGGCGGACCGAGTAGTAATGGACCCTCAAACAAGAAATGTTAGAGCTATAAAGTGTTATGAAAAATGTGGCTTTAAAAAAATTAAAGTTCTCCCTAAGCGTGAATTTCATGAGGGAGTACATCAGGATTGCTGGCTGATGGAAATTGAATGTTGTTAGGGGGGGTGACTTTATGAAAATACAAAATAAAATGCCAGAGGCTGATGAACAATTACATTTAAACCTAGTCAATAACGACTGGATTCCCATGAAAGAACCTAAGAGTGTTTGGGCTGCTACAGTATTATCTATTCCTTTCATGCTTTTAAATGCCATAATTAGCATTAGTATATTAAATGTCTTTTCAACTATTACCTTGAGCGAATTTGGGTTGTCATCAGATTCCATATCAATAACAATCAATTTAGATGTAATTATATGGATATTTTCACTTATCATCTTACACGAACTGCTTCATTTGACGTTCATACCGAACTTTATTAAATCTCAGAAAACGTTTATTGGACTTACACCGTTTGGTGGTTATGTACTAACCGAAGAAGAAATATTAAAATCAAGATATATAGTAGTCACTATTGCCCCATTCGTTTTAATTTCAATCATTTTGCCAATTGTTTTAAGTCTAATCGGAATTTTAACACCTACAATAAAAATTCTTATATTGTTAAATGCTATGGCATCTTCAGTGGATATACTTAATGTCGTTCTTTTATTAACTCAAGTGCCAAGAAAAACAATTTTAACAAATAACGGAACAAAGACTTATTGGAAAAAGACGACGTAATTTGATAGAAGGAGCTCAATTATGAATAAAACTGAAAAAGAGAAGATGTTGAGTGGCGAACTTTATAACCCCGATGATTCTGAATTAGTAAGAGAAAGATTGAATGCCAGAAGGTTAACAAGGTTATATAATGAATCAATTGAAACGGATGACAACAGAAGAACCGAATTATTAAAAGAGCTGTTTGGTAAAACAGGAAACAAATTTTACATAGAGCCAACGTTTCGTTGTGATTATGGTTACAATATACATGTTGGCGAAAATTTTTATGCTAACTTTAACTGTGTATTGTTGGATGTCTGTGAAATTCGAATAGGTGAAAACTGCTTTATTGCGCCGGGTGTACATATATATACAGCGACACATCCATTAAATGCCTATGAGAGAATATCAGGTTTAGAATATGGAATACCTGTTATTATCGGTCACAATGTCTGGATAGGTGGAGGAGCTATTATAAATCCTGGAGTTAAAATAGGTGATAATGTTGTTGTCGCTTCAGGCGCAGTTGTTACAAAAGATGTGCCAGATAACGTTGTGACAGGTGGAAATCCTGCGAAAATAATAAAGGAAATTGAAAATGGATGACTGTTAATTATCAATAAAGCATACTCTGATCCTACTAAGGAGGTTATTTTATTAGTTATAAAGACACGTTCATTATAATTTCTGAGGATTCAACAGTTGATTCTGCTATTATACCTCTCCCAAGAAACGGAAAGCCTACTGTCGCTTCCATCGAATATGATTTAATCAAAAATAATCCTTACAAATATACTCAAGAAGATGTACAATTTAAAACTTATTTGATCAAGAAACAAATCGGATTAACTAATCTAGATGAACTACGTAAGCAATTTTTTTCAAAACCTAAAGCCTGTTTCAGAGCTTCTCCATTAGTAAAAAAATATGGATGGGGAATACATTATGACGGTCAAGGGAAAATCGCGATGTTTGAAGTGAATAGTTATAAATATAATGAACTTCTTAATTCGAATAATATTTCTTTGTTAAAAGGAATGCGTTCAAAAAGAAAATAAACAATTCTTTTAGCGGAATGAGATTCTTTGCTTACTTGCCGGAACCTCATTCCGCTAAATGTTTTTTTAATCCCAATACTCTACTGATTTTAAAGGTTCCGCTTCCTCCCTCTTGGAACAGCCTTCCTCTCTCTAGCGGAATAAGGATTCACATTGCTTACTTTGCGCGCGTCTTAAACTTATTCCAGGTTAATTCATTATTCACGAGTCATTATTCTTTTGTCACCACTTTGTCATAGACTTATTGCATCAAAAATCCTTACTTTCATCAAACTTTCACATAGAAATTGTAATCTGTGATTAGAAAGATTCAAATTCGTCATGTATCGGCTGGGTAAATAAGCATGACAAAGCGATTCAGATGCTAATATGAAGTGAAACCATACATAGAAGGATTAACTTTTTTATTTCCTTATATCTAAATCGTAACTAGCAATTATATTATTGGATCTTAACTTATTGTTGTTTCACTATAATTTTCTAAATAAACATTCTTAAACACAGAAAGAGGGATTTTAATGCTGGGAATTGAAGCTGACACAATGTTAATCGCAGGAATGTTTTTAGCGATAGGAGCAGGAGCACTATCTTTTTTGTCACCTTGTGTTTTACCAATTTTTCCTGCTTATCTATCGTATATCACCGGGATAAGTGTTAAAGAGTTACAAGGAAATCAGAACACTAAAATACGTCGTCAGTTATTGAGTCATTCTGCTTTCTTTTTACTAGGGGTTTCGTTAGTATTTATCAGCTTGGGTGCAGGCGCTTCATTTTTGGGTCAATGGATTCAAGATTTACTACTAGGTGATTCTGGATTGTTTCTTCAACGTATTGCAGGGGTTTTCATTATTATAATGGGATTATTTATTGCAGGGTGGATTAGTCCAACTGCATTAATGAAGGAAAGGCGTTTTAATTATTCCAAAAAGCCGGCTGGATATTTGGGGACTTTCTTTGTTGGTCTTGGGTTCGCTGCTGGGTGGACGCCGTGTATAGGTCCAATTTTTGGATCAATTCTGCTATTAGCTGCAAGTAACCCTGGTCAAGGTGTATTCTACACTGTTATGTATGTTATAGGCTTTGCGTTACCATTTATTATTCTAACTTTCTTCCTTGGGTCCACAAAATGGATCGTCCGTCATAGTCAAGTGATTATGAAAGTAGGCGGGGTGATTATGATCATCATGGGCTTGGTCTTATTTTTTGGTCTAATGCCACGTATTACAGGATTTCTACTTGATTTAATACAAGGAACATGGTTATCAAAATTAGGATAATAGGAGGTGCATTCAAATGAAAAAATTGATTGTTATCGTACTTGCAATAGGAATGATTGGGTGGGCCGTTTATGATTTTGCAATTGCAAATGATGATACATCCGTTCAAGAAGAAGATGGTAATATCTCTGGAAATTCTATCTCAGCACCGATGGATGAAGAGGAAAATGCGGAAGAAGAGGTTGTTAATTCTGATGAAGTTGGGCTTGAAGAAGGACAGATTGCCCCTGATTTTGAATTGAAAACACTTGAAGGAAAAACAGTAAAATTATCTGACTTCAGAGGAGAACGAGTCTTAGTAAATTTCTGGGCTACATGGTGTCCTCCATGCAGAGAGGAAATGCCGGATATGCAAAAATTTTATGAAAATAAAGATTTAGAGATTTTAGCCGTTAATTTAACAGAAACTGAAAATAGTGAAGAAGATGTCACAGAATTTGTAGAAGACTTTGAGCTGACATTCCCAATATTGATGGATGAAAATTCTGATGTAGCTAATGCTTATCAAGTTCGAGCATATCCAACTTCCTACATGATTGATTCAAATGGTCGTATACAGTTTATTGCGATGGGGGCAATGAATTACGAAATGATGGTAGAAGAATTGGCAAAAATGGAATAACATTTTTCTCTTGGGTTAAACAATACATGTATCGTGAATAATGAATGTATAAACCTTTTGGTAGTAAAGGAGATGCAAGTGATGTCAGATAAACGATTTAACCCGAATAAAGCAGATAAACTCTTAAGTGAGGAAAGAAAAGAAAGTCTAAAACCTAATAAAATCATTGATAAGATTGGTATTCGTGAACGGGATAGAGTTGCCGATCTTGGCGCTGGTAATGGATTTTTTACCATCCCAATAGCAGAAAGAACAAATGAAGTGGTTTATGCTGTCGATATCGAGTCCCAAATGCTTAAATTGCTGGAAAAACGTGCAGATGAACAACAAATTGAAAATATTCAATACATCGTTAGTGATTTAGAAGGCATTAATTTGAAAGATGATTCAGTGAACAAGGTTTTGGTGGCATTTGTTATTCATGAAGTTGAGAGTATTAAAAATGCACTTAATGAAATTAAACGAATTTTAAAGCCTGGTGGAGAAATCATGATTATTGAATGGGAGGCCATTGAAACCAAATCAGGTCCGCCTCTTAATCATCGTATTTCTTCTACTAAAATGATGGATATACTACGGAATAATGACTTTAAGGCAGATCTTATTCCTTTAAATGATACTAATTATGCTGTTAAAGCTGCTCTTGCATAATCAAATTTCATGACTTGAAAAAAGAGGGAAATGGAAATCTTTTGGAAGTTTTGAAAGTATAACTACTTTCTTACCGGCGATAAGCCAGTTTTCTAAAATAGATTCCGCTTCCCTCTTTTTTAGCAGATAAGAAAGAATAACTACTTCCTTACTGCATAAGAAGGCACTCGCCATTAAGGCTTGGCGAATGCCAAGTTTTCTAATAATTTTTATATAGCGCAGCGATTTGGACCAACTTCCATTTCGCGCCTTTCATCATGATCTGGATTCTTTTTGCCCATGTTAGTGTATCGAATTTCTTCATGGCTGTTTGGCTGTGGTGGTAAATTATCTGTTACAAGGTGCCGGAACTCTTTTTCACTTTCTACATTTAAGCGATCATTCTTCTGATATAGTTCTTCTAGCTTTGCTTGAACCGTGCCATCCTCATTAATTTCTTCCATTGCTCCAAAATGAGCTGGTAACACAATTAAATCTTGTGATAAGCTTTGGTAGCGGTCATATAATGTCTTTCGTAAATCATCTACCCAATCCTCTGCTTTTCCTGCCAAATCCGGACGACCAATGGATTCTATGAATAAGATATCCCCTGTCATCAAGTATTTATTGTCTACAATAAAACTAGTACTACCAATAGTGTGTCCAGGAGAATAGAAGGAAGAAATTGCAATGGAATCACCAACTGTGATCTTTGTGCCATCTTCTAGTTTATTATAATCAAACGTCAGGCCTTCATCATCTTTTGTTGGGAAATAATATTGGGCTTTTGTATGTTTTGCTAAAGTCTTTCCACCTGAAATATGGTCTGCATGAAGATGCGTATCCAAAACATATTTTATGGCTGCATTTTTTTCCTCGGCAAAGTTTTTGTATGTTTCAGTCATCCTTGTAGCGTCAATAACTGTCGCTTCACCATCGGCAATGACCATGTAAGAAAGGCAGCCTTTTCCGATTCGAAGGAATTGATAAAGCTCTCCACCATTAGAGAGGTCGCCAATCTTCATTGGCTCCATATGTTCACTCCATGCTGTCATACCACCCTTTAAATAGGTGATATTTTTCACTCCGGCATCTTCCAGCACTTCGACACCTTTTTGAGAAGAGATTCCTTTTGCACAAACAACGTAAATCGTTTGATCCTCTGGAAGTTGCTCTTTTACATCCTCAGCTCCATTTTCTAGCTGTTTATATGGGATGTTCAGACTTTGAACATTTCGTCCTTGAATAGCCCAATCGTTATAATCTTCTTCTTTTCGAATATCTAGTAAGAAGACTTTTTCATTTGCAAGAATTTTTTGAGCTAGCTCTCTTACTGTTATTGCTTGTAATGCCAATTTAACCACTCCATTCTTATGAAGAATATTTTGTAAGCCTGAGATTTCTTTTCGGTTAGGCGCTACTTGCTATAAGTTTTCCACTAATTTTTCCTTTTACACTTCCTGTTTATACAATTACCCCTATGTGTATTTTTCTAAACTGGTCGTGAAGGTAGCAACATTTCAGATAGAACAAAGGCGCGGGAGCTGGACGTGGCTGATTCTGGAGTCCAGTTATCCACAGCACTTAAATTTTATAGTTTCCTAAACAGTAAAAAAGAAGGACTACCCTTATATCAGTGGGTAGTCCTTCTACTTTATTAAAATACTTTAGTTGTCCAGTCTTCACAATTCCAAACGTCTGTGACGATGTCCTGGTAAAATTCTGGTTCGTGTGAGATCAATAGAACACTGCCTTTGTAATCTTTCAAGGCACGTTTCAGCTCTGCTTTTGCATCAACGTCCAAGTGATTTGTGGGCTCGTCGAGTATAAGCAGGTTAGTCTCTTTATTAATTAATTTACATAGACGAACTTTTGCCTTTTCGCCTCCACTTAATACACGAACTTTACTTTCAATATGCTTTTTGGTAAGTCCGCATCTGGCTAGAGAGCTGCGTACTTCATGTTGTGTGAAATGAGGGAATTCGTCCCATATTTCATCGATACATGTTTTATCGGTAGTTTCTTTTAATTCTTGTTCAAAATACCCGATATGAAGATGATCTCCTAATTGGACAGAGCCGGAAACAGGTGTGATTTCTCCTAAAATACTTCGTAATAGGGTTGTTTTCCCGATTCCGTTTGCTCCTGATAATGCTAACTTCTGACCACGTTCCATTTCCAGACTAAGAGGTCTTGAGAGAGGTTCATCGTAACCAATGACAAGTTCATTTGTTTCGAACAAGTATCTTCCAGCTGTCCGTGCTTCTTTAAAATGGAACTTCGGTTTTGGTTTTTCAGAATCCAACTCAATAACATCCATCTTATCGAGTTTCTTTTGCCGTGATGTTGCCAGTTTACTTGTTGCTGCATTTGCTTTGTTTTTCGCTACAAAGGTTTTTAAACTGGAAATTTCTTTTTGTTGCTTATTATAAGCAGATTCTAGCTGCTGTTTTCTCATTTCATACACGCGAAGAAATTCATTGTAATCTCCCGGATAACGCGTAAGCTGCTGATTTTCCATGTGATAAATCAAGTTAACGACACTATTTAAAAATGTAATGTCATGTGAAATTAAAATGAATGCATGGTCATATTCCAGCAAGTACTTTCTTAGCCATTCGATATGCTCAACGTCTAGGAAATTCGTCGGCTCATCAAGCAATAATATATCTGGTTTTTCTAGGAGAAGCTTTGCAAGCAAAACTTTAGTCCGCTGGCCGCCACTCAATTCATCAACGCCGCGGTCTAAACCAATTTCATCTAGACCAAGGCCATTGGCGACTTCTTCAACTTTGGCATCAATGATGTAAAAATCGTTACTCGTTAGAGAATCTTGAAGTCGACCGGTTTCTTCAAGCAATTCTTCCAGCTCATCTGTACCAACTTCACCCATTTTGGCAAAAAGTCCATTCATCTCTGCTTCCATATCAAACAGATATTGAAAAGCCGTCCTGAGTACATCACGCATTGTCATTCCTTCACTTAAATCTGCGTTCTGGTCTAAATAGCCAATGCGAGCATGCTTGGACCAGGTGATTGTTCCTGCGTCAGGTTCTAATTTACCTGTAATTATATTCATAAAGGAGGACTTACCTTCACCATTGGCACCAATAAGGCCAATATGTTCTCCTTTTAATAAACGAAATGAAACGTCTTCAAATATAGCACGGTCTCCGAAACCGTGAGTCAAATCTTTAACTGTGAGTAAACTCATGTAAAACACCTTTTCCTTCTATAAGTTCCGCTTACCTATTATAAAGGTCTTTGGCCAAAAGTGATAGGGGTTAATAGCGGATTTCAAAAATGATTTAAATTTAGGGTAAACACATAGATATTTTTAATCAATTATTCGCCTATGAATGAATAGTCTATTAAAAAGATGGGGGGTTAAATATATGATTCAAATAGCAGGGAAGCCATTTCAGCAGAGTGATATATGGCATACAGGTAATGATGAAAAAATGATTATTCATGTAATGAATGAGTCCCCGACAGTTTATTCCTATCAAACCCCAGATGAATTAGCATTTGAACTAAAGCTGCGCAAGAACATCATGTTAGGTGCGAGGGCAATGAATCAAAGCAGGGCACGATTCGCAGTATTTGAAGACTCCCGCTGTAATCCTCAATATTGGATATTAACACAAGTAGGAGGATTTCAGCTCAGGCAAGGTGTAGAACCTTCTGAAGCAATTAGAGACATTTACAGGAATAGTTCTTTATATGCGTTTGAATGTGCAGGGGCAATGCTTATTATCTACTATCATTCGGTCTTAAATGTAATCGGTGAATTATCCTTCAATAAATTATTCTCAAACATCTATATTTACAGCTGGCATGCTGACACAGACCTTGGGTTAACAAATTTTTATTCCGAAGAATTCATACCTGGAGATGTTGTCTATTTTAACAATCCGGACTTTGATCCAAGAGCCTCTTATTCAAGAGGAGAAAATGCAGTATTTCTTGGGAATGGTCTTTATTTTGGACATGGACCAGGAATCCTGACCGAAGGAAAAATGATTCGAAAATTGAACAGTCGAAGAAAGCGAGGAGCTTCACAATCAGCTTATTTGATGAATTTAATTATAAGACCATCATTTAAAAAGTTGGCAGAGTACGCAATGCCATCGCGAGATCACTTTGTTCGTAAGCTACAATCTGTTATTATTGAGCACAATGAAAGTTCAATTCCATTTGATCGATACAGATATTTACTGAACGGATTCTAACGAATAAGCAGAGCTTCAGCAGCTCTGCTTTATTAATTTACCACGGTATTTTTATATTGAGCTTTATATTTATACATTCTGTCATCGGCAATTTTTAAGTAATGCTCAATGTTCAGTTTTTCAGGTTGTTCAACCAAAGGCAAGTTTATGATTCCATATGATAATGAAACCTTGGAATTAAATTTGCTTATTTCACTATTCAATCTCATTCCAATTTCCTCGGCGTTTTCCTCATTACAATTAGGTGCGATTATAACGAATTCATCCCCACCAAAACGGAAGACACTATCAAAGTTAGATCTGACTTTCGTAACGCTTTGAGCAAAGTGCTCTAACAACTTGTCTCCTTCATTATGTCCATATTCATCATTTATTTCTTTAAGGTTGTTTAAGTCAATTAGCATTAAGGTAATAGGGTGGCAGGTTCGATAGGCTTTTGTCATTTCTTTTACGATACATTTATAAAAATATCTACGGTTATAAAGGCCTGTAAGCGGGTCAGTAATACTTTGATTTTTTAGCATGTCATTTTGTTTATATATATAGCCTTCAGAAAAGGAATTTTGTCTGGTGTTCGTTAATTCAAAGAACCGTTCAATAATCATGGATGTGTTTGGCTGTATTTTGAATTCATTTAGAGCATTAAGCATGTGACGAATACAACACATTCGAGTGCTATGGGTCAGTTGTAAAATTAGTTCGACAGTAAAATAATTTGTTTCTGCAAATGCTATTCCTAATTTGAAAGCTGTTGTATTAGACGCTTTTATGAAGTTTTGATATTCAACTTCTGGTAAAAAGAATGCTTCACAATGTCTGGTGAATGTATCAGCTAATTCATTTAAATAGTTTGGATTGTTCTGAAAATACAAGTTAAACTCATCAATAGTTTTCATTTCATCATGGTGCTCTTCAACTATTGCTGATATAACACTTAATAAAAGTGGGTAGTATTCATCTTTTAACGAACTATAATTCATGAATTATTCACCATCATTTCTCGAGAAGTTTATAATAAAATTATACTATATTAAATGGAATTATTTTGCAATTATTAGAAATTGGACAGCTAAGTATTTTGGAAAAAGATATTGACTTTTATTTTTTATCCCACTAGAATTCATTAAGAATTTGTTTCAATCGGATTGGAGTGTCATGCCAATGTATCAATTATATAAATATACTGTGCTGTTTGTATTTTCAATTGTATTAGGATTCTCATTTAATATGTTTTTGCTCCCCCATGAAGTGTTGTCAGGTGGAGTTACAGGTCTTGCTATGATTTTTGGACTTCTTTCCCCAATAAACTCTGGGATTTGGCTGGTCATTTTGAACATTCCTGTTTTCATTATTGGCTGGATGAGGTTAGGGAAGCAATTTATTCTGAACAGTGTATTTTCTGTTTTTATCACCTCAGTTTCGATGCAGTATATCCCGGTTGTAAAGGTAACTGATGACGCATTACTCTCTGCGGTCTTTGGTGGTGTCATTGTAGGTGTAGGAATTGGATTTATTGTTCGCTTTTATGGATCAACCGGAGGGGCTGATATCATTGGACTTGTTGTCACCCAAAAACACGATATTCCTTTGGGTGGGTTAATTTTCGGTTTAAATAGTATTGTTGTGTTTGTCTCCGGGTTTTTCTTTTCTTGGGATCTCGCATTATATACAATGGCTTCGATATACATTACCGGAATCGTTATCGACCGCATTCATACCCGCCATATAAAATTAAATCTGATGGTGGTAACAAGTCAGGGAGATGCGCTTAAGAATGAGCTTATTGCAAATTTGATCCGTGGTATTACCGTTATGAACGGGTATGGGGCCTATTCTAATAATGAAAATAAAGTACTCTATACAGTTATTACCCGTTATGAACTGGCATTAGTAAAATCACTAATTAAAAAAGTTGACCCGCAAGCGTTTGTTAGTATCAGTGAAACGGCTGAGGTGTTGGGGAACTTCAGGAGATCGTAGCGTAAAAAACGGCAATAGTATATGTGAAGTGACTATCAAATTAGTTGATAGTCATTTTTTTATTGAATGGGGAATTCTGAATATTTTGTGTTAAAATGTACCCAGAGATTTTGAAAAAGTATACGTGAAGTGATGGAGCTCCATCGATATGAATCCTCGTTCCGCTAAATGGGAGAAAAGCGGCTCAAAGAGGGGTGAAGCGGATCCTCGTTCCGTTAATAGCACAAAATTAATGGAATATAGGGTCTAAACAGACATATAGCGGAATGAGGATCCGTCAACAAGCCCAAACGAGCAATTTATATGAAATAACGGAACGAGAATCCGCCAACAAGTATTGACTAAAGGAAACAAGGAGTTTGAACTGTAAGAAGTCTCTCTTTTCGTTACAAGAGGTTGGAAATGCCATATTCAGTTGATCTATGTGCATCTATAAAATAAAGAAGCAAGAGATAGAATTCAAAAAAGCTGCTAATAGACTAATTAGATTTATTAAATTTTACCTGGTGATTTATTCAAAAATTGATATAAATCCGCTAAAGGAACGGGGTTTAGGAATGAATTTGTACGAAAACTCCCTATTTTTATTACTAACTAGTCCTAATAAAATTGTAGCGAATTAATTGTTAATTTTTTTTTAATAAACTGCCACCAGTTACTTTAAAGTCGTGCTTTATAGTAAGGACAAGCATTATTATACTAAAAATTGATGATAAAATGGTACTTGCTATAAGTAAGGCGATTATAACATCTAACTTATTTTTCATATAAACACTCCTAGAATTACTTTGAAGATAGTTTATGCAGATTGTATATAATTAATTCAGTAGCATTGTAAAATTGCTCACCATTCAAATGATGGTTTTTAAGAAACCTTTTTTTGCTCATGACCGTAGTTAGGGTGTAAACGTTTTGAAAAACATTATGGGAGACCCAAAATATGCGTAAGGGATTAAAGATCTACGGATGTGATTACAGGCAAGGATATTGAATTATACTCATATACTGCTGTTTAGTTAGCAATAATGTGCCTTTAAAAGGCTTACATGAACTGAAGAATACATTCGCGAGAGGAGAATAGTGGTAACAAGTCAGGGAGATGCGCTTAAGAATGAGCTTATTGCAAATTTGATCCGTGGTATTACCGTTATGAACGGGTATGGGGCCTATTCTAATAATAAAAATAGAGTACTATATACAGTTATTACCCGTTATGAACTGGCATTAGTAAAATCACTAATTAAAAAAGTTGACCCGCAAGCGTTTGTTAGTATCAGTGAAACGGCTGAGGTGTTGGGGAACTTCAGGAGATCGTAACATGAAGTTAGCTTAGGAAAAACGTCAAAAAGTGACTATCAATTAGTATTGGTAGTCCTTTTTATTAGGAGTTGGAAAATAAATAACTTTGCTTGTTAAATGAGGAATTCTGAATATTTTGTGTTAAAATGTACGCAGGGATTGTGAAAAAGTATACGTGAAGTGATGGAGCCAGCGATATGAATTCTCGTTCCGCTAAATGGAAGAAAAGCGGCCCAAAGAGGGGTGAGGCGGATCCTCATTCCGTTAAAAGCACAAAATCAATGGAATTTAAGTCTAAATAGACATATAGTGGAACGAGGATCCGCCAATAGGTTTTAGTGAAAGAAAACAAAGGTTCCGCCAGTATTTCGGAGGTTTGTAGATACCACAACAGATATGCTGGAGACTTTGAAAAAGATTACTAGCCTTCTTGCAATTTTAATTGGTATTATATTAGACACTCATAAACTTTATGGAGCTGTATTATGGATGAGGACACCCATTTGAGTATCCAATAATTATATTATTATTTTTAACCGTCTAACAGTTCTAAAGCATTTGCAGTTTTTCGTGCAAATACTAATGGGGGTTCTATTGACTGAAAATGGACATACATTAACCTTGGGTCATCGAATAACCAGTGGTTGTGAAATGCAGTAAATTGAATATTTTGTTCTACTAATCTTTCAACAAATGAATTAATTTCATGTTGCAAAATGACTGTTTCTCCTAAATTGAGAGTATTTCCTTCATCATCAAAGTTCTCAAATGAAAAAAACTGTGGAAATACTAGAGGTGAATTGGTTTCACGACCCATAATGCTTGCTTCAAGGTCCCTAACACGAGAAGCAACACAAACTCCATTTGTAACGTCAGGTTCTGCATCTAAAATTTCGGCAAAACGTTCACAAATACTCTCTATATCATTTGTCTGATCATTCATATGCCTTTGTTTGTTTTTTTGTCTAGCGTTTCTAACATCATTATAGCTTCGAAGTCTATCCCGTGACCTGTCTTTATTTGACATATTATAGCACCTCCTTTTTTCTCTTATTTCAACAGTATGTAAGTTAAATTAGTTTCGAATGAGTTAATACCTATTATGAGAACAATTGGTTGAATAGCTGCTGTTTGTTTTTAAGAAAATCAATCGAAAAGATGGACTGGTATAATTGAAAAACAGTATGGCAAGGAAAAGATATTAATCTTAATAACAAATGAAACAGGTGTAATTATGCAAAAATCTAGTTTGCTGGAAGCATGTTTATTTTTACCTACATATTTAAACAAAGAGAATCTCAGAAACGAACTTAAAGGAAGGACTATCCTGATTACTGGTGCGAGTTCTGGTATTGGCGAAGCGTTAGCCTATTACCTAGCAAATCAAGATAGTCATTTGATTTTAGTGGCCAGAAGAGAGGAAAAGCTTTTGGCTATGAAACGTGAAATCGAAAATAAAGCTGCTAGCGTAAGTATTTATAGTGCAGACCTTCGAAATGAGAAAGAAATGGATGGCTTACTAACATTTGTACACCAACTGCCGGGTGGGTTGGATATACTTGTCAGTAATGCTGGACTATCTATCAGACGTTCGATCCAGGATTCGCTGGATCGTTATCATGATTTCACCCGAACAATGGCGATCAATTATTTTGTGCCGGTGAGGCTGTTGTTATCACTCATTCCTCTTCTTGAAAAAAATCACGGACAAGTCATTAATATATCTACAGTAAACGCATTGCTAGCACCAGTACCATACTTTGCTGCGTATCAAGCATCTAAGTCAGCTTTTGATGTGTGGCTACGATCAGCAGCCCCGGAATTGAAAAAAGCAGGAGTGTCAACATCAACATTGTATCTCCCATTAGTAAGAACTCCAATGATTCGACCAACAGCTTCTTATCGTAATGTCCCTGCTATGTCAGCCGAACAAATCGCCAGTATCATCAGCAAGCTCATGTATACAAAGAGGAAAAAATATCAGCCCTGGTGGTTAATATTTGGGCAATTAGCGTCGGTCTTTCTCAGAAGTCTGCCGGATTTATCAGCTAAAAGAAAAAGAGGGAAGTAACTTGAGGATAATAAAACTAGTTTATGTATTACATAAAATTAAATTGCTATCACCTCTAGGGTTGTATAGGTTGATTGTTGCCACATTTAATTGTGGAATAAATCTGATGACCCTTCTCTATTTTGCGGAAAAGAAGTATTCTGACAAAATTGCGCTAGTTGATGACAATCAGGAAATAAGTTATAAGCAGCTCCTGGCACAATCCACAAGGCTTGCTTTGGATTTGAAGGAAAATGTTCATCTTGAAAGTGGGCAAAAGGCAGCTTTATTATGTAAAAACCATGCATCGATGGTGAAGTCTCTTTTTGCTGTTTCCAGGTTAGGAGCAGATGTATACTTACTAAATGCTGAAATAAGTAAGAGCCAATTTAATGAACTGATTGACCGCCATGATTTTGATGTTCTTATCTATGACGCTGAATTAAATTCCCTTGTTGAACAATCCCATTATTCTAATGATAAGATTTTAAGCTATCATGATCACTTACCGGCCATTAATAACCTCCTTCATTCAAATGGTCATGAAAAACAAGGACTACCCAGAACTTCCACGAGTAAAATTGTGCTGCAAACAAGTGGTACCACTGGAGTTTCTAAAGATGCAGCGCATAAGGCATCATTATTTAATTATTTGAATCCATTTGTAGCTTTTATCAGTAGGTTAAGGCTTTTAGACTATAATACTGCCTATATTGGGACTCCAATCTACCATGGTTATGGATTAGCAGTATTGCTTTTATTCATTCCTTTAGGGAAGAAAGCAGTAATAAGCAGTGGATTTAATGCTAAAAAAGCCTGCAATTTGATTCGTGAACATCAAGTTGAAGTAGTCACAGTTGTTCCGCTAATGCTGCAGCGAATGTTAAAAACGAATGCAGAAGATTTGAGGAGCCTCCACTGTATTGCATCAGGAGGTGCAAAGCTCAGTACAAAACTTGTAGATGAGACATATAATCAACTGGGGGATGTCTTGTACAACCTATACGGGACCTCGGAAGCTGGTTTGAATTTCATCGCAACACCACAGGATTTAAACTATTCAGCATCTACCGTTGGCAAAAAAATAAATGGCATGCGATTAAAGGTTCTGGATGAACGTATGAATGAAGTTGAGACTGGTGAAATTGGACAATTTTGTGTCAGGAATGACTGGTCGATGAGTAACAGAAACAGCTCCTGGATTGAAACAGGTGATTTAGGATACAGAGATGAAAATGGGTACTATTTTTTGTGTGGCAGAAAGGACGATATGGTCATTTCAGGAGGAGAGAATGTTTACCCAATAGAAGTTGAACAGATACTAATCAAGCATTCCGCGGTTGAAGATGTGGCTGTTATTGGAATAAATGACGAACAATTTGGCCAACGATTAACAGCATTTGTGCAGTTAGTGGAAAATGCTAGTGCAACAGAAGAGGAGCTTCTTGAATGGCTAAGTTCTAAGGTTGCTAGATACCAGGTGCCAAAAGAAATAACATTCGTTACACATATGCCATATACATCTATAGGCAAACTTGATAAAAAGCAGCTTGATAAAGTGTAATCGTTCCACTAACTAAGTGGAACGATTATTTTTTTGGCAGTTAATAAACCAACATGGCTGCCAAGTGTACAGCCACCATCTATCATGAAAATTTGAGATTTTTGCGGACACCAGAGACCTTATTTGTTACAAATACCATCTATTAACCATGATATATGTGAAATAAGGGCTTCTGTGGCCGGATAACTTCGAAAAGACGACTTTTCTATAGAAATAGCGTCTCCTGTGTCCGCTAAAAAATAAAAGGCTTAGAAAGAATTTCGTTAAGCCTTTTATTAGCAGTTAAACCTCCGTGGATCCGAAATGTGCAGTCACCATCTATCATGAAAATGAATTTTTAATCGAGCTAGAGAGGTATTTTCATACAAAAGTATAAATCCTTTCTTATTGCATAAATGCAACTAAGGCATGGCGATATACCAAGTTTTCTAATAAATAATAATTCTATTATGTATAAATAGTCTGAAAATAGGTGATGCTAGTGACGAAAATTAAAAGAAGTTGAGGTGGTTTTTTTGAATAAAACTATATATCTTAGTTTACTAGGAATAATCTTTTTGGGAGGACTTGTATTTGCATTAAATACAGGTCAAGACAACAATGAATTACAGGATCAGGAGAATCAAGATCCTTTCCAACAAGAGGCAGTTGAAGTAACAGAGGAGACGGTTGAAGTCGTAGCTTCGGATGATGGAAGTATCAATGCGAATAACTTGTTCATACCGTGGACAATCAACAAGAGTGGCAATAATTTTTTCTTAAGTCAACGTGATGGGTCCGTGATTCAAATTGATGGAGATCTTGGTTTAGTAGAAGTTCAGGATGTTGAAGTATCAGAAGATATTCTCCATGAGGGTCAAGGCGGATTTCTTGGCTTTACTTTAGCGCCAGATTTTAATACTTCTAAAATGGCATTTGCTTACCATACTTATCAGGAAGATGGTGAAATCCTTAATAGAATTATCTCGATGTCACTCAAAAATAATATTTGGACGGAAGAGGATGTTCTCCTTGAGGGCATACCAGGTGGCGAAATAAATACTGGTGGCAGAATTCAAATCGGTCCAGATGAGATGCTATATGCAACTACAGGTGATACTGGTCAAGCTGAAAAAGCTCAAGAACTTGATAATTTAGCGGGTAAGATTTTAAGAATGGAATTAAATGGCGAAGTTCCAGAGGACAACCCTTTTGATAATTCCTACATTTACTCGTTTGGTCATCGAAATCCACAGGGGTTAGCTTGGGACTACGAAGGAAATTTTTATAGTTCGGAGCATGGTGAGTCCGGTCATGATGAGATCAATCTTATCAAAGCAGGGCAGAACTATGGTTGGCCTGTAATCGAGGGTGACGAAGAAGCATCTGACATGATTGAGCCTATTCATCATTCTGGTGATGACACTTGGGCACCGTCTGGAATGGCCTTTAATGATGGACAATTATTTGTAGCGTCATTAGCCGGTTCCAATATTTTCACTTATGATATAGCGAGCAGTGAAGTCAGTGAATTTTTTGGAGATGCAGGAAGGTTAAGAGATATTATGATTGAGGACGAGGCATTGTTTACGATCACCAATAATCATGATGATCGTGGCGAGCCAAGTGAAAAGGATGATCGGTTAATTCAAATTCCATTAACAGAAAAAGCATCCACAGATTAACATAAAAAGGTAGTTGTCCTGGAAAATGGACAACTACCTTTTTAATTTTTATCCTTCTTCTTCAGAAAGGCTCCTGATGTATTCTGTTACAGCTTTAATTTCTTCTTCTGTTAACGTACCTTCAAATCCAGGCATGTTGCCGCCTCCGTTTTTAATCTGTTGAATAATTTGTTCTGTATTCATGTTGATGTTTTGTAAATTTGGTCCATTGTGACCGCCTGCACCTTCTGCACCATGGCAGGATAAGCAATTGTTTTCATACACTTTTAGTCCTTCGTCCACGGAAACTTCATTTTTGTCTTCCTGTTTGCCTTGATTGAAGTCCATTTCTTCTTTTGCAGGTGATACCGTAACGTCGTCCTCAGGAATATCTTCCAGGGATTCATATTTTCCTTCTAATGAGAAAGTGTAGATCTTATCTCCATGCTGTGTTCCGGCAAGTGAATTTCCGGCTGAGAATATGGAGATATATTGCTTCCCATCGACTTTATAAGTGATTGGTGGGGCATTTGCTCCTGCGTCCGTTTTGAATTGCCACACTTTCTCCCCATTGGTGGCATCATACGCGATAATTCTTCCGTCATTATGTCCAGTGAAGATCAGGTTCCCGGCAGTTGTTAAAATTCCACTATATGCAATAGTATCCCAGTCATTCTGCCAAACAATTTTATTCGTTTTAATATCGATTGCAGTTACCGTGCCTCGACTAGGTGACTTTTCTACAGGCTGCCAGATACTTCCCAGCCATTCTTTACCCACTTCAAATTTATTCTCCTCATCTTCTGCATAATGGGCATATGAAAAATAATTATCATTACCCAGCACATAAAAAAGTTCTGTGTTTGGGTTGTAGGCAGAAGGTGGCCAATTTGCTCCACCTTGAGGTGACGGCTTCACGGTTACTGGTTCATCCCAAAATGGTGTGAATATATTTCCGAACTTTCCATCAAATTCCTTAGGTAAGTCTCGTTCTATATCTTCTTTCGTAATTTTTTGCGGTACAAAGGAATCCCCAATTGGGAACGGCTGAGTAGGTGATGTTTTTTGATTTTTATTTTGTGGTACAGGTTTTTCCTCAATACCAACGAGAGGCTCCCCGTTTGTTCTATCCAGTAGATATACCCATCCAGTCTTACCGGCTTGAGCTATCCCCTTTTTCGTTTCGCCATTCATTTTGACATCATATAAAACAACCGGATTAGCTGGGTCATAATCCCAAATATCGTGATGTACTTCCTGGAAATGCCATTCATATTCGCCTGTATCCGCATTTAAAGCCATTACAGAGTCTGTATATAGGTTATCTCCTTTACGATTACTTCCATCTAAATCAGGTGACGAATTCCCAGTTGCAAAATAAATGAGCCCTAATTCCGGATCAACTGCAGGTGTTTGCCAGACAGGTGCTCCACCTGTTAACCAGTTTTCACTATCCTCCGGCCATGTTTCTGATCCCTTTGCACCTGGCTCTGGGAGAGTGTAGGTTCTCCAGACTTGTCTGCCAATGTCTGCATCATATGCCGCAACGTAACCTCTTATTCCGTATTCCCCACCTGCAATACCGGTATAAACCTTTCCATCATAAAAGAGTGGAGCACTTGTGATGGTATATCCCTTTTCCCATTCATCAACTACCGTTTCCCATAATACTTCACCGGTTTTCTGGTCCAAGGCAACTAGTCTTGCGTCCAGCAAACCAATAAACACCTTACCATCTCCTAGTGCAACACCACGGTTTGCCCATCCGCAACAAAGCGTATCCAATCCTTTCGGGAGTTTAGGCTTATACTCCCAAATGAATTCTCCTGTTGTTGCATCGATTGCTGCAACATGGTTTTCTCCAGTTACATTAAACATCACGCCATCATACACAAGTGGGGTAGATTCCCCGGAGTATTTGAATTCGTGGCCAGTTCCCATACTAGTAATCCATTCTGCTTTTAGATCACTGACATTGGAAGTATCAATTTTGTTTAATGGGGAGTACCGACCATTATATATATTTCCACCGTTCGTTAACCAATTACCTGAAGGAGGCTTTATTAGTTCTTCAGGAGAAAAATCGGGCGTAACCTCTCCCGGATATTCCTTATGTTGGACTGAGAAGTGTTCTTTACCATTAGGATTTTTTTGCTTTTCGACGTTAGTTTCATCTTGGTTGTCGTTCTGTAAACCTTGTTCAGGATCCGCCGTGTCACTATCAGGATTTTCGTATTGAAATGAGAAAATACCAACACCTATTAACAGTAAAATTCCCAGTGTTACTAACCATACATTTTTATTTCGCATGCAAAACACCTTTCTTTCACGATAGTTATGGTCTAATTATTTTGTAATTTGCCCGTAAACTTGGGAAATAGTCTTTTGGGAAGAAAAAGTTGGGTGGGAAATATAGGTAAAATTGGTTGAAAAATAAAAAGCATGAAAACGAGCGTTTCCATGCCTTAAGTGTAATTATTTTTTTATCATAAAAAATACGCTTTTACATTTCATTCATCTTTATTTCATATACTTTATCCGTTCCATCTTTAAAAGTAACTTGTAATACGGCTTTTAAGAAATTGTCAGGTATACTAAACGCCTTAAGAGATGTTGCAATAGCTTCTTCATCTGTCATGTCTTGCTTCAGTTCCAGGTCTTTCACAATTGGAAATATGGCATCAAAAGCATCTGCCCCGCGTTCATCTACACTGTTAAATGGATCATAAAACTCGGATTCCACTAAATTATTATCTTTCTCGATTTCACCTTCAAATTCTTGATCATCATATATGACATCAAAGTCAATTGAAGTATAGTCAAGCTCTTCCATTCTTTTAACCATGTCATTCATCGTACTCATAGCTTCTTGGCTTTTAACATCTTCATTAGATTGGTTAGAATTTTCCTTTGAGTTTTCATCTTCACCTCCACAAGCAGTCATCACCATAGCTGAAACAAGTAATATAGTTAATAATACTAGTTTCTTCATATATATCACCTCCATAATTTTTCATTATAGTTGGCATTATGCCCAAAATCTTAAATATATATTCGCGATTTTCATAGAGAAGCTGCTATTTTCACAGATTCATGCTCAAGAAAATTCAATCGAGTACTTAGGTTGGTTATGAATAATTTCATTATTCATAACTATTATCGTTTCTAGAGGTGTAAAAGTGGCATCAATTTGATATGTTATCAAGATTTAATATATCCTATTGGGTTTCCAAAACTTCTATAAAATGTCATTTTGTAGTAGCATTGTAAAATATGACAAAATGCTGGGAATTATGGGGGAACTACTATGGAAATAATTAATCATTGGACAAAAGAAACTAGCGAATTTATAAAAAAGAAGGTAATAGACCACAACATGGAGCAGCTGCCAGACCATCTTAAAACTCCTAATAAGAACATTGGTTTTACACTAAAAGATGATATTGGAAATATTAAGGGTGGCATTACCGGAAACATGTTTTGGAATCATATAATAATTGATTTCCTGTGGGTTGATGAAAGTTATAGAAAAGAGGGATATGGAAGTATTTTGCTGAAGAAATTAGAGAAGTATGCGCAAGAGAATGATTGCAGATTGATATACTTGGATACATTTAGCTTTCAGGCTCCTGAGTTTTATCAAAAAAACGGGTACGAAATTTTTGGCGTCATTGAAGATCATCCCAAAGGTTTTGATCAATACTTTTTGCAAAAGAGATTTATGTGATTTAATTAAGTTTCTTTTAGCACGAGGACTGTATCCTAAGGGGGGTCTTATTTTTGCCAGTTAAGAAAGAAATACTTACTGCATAAGCGCAACTAAGGCATTCGCTATTAAAGCTTGGCCATAAGCCAAGTTCTCTAGATTAAACTATTCGAAAAATTAAAATATATAAATGTTATTTTATGTTAAAATAATTACAAATGTATAATCGTAAAATTAAAGATGAAATCGCTCTCTTAATAAGTGGTTATCTCGAAGTTAAAATCCTTATCTTCGACGAGACGCGGTGAGATAGTTTGACAAGATAAGCCTATTACTTATTGGATAAATTTTATTAGAAAGGCTGTGGATTATGTGTTTTGGTTTTTGGTCCAGCTTGGTATAGCATCAATCCTGCTGTTGTTTTCCACTGCTGCAACTTGGTACGAAGGTAGTGCGATTCTAAATGACCCTTGGGAGTGGAAGCATTCAACACCATTTTCTCAATTGTTCTATGACGAAGTTCAAAGCAGTAATCAAATATCACAACTTGACCATTTTATATATGCTGCTAAATTTCTACCCACTTTTCCCGTAATTATGGTAATAAGTAGTATATATTTGTTAATTCTTATTGGATACCACTTTTTTAGGAGACGACATAAATGGTTTGCGTATTATCTCTCTTTTTTAGGTGGAGGATTATTTCTACTTAGTTATTTTATCTATAACTCCCCCACTACAGGAGGAAAGATCTTTTTTTATATTTGGTTATTAAGCGGTGTTTGTTGCGCTGTAGCTGCAATAATAAGTTATTTTCAAACCTTAGATCGTAATACAAATGAAGTTATAAATTAAGTTTTAAGTTAAAGGGTACACATCATCTATAAGTTAGTTGCTAACTTTCTTATTTTGTACTAAAAAAGTGGAAAATATGTACGTTAATAAACTTTAAATCTATTTTAAAATTTCTACAATACTCGCTTCACTTGCAACAATAATATTATTTCTGTTGGGAATTCAAACAGGTATAAAACTTACTCACGCACGATTTTAACTCTAGGAGGGAAAAATTGAAAAACATATTATTAATTACATTGCTGGGTTTAAGTATTATTATGGTTGGCTGTGTATCCAGCGATGCTAAAAATAGTGTGGAAAATTATTACACTGCTTTAGTTAATGAAAATTACGACGAGGCTTTTAATCAGTTACTGATTTTCGATGAGCATTACGATAAGGAGACAACGCTAAGTGAATCGGAAGCCAAGGAGAGATTTACGGAAAAAATAAGTTATTTAGAAGAAAAAGGATATCAACTAAATGATTTTGAGATTCAGGATGTTCGAACCGACGATGTTGGCCCTCCACTGGTGGAAAGTGTTTTAACAATTGAAGTTAATGGTGATGAAAAAAAGGTGAAAGAACTTATTCAAGTTACGGAAGACGGTCTTTTTATAGATTTATCTGAAGAAGATAAATATGCTCATTACCGTGATGGGAAGATGAGTATTAGTATTAAAGACTAGATACAGTCATAATATGTTAAACATGATTTCGTACGGGAGAGAATTACAGTGATAGTAAGAGAAATTAAGACTTCAGATGCAGAAAAGCTTTCACATCTTACGCAGCAAGTTGAGGGAAATTCAGAATATATGCTGTGGGAGGCTGGCGAGAGAAATAGTCTGCCAGCACAACAACGAAAGATGATAGAGAGTATTGAAGAAGAGGGGAACTCTACTATACTTGTTGCTGAAACAGGCAACAAATTAGTTGGTTTTTTAATGGCTTTTGGCGGTAAGGCGAGAAGAAATAAACATTCCGCTTATATTGTTATTGGAATATTAAAGGAATATAGGGGACAGGGAATAGGTTCAAAGCTATTGGAAGAGTTGGAACGATGGGCACTCTGTAACAATATTCATCGCCTGGAACTTACAGTAGTGACACAAAACGAATCAGGTTTATCTCTGTATCGAAAAATGGGCTTTACAACAGAAGGAACTAAAAAACACTCATTGTTTATAGATGGTGATTTTGTTGACGAATACTACATGTCAAAGCTTTTATAATACCTAATAGTACTGTTGTTAAGTCTGAAGATGAATCAGTCAGCATAGGGAATAAGTGAATAAATAATTCGTAAAAGTGCATTTAACTTATAAAGTAATGCACTTTTTCATTTGGAACATTCGTTATTTTTTAGAACCAAATTTCCATAGTGTCGTCTAAATAGGATATTATCTGAGGAAGGGAAGTACCTATGGGGAATCAGTATGAACAATGCAAAGATGAATTACTGGAGTTTTTAATGAATGAATATGGTCAGAGTATAACTAGACTAGCATTTACTTAAATTAAGGAGAAACAATTAGCTGAAGATACTGCCCAAATTGTTTTAGGTGAAAATTACGCTTACTTAATGCTAATGTTAAGGTGAAATCAGAGTTTAAAAGTCCTTTGTATGTTAGAGCATCATATAAACAGTGATTAAAAAAAGGAGTGAGGATATGTCGTGTTTAAACAACCATGCAATTCTTGTCAACGGGGCTAATCGAGGACAGGGGAAAGCTATTGCTCAGCATCTTGCCACGTTGGGGGCTATGGTAGGGGTTGGTGCCAGAAACTATGATGAGGCTAAGGTGTGGCTAGGATGATTGGCGAAGACCACGCCATTCCAGTTCAGTTAGATGTCACAAAAGAATTAGAGTGGAAATCAGCGGTTGATAAGGTCATACATAAATTCGGTAAGCTTGATATGTTAGTGAATAATGCTGGAGCTCTAAAACGTAAACCATTTACAGAGACGACCATAGATGATTATCAACAGTTGATTAATGTTAATCAACTTGGTGTTTTTATGGGGATGCAGGCAGTTATTCCACAAATGGAAAAGCAGCAAAAAGGCTCCATTATAAACAATGTGTCGATCTCTGCATTTGCTCCAATTAGCCAATCCTCTGTTTATGCTGCGACTAAAGCATCTGTGGTTGCAATGTCAAAAGCTGCAGCTATTGAATTAGGACCAAAAGGAATTCGAGTAAATATGGTTCATCATGGTGGAGTCGAAACTGAAATGGCTACTCATGGCAAACATGTTCCTACTTATTATGATTCAGTACCTTTAGGACGTATTGGACAACCAATTGAAATTGCTCGAACTGTAGCATTCCTTGCCTCTGATGAAAGCTCTTATTGTACGGGTACAGAAATTGTTGTAGACGGTGGAATGACACTGGGTACTTCAGTTGAGTAAATAAAATTATTAGTAGATAGATTTTAAGATATGAATTAGTACACTTTAATTAAAGGCTGCGTTAATTGAAGAAGTAAAAAAGGTTTCCGAAAGGGAGAGGTTATGTGAATTTAAAAATATTGGCATCAGATATAGCAAATATCTATGAACAAAATCCAAAAGTTGAAGCCGTTTTATTAGGAGGTTCCGTATCACGAAATTGGCATGATGAATATTCGGATATTGAACTATTTGTTTTTTGGAAGGGAGCCCCTTCTGACGAGGAAAGGAAGGGTCCAATCGTAGAATTAAATGGTAATATTATTGACTTTCACCCATATGAAGATGAGGAATGGTCAGAAACATTCATAACTCAGGGTGTAAAATTAGAAATAAGCAATTTTCTAACAGAAACAATTAACAAAGTTATAAGTGACGTGATCATATCTTATGATACGGATTTAGATAAGCAATGTATTGTAGCTGCGGTTTATAACGGAGTTACACTCAGCGGTGATTTAGTTATTAATAGTTTGAAAGAGAAAGTAAGTAAATACCCTTATGAATTAAGTGTGGCTATGGTAAAGGAGAACATTTTTTTAGGAAACAGATGGAATAATCGTGAGGCTTTACTTGAGCGAAAAGATTGGTTAATGCTTTATAAAGTGATAGTAGCCGTTCAAACCAATTTAATGGGAGTATTGTTCGGTTTAAACCGTCAATTCGTACACCATCCAGCCTTTAAGTGGCAAAAATATACACTTAGTTCAATGGAAATCACTCCTGAAAATATATCAAATCGCTTAGAGTCTATTTTTCTTGATGACCCAAAGGTTTCTATAAGAGAATTAGAGGTAATAATTGAGGAAATGTACGAACTAATACAACGTGAACTTCCACAAATAGACTTATCTTTAGTTCTTGATAAATCGTTATTCTTAAGACCAAAAAATAAAATAAATTAGAAATCTTGTTCTGGTACAATTGTCCAACTATAGGAGCAGCTTAGTGAAAGAATCCTTATACTAAGTAAAGGATTTCGATTCAAATGAAAAGAATGTGTATAATAATGAAAAACAAGAAAGGAAGGTTGATTTTACAATGGATACACAGGTAACTACAAAAATGAAAATACGTAAGTCAGTTAATGAGGTATTTGAAGCTATAGTAGACCCTGTAAAAATCGGGAACTATTGGTTTTCATCAAGTTCTGAAAGATGGGAACAAGGCAAGTCGGTTACATTGAGATATGATGAATACGAAGCAGAAGGGGTTATAAATATATTAGAAGTGGAGGAAAGTAAGAAAATCGTGTTTTCATGGGGAGCGGAACATGGTGAAGAATCGGTTGTTACAATTACACTAAAAAAGTTGGATGATAAGAGTACAATTATTGAAGTAACAGAATCAGGTTTGAGAGAAGATGACCCTGAAATAGTAAACAAAATGATTGGTCAAAAAGAAGGTTGGGTCTATATGTTATCTTGTTTAAAGGGTTATTTGGAATATGGCGTTAAAGATTTGAGAGCTTCTTTAATACATTAGTTATAATACTTCATTTTGAAAACAAGAACCTTCATTATTTCTTTTAGAAAAAAACGTTATCTTGTACATTTAACGGGTGCAATAGTTAAATAAGCAGACTGACTTAAGGTCGGTCTTTTCTTTTATTGTCCAGAAATTTTCGATTATGAATTGGAATATTATGTTAAGGTTAGAAGAGAGAGTAAGTTATTGACCTAATATCAGAATTATTGAATAAGAGAAATGGCAATTCTAATGAAGGGAAGAGGAAAAGTGACAACAAAATATGTGAATTGGGGAGACGCAAAAGTAAAATTAACTTGGAAGCCTGATACACAACTTCCTCCAAGAGAATTGATTACAAGCGTTCACGGATTTTGTTTTAGAGATGATAAGCTACTCTTAGTTAATCTAAACCATAGAGGGTGGGATTTTCCTGGTGGTCATATTAAATATGAAGAGACTCCTGAACAATGTATGAAGCGTGAAGCATATGAGGAGGGTTATGTTACGGGGAAATCACTTCTTTTAGGTCATATAGTAGTTGACCACAATGAGAACCCGGAATGGCACGAAAGTAGTGCTTATCCAAAAGTAGGCTATCAGGTGATCTATCGTATGGAAATTGACCAATTACATGACTTTGAAGCCAAGTATGAAGCGGAAGAAAGAGTTCTCATAAATCCAGGTGAAGTAATAGAATATTATCACGACTGGAACGAACTTTATCAAGAAATACTTGATTATTCTACAAGATAACAGTAACTTATTTCTTCTGTTAAAAGGGTTCTTTAGTTCAATAGGTTCAACGAAGAGGGTTTGTTGAATAGTAAGTTAGTATTGGAAGAAGCTAACGCTGAGGTGAGTATAGTGAAAAAGTTGACTATAACCAGCATTTGCTTAATTCTATTTCTTGGTCTAACACCGAATGAATATAATGCCCAAACTGGAGACGATACTGAAGATGATCTTTTAGAGTCTTATGCTGCGGCAGAAGAGATTATATTATACATAATTAAGCCCGACGTTGAGCAAATATTACGTGATAAGTATAGTGAGAGATTTATTCTTTGGCATTATGCTAATAAGGAAATAGTTAATTTAAAGCTAGTACACAAGAAGCTTGACCCTAGATGGTTTGAGATTACTGTATCAGTTATATATAATTTCAAGAATACTGAAGGTGAAATTACTGATGGTCAAGCTCATATAAAATTAAAAGTGTTACCGACGGTCTTTTCCCGTCATAATAAAGAAACAGAAATTAAATTAATTAACATATTCAACATAGCCGAAAGAGTTAAGTAGAATTAACTATATATGTCTCTTTCCATTAACGAGTCTAAGATTGGTCAAGAAGGTCGACATTATAATCGGTCTTTTTATTTTGTTAACTATTTCAGAAAATTATGATATTAGATAACTTCAAATTGAAACTTTAAAATATGTGTAACCGTATGTATATTGTATAAGAAAAATTATTTAAAAATTCTGGGGGATTACTTTGAAAAACTATTATTATCTTTAAGTGTAGTATTTGTTCTATTCGGTTGTACAACCGATGAAAATAATGATAACGAAGGAAGTGAAAATGCAACACAAGAAAATCAATCCTTAGAAGAACAAATTAAAAACATCGTAAAAGAAAATAGTTATAATCCAAAAGATATTGTTGATTATGACCTTAAAGGAAATTACATTTATGTATATTCTTATAGCACTAGGAACGGCTTAACTTCTATGCTGATAAAAAATAACTCAAATGGGCTGGAATGGGTTACTAGTTGGGTATCCATACAAACCAGTTCTCTTGGTCATAAAGGGACGGCCCCTATTGTTACGATTATTCAACCAGAAGACACTGATGTTAAAGATGTTCGAGTGTTTGGAAAACCCGCAAAACTAACTCAAACTACAATTGAATTTACGGAGGATTTTTCACAGGAAGTAAAGTTTTGGGTTTACTATTCTGATAACAAAGAGGAAGTTCTTGATGGTTTTGATGAAGATATAGAATACATTAAATAGTAAAGTTCGATATTACCCTTCTTTCGTTAACGGGTGTTTTTCTTGAATAAGGAATTGCGCTTCTTGTTCCACTAATAGCTGGAAATTGTAAGAACGGTAGTTGTTTATCGTAATCGGATCATTTTGTTCAATAGTTTATCTAAAAATTGAATTAGGTATTAAGCTTTTTAGGGGGTTAATGTGTTGGAAGGTAAAGAGAATACTGGTTACTTTAAGGCGAATAACGCTGAAGAATTGCTATTCGCATTAAAGAATAAAGAATCTCATATTATAATTCAGTAAGACTATAAAAAAGAATTTGAGGAAAACACGCAGCTGTCGCTTACTGAAAGCGAACAAATGGGATTTTTTCTGGGATTCCGTGGTACAGCAGGTATTTGGGGAGAAATTATTTTTCAATTTATCAATGGATTTAGTAAGGGAAGTAACAGCAAAAGAAAATTGACAGCAAGATTCGCAAATACAGCATAAAAAATTGAGTGAACAAGAGATTCACTTGTATTTGCGTCAATTGGAGTATTAAATTATAGGGTAGCTTTAATTTAACAATAGGTATTAGAAAAATGGCTCGGATATTTCACCAAAGCCATTTTTTACTGTGAATTTAATTGTGATAATAGGCTTGGCGAGTGCAAGCTTACTAGTATTTATTAATAAATAAAGAGAGGGGAGTAGTCTATATGTTTTATAGAAGGAAGTTATATATTGTAAAAAAGGAATTCGTGGATATTTTTAATGCTCATTTTAATAACACAAACTTACCGAATCAATTAAAATATGGCGCTCGTTTAACAGGGCGGTGGATGAAGGAAAATGCTGATAATACCGTAGAAATCTTTGCTATATGGGAATATGACAGTTATGAGGAATACTTAGAAGTTGAATCAAAAGTAAGAGGCGACATGGCTCACGTCAAACGAGTTCAGGACTGGTATCAGAAAAATGGTGGGAAAGAACATGTGTATGAGAATTATATATTAGAAGTCAGAAATGAAGAACTGAAATCAACTGTAAAATAAAAACAGTCTTGCTAGGTAACTTCCTAAAATGAATCTTTTTATTGGTGGGCAACGTAAGAGGATTAACTGGTTTATTCAAACAAGCAGTGGGGATAGGAGGTGGCTAGTGGATGAGATTACTTTTGCACATAGAAGGTGCTGCAGTTTTAGCACTAAGCCTTTTCTTTTATGGGTATAGCGAATTTAGCTGGATATTGTTTCTAATCCTGTTATTAGTACCTGATATTTCAATGCTTGGGTATCTATTAAATAATAAGGTTGGTTCAATTCTTTATAATTTTTTTCATACATATACTATACCGATAGCTATTATTACCTGTGGTTTCATAGTATCTAATCAGACTGTTCTGGCAATTGGTTTAATATGGTCAGCCCATATTGGAATGGATAGGATGGTTGGATATGGATTAAAGTATCCAACAGAATTTAAGGATACTCATTTGAATCGTGTCTAATTCTGTGTTCCGGGTTCTAGTACGAAGTGAAACGAAGGGTTGGTTTAGTAAAACATTACACCGAACGTTCACTACTTTATTATTCCAGAGTAACAGGGATTTCGTTTCTGCTTATGGCTGTGCTTGCCAGAAAAACCAGAAATAGAAAACTTTAATTGCGGACAAGATAAATTAGTTAGGATTATTCAAATCTCGAACCTGCAGGCTTGATCCAGGCATCCACTATTTTCCCAGGAAGGTCTTATGGAGGAAAAAGGGTGCACTGAATCATTATATAGGTGGTAGCAACAACTGAAGGAGTTCCTGGAAGTAATTAACCCTTGGGGCATTTAAACCGCATGTAACGGTCGTAAGCTTATGCGGTGGAGATCATTTCCTTATTCGTTCGTTAGTAAGATGTGTAATGGAATGAATAAAAAATGTTGTTATGTGCAAAATTTCTCGACATTTTTCAGTTACAATGACAGTACAGCAGATGAAAAGGGGTGATGACATGCATGTTATAGGATATGAAATTTTACTGACCAGTGGGTATTATGGTCATCATATGGATAAAATTAGTTGTTTTGGCGTTCGTAAATGCTTAGCTAATTATTTTTTTAACTTTATAAATACCCCTAATGGTATAAAATTTAAGGAGATGATTGTATGATGGGCAATATGACAGGTGGCGGTGGCTTTTATGGATTTGGATTCTTTACAATTCTGATTATCCTGGCTATTATTATCATTTCTGTATGGATGTTCAAAGGTCCGGATAATGGATCTTTCCGTTCATCTGGTGATAAGTCACTGGAGACCCTGAAAGAACGATTGGCAAAGGGAGAGATATCAGAAGAGGAGTATGACAGACTTAAACGGAAACTGAAAGAGTGAATAGATAAAAAACAGAAAGGTGACAAATTGTGTACAGAAAAATAATTGGTTCAATTTTAATAGGTGCGCTTGCTGTTATTTGGAGTGGCTTCTATTTCAATTCTGATTTTGGTATTTTTCAGAGTGAGACATCAGATGATGACATTGACGGGCGCACAAGTATCCTGGAAGTTAGTGCGCAAGAAGCGGGTGACCGCCCTGTACGAACTTTTGATCTAACCGCCCAGGAAACGGAGTGGGAGATCGATCAGGAAAAGACAGTTGATGCCTGGACCTATAACGGGAGTGTCCCGGGTGAGGCACTACGTGTCAAGGAAGGCGATTTCGTCCGTGTTCATCTAAAGAATGAACTGAATGTCCCTGTCACCATTCATTGGCATGGGATGATACTGCCCAACAGAATGGATGGTGTTCCTGGTCTGACACAGGATGCGGTTCAACCTGGGGAATCATTCACGTATGAATTCATTGCTAACGACGCTGGCACCTATTGGTATCACTCGCATCAGCACAGCTCAGAACAGGTTGACAAAGGATTGTATGGATCGCTGATTATTGAAGAGAAGCAGACTGAGAAACAAAATGACTTTGATCAAGACAAAGTTTTCATATTGGATGAATGGACAACTGACCAAGCCCAAAATCAGGGAATGGGTGGAATGATGGGAGCTGTATCTGGTGATGCTGAGGCTGATACAAAACAGGCATACGATACATTCACAATCAATGGTAAATCTGGTCAAGCAATCGAATCTTTAGTTATGACCGAGGGCCAGACTGCACGTATGCGATTTGTCAATGCAGGCTATCAGCAGCACCAACTTGTTTTTCCGAAAGGATCCATGGAGGTGATTGCCAACGATGGAGAAGAAGTCGATGGCTCAAAAGGTTCGTCAAATGTACTGGAGATTGCCCCGGGTGAAAGAATTGATATTGCCTTCACAAAACCGGACTCAGGATCAGTTGTCATCGGTGAGAATCCAGATGTTGAAAACGCAGAAGATCTGCAGATTCCTGTAGTCTCCCGGGAAGACAGTGATGATACTAGAGACAATGATCTGGCGGCTATTTCAGGACAATCAGTTGCCAAGGGGACTTCATATGGAAGTGAAAATCTAATTTTCGAAGAGCCCCCTGAACCTGATGTTACGTATAATATGGACTTAAGTATGGGTATGAACATGGGGGAAGGCATGACATTTCAGATTAACCAGAAGGTATTCCCGGATACACCACCCATTCAGGTGGAAGAAGGCGATATTGTGAAAGTCAATATCCAAAACAGCGGGCGGATGAATCACCCAATGCATCTGCATGGTCACCGGTTTCAGGTGATGTCCAAAAATGGCAATCAGTATGATGAACCTATTGTCAAAGATCTGATTCACGTCAAACCCGGTGAAGAATACGAGATTTATTTCAAGGCCAATAACAAGGGCGAGTGGCTGTTCCATTGTCATGATAATAACCATGCGGATCAGGGCATGGTAACGATTGTCGATTATAAAGATGTTTATTCGCCGTTTAAGATTGGCGGCGATCATCAGAATCAACCGTAAGTATGTGGAATACACCAGAAGAAAACTAGCTTTAAATCAGGGAACTTCTTCCTTCGTGATACTAAGTATCAAGGATGAAGTTCTCTTTTTTGGTGTTTTAAAGAAATCCTTCACAAATTTATTGGTCTTATAAAAATATCAGTCTAAAGGTTGAGTGAAGTTCATGCTCATAGCCGTTTTGGAAGGCTTAATTTTTACTTATACTTAGAGTATCAAAGAAACAAGGAGAGGTTCAGATGACTAACATATACGAAATGGAATTAGAAATCGCAAGTCGCCGTACGAAGTAAAGATTAAATTGAGATCGTAAATCATAAAGGAAATAAGGAGGGATTCAAAGATTAACATATATGAAGTGGAAACAGAAGTTGCGGATCGTCGTACGAAGTAAGCAATTAAACCGAGATTGTAAAATTAAAAGGAGGGATTCAGATGATTAACATATATGAAGTGCAATCAGAAATCATAAGTCGCCGTACCAAATAAAAATAATGAAATTGTCAATATCCTGTTCAGCCTAATACCGCATTGTAAAATATCCTCTTTTAGAAATACACTTCATTGATTGAACTCATCCTATAATAACCTCATTAAAATTTTAGGCGCAGACACTCCAATTTGGGTGTCTGTTTTATTTATATAAAATACATTCCATTTATATTGAATTAATTATACTATATGTATAGAATATAACTAGGAGGAGATAAAATGGATATATTTTCTATGAGAACTAAAGAAAGAGAAACATATAGCGTTCAAATAAAATATTCACTTTTATGGGAATGCGCACTAGGTATAGCGGCTATTACGAATCATTCCCTTGTTGAGACCCTTGATCTATCGAAGCAAAACAGGGAGAGGATTAAGGAATCCATGACTAAGGAAATGACTGAGCACCTGGAGTATGTACAAACACATAATACTTGGAAGACACTTCTTCAACTTTTGCATCAGGAAGATTTTGAGAATATAGCGGATTTTACTTCCTTTGTAAAAAAACTATCATCGGAGGAATTAAGAACTATAGCAATTCCATATCTGGGAAAAGAACAAAAAGAACTAATCAATCAGTTAATCCAAGGGTCGAATGATGCTCTTAAGAAACTTCAGCATATTACAAAAGAGAATACTTTCCTGCCTTCTTATCTGAAGTTCATTAGTAAAGTCGATACGGAAACATTAAAAAGCCATTTGATTGAAGTAATGTCTGGTTGGTATAAGGCAGTGATTGAACCTGATGAAGAAGAATTGGAGTCTATACTGATCAGAGATATGGTAGCAAAAGAAAAGATGATTGAAAAATTGGGACCAGAGGAGTTTGTGGAATGGGCTACAGATGGTACGCGTTATTATCCGGAACCAAGTGTATTTCAAGTTATTCTCATACCTCAATACATTTACCGTCCCTGGAACGTGGAAGCAGACTTAGAAGGTGTTAAAGTATTCTACTATGCGGTCGCCAATGAAAGCATTTCTAGTGACAATAAATATGTTCCGAAAAAAATGCTGGTGCAAAGGTATAAAGCACTTGGAGATGAAAACCGCTTAAAGATTTTGAAGATAATTAAGGAGAAAAGCTTATCCCTACAAGAGTTAACTGATGAGTTGGAGATGGGTAAGACAACAGTTCATCACCATTTGAAAATACTAAAATCAGCAAGATTAGTAGCGTCAATTTCACATAAATATGAGATTAATGAAAAAGCGTTGACTGCTGTACCTAAAGAACTGCAGCTATATTTGGAAGATAATTAATCTAAGCCAGGGAGGAATGAGATGGAATCTTCGGTCGGACAAGTCTATTCAGACGAAAAAACACCGGAATTTAAACGTAATTATCAGGTTTTCAGGTTTATCGGGGGAAATTTAATTTCTTTTTTTGGTGATCAAATATATCTAATTGCCCTTCCGCTAATTGTTTTAGCTTTAACAGGTTCTCCATTGAGTATGGGAATCGTTGCAGCTTTAGAAAGATTACCAATTATAATACAGCCATTTACTGGAGTTTTGGCGGACCGATTTAATCGTAAGAGAATCTTGATGGTTTGTGATTTAGGCAGATTTGTGACGATAGGTTTGTTGGGGCTATTACATATGATGAACTCGCTTTATATTTGGGAAGTTTACGCGGGAGCATTATTAGTAGGTGTTTTAACGCAAGTTTATAATACATCCCAGTTTGCATCAGTACCTAAATTGGTGCAGAAGAAAGACTTGCAATTAGTTAATTCTATCAATACAGGCATATTTCAAACGGCAGTTTTTATTGCACCAGGGTTAGGTGGAATAATTATTAGTATTTTTAATCCTGGAGTTGGTCTATTAATAAACAGCATAAGTTTCTTTATCGGTTTCTTAATCGTATTAAGTTTAAAGATTGATAGTCCCGATCGAAATGAGAATACTAGAGGTTCGAAAATCTTTGCAGATATTAAGGAAGGATTTGTCTTTGTTTTAAAGCAGAAGCCTATTTTGTACACCAATATTGCTATGCTTTTTTCTATTTTTGGAACGACTCTTTTTTTAACCATGCTGGTGATACACTTAAAGTCTTCAGTAGAATTAGATACAGTACATATAGGTTATCTGTTATCTATTGGAGGGGTTGCTGCAGTAGGCGGTGCTTTAGTTACAAATTTACTTAAGCGCTATTTTTCCTATAGAAGGATCTTATTTTTATCAGGAACAATCGGTGGAATTTCGATTATAGTGTTCAGCTTTTCGGATACGTTCATGTGGTTAGCATTGATGAATGCAGTAGGCACAATATCTGCTGCCATTATGAGTCCGTGCATTGTAACCATTCGTCAAACCTTAAGCCCTGATCATTTGTTAGGCCGTGTGCAAGCAACTAGTCGCTTTATGACATGGATATTAATGCCTGTTGCAGCTTTGGCAGCCGGGATAATTGCTGAACAATTTGGAACAGAAATTACGATACTGGTTGGCGGCATTATAGCGACAATTGCTTCGTTTATTTATTTACATCCTTCTCTTAAAAAAACTAATGTTATACTAAATAATATTGAAAATTAGAGGGGGGAAGTATATGACAACACCGAAGCATATAGTTTCTGCGGCAACCATTGTTTTAAATGAACAGCAAGAAATTTTATTAATTAAAGGACCAAAAAGAGGATGGGAAATGCCTGGTGGACAGGTTGAAGAGGGAGAATCACTGAGGGATGCTGCAATTAGAGAAACAAAAGAAGAATCGGGGATTGATATTGAGATAACCAAATTTTGTGGTATATTTCAGAATGTGAATGGCTCGATATGCAATAACCTATTTTTGGGTAACCCAATTGGTGGAGAACCAACAACAAGTTCTGAGAGTTTAGAAGTTGGATATTTTCCAATTAAACAAGCAATAGAAATGGTAACTTGGAATAATTTTCGGCAAAGAATCCAGTATTGTTTAAACCAAAATATGCATCCTTTCTTGGTTGAGTTTTAAGGTATTATTGAAAATAAAGGAGAGTACATATATGTCTGTAAAATTAGCTCGTATGAATGAAGAGGCTTTTAATCAGTATTATAATAGCGCAATACAAGAATATGCTAATGAACATGTGAAAGCAGGAAACTGGGGTGAAGAAGAGGCTTTTGATAAAGCCAAGAAACAGTTTGAGCAGCTGTTACCGGATGGGTTAGAAACGAACGCTCATGTACTTTTTTCTATTATGTATGGCAATGAAACGATCGGGACATTATGGCTGAACATAAAATCAAAACAGCATGAAAAACATGCGTTTATTTATGACATTAAACTGGATGATAAGCAACGTGGCAAAGGATATGGAAAAGCAACGATGATAGCGATTGAGGAGTATGCGAAGTCAGAAAACATCAATCAAATAAGCTTACACGTGTTTGCACATAATGAAAGAGCATTCGCGCTATACGAGAAAATGGGTTATAAAGCTAAAAGCTATAACATGTCCAAAAGGCTCTCGTGATATAAGTGGTAAATTACAGGGTTGTTTAGGAGGCTGATTGAATATGAATCGCATCATGGTGATGGGAGTGTCGGCTGGTGTGGGGAAGTCTACCTTTGCGGCAAAACTTGGAGAGCAACTGGATATAAACGTCTATCATCTTGATGTCCTGCACTGGAAACCAAATTGGGTAGAAACTCCAAAAGAAGAATTTAGAGCAAGCCAAAAGGAGATTGTTGCCCAGGACAACTGGATAATCGAGGGCAATTACAATAGTACATATGACATTAGAGCCCAAAAAGCCGATACAATTATTTATCTCGAACTCCCTTTGATCGTTTGTCTGTATCGAGTTATTAAGCGATGGATCCTAAATATAGGAAAAACCCGGCCAGACATGGGAGAAGGATGCAAGGAAAAGTTAGACTATGAATTTCTGAAATTCATCGTTACTACTTATTCTTCTCGCAAGAAAAAGATGGAAGGTAGATTTGAAGCATTCAGGAAAACAGGCCCTGAAAAAACCATTATTAGGCTTAAGAGTAAGAAAGAAATTAAATCATATTTGGATTTAAACGAAAAAGGAAAATTTGGTCGGAAGTAGGAGTGGGATATCGACTTGAATTGCGGTAAATCAACTTCCACGGCAGGATATCGACTTGGAGCAGGGTATATCGACCTTCGCGGTGGGATATCGACTTGTGTTAGGATATATCAACCTCCGCATTAGGTTATCGACTTGAGATAGTATATATCAACCCCAGCATCAGGATATCGACCGAAATATTGTATTGGAAGGTAAGAAAATCTTTGTAAGTGGGGAAGGTAATGTGTTGAGTGGCTATAATTTATTCAAAAGGATGGAAACTGGTAATGAAATTCAACAAACAGCGTACAAAGCAGTTAATGAACTGGGCATTTTTAATGAATTGAGTATGTATAATCCAGTATTATGTGGAACGTTGCCGATCGGAATTGATGTCGAGGGTTCAGACCTGGACGTTATTATGGAAGTGCAAGAATTGAATGATTTCAAAGATCGTCTTCAAAGTCTATATTCCAGTAAAGAAAGCTTTAAAATCAAAACAACAACTATAAGAAATAAAGAGGTCATTAAAGCAAATTTCATCTTCAACAATTTTGAGTTCGAGTTATTTGGTCAAGATCAACCTGTACACAAACAACACGCTTATCTTCATATGGTTATTGAACTTGAACTGTTACAACAAGATAGTAAATTAAGAGAGAATGTAGTTAAACTTAAACAACAAGGATACAAAACCGAACCAGCATTTTGTGAAATTTTAGGTATTACCGGAGATCCCTATGCAGGTCTCATCCAATTTGGAGTTGAAAAAGGAATTATAACAGACGTATTATGAATGACAGGGACCACTGTAAAATAAGGCTGAGGACCAAAAGGAGCATAGAACCAAGGATGGAAAATGAAAAAGGAATAAAAGAGAAACTACATAATCTATTAAGTAAAACCCATATAGTCTCAGATGATACAGATGAATATAAAACAGTTTTAGAAGTGGTTAGTGTATTAGGGTCTACTGATGCAGAATTACGGGATGAACTAGGTTATCAGGCACTCATTAAATTACTGATACATAATAACTACCTTACAAACTATGAATTAAAGGAATTGTTAGCCAGTGCGACTTCAGGTGAAATGTTGTTTTATAAGCTAGGCGAGGTTGGATCAGATAGTGTCTTTCTCAGGTCTTTCTCTTCTTTATTAATCACTTTGTTGTTATATCGCGATAATCAAGATAAATTTCTTTCTAAGTCTGAGTATAATAGTGTTGTAGAACTTGTTGTTAGTTATTGTAGACTTGAGAAGGATTATCGGGATTTTGTTGAAGGAAAGGGCTGGGCACATGCCCCGGCACACGCTTCTGATGCAATCGATGAACTCGTAAAAAATCGTCATGCTGATATTGATTCGTGTATGCTGTTGTGGGAAGGGATCACGGAATTAGTAGTAAACGCACCATGTGTTTTTGCTGCTGAAGAAGATGAGAGAATTGCAACCCCAGTGTTGGCGATGATTGAATATGAAAAGGTTCCGTTATCGACACTTAGAACCTGGATGAAAGAAATACCTGTTTCAGAAGAAAAGTTGCATGAGAAGATTAATGTTAAGAACTTTTCCAGATGTTTTAGTAATCGATTAATTGTGAACGATTCATCGACTAACTATGACCATCTAGTAAAGGAGCTTGAACTTCAATTTAACTCATTATTTGTGTGAGCAATAGGGAGGCTTTGATATGGGTGGTGTTTTATATCCAGTGAATTGGAATTTAGATTCTCTTTTTAATGCAGGGAGTAATTCCATTCAGTTACAGGACCAAATCGAATACATAAAAAAAGACGTAAACAATTTTGAAGAAAAGGTAGTCAATTTAAAAGCTCTAAAAGATAGTGATGGTGCAAAAATTGTTGCAGAACTCATTCAGGATATAGAGAATATCAAGTTACAACTATCGCAAATTTCATCTTTCATAACTTGCTTACTTGCAGAAGATGTAAGTGATAAAAATGCAGCAATCTGGAAAGAGAGAGTCTCATCTCATCGTGCCCATTTTAATTCCTTGGTACGAAGATTTCAATTGGCGCTTGCTCTAACAAACGATACAAATTGGATAGATATAATAGAAAGTGAAGAATTAACAAACTATCAATTTCTGTTAGGAGAATGGCGAAAAGAAGCAAATACACTGCTATCAGACCAAGAGGAAAATACTATCTCCTCTTTAATGGTAGATGGCTATCATGGCTGGGGGGACTTGTATCATTCGTCAGTTGCCGAAATGAGAATTGATATTCCTGTTGAAGGAAAGGTTAAAGAACTCGCTGTCGGACAAGCAAGAAATTTACGCTCCCATGAGAACGGTGAAGTACGAAGACAATCCGCTGCTCTTCTGGAGAAAGCCTGGGCACAAAAATCTGATACTTTCGCAACCATATTAAATCGGATCGCAGGTTTCCGGTTGCAAGTATACAACAGAAAAGGTATTCAAAATGTTTTATATGAACCTTTAAAAGACAACCGAATGAAAGAAGAAACGTTAGGTGCAATGTGGAAAGTGGTGAACCAGCATAAACAACCCTTTGCCAACTATTTAAACAACAAGGCTAAAATGTTGGGGAAAGAAAAACTGCCGTCATTTGATTTTTGGGCTCCTGCCAACAAATCAATGCAAACAATAGATTATCAAGATGGTGTAGATTTTATATTGAATCATTTCAGCCGGTTTGGGTCTGAATTAGAGAATTTCACACGTTACGCTTTCAATAAGAAGTGGGTTGAAGCAGAAGATCGATCGAATAAATCAGCAATCGCTTTTTGTGCTGGATTTCCACTTTCTGAAGAATCGAGAGTATTCATGACGTATGGTGGTCATATAACGGATGTGTTAACCCTGGCTCATGAATTAGGTCATGCCTTCCATAATCATGCTATGAATGCTGTGGATCATATTAATAGACAATATCCAATGAGTATAGCTGAAACGGCTTCAACATTTGCAGAAATGATCGTATTAAATGCAGCCATGGAAGAAGCGGATTCACCTGAGGAGAGATTGTTTTTACTAGATGAGAAATTAAAGCGAAGTGTAATGAATTTTATGAATATACATTCCAGATTCTTATTTGAAACAAGGTTTTATGAGGAAAGAAAAAAGGGTATGGTTTCACCCTCCCGTTTAAATCAACTTATGGACCAGGCGATAGATGAAGCCTATGATGGAGCCTTAGAAGATATCCCTGCATACACTTGGGCTTCTACACCACATTTTTATATCACAGATAAACCCCTTTACAATTTCCCTTATACATTTGGTTATCTATTTGCATTAAGTGTATATGCAAAAGGCAAAGAAGAAGGAAAAGAATTTGAGGCGCGATATATGGCACTGCTAAGAGATTCAGGAAGCATGTCCATTGAAGATTTAGCAATGAAGCATTTAGAAGAAGATATAACGCAAGAAGGATTCTGGGAAAAAGGAATGCAGTTATGTATAAAAGATGCAGAAGATTTTATACAGTTAGCAGCGGAATTTAGATAGGTAAAAAAAGAGTAAGCTACCAAAACTTTGCAGCTTACTCTTTTTATTTAGTTTCAGTATTCTTAAGGGTCCTTCGGGTTAGTTCTATAAAAGATTGCAATGGTATTGTCATTAACTTATCTTTATGCCAGGCAATTTGAGTAAAAAAAGGTGAGGCAGGCTGTTTCCATTTAATCTCTTTCATTAATCCTTCTTCAATATCCTTTTCTACAGCCATTTCAGGTAAAATAGCTATTCCGAGTCCAGCTATTACACATTGTTTGATTGCTTCAATACTAACAAATTCAAATTTGTTAGTAGGGTATATTTCGGCCACTCGCAAGGTATTTTCCAAATATGTACGATAGGAGCACCCTGTTTCAGTAAGCAGAAGGGTTTCCTGTTCTAGATCTTTTGGGAAAACCTCTGATTTGTTTAGTAATGCGTTCCCAGGAGCAGCTACCAGCTTCATCCTATCTTGTGTGAGAGATTCAATTGTTAAAGCGTCTCCTGGCTTGAGGGTATCCATAATAAAAGCTACATCCAGATTTCCCTCAAGCAGTTTTTCTTTAGCCATTTCATCCGAGTGGGCTGGTTTAAAAATTAGTTTAACGTTTGGGAACTGATCTTTGAAATCTTTAAGTATTGGTGGTAAACGATACGTGCATTGGCTCTCTTGTGCTCCAATAACAAGCGTTCCTGATGGTTCTTCTAACCCACTTGTGACCATTCGAGCTTCTTCAGTTAGTACAAGTATTTTATCAGCATAAATTTTGAATTGCCGACCAGGTTCTGTGAGATATAATCGCTTGCCAAGTCGTTCAAACAAAGGTGTATCCAGTTCTTTTTCAAGTGCCTTAATCTGGGCTGTCACACTTGATTGTGCAAAATTTAATATCTTTGCTGTTTGTGTGAAATTTAAGGTTTCTGCAGCTGTTTTAAACGTAATTAATTGTTTAGTTTCCATCTTTCACCTCCATCAATCGTTATTTTCGATTGAATCAATTAAAATAATCATCTTTATTGATTTGTGTTTTTATCATAAGCTATAAGTAATCGAACAGCAAGTTAAAAATATTAAATGAAAAGGAGCATGTGCTTTATGTCTATTGCAGTTATTTATGGAGGTACCCGCGAAAATGGAAATACGGAAATTCTAACTGAGCAAGCTGTCCAGGGATTATCTGTAGAAAAAATTTATCTGAGAAATTATGATATTCATTCTATTGAAGATCTGCGCCATACCCAAGGAGGATTTTATGAAGTTGATGATGATTATAATTCAATCATTGATCGAATTATACCGCATGACATTCTTGTGTTTGCTACTCCGATCTATTGGTTCGGCATGTCGGGAACACTGAAGAACTTTATTGATCGCTGGTCTCAAACAATGAGGGATGCAAGCTATCCTGACTTTAAAAATAGTATGGCTGCTAAAAAAGCCTATGTCATTACGGTAGGAGGAGATAACCCCTACTTAAAAGGGTTACCTCTAATTCAGCAATTTCAATATATCTTTGATTTTATAGGCACTTCATTTGAGGACTATATTATTGGAGAAGCAAACAGACCCGGCGATATTTTTCAAGATAAAAAAGCTTTATTCTCAGCTAATCAATTACTGCGGAAATAAAACGGGGAGGATTCTTATTTTCTCCTGGCGTAGGTCTTATTCCTTGAGTGGATTAATGCTTCTAGGTTTATTATAAGTATGTAAGCCTAGGGTGAATAACTAATTTAATAAAAGAGACAACATCATTTTATTTGTCATGGTGTTGTCTTTTTATTTATTCAATAATTAAAGTGGAGCACAAATATAAACGAGACAAATGATATAATGAGAGTGTTGTGGAGTTAGAAATATATTAATCACATACGCAGGTGAAAACTCTACATTAATAGTTAAAAGGAGATTCCCATGAATACTTATTTCATCAAATTAAAGGAACCTACACCAACCATAGTGAAAATGTTTAACCAGTGGGAAAACGACCCCAACTTGGTCCCGTTGACTCGACCCAATCGAAATAAAGTCGACGTAGAGCGACATGTAATAACTATGGATGACATTACACAAAGACTCGAACACCATCACATCTACTTAATTTATCTAGATGACAAGTTAATCGGGGAAATGAACTATATGGTTGATCCCCCACACCTTTACCAAAAAAAGCCTGGGGCTGCCTGGATAGGAATTACGATTGGTGAACCCGAAGCAAGGGGGAAAGGGATTGGGTATAGGGCAATCCAATTTTTAGAGGAACAAGTCAAGCGGAAAGGTCTGAAGCGAATTGAACTGGGTGTGTTTGAATTTAACATGCAGGCACACAAGCTGTATAAGAAATTGGGCTACCAGGAAATTGGCTCGATCCATGATTTTACTTTTTGGCAAAATAGAATGTGGTCTGATATTCGTATGGAGAAGGTTTTGGGTTGAGAATGGATTTATAACGAGTTCCGTAAACTATCGTACTTAATAAAACATGTATACTGATGAACTGGAGGATCCTCTTCCGTTATTTTCCTTTTTAATCCTTATATTCGATGATTTTGTGCTTTTAACGGAATGAGGATTCACATTGATGACCTCGTTTGTAATTTGCATTGTAAAATCGACATTTTTTGTTTACTATTTCAGAAAATTGAGATATTAATAACGAACAGCTGGGATATTATGTTAAAATTACTGAATAGGAGGCAAATAGATATGAAAAATATTTGTTCTTATTTATTGATATCTTTCGTTATATTGTTAGTAGGCTGTTCAATTGGTAATACAAAAGAAAATAGAGAAATTACTTTCAAAAATGAAGAAGGAGAAGTATTGGCATCCACTTCTGATTTTGCAAAAGCAAGTGTAGAGCAAAGAGATCAAGATGAACAAAAAATCATCCAGTTAACTTTCAAAGATGAGAGAAATCAGAGAAAATTACTGAACCACATATTGGTGAAACGATTTATGTTTATTTTGGAGAAGAAGTGATTAGTTCACCTAGAATATCAGCTGCTATTCCTGGAAAAGAAATTGTGATAGAAGGGGACTATAAAAAAGAAACAGCCAACCAATTCGTAGACAGAATTAATAGTCAATAGGAGAGGGGGGATTATATGGCCGAAAAGGCAGCAACAAACGGTGAGGCGATAACTTCATTAACACTAGGAATTCTTTCAATTATAATCCCTTTTATTGGGTTATTTCTTGGTATCATAGGAGTTGTTGTTTCAAGAAAGGCGACAAAACAAATTGTAAAAACAAATGAGGATGGCAGAGGGTTAGCAACGTCAGGTTTGATTTGTAGTGTGGTAGGAATCCTTATGCAACTCTTTATGGTAATGGGTTATAAAAGGAACCAGTAAAAATAAGGTCCTCTTATGGAAGTAATCAATATGTAAATACTGTTATATTTAGGGCAGATGAACCATTTAAGATGTTAGAGGAGATAGAATCTAAATTTTGGAGGGATTTAATTGATTATTGAAATGACTACTCAAGTTCGTGTTCAAGACATCAAAGAAGGACAAATGTGGTATCAAACTTTATTTACCAGGGAACCAGATTTTATACCCCATGAAGGTTTTGCTGAATGGGAAATTATTTCTGGTTGCTGGTTACAAGTTGCAGAAGGTACGCCATCTGAAGATAGTGGTCCTTTACGATTAGGGGTAACAGACTTAGAAGGTGAAAGAGAGAGACTTGTTAGAGAATTGAACATTGATCAATTTGAAATATATTCAAGGGAAGAGGTTCCTGTTAAATGGGGTACATTTACAGATCCATGGGGAAATCGCCTTGGTTTCTTCGAACATTTGAATAAAACAGAAGAGGAAGAACTTATTAAAGCTATTGTAGGTAATTAATAAAATTTATAAATTCTATTAAGCAACAGGGACAAACCTATAAAACCAGAAGGCTATGTAGTCTGCCCACCAAAACCCTTTAAATAAAGGGTTTTATTAGTAAGGTGAGAGTCAAATGATATTTAATCGAGTCTTCTCATTAGTTGACTTAACTACTGGGAAGACTTTTTTTGGATGGTTCCGCTCATTTTCAGCAGTATCACTTATTCTTTCATAAAATAAGTACCTGACAGATAACTTTTATCTTCGGTATATATACATATAATTAAAATGATATTTATCATCTTTAATAAATGATATACATAACTACTAATCGATTTCTCTTTTATTTACGATTAAAGTATCTTAAAAAAGAGGAGATTTTGATTATGAAAAGAAGTTTGAAAGTAGGATGCTTCGTTGGAATTCTCGCTGGTGTTGCAGGAATAGTCACGGCTTATTTAATTGGTATGTTTACAGCACTTTGGTTTGATCAGTTGACTTGGATTTCTATCGGAATCGCGTCAATTGTAACGAATATGGCTGGGGCTTTAATTTACTCAGGATGGTTTCAATCTGCCAAAAGATCAAGAATTTATTATATCGTTCTTGTATCAGGAGTCACTTTGTTGATGACCGTTAATGATATTGTAAACCCTCCATCAATTGATTTTGGTATTGTTGCACACCCCGTGCATATAGTCGTCGCATTAATTTCGATTTGGTTGATACCCAAATGGCTAAAACCGATAAAGACAGTACGTACCTGATAACTTCTGTCTGGAGTTATTTCTTTTTTGCATCATAGCCAGATAGTTATAGTTTTCTATTAAATTATGGGGAAGCGATATATATGAGATCACTACTGTTAAGTAACCATTCGAAGAAGACAGCTCTGCTGGGACTGTTGATTCTACCGCTTAGTTATTTGTTTTTCATGCCTGTTGAGCTAGGTTATCTGGTATTGTTTATACTCCTCGGGATCAGCTACTATAAAAGTGTTGCAAATGATAAGTATCGGATCGTTTATATAATTGTCCAGCTAGGAACTGTAGCAATTTTAGGTGCTTTTTATACACCATGGAGTTTATGTTTTGGGTTTTATCCGGCAGTTATGACAGGATTGCTCGATTCCTATCGTCTAATCACACGGATAATGATTACCATGACCTTCCTCTATGCGGGGGCAATTATCCTGTTTTATATGCAAACATTGAATCAATTTCAGCCATATTGGATTCCGGTCGTCCTTTCATTGTACGTAATCCCTTATGTGATAAGGGTGTTTTACCGGTCATGGGAAATGAATATGAAACTTCAAAAAGCGAATAAGGAGATTACGCGTCTTGTGAAAAATGCAGAACGTCAACGTATTGCGCGGGATTTGCATGACACGTTAGGGCAAACATTATCCATGATTACCGTGAAAAGTGAGCTTGTGGAACGCTTAATCACAAAGGATAAGGAACAGGCAATTGCAGAAGTTCAAGAGGTCCAAACTATTTCACGATCAATTCTGCTGCAAGTTCGCGAACTGGTTAGTGACATGCAATCCATTAAAATTGAAGATGAACTTAATCATGCTAAGTCAATACTTCACTCTGCTGGAATACAATTTATCTATGAAAAAAATACTGCAGCAAGCATAGAACCGACCATCGAGCATATTCTTGGAATGTGTCTTCGTGAATGCATTACCAATGTTGTCAACCACAGTAATGCTGATACATGCACTATCAGTCTGGAGGAGTTACAGGAGAAGCTAGTGCTTGTTGTCAAAGATGATGGCAAAGGACTGGATAAAGAGTATACGAGATTCGATGAATTTGGTAATGGAGTATTAGGAATGAGGGAGCGTTTGTTGTTGATTGAAGGGGAAATTAACTATGAGTCCAGTCAATCGCAGGGAACTAAGGTGACAATAACTGTTCCCAAAAAATGAAGTTCTTATGTTTGGGGGAGATCATATGCATATTGTTATAGCAGAAGACCAGGGTATGCTTCGAGGCGCAATTAGTAAATTGTTGGCTATGGAAGAAGACATTGAAATTGCTGGAGAGACTGACAATGGTGAAGAAGCACTTCAGCTAATCCTCCACCAGCATAAACCAGACATAGCACTTCTGGATATAGAAATGCCTTTATTAAGTGGTTTGGAAGTAGCCGAAAAGTTGAAATCCGAGGGTAGTGAATGCAAGGTTGTAATTGTAACCACCTTTGCACGGAGCGGGTATTTGCAACAGGCGGTAAAAGCTGGAGTCCGTGGGTATTTGCTAAAAGATGCCCCGGTATCAGAACTAGCTGAGTCACTTCGCAAGATTCAGTCAGGAAGGCGTTTCTTCAGTCCGCATCTGACTTTCTCGATGATGGAAGAAATTGATCCACTCACTGAACGGGAAGCCCAAATCCTTAGTTGTCTGAAAGCAGGCGATTCTGTGAAGGATATCAGTTCTAAATTATATTTATCACCAGGAACCATCCGTAATTATATTTCTGAAGTAATCCAGAAACTCGAAGCAAAAAATCGCATTGACGCCGTCACCATAGCAGAAAATAAAGGGTGGCTGAAATAAATTAGGTGGTATAAAACTTTTATGGGATTTTGTTGGGTCTTTTAAGGATAACGAAGGGATCATGATGAAAACCATTAATTTAATCAGCAGTATCCCGTTGTGAAAACAGCGGATTCTGCTATTCGTATAATGTTGAAAGTAAATGCGTTTTTCTGAATAGTTACCTTTAGCAAAGGTGTATTACACTTAAGCCAGAATATAATTTTGACTATTAGTTATGGGAGGGGTACTAAATTAAGTCAGATAAACATGTAAGTAAACCTGTTTCGATACTTAGCATTAGCCTTATAACTTTAGCAATAATATGTTTTATTTTAATGTTTCTGGACCGCCAAAACTATGTGATCTACGGTGAAATGATCTTTTTTATAGCGTTTCTTTTCTTTTTGGTAAGGGGAGCTTTTTCCGTTAAGTCCGGTGATTATAAGTCTGCAATATTGTTTTTTGGGGTTGTTATAATATATATGGTAGCGGAGGTAATGAAAGTATTAATGTTAGGTGGTGCGCTTTAGATTATATCGAAAATGAAAAGATATAAGAGGGGGGCTTTATGAAAGTTAGATTAACAGATTTTAATGAAAACTGGGCAAAAATGTTTCAAATGGAAGCTCAATTTTTAAAAACCATATTTGGCGACGAAGTGATTAAATTTGAACATTTTGGGAGCACCGCAGTTCCTGGCCTTAAGGCTAAACCCGTAATTGATATGATGTGTATTGTAAAAGACATTAAGAAAATTGATTTGTTCAATGACAAAATGCATACACTTGGATATGATGTTGCTGGCGAATGGGGCATTGAAGGAAGAAGATTATTTCGAAAAGGCGGGGAAAACAGAACGCACCATATTCATTTTTATCAAGTGGATAATCCTCAGATTAAACGGCATTTAATATTTAGGGATTACCTGCGAACCCACCCAGCAGAAGTAGATCGATACAGCAATTTTAAAGAAGAGCTGGCTCAACGTTTTGATAGCACAAGTGACTATAGCCCTGCAAAAAAAGAATTCGTAAAGGAAATGGAAAAGCAAGCACTGCTTTGGTTTGAAAAAAATCAGCATAATTAAAGGGGGAGATTTAAATTAAGCGCTTTTTTTACTATCTTGTTTGGACAATTACTATTGGACTTATAATCTACTGGGGAATGAAGTATCAAGTTCAATTAAATGAAGAAGCAAAAATGAAGTTTGAATTATTTCCTGTTGTACGATTTGCTACCTTATTCCCTATCGTTATTGGATTGTTGCTGCGATTTCCAAAATTGATAATTGAAATCTATAATAAGAAGCAGTGGACGTTTGATTGGGTTAAATTCATAGCAATTGGATTGCCATGTTTCTATGTAATAACAATGTCTATTTTACCATACTCACCATTGGGTCAAGGCTCTATTCCCATACCAGATATAATTATAACTGGCAGTCCGACAGTTACAACAATTGCTGGCATTGTTTTTGGATTCGTCTTTTTAGATAGCTTAAAAAAATAACAGCACTACTACTTAATTAAAAGAATTTGCATCAGTACTTGACAGGAACTACTTTCACTGTTATGATAAAAGTTAATTATTCTTGTTCGGTTGTCAATGAAAGAGAAAAGTAACTAGTAAGTCACTTTCGTCTGGAATGAATATGCAGAGCATTAATAGTAATACATTGTGGATAATATCCACGCAGGAGGTAACAATTTATGTTACAAGGTAATGTTAAATGGTTTAACGCAGAAAAAGGTTTCGGTTTTATTGAAGTAGAAGGGCAAGACGATGTATTCGTTCATTTCTCTGCTATTCAAGACGAAGGTTTCAAAACACTAGAAGAAAACCAAACAGTTACATTCGAAATTGTTGAAGGTAACCGTGGACCACAAGCTGCTAACGTTCAAAAATAAGCGTTATTAGTAAAAAGAGATTTCCTTAGTTGGAAATCTCTTTTTTATTATCCCTGATCACTTCTGCTTTAACGTAGTTATTTTTTCACAAAATAAGTTTCTCCCATAATTTCCTTTGATTGATAAGTAGTTGAAGGAAGCTCTTTTTCAACAAACGCGTGAATATCCTTTTTTTCAACATCGTACATTACTTCAATCTCTTTTGAAAACAGTAATTTTTCTTTTTCTAGCAATCCAGAAAGTGCTGGTTGCTGCTTTGGTTGGAGCTCCTCTATGTTCAGAACTTGCTTTAGCCCTGATATATAATATTCCAATGGGCGACCACCAACAATTTTCACACCTTTATTTTCCTCATTTACCATTATAATGGTAGGAAATCCTGTAGCGCTTAGACTTGCTGCAAGTCCAAAATCTTCATTTAATGATTGCTGTCCACTTGGTAGTTCAGCTTCTTTTACAATTTTCTCTCCATCAAGTCCAAGTTTATTCACGATTTTAATCAGAACGGTTCCTTCTGAAATATTTTGATTGAACGCGAAAACCGCTTCTCTAGCACGGCGTAAAAAGATATTAGCCAAGGCTTTGTTCTCATTTTGAATAACTTTAAATACCCGAGATGGGGGATAAGATGATTGAACAGGGTTGTCATACATAAGCGAGCCATCAATTGGCATGCGCGTTTGTTCACCAACTTCTCTCCAATGTCCAGCAACATCTGCAGGTCCTGAAATTCCGTTTGCCGGATCGACTGGTTCATCACCCCATTTTTCCAGCAATCCTCCCATTACCGTATGGAAGTTAAAATAATCCCCATACTGCTCTTCAAAACGGCGGAGAACTGGTTCAAGTGCCCAGCAATGAGAACAGATAGGGTCCGTCACATAATAAAGGTCAATCGTTTTTTTGGGTTTATTTAAATCAATTACCTCCAGTTCTTCTTCTCCAGATACGCCGCATACGCCTGTTTCTGAATCACAAATCATATTATTGTTTTTTGTCAATTTCCTCTCCCTCGCTTTCTTTTGGAGTATTTACATTCATATAGTTTTGTGCCCACTCCTGAATTGGCTTAAGACTATTGGAGAGGGATCTTCCTTTTTCTGTTAATTGATAAGAAATGGTGACTGGTGAACCATTTTCCACTATTTTTTCGACTAGTTCTTCTTCTGCAAGTTCAGAAAGTTTCAGTGATAGTGCTCTGGATGTAATTCCTCTCAAATCATGCTTTATATCAGAAAAATGTGCTGTACCGTTATCACACAAGGACAAATAATGGATAAGTTGCCCATTCCACTTTTTCCCTAAGATTTGAAAGGAAGCTTCAATATAAGGACAAACCTTCATGTTTAACACCTCTTTATAAATAGTATATCTGATATAAAAAGTATATCAAGTATAAAATATATACTTAGAGTTTAACTAAAACGTTCATTGATAATCGTTCTTTTAATCCTGAGCAAAAAGATAGACTTAGTTGTATTAATAGATTATACTAGCGATTGTCTTGAATTAAGGATAATAAACATAGTAGGAGAGATATAAATGGTAAAGATAGGAATTGTTCTAGGAAGTGTTCGTCAAGGTCGTAATGGGGAAGCAGTTGCAAACTGGATCAATGATCTCGCGACAAAGCGTAACGATAAGGCAGAATATGAGATTGTAGATCTAGCAGAATATAAATTGCCGTTTTTGGGTGCAGCAGTACCAGAAACTGAACAACAAGAAGCTGAGGAAGCAATTAAAGCTTGGTCCGAAAAAATAGCTTCTTTTGATGGCTATATTTTCATTGCACCAGAATATAACCACGCAATAGGCGGAGCATTTAAAAATGCATTGGATTATTTAAATCCAGAAGTCAACAACAAGGCAGCAGGCTTTGTCGGTTATGGCAGCTTAGGCGGTACGCGGGCACATGAAAATCTGCGCCTTATTTTAGGGGAATTAAAAGTTGCAGACGTACGTACAGCAGTTACATTCTCATTGATGACTGACTTTGAAGACTTTAGTAAGTTCAAACCAGCAGACTACCATGAAAACAATGCGAATGAAATGCTTGACCAACTCCTGTCATGGAGCGGAGCATTACAAACAGTAAGACAGTAAAAGGTTAAATTCATTTGGGTATTTTGAAATATAATAGCCTAGCATTCATAATGATATGCTAGGCTATTTCTGTATTATTTCACTAAAGCCCTCATTCATTAAGTAATTCGAATAATTCTTTGAATAACAGATTCAACTTCTTCATTGTCTTCTACTACAAATAAATGATCTGCTTCTCCTTCTTTTGGATCTGACACCTCTTCTTTCAGAGTATCAGTCTGTTGCCGATTAAGCACTTCCTCAAAATTAGAAGCACTCCTGAGTATATTTGTACTGCGCTGACTTTCAGTAACTCGTGTTTGAAGGATATGGTCTGGGAAATTAAAGTGAACAAGTATGCTGATAAATCCTTTTTCGTGAAACTGTTTGAGTAGTTCAGAGCGATCCTTTCGTTTACGATTTGAGTTGCTGATAATAAGGTGTAAATTAGTCTGATTAACAGCATAATCAACAATTGTTTGAGAAACAGCATACTTGAGAGTATTAGGGCCCTGTTTTGGCTGCAGGGTATTATAAAAAGTGTTGATAAATTCTGCGTGATTATCCTGGTCTATCATAAGAGAGTTGGGCAGACCCTGTTCTAAAGTTCGAGCAAATATAGTTTTTCCGCTATGTGTTTTTCCAACTGTAATAACCGCTAACCTCATGTCTTTAACACCTTTCACGTAGAAATTCGTAAATTATAATATAGCCAACGTAATGTAATTGGTCTTGAAAATTCATTTTCTGTAATCTCTTTTACGCTATTGCATCATTATTTAAGTGCCTAAATAAGTTGCCCTAGGTGATGTTATTAACGTTACCAATGACAAAATCATAGGATTTAAAAATAAACAACAAACATAATCTAGTATATTGATATCTATTTACATTAATTCAATAAAATGCCTTCTTATATCTCGAACTCTACATAAGTATATGCACGACTACTTATAATATTTTCTTACTCGAATAGCTAAAACTACCTACGTTTGAAGTGTCCTATTTGATTCACTTGTCCTTTCTTTAGAAATTTTTCTTTTAAAAAAACCCTCCAGGGATACCGGAGGGTTTAGTTATCAATTTTGCTTCAACTTATTTAACAAGTTGTCTAACTTTTGGGAGATGCTAACGAGGATTTTGTACTCTTGATGGGTTTCATAGGCGTGATACATCTCATGTCTTAGTTTTTCGATTTCAAGCTTCAAGTCTTCGTTACTATCTGACAAATTACCTGCTCCTTTTTAGTCAGTCAACATTAGCATTTCGACCAGTAGTAAAAAATTATGAGGGTATCTAACAGATGACTTTTATATTTGATCGACCTTTGTGCAAAATTAAATCATTTAGATTATTTACCCCAGTTATATGGTTATATAACAATCAAATGGTGACTCGGTTACTTGTAGGTTATTCAGGTCATAATGTATGATAATATATTCACAAGGAATTGGTTATTCTATGCACAGTTCGAAATAGAGTAAGCAAGTATAAAAAATACTAGAATACAAAGCGAGGAATAAAAATGGAATGGATGGAAGTGGCACTACCTATTATTAAAAACATTGCGCTGGCAATTATTGTCCTGATTGTCGGGTTAATAGTGATCAAAGCAATCACGAACATAATTGGGAAAAGAATTGAACGCTCTAAAACGGATGATACCTTAATCTTCGTGTATCCTTTATCTCACACGTCATTCCAGTCCATAACGCGCTGAAGGGTCAAACAAGTATTCCATATTTACAAAAGAACCAGCATATTCAAGGTTACCTTTGATTCGCTTAATGTTAATCTTGTCACCTTGAATCCACTTGGTAAAGTCAAAAATCACCGGTTCTCGATTCGGACCAATTACGAACCAAGCTTTCAATTCTTTCGGAAAATAAGTAGACGTGTGAATAGTCCCGGCAGCTGCATCGTATTTTTTTGAAAATACACTGTGAGCGGGATCGTTCATAACTTTGAAAGCTTGATAAGGGTTCATTGCCTGAAGTTGCTTTTGTTGTATGGTTTTCTCCCGATGGCGTGATTCTTCAAGACGGTAGCGATTTTCTTCATCAAGCAACTGGAAATGATTTGTACATACATTAGATTTCCGCACTACTACTTTTCTTGGCGAAGCTTCGACGACATAGGATTCTCCGGTGGAATCCAGAAGAACATAACTAAAAGAATGTCTGTGTGGAATCTCTTTCAGTAAAGAGATTGCCTCATCCACACTTGCACATGTCTCTAAAATTAGGCGGCCAATCATATTACATAGAAACCCATCTCCTGATTTTTTGCTATGAGTAAAATTATAACCCATTACGAGTCCTTTTTCGTTCATTCCATCAATCCGCCCAGTAATTTGCATAGACGGTCCGATAACGGCAAGCCCCTGATCGGTCGGCTCGTATAGCATATAACGTCCTTCATAACCTTTAGGGTTACTGTCGTAATTCCGGACCATAAAATTAGAATCGGTAAAAATGGAACAGCCGCTTCTGGTATATTCCAAATAATATCCGCCAAACAGACGGAATGCCTTTTCCATATTCATGTGAAGGGCATCAGCAAGTCCGCGAATTTCATCAAGTATGGCTGGTGCAAATTTTGACATGATATTTTTATACTCATCCGGATTAATCAAAAAGTGCCGATTTTTCTTAGGTCCCCATTGTTTTTCACGGTTAGGCAAAATAGTCGAATCTTTGAGAAGTTCACCTTGGAAATAACCGTAGTCATAATGGGTCCCTTTATATTGGATTACGTCACTGTAAAACTGTTTTAACATATTAATTCCTCTTTTGATTTTGCAGTGTATGATATATAACTATTATTGAAAAAATTAATACTAATATTCTTAAAGTGATTATTGATGTGGAACAGGATAAAGAATAGTTATACCAAAATGGCAGACTCTTTTAAATACTAAAATGTGACACCTTTAGGGTACTTTTATATATAATACCAAAATATAGGAGAGGAGGCTGAATAGGGTATATGAGTTCAACTATATTGTTAACCTATTGGTATTATGGTTTACAATAATTTAATCTATGTTTATAATCACTATAATGGATACTGTTTTTTGTGTCCTGTTTATGCAATTATTTTAAAGTTAAGGAGTTGAGAGAATTGGAACAACAAAGTGAGAAGCTCAGATTCATATTACATTGTGCAATCTTTGCTGCGATAACAGCTATTATGGCCCAAATTGAGATCCCACTTCCTCTTGTGCCGATAAGTGGCCAAACACTAGCAGTCGGAATTACGGCGACTATTCTCGGAAGTCGAAAAGGAGCTGTCGCCATGGTTTGCTATGCAGCAATTGGGGCTATAGGTCTTCCGGTGTTTGCAGGATTTAGTGGAGGCCCTCAAGTATTGGTAGGACCAACAGGAGGATACATATTCGGGTTTATTGCAGCTGCCTTTGTCACAGGATATATCCTTGAAAAGTCTAGGTTTACTGTCCCTATGGCAATGATTGCAAATACTATAGGTATGGTGATTACGTTATTATTTGGGACCATTCAGCTTAAATATGTGGTTGAACTAACATGGGGTGAGGCACTAGCAGCAGGTGTCTATCCGTTCATAATCGTAGGATTAATTAAAGCATTTCTTGCCAGCTGGATTGGAATAACAGTTAGAAACCGTTTAGTCCAGGCGAATGTTAATATCACATCTTCAAAAAATGCTGCATAGTTTGTGAATATAAAATTGCGAAAGTATAACAAGTTACAAGTTTAAGAATAGGTGGAGTAGTTGACCAGTATTCTTAAGGAAGGAAGCTATTTAAACTTGCTAAGTCTAATAAAGTATATCTATATAGTAGAATGATCTAATTAATTGGATCTTACAAAACAAGCATGGAAAATTGTATACTGAACGGGTCCACACTTAAAGAGCGGCTGACCGTTGATGATTAAATCTAAAAGGAAGTAACTGCCATTGGTCAATTTACACGGGGCGGTTACTTCTTTTTGTTTATATAGGAAATTATAAAATTTAAGTGCTGTGGATAATTGGACTTCTGAATCAGCGACGTCCAGCTCCAGCGCCTAGCGCCTAGTGGACTTCCCTCCCCGTGTCTACGATAAGTCAACATCGAATCGCTTACGCTCTTCGTGTATCCTTTATCTCAGGGAAAAGGAAGATCTACTAAGACCGCCGCTTTGCGCGGCAACGTCGACCCACCCGCGATGCGCGGGCGCAGTCCATACGGCGCTGAACAGGCGCTTGCGCTTTTGTTCTTAGGTAGACGACAATAGTTATAATTAGTGTCAGTGTCGTTATTAGTGAAAGACTAAATTGCTTTACTAGACTTAATGCTTCTAATGTCGTCATCCTACCACCTCCCTTCTAAAGGAAGATGGTCAACCGCCCACTATACTATGTAGTTGCTATATAAATTCTACCATAAGAGTGAAAAGATTAATAGTAAAAACCAAACAAACGTTCGTTATTTTCTTATGTTCTTTAATCAATAAATGAGTATAAAAAACCCGCACCCTTCGTGAGTGGAGTTACGGGTGTGGGTTCTTATTTTCAGTCAAGTTTTCGATTAAGAATTGAATATGGTCTTCCTTTAAATGTTCCTACTTTAAACTTTATATTTAAGTTTAGTATATAGCTAATTATTCTCTGCCATTCGGCCAAGCGGACCATCTTCATTGATAATATCCTTGATGGCATAGACGGATATTGGAAACATTGGAAACCCGAAAACATATGGTGTGATTTCATAGAGCTGGAAGTAGATGACTAGTGCTTTATCAGCAATGTAAAAGTCCTGATCCGGCTGAATTTTAACCGTACCTCAAATGTACCAATATCGCGCTCTTGAATCTGTTCATTAATAAGCTCAGAAATCCGATCCACATAATTGCTTCCCTGTTTGAATAGGTCACTGAGACTGCAGCGGCTTTTGTTCTCCAAATCAAAAGTTAGTGATTTGATATAGGTCATTCCATGTGCTGCCTGATAATGGTACGCATAGTTGTATAAGGATAAACTCAGGACATCACGCTGGTTGTTTTTAGTTTCGAATGAGCCGTCCATTTCAACGAGCGTGGTCGGCATTTCAGTTACCTGTATGTTGATAAGCTGCTGTGTTTCATCGACGATGTTCTGATTGATGAATCGCTCTATTCCCTGATCCCGCATACCAAAAACATGGGGATAGATTAATTGGATATCTGTACCATAGCTGACTCGCATTGGCTCAATATTAACTGGTAATGATTGTGGCACTTTTTTCACCCTTTACTGGTTTTGTGCCTATTGTATTCCCTGGATAGATGAAGTGTGTTTGTCGGAGAATCCGATAGATTGTTGGAATGTTATGGTAAGATTGATTACAGAATCAGCTGTACGGGATATAGCTTAATTAAAAAAGATGGTAGAGAAGGCTGGGTAGCTAAAAGCAGTCTTAGATAAATTAAAAAAATATAGTAAACTTTATTGACTCTTGGGTTACCCAAGACATTATTATTAAATTAGACGGCAGAGGTGCACAGCTGTATAGTCTGTTTTTTTCGAGGTGATTATATGTTTAAAATTGGTGATTTTTCAAAGTTGAGCGGGCTTTCCATAAATACGCTTTATCATTATGAAAATATAGGAATACTAGAACCCAGGTTCATAGATGGGAATACAAACTACCGCTATTATGAAGCTGATCAGCTTGTAACAATCAATAAAGTTTTAGCTTTAAAGGATGCCGGCCTATCACTTTCAGAAATTTCTTCTACCTTAATTGAAGGCTCTTTAAATAAAGAGATAATTACAATGCTGGAAGATAAGGCAGATTCCTTGGAAAAATCATTGGAACTGGAAACAAACAGACTGGAACGTCTCCGTACAAATATTTTTCTAATAAAGAACGGAGGAGTACCTTATATGAATAAAATATCAATTAAGCAAGTTGAACCCATTTTAGTGGCATCTGTAAGAAAGTCGATTCAGAAAGCAAGCAGCCTATCATTTGATAATTTTTGTGAAAGTTTATGGTCAACGGTCAATAAACATATTAATAAAATGAACAGCAAACGGTCTGTACCTTGTTTGACGATGTATCATAGTGGTTTATTTATAAACACTGATTCTCGTCAGATAGATATGGAGGTTGTTGAACCGATAACAAATGTTATTCCAGAAAGTAATGACGTTAAGGTATATGAACTGCCTTTAGTTGAGAACATGGCAAGTATCGTTCATACCGGATCACTTTCCACTATCGGGGAAACGTCTAATACAATGCACAAATGGTTATCTGATAATGGCTATTCAACCAATGGACCGGTTCGGGAGATATACCACAAGGGTGACTGGCTGACAGATAATCCTGATGAATTTGTGACTGAGTTACAATTTCCAGTTAGAAAAGACTAGTTTAATATTGGAATGTATGGCAACTTTAGATAAGGATTCAATAGTTATGATCTTTTTGGTCTGAATGGTAAGAGAAGTAATCGCATTTTACAAAATGCGGTTACTTCTTTTTTTGTAAAGGGCGACAACAGTTAACTCTGGTGTACTAGGTTATAATTGGTTAGTTTCAATACTATTTTGTCTGTTATAGCAGGAAGATAGCGATATATACATATATTGTGTTTGTTAAAAGTATTTATCTGGTACACTCTTGTCTTTTTGAACAATTAGGTTTACGATTAACTATCGAACTAACTAAGAGACGAAAGGCGTCATGAAATGAATAAACGTGTTTACTTTTTAATGATTGTTGCATTTGTTGTCGGGATGGTTGAATTAATTATTGGTGGTTTATTGGACCTGATGGCAACAGACCTGGATGTTAGTCTTGGTCAGGTTGGCTTCCTGATTACTATTTTTTCACTAATCTTTGCTGTCGGGGCACCGATTTTATTAATACTTACGTCGAATATCGAGCGAAAACGGCTGACACTTATTTCGCTGGCTATATTTCTATTGGGAAATATTGTAACAGTTTTCAGCCCGACATATACGATTGTCTTTATAGGCAGAATTATTTCGGCATTGAGCGGGTCACTACTGATTATTCTCTGTCTGACCATAGCGCCATCAATCGTTCATCCAAAATATCGTGGCAGGGCAATCGGAATAGTATCCATGGGAGTTAGTGCCTCGATTGTTCTTGGGATTCCTGTCGGGTTACTTTTGGGGAATGCTTTTGGATGGCGTGCTCCGTTTGTGCTGATTTCAGTTTTAACTGTCTTTTCCATAGCTGGTGTGTTTCTTTTGATGGAGCGGATTGATCCAAAGCCTTCCAGCCCAATTAGAAAACAACTGGCAACTTTGAAAAGACGGAGAATATTTTTTGGGCAGGCCATAACATTTCTGTTCATAGCGGGTCATACAGTTCTTTATGCTTATTTGACTCCTTTTGTAAAAATGACCATGGAGATAGACGGGACTTGGCTCAGTGTTATCTACTTGATTTTCGGAATAGCAGCGGTAAGTGGTGGTGGAGTTGGTGGTACTTTATCAGACAAACTAGGGCCAGAGCGGACCATTATGTTAACGATCATTCTGTTTACGCTGGTTATATTCTCCATACCATATACAACATTTGCACTCCCGGCATTTTTAACGATATTGGTGATCTGGGGCCTACTCAGCTGGACGTTGGCTCCAGCAACACAGTCCTATCTCATTGGTTTATCACCTGAATCATCTGACATTCAGCAGAGTCTGAATAATTCGGCGCTTCATCTAGGTATCGCATTTGGATCACTGATTGGCGGCCTGGTTATTGAGCGTGCTTCTATTGAACAAAATGCAACAGTCGGCGGATTTTTTGCTTTACTTTCAATCGGAGCGGCATTGGTTTCCATGTATCGTAAACAGGGGTCAGAAGCTGTGAGAAGTAAGAGCTGACCTGACGTTGGTTCAGCAGTAGACGAATATTGATCTATTGAAAATATTAAAAATGTAATGTAAAACGACCATTAATCTGCATGCTGATTGATGGTCGTTTTTTGTTGGCATAATAGTATTTTCAGTAATAGCATCAATTAAAATTGCAGTGTGATTTTCACCTTAAGTTGTTAGGGTGTACACTTTGCCTGCAATCTCATATATAAATTGGCAATTAGTCAGTTTTCCTATGACTTCACAAAATTTTGTGAATATTTATGTTAAAATAAACACAGATTTGTGAAGAATTACACTTAAACTAACGCAGCAGGTTAATTGAAGAATACCTATATAATGCTGTGGGTGTAATATAAAGAAAAAAATACTGGGGGATGACAGTTTGAAAGTAGAAGTTAAGAGTTTTACCGAAAAACCAATAAAAGCAACTGAACTAATGAGACTTTATATTGATGCAGGTTGGTGGGAAGAAAGAAAAGTACAAGATATTGAAAAAATGTTAAAAAGAGAAATATCTGTTGGTGCGTGGAAAGATGATATTCTAATAGGCTTTGCAAGGGCGGTATCGGACGGTAAATTTAGGGCTTATATTGAAGATGTTGTATTACATACAGAATTTCAAAAGTCAGGTATTGGGACGAAAATTGTATCACAATTGTTAAAGGAACTTTCTAATATTGATGTAATTAGCCTGTTTTGTGAAGAGGACTTAATTCCATTTTACGAAAAAAATAAGTTTAAATATAATAAATCTCAATTTGTAATGCACAGAAAATAAAGCATATCTTTTGTGCTAACTGATTGTTCAATAGAGGCAGTCGCTTCTTTTGCTAAAGACGCAGAAGAATAAAATATGTAGTTATAATAAAACTTAAAAGGTTAAAAGGAGAGGAGTAAATGGGGTATCTAATACACACTATACTTCACTTTTTAGTAGGTGTAAGTATTTCCTATATTTTGTTTAACAAGGATTTCTTATCGAAGAAAAAGCGAAGTATAGTGTTTTTGTTTGGAGGGTTATCTGCTGTTTCGCCAGATGTAACAAAGTTTTTTGGTGAATTTTTTGGTCACTCAATTTTTTCCGTACCACTCTTTGGTTTACTATTTACAATAGTCTTTCGTATATTTATTAAAGATTTTTCATTTGCTAAAACGTGGATTGTATTTTCAATAACTGTTTTAATTGGTCACATTTTTATAGATTATATTGGAAATGGCGTAGCTTTCCTATTTCCATTTGCTAAACGTGAATTTGACTTTCATATAATCGCCAGTGTTGATTTTATTATTATAATCACCTTACTTATTAGTGTTGTTATTGGGTTTTTTAATAAAAAAGGTAAAGCAATTATTCTAATAGGTACTATAATTATCTGTTTATGTTTTGGCTTTTTATCAATCTCTAAAGTTCAACTGGAACATACATTAAAAAGTAAATATGATGCTAATAAAATTGAGTTGCTACTCACCTATCCAAGTTTTCGTAAAATTGGTACGTGGAACTTTCAGGTGAGAACTAATGAGATGTGGGTAAATGGATATTCTTCTATTTATAAACCAGAAATACATATTGAACGTGAAAGAGAAGTAGGTTCGTAATTTAAACTCTTCAACTAAAGGGTGCATTAACGAAAGAAGAAGTTGTCATTTCAGCAATTCATATCGCTTATAGTGCTAAATGGTAGATTTATTAAACAGGATAAGTGAATAAATGAGGGGGGGTGTTGTTTTGCATAAGAGAAAAGTAGTAGATATTTTAGGCGTTACATCTATATTAACAGTGATAACAAGTATCATATTTTTCTATATCCAAAGAGGACCAAATGCTGATATTTACTTTGGTATTACCATTTTGAGCATTTTATCGATTGTTGGTATTTTATCTGCTATATTCTCTTGGTTAATGTCTAAACGCCATATTCTTTTAATTATCGCCTTATTAGGTAATGGATTTGTTTTGGTTTTTACTTTCTTTTTATTACTAGCAATGGGAATTAGTGAACCATAAAAAAATCATTTTTCACTAACTGGTGCTTTAGTTGAAGTTCCAAGAGTCGTTTTGACAACTCCTTCTTGTTGCACCAACGAGTCAAGAATATTGAAAAATACTACCGTAATTAACAATGGGGGTAAAAAATTGAGGATATTGGGGATAGTAAATTTTACTTTAGCTATTTGTTATTTATGTGTTAGTTTATATCATTTCTTTATTAACAGTATAGATTTATATACGAACTATCTTTTTCCTTTTTTAGCCTTTATATTCTTCTTATTCGGTATAGAAGATGTATTGAAAAAAGAAACGAAACCATTCAATTTATATTTGTTACTATCGTTAGTGCTCTTTATAGGGTTAGGAGTAGAGTTACTAAAATCTTAAAGTGATTTCTTTCTTATTAAGCTAACAGGTGCAAGAGTTGAAGAAGGAACCGCAGCCTTGTTCAACTATAGCAGCAGGTTAACTCAACAAGGAAGATGAGTTAAACGCACTTTAAGTTGTAAAACTCAATAGTCTATTATTACTCTCACTTGAGAGTTTATTTGATTGTGTTTGGAGGGTAATTATGATGAATCAATTAAAGGAAAAAATTGCAATTGTTACGGGTGCTAGCCGCAATAATGGTATTGGAGCAGCTATTTGCAAGGAGTTAGCTGAAACTGGTTACCATATCTTTTTCACTTATTGGACGGATTATGATAAAGGGATGCCTTGGACAATATATTTAGATGAACCAATGAAATTAGAAGCGAAATTAGTAAAAAAAGGTGTTAAGGTTTCTCGGATGGAATTGGATTTAACTAAAAATGATGCACCTGAACTTCTTATAAATAGAGTGAATGAACAACTTGGTTATCCTGATATATTAATTAACAACGCAGCATACTCAACAAATAACGATTTTTCCAATCTTACTGCTGATGAATTAGATAAGCACTATATGGTGAATGTTCGTGCAACTACACTATTAAGTAGTAAATTTGCTCAGAACTTTAAGAAGGAATCTGGAGGAAGAATTGTTAATATTACTTCAGGTCAGTTTAAAGGACCTATGCCTGGTGAATTAGCATATGCAACAACGAAAGGAGCAGTTGATGCTTTGACTGTTACGTTATCGGCAGAACTTGCCACTTTTGGTATAACAGTCAATGCAATTAACCCTGGACCAACAGATACTGGGTGGGTTACAGAGGAAATAAGGAGTGACCTAAAACCGATGTTTCCCTTTGGTAGATTAGGTGAACCAAGGGATGTTGCAAAAACCATTAAATTTCTAGTCAGCGATGAAGCGGATTGGGTTACAGGACAAATAATCCATTCAGAAGGCGGATTCATAAGATAAAAATAAAACAAATGGGCTCTATAACAGAGCCTTCTTGTTTATTCAAACTTAGAGTTTTTAGTTATCTTGTGACTTAAAGAAACGGATGCTTTCCTTGAATAAGAAATCCCACTTCTTGTTCAACTATAGAGGCAGGTTACTTTAATAAAGGGAACTTTTTTGATCCAGAATCGTAAATAAAGTATTGGGAAATAAATACGGTTTTGGGAGGTTCAAATATGCAATACGGATTTTTAATTATTGGTATAGCTCTTTTATTTGTATCCTATTTGGTCGCTGCAAAAAAGCAAACTTGGTTATTAGCTGGGTTTAATGAAAAAAACATTAAAAATAAATCTTTATTAGGTAAAGTTACAGGGGGAGTTTTTTTTCTACCTTTAGGATTGTTAGTAGTTATCCATAGTTTTATTGACTATCCTTATGAGGAAACTTTTCTTTTGATTGCTATGTTGTTTCTTTTAACCATTACGTATGTATTTATCAATAAAAGATTGCTCGATTAATTATTCTAATTGGTGCAAGAATAGAACCAGTTAGATCATCAAAGATGGTCTTTTTCTTTTATTATTAATTTCTGAATTTTACAATTAAAGTGTTTGATATTATGTTATAGCTAAATAAGATGGATAAAAAATAGATGAAATAAAGGAGATTATCTCTAAAGAAGATTCATAACAAAGATAATATCATTTTAAAACTATAGGTACAGATTGGTTGAATAAACAAATTCTATAAAAAATACAATATTTAAAATTTTACTTATTATATAATAGTATAAAATAACTAATTTAGAGGTGTAGACGTGAGTGAAAAAGTAGAGATTGATAAACCCTTAATAAAACTCAAGGAAAACAATTATGACCTAACTGAATTAACCTCGACAGAACTAGAAACTTTACTAAAATATTTTCCTGAAATCATAAAAGCAATTAACAACATGGGAGAAGTAGGTTCGAAATCTCAAGAAAAAGTGTATAGTACAATTGACAAAGCAATAGAGATTTTTTCTGAGCAACTAAAGGACCCAAGTTTAAGTGAAGAAGCTAGAGACAAACTTAATGATCGTATTGAGCGTATGGTTGAAAAATCTTATCAAAAAGATTCTGAATTCAAAAGATGGATGGTTGCCTCGGTCTGGGTAGGAGTAGGTGGAGCTACTTTAGCTTTAGCAGGAAAAAACCCTGAAATGAGAAAGGCGGCATTAAAGTTACTAACCAAAGGTAAACCAATCTAATAAAGAAGCTTTTTGTACTGTTTGTTAAATATCTTTCTTTATTTACTCAACTAACTGGTGCAATTGTTTAATAAGAACGTTGGCTTCTTGTTTTATAGTAGCGGGACAGTTGAAAGTGGTATTTATTTTTTGTTCAACAATCGGTCCATTTTTTAGAAGTATTAAATAGAGGTGTTTTTAATAATGTCAAAAGTCGTACAGTTTTCCGTTTTGATACTCCTTATTTTTATGGTTGGGTGCAGCATTGTTTCAAAATATGATGATAACGAAGCGGCAGCCATTGTAAAAGGACAAGAAATTACAATAGGTGATTTACGGTTTTTATACCCCGATGATACTGCGTTAGATTACCTTGATTGGGCAATAAGAGTAGAGTTGGTAAAACAAAAGGTAAAGGAAATGGACCTTGATATTTCAGACAAATTAAGTGATGAAAGGGACGGCGGCTGGTTCGGGGAACTGCCTCCTACAAATACAAAAGATAAAGGCGGAAAGCAAATTCGTAAGTTTGCCGAATCGCAAGCTCAAAAATTAGATATGAAACCAGAAGAATTCCAAAGGGAATATGCAAAAAGAATTGATGAACAAAATGCTTATTTGGTTACTTATATTGAAAAAAAGTTAGGGGTAGCAGAGTTTGATGAAGAAAAAGGGATGGAGATATTTAACAAAGAAGCTGACCATTTATTAGAGGAATTGGTAGAAGATAATGAAGACGAAATTGAAGTGTTAATTGATTAAATCTATTCCATAATTGGGTGAGATTGTTGAATAAAAGATGGCTTATTGCACTAACCCTCAGGTACTTAGAAAGAGAGGTGTTTAAATGCCAATTTGTAAAAATTGCGGTAAAAGATGGGCTTGGAAACAAACGGTAAAAACACTATTTAGATTGAAATGTCCACATTGCCACAAAAGACAATACGAGTCAGCTTCTTCCAGAAAACGAACAGCTATGATTGGTCTAATACCACTAATTGCCTTGCCAATTAACGAATTATTAAATTTACCGTGGTGGATGGTTGGTGTTTTAATGTTACCAATGATAGCAGTTATATGGACTATTTATCCTTTTATAATTGAAATTTCCGATGAAGAAGAACCTCTGTGGTGAATTTTAAATTAGCTCTAATTATTAAACTAACTGATGCTTAACTTGAAAAGGCATTTTTTGTTTAATTAACTAACGTATCAGTTGTATAAGCGTTATTGCACTTAGGAGGGAAATATGAAGGTTAAAGTTCTTACCTTGATGCTATTATTAACTACGATTTTATTATTTGGTTGTAGCAATGACACGGTCGTTAAGGAAAGGTTAACTATTCTTGGAAATGAAAGTAAGGTAATATATCCTGAAGAAGTTCTTGATGACTTCAACGCATTAGCAACTCAGGTCTGTATCGAAATTAACCAAAAGGATAAGTCATCTATTGCCCCGTTTTTAGTTACTTTTGAAATAAAAGACGAATTAAATTCTATTGTAGATGAAAGTTCAAGTGTATTAGAACTCGATAGTCGTGACATTACAAATGCAGGAAAGACACCTGAGGGAAATACGTTTTGTACGGGTAACACGTTAATGTTGAAAAAAGAAGTCAGCAAAGATGATATAGAAGGGATGGTTACTGACAAAGATGTAAAAGTTTCAATAACAGAGTTAAGTGGCGAAGTTATATCCTCATATACCTTGCAGGAATTTGTAATTGGAAAGGCAGACGGCACAGTAGTTAAGCCATAAAAAATTCTTGTTTTGCTGAAGGATACATATTGTTTAATAAGAATTTGGCTATTGAACTAATTGACGTATTGTTCAGTAGGAAAATTGAAGAGGTATGTTTTATGGTTAAAAGAATATTACTATTTTTTGTACTAATAATTTCTGTTCTTGGTTGCTTGTAGTCAACAATCAGGAGAAACATCTTTAGTCAAAACACTTGATATAACTTTAGAGAAAGTAGAAACTGCTATAACATAACAAGGTTTAAAATTAAAAAAAGCAGATTTCCCAAGTGGGAATTTTTTATTCAAAAATTGAATGGTGTTATACCTAAAGCATATTTTTGAGATGGTACAACTCTATCTGAAAAGTGGAAAAAGAAAAGTTTTATACAAGGGGGAGTTAATATGAAGTACATATTCTTAATAGGCTCATACTTATTGGCGTTTTCAATAAATTTGATGCCATCAATCAAACATCCTGATTCAGATATCGACATTTTGAACTCACTTGTAACGATATTGTTTATGGTATTGTTACTAACGTATTCTAAAAAAGGAAGTAGGATATTGAAGACTTTTTCAATGTTCGGGGTCATATCAGGTGTAATTGTATTTGTAATCACAACATTTGAGCACGATATGATTGGGAATGGTATTTTAGATGTAATAGCATCAATACAGTATCCTTTTTATCTAATCTTTATCACACCTTTATTTGGAGGAAATATCCTATTTGACCTAAGTTATGGGTCCTACTCATTGTTGATGTCGCTGTTTTATGGTGCTGTATTCGTTTTAACAACAGTTGACTCTAAAAAAATCTAATATCAAAAATACCCCACAATTGAGTGGGGTATTTATTAATATCTATAAGCACTTGCGCATGTATTAGCTATTGGTTCATAATAACAATGTTGTTTATATTGTCCTGTAAGTGGTTGACCGTACCATGTAGGAGGACATTCACCAGATGGATTAAAATACCAAAGTGCATACTTTGCAGGATGTTTTCTCCAATATTTTAAAACTTCTCTGGCTAACTTTTTTTCCACACCTCTTGCTGGACTATAAAATAAACTACCCTTTTGTACTGCTTCAAAAGAATAATTTCCTCCTTGTACTTGAAAAACCACTTCCCGTATTGACCGTAAATCTTGAAAATCTAAACAATCAGCTCTCGCTCGATTAACAATTACATTACCAACCATCAGCATTCCTAGTCGTCCTTCTCCCACTGCTTCTGCCCTCATCATCCTTGCTATTAAGTTAACGTCATGATTGGTATATGCTACTCTTGGCATTATTCATCACCTCTTATAGAATTGTATGAAAAAATCTTTGAAAAATGTAAGCCTTAGCAATCTTTATCTGATTGGGCGTGTACCACTTTCATAAGTTTTCCTTGACATGCAACTATACGGTTGCATATACTTGGTGTATGTGGAACAAAGACGCTATATTCAAAGCACTCAGCGACTCGACTCGGCGGCTGATATTAGACGAACTATCCGAACGCAACGAGCTGACGTTATATGAACTTACAGCACGCCTCATAATGAAGCACGATCTTTCCATTTCGAGACAGGCAATAGCTAAACATCTTTCTGTATTGGATGATGCTGGGCTCGTAAAATCAAAACGAAAGGGAAAATATCGAGTACTTATGTTTAACAACGAACCACTTAAAAATTTGCTGAAAGGATGGGTAGAGTAGATTTATAAGTAATGATGAATGTATAGTTCTTTAGCGGTATTGTTAGCAGAGAACTATACATCTCAATTATCAAAGGAGGAAAAAATTATGAAAATCATTGTTACCAGTGTATTCGTTGAAGATCAAGACAGGGCATTAGAGTTTTATACAAAAACGCTGGGCTTTGTAAAAAAGCATGATGAGCCCGCGGGAGCATATAGGTGGATAACACTTGTTTCACCAGATGATCAAGACGGCACCGAGATTTTGCTCGAACCGAATGACCATCCTGCTGCCAAAGAATATCAAAAGAAGCTATTTGCTGATGGCATCCCAGTAACAATGTTTGGCGTTGCAGATGTTCATGAAGAGTACCAACGATTAATTAAACAGGGCGTGAAGTTTACGATGGAACCGTCTGAAATGGGGAAAGTAACAATAGCTGTCTTCGAAGATACATGCGGGAACCTCATTCAGATAATTGAGCAGAAATAGTTTTATGACGATAAACCTAGTTTCTAATCGACTTTAGTGGTAAGTTTTAAAATCGGTGAAGTGTTTAATCAAGTGTCGCAAGATTGAATTAAGAATCAGCACCTGTCTTACGTAAATGGGCCTTTATTGAATAAGAATTTCAAGGGAAATTAAAGTGTTTAATAAGGATTACTTGTAGAGATTGCAGAAAGTAATGGCAACTGGGAGGTGCTAAGAATGAAGGTTAAACGGATTGTAGCCAATGTGGAAACACAGGATCTTACCAAAGCACGGTACTTCTACGAGGAAGTACTTGGACTTGATCAATTAATGAATCTGGAATTTATTTCGACTTACGGCTCTCATGAAAAAATGGACACTCAAATTAGTTTCCTTTCAGAAGGTGGTTCCGGAACCCCGGTACCTGATTTATCAATTGAAGTTGATGATCTTGATAGTGCACTAGCTCGGATAAAAGCAGCAGGAATTCCAATTGAGTATGGTCCAGCCAAAGAGCCGTGGGGGGTGCGACGTTTTTATGTTAGAGACCCGTTCGGGAAACTTATCAATATTTTAATTCATCTATAAACTTGATCTACGTTTTGCAAGATCTTACGCAATCGGTTGATAACGTCTATCGAAAGTCGAAAGTATTTCGTTTTTACCTTCATTTGAAAACACAGCCGGAAGCAGATAAAGAGCTGAACAAATACAGTAACTTGCTTATAGAAGAAAACGCCAGACAATTCGAATTACAATGTGAGATATTCGAAAAGATGGAAGTGAGGAGCCGAGGAAACGGTCGTTATATTTTTCATCCTCGCTTCAAGGCACCATATTGATGATATCTACCTATCCACAGCAATTTCAGAAAGATGAAATAAAGAAACAGATTCTTACTGAGTTTTGTAATCCATCTACCGTTTAAAAGAAGAGAAGTTTATTCAGTCATAGGGCGCTTTTCATGATAAGGAAGCGCTCGTTTCTTATTGGACAATAGCGAAGAGAGTCAGTCTTTCATCTTTTACAACGACTGACATATGGATTCCCCCACCTGAAGCCCTAAACAGTAACCATTTACCATGTTGGAGGTTGAGACCTCAAACAGTTGAACAAAATGGGAGCTAGGACTTTGTCTTCTATCTGATAAAGTAGTAAAGCAACGACTTGATAGAAGTGTCCATTCTCTTTTCAAAAAGGAAAAGTGAGTCTACCAAAGAATAGATAAGATGAAGGAGCGGTTTAAGAATGCTTTTAAAAAATGCAAAACTCTATGGCCAGGAAGGCAATTGGAATATTGAAATTCAATCAGATCAAATAAAAACGTTAACGCCGGATAAGAAGAATTATACTACGGATGATGCACATATCATTGATCTAAACGGAAAAATTGTATTGCCCCCTTATGTTGAACCACATATTCATCTGGACTATGCACTAACAGCTGGGACACCCAGATGGAATCAATCGGGATCTGTATTTGAAGGAATTGAGATTTGGTCTGAGAGAAAACAAGTCGTAAACGAAACAAAAGAGAATATTAAAAAACGTGCTTTCCAGGCGATAAAAATGCAGCTGAAACATGGCATTCAGCATGTGCGAACCCATGTAGATGTAAGTGATCCAACTTTAAAAGGGTTGGAAGCATTACTGGAAGTGAAAGATGAAATCAAGCCTTGGATGGACTTGCAAATCGTGGCACTACCACAAGAGGGCCTTTACACGAAATCCAATGGAGAAGAACTATTGGTTAAAGCGTTGAAAATGGGAGCCGATGTCGTTGGCGGAATTCCTCATTACGAATTAACACGTGAAGATGGCGTTCGTTCGGTGATAAAGGCGCTTGAACTCGCTGAAAAATACGATAAATTAGTCGATATCCATTGCGATGAAATTGACGATGACCAATCAAGATATTTGGAAGTACTTGCAGGTGAGTCACTAAAAATGGGCATAGGACACCGGGTGACCGCAAGTCATACGACAGCAATGGCTTCATATACGCATATACTTACAAACTGTTTCAAACGCTGAAAAAAGCAAACATTAATTTTGTTGCCCTTCCGAAAGCAAATTTACATTTACAAGGAAGATTCGACAATCACCCAATACGCCGGGGGCTAACACGAGTGAAAGAGCTTTCAGATTCTGGAATCAATGTTTGCTTTGGCTTGGACTCCATCATGGATCCCTGGTACCCGCTTGGTAATGGAAATTTAATGCCAGTCGTCGACGTTGGCTTGCATGCCTGCCATATGACCGACTATGATCATATCGTAACTGCGCTCGATTTGATAACAACCAACGGGGCAAAAGCTTTATCTATTGAAAAGGACTACGGTGTAAAAGAAGGGAACAAGGCGAATTTAATTGTCATTGATTCCGATTCTGAGTACGAAGCTATTCGCACGCAAGCTCCAGTTCTATATTCGATACGGAATGGTGAAATTATGGTAGAAACAAAACCTGCTGAAACAACAATGAATTTTAACATTTTCTTGTAAAAGATTTCTGCTAAAACTATCACCCTCTTTGAATGTGTTAATTCAAAGGGGGTTTTTAGTGTGTCCTTCATGGGCTATTACTTGGTGGTGAAAGTCTAATAAAGCTTTGGTTTGTGTAGCTTTGTTTAAGTACGTCAATTAATAATGCAAAATAATGTATAGTTTTGGAATATTTTGTCTGTTATAGTAGTAATAGGATGAAATACATATATGGAGCGGGTGAATAATCTTGGCGATATATTATGAACAGGAAAAGAATGATAGAAAAGCTATTTATGATGCTGCTGATAAATGGAAAAATGAGTGTTTATTAAAAGAAAAATCATTAATTTGGGATGGCGAATCTATTTGGACAGATGCCAATATGAGTAGGTTCAGAAAGATATTCATAGAGCGACCAGATGAATCCGGTGAAAACTTTGAAAGTAAATTAAAACAACAACTTGTAGATGAGTCTGAGGGTGTATATAAGTTTGTTATAGAATTACTTTTTATATATCAATTATTTCCGGTTAAAAGTTCAATTAGTTATAAAACAAAAATTGAAAAACTAAAGACAATCGCTTCATGGAAGAATATGACTATTAATACTTCTTTACCAATATTTAAAAGTTTGAAAGAGGGTATTGGACATCCAGGGATGTATTTTGCTATGCAAAAATACCATGAAATCTCCTTTTTATTTTTATTAGTAGAACATTTTAAAACTATGAATAATCTAGAGAACACCTTAACTAATCCAACTGACCTTAAAAAAGCGGTAGAAAAAATACAAAAACAAGTAGGTAAAAAAGTGCAAATGCATCATGTGGTACTTCATTTACTTCTGCCAGATAACTTTGAACGTATTGCGAGTTGGGGGCATAAAACCAAAATCACAAAGGCATACTCTGATCTAATTAATGAAGGTACAAGTGATATAGATGATAAATTATGGCTAATACGTGAAAAGTTAGAAAATAAGTATCCCGATAGTAAAATTGATTTTTATCGTTCTCCAGCCAAGGATAAGTGGAAAGACGATAAAGAGGATGAAGATAAAGATCCCATAAATCCTATTTCTAGAGTTGGCAACAACATTCCTTCTACCAACTTCAACGTAGAACATTTTGAAAACGGTTTAGTATTTGAAAATATTAATGTGCTGATGAGTCAGGTTATGACTGCTCTCCAAAACGGAAAGCACATTATTTTAACGGGTCCTCCTGGTACGGGGAAATCAAAACTAGCAAGTAAGATATGCGAAATGTATAAGGTTCAGTCAACAATGGTAACTGCAGCATCTAACTGGTCTACCTATGAAACAATCGGTGGCTATCGTCCTGATCGGGAAGGCAATTTATATTTTGATGAAGGAATCTTCCTGGAATGTGTTAAGAACAAGGAGACAAGTAAGCCGGAAAATAAATGGCTTATTATCGATGAAATCAATCGGGCAGATATTGATAAGGCATTTGGTTCGTTATTTTCTGTTCTAACAGGTGATGAAGTTACCTTGCCATTTGAATCAAAAAGTGGAGAATCTATTCGGATGAAACCACAAGGGGAAATGGCTTCTGTTGAAGCGGATGAACATACATATGTTGTTCCAAATGATTGGCGGATCATTGCTACGATGAACACGATCGATAAAGCCTCTCTGTATGAAATGAGCTATGCCTTCATGCGTCGTTTTGCATTCATCCCAGTAGGTATTCCAAAAGAGATTAATAGTGGTTTAGTTCAGCAATATTTGGATATATGGGGCATGAATACATACCCAAACGTAGAAACGCTGACAGCTATATGGAAGCTAATTAATAACTACCGCAAAATAGGGCCTGCAATTGTAGAAGATATCGCAAAGCATACACAGGATAATGAAGATTTCACGTCAGCAATTATTTTGTATGTGTTGCCACAGTTTGAAGGGCTTCCAGTCAATCGTATTCAAGACTTCATTACACTATTGGTTGATGAAACAGATGCTATCATCGAAAAGAATCACCTTGATGATTTTGTAAATGACTTCTTTGATGTGGGTGCGTTTGAATGAGTGTAAAGGAAGAAGAGCTGCTTGAAGAAATTTCAGGATTTCTTCATGGCTATTTAAAGACTGGTACGGTAAGGATTAATTCATTTCTATCAAAAATGAATGTGAATATAACCAACCTGAACCAGCTACTGACGATTCGCTTTTTATTGAAGGATGAAACGATAGATTTTGTCAGGGATCTGCCAATTCTATTAAAACGGTTCAAGACAACGACAGTCATGCAAAATGAAACACATATCGGTGAGGTCAGAGGTGAAATTGACTGGGCTCAAACTACAAAGGAACGCATGGCTCGTAATCATAAAGATAGAACGATATTCTCAACAAATGAAAGTATTCGTTCCTATAACATACCGGGAAACCTAGTGCTCAAAGAATTGCTCGGACTCCTATACTCAACGCTTTATAAAGATTCTTATATAAAGGGATTCGAAAATGCAGCATGGTTTTCAGAATGGCAGCAATTAAAAGGTAACGTCGCACATGCCTATAATAAGAATATTTATTTGCAGCGTGTTGACCAAGTTCATGTCTCTGACCGTGTTATACAGAAGACGCTAAACCACCGCAATAAACTATACCGTCAGGCGGCAAAATTACTGTTATCTTATCGTAAGTTAATGAGCGGTAATTATAGTGAAGAGGACATCAAAATACTTCTACGAGAAACATTTATCGCACCAGACAATGTAGACGTGTTATTTGAGTTGTACTGGATCGTCCAACTAATTAAGCAAAACACCGACGAAAGCCAGCTTCATTTAATGGACGGTTCGCAAAACATGGTAGCTTCTTGGGAAAAAGATTCTTATGTATATCGACTTTATCATGATTCAACAGGGTCGGATGTAGTTCAGTTTGGAGTAGGAGCTAGTGAAATTGCAGAGAGTGATAATCCATACATACAGCAAAAATATCAATCATTTACTGAGTCTAACAAATTAGCACAGGAATTCTTTGGTCGAAAACCATCTAATTCTATTTGGAGGGGAAGACCTGATTTTTTGTTGGAGGTCTATGAAAAGTACAGTGTTGAGTTGGTTAAACTTGTCATCGGTGAAGTGAAAAATACATCAAGAGTGGAGTATGCGACTACTGGATTGGAAGAGTTGCTGGATTATGTGCATTTTGTGAAGGATGGGAAGGGTGAGTATTTGTTGGGTGGAGATGTTGAAGTTAAGGGGATGCTTTGTGTTGGGGATGTGGAGATGAATGAAGGTGCTAATTCAAGGGAGGTTAGAGTGATGAAGAGAGGGGAGAGAAATTATGATTTGAGGATAGGGAAGTTGAATTACATTCTTAAGCAATGAGGCCAGAGTGTATTTTATTGAGAGTACGTATTTGATTCATGAACGATGATATTAAAACATTGCTTTGGGAGAAAGAAGTTTCCTATCGACACCCAAGTTGGTTTTCAAATTTTTCAAAATTCAAAATTAGGTTGTGATAAACTGTGACTGAATAATAGATAAAAACTGGATGGTAATCCATAGTATAAAAGTTTTCTTCAATAAATTACATAGTGGGGAGTATGATGAAAAATATTTTTCATGAATTTTCCTTCCGCGAACATCGTTATTATAAGTGGGTAGATAGTATTTTATTTAGGCTAAGAGGTGTAGAATATGAGAATATCAAAATTATGTATAAAAAATTTTCGTCTTCTAAAAAATAGTACAGTAAATTTAGAAGAGGATTTAAGTTTAATTTTAGGGAAAAACAATTGTGGTAAAACTTCATTATTGCTAATTTTGGATAAATTTTTGGGTGGTAATAGTTTTTCCTTTGATGACTTTAATACTGATTTTAAGAATGAACTAAATTCATTATTAGAATCCTACTCAGAGGAGGTTAGAGAACCCTTTCCGTTTTTAGGGATTTCATTAAAGATATTTATTGAGTACGAGGAACATGATGATTTATCTAATATAGGTGATAAAATCATCATGGATTTAGACCCTAATAATAGAGTAGTTGTGCTCGGATTTGAATATTACCTTCCAAAAGAAAAATTTATTGCTTTGAAGAATGATTATGAAGCCAAAAAGATAGAAAGTGATGGGAGATCAAGTAAACCACAGGATTTGTTTTCCTTTGTTAAACATAACCTTTCGGAGTATTTTATAACTTCGAAGAAAAGCATACTTTTTGACACAAACCAACAAAAAGAAAATGATGAAATCTTTACGGACTTAATTAAGGAAAAAATCCAAATTGAAAGAATAATAAACTTCAAATGGATTAATGCTAAACGAAACGTTTCGAATAAGGATAGAGAAAGAAATCTTTCTGCACAGTCAGCAATGATTTATAAAAAAATGGAAGATAAGAATATAAACAAAGATGTGATTGAGAAATTTAAGGATGCTCTAACTGAAACTGACGACAAACTTGAGGATATATATGGAGAGATGTTTAAAGAAATTATCGACGATGTAAAGAAGTTTGGAGGAACTAAACAAGAAGAATCTTTAATAAAAATTACATCATCACTCCAGCATAAAGAATTACTAGAAGACAACACGACAGTAGTGTATGGTTCAGAAAATGAAGGACACCAATTACCTGAAAATTTTAACGGATTAGGTTATATGAACTTAATCAGCATGATTTTTGAGATAAAAATTATTCTCCATGAGTTTCAAATGGATAAATACTTAAATCCATCTGATATAAATCTCCTTTTTATTGAAGAGCCAGAAGTTCACACACACCCACAAATGCAGCGTATTTTTATTAAAAATATAAAATCATTATTAGAAAAGGGTATTTCGGTTAAATATGGATCAAATCGGAAATTACAAACTATTATTACAACTCACTCTTCGCACATAGTCTCTGAAAGTGACTTTGAAGACATTAAATACTTTAAAAAAAGGGATGGTAGTATTCTGTCCAAGAACTTAAAAGATTTAAAGGATGAGTATAGGGAGAATACTTCGTATTACAAGTTTTTGAAACAGTATCTAACGCTGCATAGATCGGATCTTTTCTTTGCAGATAAAGCTATTTTCATTGAAGGGGATACAGAAAGAATACTTCTCCCTGCAATGATGAAAAAAATGGATAATGAGAATGAACTTCGCGAGGTAAATATGGAAGGAAGCAATTCACTTCCTTTACTATCCCAAAACATATCAATAATTGAAGTTGGCGCGTACTCTCAAGTTTTTGAAAAGTTTATAGACTTTATTGGTGTAAAATCACTTATTGTTACAGATATAGATTCTGTGAAAGAATTCCCTGAAAAAAATGAGGCAGATGAAATTAAAATAAAAGCTAATGGCAGCCATAAAATGAAAAAAGAAGCTTGTCCCGTATCTGAAGGGAGCCAAACCAGTAACTCTTCTTTAAGATTTTTCTACGGTAGTGATATAACCTTATCTAGCCTTAAAGCGCTATCATTAAACGAAAGAATCCTAAGGAAAGACCCTCAATCAAAAAAATGGGAGATGGATGCAGATGGACACATTCTTTTCGTGTATCAATCGATGGAAGAAAATGGACATGAAGAGGAGTATCATGCACGGAGTTTTGAAGATAGCTTCTTCCACCTCAATAAGGAGTTTATTAAAAATTATACATTTAACGAGCAAGAAGAGTTTATAGGAAGTGAATCCTTTCCGAGCCTTACCCAAAGTAAAATGAAACAGTTTGTGAAAGGAGAGATTACCCCCTATGAAATGGCAGAAGGGGTTAATAGGAAACCCTCATTTGCTATGGAAACTCTACTAAATAGCGTGACTAAGGAATTTGAAATATATAATATTTTGACAAAAGAAAAGAGGATAATAAAACAGGAGTTCTCCAATTGGGTCATTCCTGCATATATTAAGGAGGGCTTACAGTGGTTAAAGACAGATTAAAACTTGAACCAGAAGTTCAACAAGTATTTAACTATATGGATAGTGGAGATAATTTTCTACTCGGTGGTGGGGCCGGAAGCGGTAAAACATACTCTCTTGTACAAGTAATAAACCAGGTGTTAGCTGAAAATCCTACTGATAGAATTGCTTGTATAACTTACACCAATGCAGCGGTAGAAGAAATTGAAGGTCGTGTGAAGAGTAGAAATTTGAATGTAAGCACTATTCATGAATTTCTGTGGGATAACATAAAATCTTATCAAATAGAAATTAAAAAGGTATTGGTAGATTTAATTAATAACGAAGCTTATAAAAACTTAAAAATTTCTGGAGAGGATGTTAATTTTGATTACTTCAATGACAAAGTAATTCAATATAAGGAATATACATTAATTAAAGAAGGGATAATTTCACATGACGAACTTTTGATAGTAGCAAATTTAATGTTCAGAGAGTACTCAAAACTTTGTGACATAGTAAAAGATAAATTTAAATTTATTTTTATTGACGAATACCAGGATACTAATAAATTTGTAATTGAAATTTTTTTAGACCACTTTAAGAATAGTAACAGAGAGAATAATGTGGGTTTTTTTGGAGACGCGATGCAATCTATTTATGATAGTGGTGTCGAAGATCTCAATGATTATATCTCAGGGAGAGAGATTCAGGAGGTGAAAAAGAAACAAAATCGTAGAAATCCTAGGTTAGTTATCAAACTAGCCAATAGGCTAAGAACAGACGGTATAGTTCAGGAACCTTCAGGTGATATTAACGCTCCTAACATGCAAGGTGGGAAGGTAAAAGAGGGTAAAATAAGTTTTTACTACACGACCGTAGAAAAAAGTTTAGATAGTTTTAAACAATCTTTGGATTGGGATTTCACTGACTCAAAAGAAACCAAAGAATTAAACTTAACACATAACCTTATTGCCCCGAAGGCGGGTTTTGAAGAGTTAATGACTATTTATGATGGAGATAAGATTTTAAGTTACAAAAAAAGAATAACTGATTATATCAAGAAAAACAACATTGAAACTGACTTCTCAGGATATTCATTCGGTAGGGTCATTGATACATTACTGGAAGGAAAAACTGAAGAAGCTCAGCAAAGACCTATTTTACCTACTGCTACTATGAAGAACTTTATCGATGAAAACCCGGATCTTTATGAGAGAGCTCTAGAATATTCATTTGATGATTTCAAAAAAATATACTTGGATAAAGATTTACTATTAGATGACAAAAAAGAAGAATATGATGATCAACTAAATGCTGGTTCTAAGAGAGATAATCTTATAAAACACCTTTTTAAAATTCAGGACAATATTAGCCTTTATGAAAAAGGTAAATATAACGAATTTTTAAGAAAAACTGAATTTAAAATAACATCGATTGCCGATAAAATTGAGATAAAGGATATAATCGTGCACTTACAAAATATGTCTAATAGCAATATAGGAGAGGTAATTGAATTTGCTGATGAAAGTGGAATCTGTAAAAAAGATGACAAATTTTCTTCTTTTATAGAAAGGCAGACATATGTTTATGATCGGGTAAAACAAGTCAAGTTTAGAGAGTTTCAGAATTTATTTAATTACCTTGAGGGGTACACACCCTTTACAACACAACATAAGATTAAAGGTGCTGAATTTAATAATGTTTTAGTTGTTTTAGATAACGGGAGATGGTCAAATTATAATTTTGAATACTTACTGAATGATAATATATTTGAAAGCTTATCATCTACGAAGAAAGCTTCATATCCGACCATCTTGAATCGCACACGGAAATTATTTTACGTATGCTGTACAAGAGCAAAGGAAAATCTAATAGTTTACTATCACAATCCTTCTCAGCCTTTAATTGAAAAAGCAAAAAGTTGGTTCGGAGATTCAAACGTATTGAAGATCTAAAAATGAATCTGTGAATCTCGGGCTAATATATTGTTAGACCCACTTTTTCTTATGCTGTAAACATACTGATATTTTGTTCTTTAATAGCAATCATAATATTAGAACTAAGAAGAAATTACAAAAGAATGTGAAACTTTCCGTTATAGAGGGCTTTGTTTTGTGTAGCAAAGGTTTGACAGAACAATCTTCCTTTTTCAGGTGTGATTGATTAATAGACGTATAAGACATACTACTTTAAGTATGTCTTTTCATATAACATACACAAAAACACGTACATCCTACATCATTGACCTGCAAACATTTACTCTCCCACCTCCATCTCTGTTATAATTAGTAACATAGGACTATACATATGGAGGAAAACTAAAATGAGTAAATTAACTTTACCACAACTGGAATCCCATTTATGGGAATCAGCTAATATATTACGAGGGAGCATTGACTCCTCTGATTATAAAAATTACATATTTGGTTTGTTATTTTTGAAACGTTTGAGTGACGATTTTGTTGAAACTGCAGAGACAATTGAGCAAGAAGAGGGTGACGATTACGCATGGTATGATCGTGATGAGCACCAATTCTTTGTGCCTGATCGTGCTCGTTGGAAACATATTCAGAGCCAGACACAAGATATTGGTAATACGATTAACAAGGCGTTTGAGGCACTAGAGGAAGAGAACACTTCACTTGAAGGTGTGCTAGCAAGTATTGACTTCAACGATAAAGAAAAACTTCCTGATAAATTACTGCTTCAGCTTGTTCAACATTTTTCTTCAATAGATCTTTCAACAGGTAACTTATCTGAGCCCGACATGCTTGGACGTGCATATGAATATTTAATAAAACAATTTGCCGATGATGCTGGTAAAAAGGGTGGCGAATTTTATACGCCTAGCAAGGTCGTTGAGTTGATTGTTAATTTGATCAAACCCGAAGAAGGTATGCGTGTTTGTGATCCGACTGCTGGTTCTGGTGGTATGTTGATTCAATCAGTGGATTACATAAAGAGTGAAGGTGGCGATCCACGTAATCTATCGTTACATGGACAGGAACGAAACCTAAGCACGTGGTCTATTTGTAAAATGAATTTGTTGCTGCATGGCTTAAGTGATCACCAAATTGAGCGTGGGGACACAATACGTGAGCCAAAGCTTATTGCTGAAGATGGGGAGTTGTCTCTTTATGATCGTGTAATTGCCAATCCGCCGTTTTCTTTGAAGAATTGGGGGCGTGAAGAAGCGGATAGTGATGAATATGGTCGTTTTCGTTTCGGTATTCCTCCAAAAAACGCGGGCGATTATGCATTTATCCAGCACATGATTTCTACTTTGAATGATAAAGGGAAAGCAGGAGTAGTAATGCCGCATGGGGTTCTTTTCCGTGGTGGAGCAGAAGGTGAAATCCGTCAAGGAATCTTAGATAATAACCTGCTAGAAGCGGTGATTGGGTTGCCACCAAATTTGTTCTATGGCACAGGTATTCCAGCATGTATATTAATATTTAATAAAGATAAATCAGATAAAATAAATAATTCAGTATTCTTTGTGGATGCTTCGCTAAGTTTTGAAAAAGGACCTAATCAAAACAAGCTTTCAGAAGAAGGGATTATAAAAATAGTTAATACAGTTTCTGAATACACTGAGATTGATAAATATTCTAGAATAGTACCTTTGAAAGAAATTAAGGAAAATCTGTCTAATTTAAATATTGCCAGATATGTTGATACCACTACTGAGGAAGAATTTATAAACATTCAATCGGCAATAAATGATCTAAATGAATTAGAGAAGGAAAGAAATGATGAAATCAATGAATTAAACTCTTATTTAAGTGAGTTGGGTTATCATGTTTAATGCTCCTCACGGCTGGCAGGTAAGGTGTTTTAGTGATTTTCTAACAGAAGTAACTAGTAAAAATAAAGAATCGCATCCGTATGAACCACTATCCGTTACTCAGGGTAATGGAGTTATTCTTCAATCGCAAAAATATAAAAGAAGGATCGCTAGTGAAGACACAAAGAATTATAAGTTGGCACCAATGGGTAGCTTTGTTATGAATCCTAATTATCTTAACTTTGGTGCTATTGGAATACAAGACAAAATTGAAATGGGGGTTGTTAGTTCAATATATGGTGTCTTTGTGAATGATAAAACTATTGATACGGACTACTTATCTTACCTTTTACGAAGTAGAAAAATGATAAATGAATATAATCGATTTGCTAATGGTGGATGTGCAGTTGTGAATACTGGGGAATTACACGGAATGCACGTGAGGTTGACGGTTCCTATACAAGAATTCTTAACTATTAAATGGCCATTTCCTTCGTTAAGGGAACAACAAAAAATAGCAGCAATCCTTTCTTCAGCCGATCAATCGATTGAGAAAACCGAGCAAATCATCAAGCAAACGGAAAAAGTTAAAAAAGGATTGATGCAACAACTACTTACAAAAGGAGTTGCACATAAGAAATTTAAGAAAACCCCAATAGGAGAATTACCTGAAGAATGGGAAGTTAAATCACTAGAGGATGTAGTTAGGAAAATTGTTGGAGGCGGAACTCCTTCGAGAAAAATTCAAGAATTTTATAGAGGTAATATTCCTTGGGTAACTGTAAAAGACTTAAAAGGTAAATATATAGATTCTGCAATTGAGTCTATTACAAAAGAAGGTGTAAAAAATAGTTCGGCAAATTTAATCCCTGCAAATAATGTAGTTGTTGCCACACGTATGGCCATTGGTAAAGCTTTTAAAAATACTGTTGATGTGGCAATTAACCAGGATTTAAAAGCGCTCTTTCCAAATGAAAATGTTATTATACCGGATTTCCTATTATGGGTCTATTTAAATCAGTCTGAAAATATAGAGAGATTAGGAACTGGTACTACGGTTAAAGGTATACGATTAGAAACATTAAAAGAAATTCAACTGGGTGTTCCTACAATTGATGAACAAATAAAAATCACCAATATACTGCAGACATATGAGAAAAAGATAAATGGTGAATCTAAAAAGCTATCGGGTTTAAAACATGTTAAAAAAGGCCTAATGCAACAACTCCTAACCGGAAAAGTCCGTGTCCCAATCGATGATGAAGAGGTGGTGGAAACATGAGTATTACGCAAGACTGGAATGAGAAAGGATTAGTCGAGGATAGAGTGATTGATCATCTGAAAAGTCTTGGGTATACGTATGTCCACGGAGCCGCTTTAGACCAGGAACGGGATACGCAGGCGGAAATTGTATTGCGGAAGCGATTGACTGATACGTTATTGCGTCTGAATCCTTGGCTGTCCGAAAATAACCTAAACAAGGTTATTCGTTCGCTGACGCATATGGAAGCAACCAGTGTGATGGAGGCGAACCAGGCCTTTCATGAGCTTTTAATCAACATGATTTCCGTGCAGCAGGATCTTGGTAAAGGGCGGAAGAGCCAAACCGTTAAACTGATTGATTTCGAAAATATCCAGAACAACGAGTTTCTTGTGGTGGATCAATTTTCGATTACAAATGCTGTAGGAACGATTCGCCCGGATGTGATGATTTTTGTGAATGGGTTGCCACTGGTAGTGATTGAATGTAAGAGTCCGACATTGCCACCTGATGAGCAGGTTTCGCAAGGTGTGAAACAACTTCTTCGTTATCAACGTGAGAATGAACAGCTATTTAAGTATAATCAGTTTATGATTTCGACCAGTAATGATCGCGCTAGAGCCGGAACAATTGATGCTAGATTGCAGCATTACAGTGAATGGAAGGATCCTTATCCAAGAACTATTGCAGAAATCGGTGCAAATCCATCATCTCAGGATATTTTACTTGCGGGAATGTTGGTGAAGGAACGATTATTTGATATCATTCAAAATTTTATTGTTTATGAACCGGATGAAGGTAAAGTTATTAAGAAGATGACACGTTACCAGCAGTATCGTGCAGTGAATAAAGCAATTGATCGAATTTTAAATGCTGATAATCCCCAGCATCGTGGTGGAGTGGTATGGGCGACACAAGGTTCAGGTAAAAGTCTGGCGATGGTTTTTTTGGCAACAAAGTTAAGACGTATTGCTAAAATGAAAAACCCTACGATTGTGATTGTCACCGATCGTCAGGATTTGGATCGTCAAATTACGAATACATTCCGCCTGTGTGGTTTTCCGAATCCGCAACAGGCTGAATCTGTTTCAGAACTAAAAACCTTGCTTCAAAAAGGACCAGGATCAACAGTTATGACACTTGTACAGAAGTTCCAGGAGGCTGAGGGTGAGAAAGAATATCCGCAGCTCACTAAGTCTGAAAATGTCATTGTTATGGTCGATGAAAGCCACCGTTCCCAATACAGTGAACTTGCTATGAATATGCGGTTGGCCATGCCAAATGCTACTTATATTGGATTTACCGGTACGCCAATCGATAAATCGGATAAGAGTACATTTCGAACGTTTGGAACTTATATTGATAAATATTCGATTGAACAGTCTGTGGAAGATGGGGCAACGGTACCGATTTTTTATGAAGCCCGGATGGTTGATTTACACGTTCATGGTGAATCGATTGATCAGTTATTTGACCGTTACTTCCGTGAGTATTCGGAGGAAGATCGGGAGCGGATTAGAAAGAAGTATGCAACGGAAGAAACGATTACTGCATCACCAAAGCGAATACGTTCAGTTGTATTGGATATGATTGAGCACTATGAAACTCACATTGAGCCAAATGGTTTTAAGGCTCAAATTGTTGCTATATCGAGGCAAGCGGCTGTTGTTTATAAACAAATGCTGGATGAACTCAGCGATTATGAATCCAAGGTGATTATCTCTAGTGGACATAATGATGAGGAAGAGATGAAGGAGCATCATTTAGCCAAACAAGAGGAAAAGCAGGTTATTCAACGCTTCAAAAAGCCGATGAGTGAAGACTCGTTAAGCTTTTTGATCGTATGTGACAAGCTGTTAACTGGTTTTGACGCACCAATTGAACAGGTTATGTATTTGGATAAACCGTTGAAAGAGCATAATCTGCTCCAGGCAATTGCCAGAACAAACCGGACATATGACAAAAAGACATATGGATTAATTGTTGACTATTATGGGGTATCGCGGTTTTTAGAGGAAGCATTAGGTGTATTCCATGAGGAAGATATTAAAGGTGCATTACGGGAAGTTGATGTGGAAATCCCGCGCTTGCAAACACGACACCGTAAGGCAATGCGGTATTTTGACTATAAAAATAAAGATGATCTTGAAGCATGTTTGATGGTGCTGGCACCAGAGGACATCCGCAATGAATTCGATACAGCTTTTCAGAAGTTTTCCGAAAGCATGGATATGGTATTGCCAAATCCAAAAGCAAAGCCATATGTAGACGATTTGAAATGGCTAGGGAAGATTCGTAAATTGGCTAAATCAAGGTATCATGTCGAAACTGGAATGGACATCTCTGACTGTGGTGCGAAAGTAAGGGAACTAGTCGAGGAGCATGTATATGCAACAACTCCTCATGTATTGGTTGAACCAATTGATATTTTATCGAATCGATTTGATCAGAAGTTGGATGAAATAAAGTCACCTGAATCAAAAGCAGCTGAGATGGAGCATGCGATTAAGCATGAAATCCGTGTTAAGCTGGACGAAAATCCTGTGCTCTATACGTCTCTGAAAGAACGGCTAGAGGAGTTGATTGAGCAGCGGAAGACACGACAACTAACCATTGAGGAATTGCTGGAAGAATACCGTGATGTCATGAATGTCATGCGCAATAATGCAGAAGAAAGTGTTGAGCACGGCTTCGAACCAAAGGAATATCCTTTTTACCAGATGCTTGAAAAGGAACTAGAAGAATTCGAACAAGAAGACGTAAAAGACCTGACGCATATCGTTACAGGAATAATCAGAGAGCACGCTGTTATCGATTGGACTGTAAAGGATGACGTCAAACGCGAAATGCGTAGGCAAATCAAGAAGAAACTGCGAAAATATAATTGCCCCGGCGCAAAAGTAGAAGCACTTGCCATACAATTGATGGATCTTGCTGAAGTGCATTATAAACATATTGCGTATTAGTGGAGCAGGAGTGATTACGACTAGACTCACTAATTGTTAATGGCGTTATATATTAAAATAATGAATGATAAAAAAGTCTAATTACTCTAGTATGTACCATTACCTATCACAAACATTAAAAATGTAATGTAAAATGACCATCAATTTTGTACTGCACCCCAATAGTTAGAGTGAAATCTGACTTTTGGGGTGTTAATTTGATGGTCATTTTTTGTTGGTTTAATAGCATTTTCAGCTTATGCAAATTGCCGTATACAAAATTACCAATAAGGTGGAGACCGTTTGCTTTATCGCATGTTAATATAATAAGAGTTCAGCTTATTGCACTAACGAAGCGGTTTAATGTGAAATAAGATGTTGTAAATGTATAAGAAAGGTGGTGCTTAATGAAAGTCGATATTAGAAAAGTAACTCTATTTATTGGAATAACATTTAGTTTAACTTTGATTTTTCATTTTATAATTTCTTTTACAATTAATCCGAATAAATTCTTAGGGTATGCCATGGCGATACCTTTACTTACTGTTGTTATAATACAAAAAGTAATTTACAGGAAAAAAATAATTCCAACACTCGGTTTATCAATCGGACAATTCAAGTGGTATATCATAGCAGTAATTATCCCTATATTTATGTCATTTAACTTTAACTGGACTATGGAACCGTTTTTTAAAATGCTGCTGATAGGTTTAACTATCTCAACATTATCAGCATTATTAGAAGAAGTCACATGGCGTGGTTTTTTATGGAACGAATTGATTCCTGTAAGCAGACTTAAAGCTTACATTGTTACTGCTCTCATTTGGTCAACTTGGCACATTCCAGTGGCTGTTTTATATAAGTATTCGGACGATATATTTCTTAACACAATATTATATTGTGGACAATTGTTTCTTCTTTCCTTAATTATTAATTGGCTTCGAGACAAATCAAATAGTGTAATCCCAGCAAGTTTATTCCATGGTATGCTTAATGTGTTTTATTTTTAAGTTACAAATTCGAAAGACTTTATCTTAAATGTTTAGAGGTTGCTTTCATTCCAAACGGATTTTAATAAAATACAAGAGTAAAATAAAGAGGTAGGATGGATAAATTTTAGTAGAGAACTAATTTAATACATTTCAGAAATCAGGCTCTTTCCGGTTTGTTCGCTTGATTAGCCCCCGTTATTCGAAAGTACTTTAATTTTTATGATTTCATAGACATGGCAAGTCGCATCACCATCCGTACAGGAGTTGCGGGGTTTTCCATTTGATTGACATCTCCAATAAAAAACAAATCCTTTTCGGGATAGTAAAATGCTAAGGAACCTGTTGAACCAGAATGACCAATTAACTCACCTTTTCCCATAAAAAGTGTAGCAAGACCATTCAGTGGAATTCTCATATATCCAGCACCGTAATGAATTGGAAGCATAGAAGCCTGCAACCTGTTATTTACTTTTAGTTCATGAAAAATAGTATTATTAAATAACTTTCCTCTAAAGAAAGCCTTGAGAAATACCATTAATTCACGAGCCGTAGAAACACAACCGCCACTCGCGCAACTGCTTTTAAGTAATTTTGGACGGTAGAGTGCAGTGTCCTTATAATAAACATGCGGAACAAAATCATCCTCATTTTGAGGGAGATAAGTATTTTTAAGACCAAGAGGGTCGAAGATAAATTGTCTATATACATCTTCCAACGGTGAACGAGTGACGATTTCAATTATTTTACCGAGGATTTCAAAGTTTATATTTGTGTAATGAGCTCTTTTTCCCATTCCCGGTGCAAAGTGTGGCTGGATTTTCTTTGTCTCTATGATGGATTCATTAAAATTAGTTAGCACATCCTCATAAATAGCACGTTTTTTCGACTCATTACTGCCTTCCTCAATGGCATCCCGCAATCCACTTGTTTGAGATAATAAATTCGAGATTGTGAGTTGATCAGAATACTCTCGGCCTTTGTAGACATGAAGGTTACTTATTGTATCTTTTTTTAAGTATTTGGTTATTTCATCGTCCAGTGACAGTTTTCCCTGATCTCTCAAAATAAAAATACAAGTGGTTGTGAACAGCTTTGTAATACTTGCCATAAGGAATGGTGTATCTGCATCCTTATCCCCATACCCAAGACTGTATGAAACATCTCCACTTGAGTTTTCTATGAGAAGAACAGATTCATGTATTTGCCTTTTCTTTGTAACGTTTCCGAAAATTTTTTGGACTTTTTGTTTTGGAATTTCCATATATACCCTCTCCCATGTTAATTATTATAATAACGTTAACTTATATGTAGTATATAGTTAATGATACTGGGACGGATTTCAACTCCAACTAAAGGCTGAATTATTATAAAACTTAATTAGGATAAGTAATTATGGTAACGTTAGTAAGCAAATACAGAAACCTCTCATGAAATTTTTTGGGGAATAGATCCGGATAAGGAATAATAATAGATATTGAAGCTAAGAGCATGACACCAACGATGGTATCATGCTCTATTTTTTTATCCGACACAATGCAGGGACATGCCATTTACACGGAGCCACTCTTTTCGTTTTTCATAGTCTGGCATAACGGACTTAATTATTTTCCAGAATTCGGCTGAATGATCTTGAACTTTAAGGTGTGCAAGCTCATGCACAACAACATAATCTAATACTTTTACTGGGGCCATAATCAACCGCCAATTGATGTAAATATCACCATCTGGGGTGCATGTTCCCCATCGTTTATGCTGCGTGCGGAAATTCACCGATTCTGGTGTGACATCCATAAGTGTTTGGTAATGCTGGACCCGTTCCTGCAGTTTTTTATCCCCATGTTGGCGGTACCATTGGATAAGTTGCTTTTCTAATGTTTCTTGTACGTGATTTTGTTGCCAGTTTTTTGGAATGGTTGCAATGAACCTGCCTTGGTACAAGGAAAGCTCAGCATTCGTAACAGGCTCGCGTTGGACTTTAAGGCGATAGTTACGTCCTAGGTATGGCAGCTTTTCCCCGCTGACAAATTCCTTTGGCTGAATAGCTGCTTCAACTTGATTCAGTTCTTTTATTTTATTAAGAATCCACGGTGCCTTCTTTTTAAGTAAGTCATTAAGATCTTTATCATCAAGGTTATCAGGTGAGTAAACCTCGACCCCGTTTACGATAGTTACCGATATTTTCAAGTCTTTACGTTCTTGGTTGTAGCGTATGTAGTTTATAGTAGTTGTTCCGTAGTTTAGTGTGGGCATTAGGATCACGAACCTTTTAGTTGTTTATAGGTTTATGATAGCACCGAAATCTTTTAAATAGAAGTATTAAAGTAGTCCGTACCGAGAATAAGTTTAAATTTTGATTTTAATTCAAGAATTTCATCGGAAAATGCAAAAGACCCTTATATGAGTATTGTATTTTCTTCACATTAAAGGAGGCTAAAATTAAATTTTTACCATTTCTATCACCCTCAATAAATATGATATAATCAGTTACAAGACCAAAAGGATGGTGATGACAATTAATCTGGATGAATTAGCAGGTATTGTACGTCAAGGGTTTAAAGAAATGCATCAGAGCTTTGCAGAAGTGAATAGTCGAATAGATAAGATAGAAAATAGATTGGATAGCGTGGAGCAACGAATCGATGGTCTAGAACATCGTATGACTGGTCTGGAGCAACGAATGAATGGTATCGAGCAACGAATGGATAAAATGGACGAGAGGCTTGTGAATATAGAAAATGATGTTTCCTTTTTGTCACGAGGGTTTGGAGAACATAGTGTACTTTTAAACAGATTAGTAAATTAAATATGCTGTACAATTGATGCAGGATATCACCTGTTATTAAGAGGGGATTTTTTGTAAAGTCGACCGTCATAATATTGCCAAACTTTTCAACAATAGTACGTACTTTAACTCCTTCACGTTTAGTATAATTGAAGTAGGGAGAAACCTTCCTAATTTGGTGAGGGGGAGTACTTGATTATGAAAAGAAGTATTCTCGTAGCTTATGATGGTTCTGATCTAAGTAAAGAAGCGCTTCAAGAAGCAAGATTACAGGCTGCAGAAGTACCTGAGACTGAGGTTCATGTTATTTCAGTGGTAACACAAACTGGCCCAAACACAAATGTCGTTATGGCACGTAATATTGAAATGGAAATAGCGGAGAGCCTACGTCCAGAGATGCAGACTATTAAAGAAGAATTCGAAGCGGAAGACATAGTCGTTTACACGGATGTTTTGGTGGATTACTCCCAAAGGAATGCAGGAGATAAGGTTTGCGAATATGCTGACGATCATGAGATTGACCTGATTATTGTTGGCAGTCGTGGTCTTAATGGAGTGAAAAAACTATTGCTTGGAAGTGTAAGCACGAATATTGTCCACCATGCAAATTGTCCAATTTTAATAATTAAATAAACTATTAACGTATCACCAGCTCATTAAATTGTGGGCTGGTTTTTCTTTTACATAAAATTACCTTCTTAGGGAAAAAGTATTATTATTATTTATACTATTTGGAGGTGGATGATATTAATAACGAGAATCAGGACTTGACCTCATCGGAGATTACACAGATGTGGGCAGCATATATGAATGATTGTGCGCTGGAATGCAAGTTACAATATTTTTTGGCAAAGGTTTCTGATGGTGAAATACAACCACTTGTACAACAGGCGTTAGATTTAGCTCAATCCCATATAATTAAGTTGAGGGATATATTCACGAATGACAATTATCCGATACCTTATGGTTTTAAACCATCTGAAGATGTTGACATCAATGCACCGAAATTGTATTCGGATGACTATATCTTACGTTACCTGCATCAAGGTGCACAAATTGCATTAGAGGCATATAGTATTAGCCTGTCAATGGCTGGCAGGGTGGATGTTTTTAATTACTTCTCAGAGTGTGTTTATGAACAAAGTGGATTTCTTAAAACGGTGAATACCGTTCTGCAGTCAAAAGGACTTTACATCAATATGCCATATTTACCAGTACCTGAAAGCTATGATTTCGTGAAAAGCCAAAACTTTTTGACAGGATACTTTGGGGAGAGAAGACCATTGACAGGTCCAGAAATTATTAATCTGTTTGGTAATTATCAACGAAATGCGTTGGGATCGGCTACCATGATTGGATTTAGTCAAGTGGCGAAGAATTCGGATGTACGGAAGTTTTTGATGAGAGGTAAGGAGATTTCTCAGAAACATTGCGAAATTTTTGGATCCATTCTGCATGAGGATGATGTTCCTGCTCCAGCAAAGATGGATGATTCGGTTACGGATTCTACAACATATACATTTTCAGATAAGTTAATGATGTTTTATAGTACCGGTCTTATAGCACTAGGTGTTGGCTTTTATGGAGCTAGTATGTCTATGAGTCCGAGAAGGGATTTAGGTGCTACTTATAATAGGCTATTGAATGAAATACTAAAGTATGCCGAAGACGGAGCAAACATCATGATCAAAAATGAGTGGATGGAAGAACCTCCAAGGGCTCTGGATCGAGACGAATTGGCAAAGAAGAAAAAGTGATTTGTGTGAAACGAATAGCGCGTTTTGAAACAAAAAGGAAACGTTTGTCATCTATTTATTGTCTAATTCTCACCAATTTCTAATTTTCTTCAAAGCCTTTTCTCAAAATTCTTGATTATGATAGTAGTAGTCAAATAGAAGAGGAGAAAAAACATATGAAATCACTATTTATGACTACAGCTGCAGGAGCACTAATATTGTCAGCAGGAAGTATAACCGATGCCAGTGTAATACCAATAGATAAAACAAAAAAATCAAATGCTAATGTGGAAGTTTCCGAAAAAAGTATTCAGGTTGAAGTGCTGCCAGAATTCACTGTATTAGATGAACAGGTAGATTCAGATGATTACCAGGCTCAAGTCATTGAGGATAATAAACAGACGCGAGTAATCATTCTAAAAGATGAAGATGGACACGCGCAATATAAAAGTGTTTATGTGAAAAGTTCGAATGTACTCGAAGTTATTGACCTTGATCAAGGAATGGTTTTCAAAGGTGTCATAGCAGATTGAACTTTGAGATGCCACAAATAAATGTAATGTAAAAAGACCATCGAATTAAAGCTGATTTGATGGTCTTTTTGTATTCTGCTAAGGGAGTTTAGTAAAATGAGACGAATAATTTTTTGACTGTTAGTATACTAAATACTGGTATGCTAAACATGAGAGAAAATACTATAACAAACAATTGTTGACCATTTCAGTTAATATGGATCGTAAAAAGGTGTTATGGAAGTTGTAAGCTGAAAAAATTGAGTTTGAACAGCAACTGTAAGTAATTTGCTTGGAAGGATGGAGAGAGGCGAATCTACAAAAATTTATCAGGAAAAGAGAAAGGTGGTTAATTGAGATACATTTAACCGAAAAGGGTAAATCTATTTTAGATGAAGCATCATTCAGTCTTAAATTGAAATTATCTAAAAGAAAATAATAGTAATGATATAACTATTTATTATATTTTGTGATTAAAACTCAGTATTTTATTTATTAGCATAAATGTATTACATTGCATATACAGGTCATTAAAAATTTATTAAAGGAGTTTGATAAAATAATGGAAATTAAATCAGTAACTTTACATACGGAGAGTATTAAAGAAATGAGAAAGTTCTATGTTGACAGTTTCGGGTTCCCTTTAATTAATGAAGATGAAAACAGCTTTCGAATTGTAATTGGTTCAAATGAATTAGAGTTTACATCAGAGGACGTAAAAGGTAAACCCTATTACCACTTTGCTTTTAATATTCCGTCTAATAAATTTGATGAAGCGAAATCATGGGTCAAAGAAAGAGTTAGTTTAAATGTAGAAGATGGCGAAGATGAAGCAGATTTCTCCCATCTTCCTGCACATGCCCTATACTTTTATGACCCTGCAGGTAATATAGTTGAATTCATTTCAAGGCATTCTATATCTGAAGAAATGGTGGAACCTTTCTCAGCTGATAAGGGCGTGTTAAACATTAGTGAAATAGGGCTGACTGTTGATGATGCAATAGATGCAGGTGAGAGGCTAATTGATATTGGAATTCATGAAAGAGACAATTCACCTCTAACCTCGACAACACTTAATTTTATGGGAGATAGCTCAAAGGGAATATTTATTATACTTACTCAACCAGAAAGAAAATGGATTTTCTCTGATAAATTATCTGCCATATATCCCCTTGAAATTATAACAACTAATAACGATAGAATTGCAATTAACTCTAATAATTTGTTAGAAGTTAACAAGAATGACGACAAAAAATAGTATTATACTTAAACAAATATCCACGAATATTTGAAATAGCACTGAAACAGTCATTACTGCTTGAAGTGGAAGAGAGAGTAATAAGCTTATTGGACCAAATGGGTACAAGACTGGTATTTATTTTTGGGCAGTTGGAGAAGATAATATTTCTTTGAGATATCCAAGGCACATTTGAATAGCTTAAAGTTGTGGAGCATTTCTTAGTAATAAGAAATGCTTTTTTTAGTTAAGATAAGGTAATACGATAATAATATATTAATAAATATTAATTTTTTATTGAAATTCAATAAATAATGTATTAAAATCAAATTACTAATAATTTAATGAGGTGCTTTTTATGAAACGAGGATCAACACTCTTTTTAAAGATAGCTGTTTTTCTTATTGGAACTCCAGTTCTTACTGTGTGTATAGTTGGGTTGTCCAGGTTTGACCCAAATTCCCCATATTGGCAGCTTCCTGAGCTGACTAATTTGCAATATCCAATATTAATCGGAATGTATGCAGCAATGATACCGTTTTTCTTTGCTTTGTATCAGACTTTAAAACTTTTAGGCTATATTGACAAGAACGAGGCTTTCTCGGAATTATCTGTTAAGGCTTTAAAAAATATAAAATACTGCGCAATCATAATCATTGTTCTGTATGTTGTAGAAATGCCATTCTTATATCTTCTTACAAAGGCAGACGACGCACCAGGTATATTAATGGGAATGGTCATTATCTTTGCTTCAATGGTGATTGCAGTTTTTGCTGCTGTGCTCCAAAGACTTTTGCAAACAGCTATTAATCTAAAATCAGAAAATGATTTAACGGTCTGAGGTGAATACCATGGGAATAATAATTAATATTGATGTGATGCTGGCTAAAAGGAAAATGAGCGTAACAGAACTTTCGGAGAGGGTTGGAATAACAATGGCTAACCTTTCTATTTTAAAAAATGGAAAGGCAAAAGCAATCAGGCTTTCAACTTTAGAGGCAATTTGTAAGGCTTTAGAATGTCAGCCTGGAGACATTTTAGAATACAAAAGTGACGACGACATTCAAGGATAACAGCCTAATAAGATAGCAAATCTGAAGAAATCAAATCATTATTATTATGCTATTATAAAAAAAGAATAATTAATAAATTAAGGAGTTGACTGTTGATGACATTACGAGCTATCCCTCATTTGATGTTCGATGGAAATGCAAAGGAAGCGATCCAATTTTATGAAAAAGTATTGGATGCAAAAGTCCTTTCTATCCAAACATATGGAGAGATTCCAGAGTTTCCCGGAATGTCATTCCCAGAAAAAATCTTGGGCCTTGTGGCCCATGCAAGGTTAAAAATTGGTGAAACAGATATTGCTATTTACGATTCTCCGGGGTTTTCTCGTCAAATAGGAAATCAAGCAGCTATCTATGTGACAACGAATGATGTGGAAAAAACCAAACAAATTTTTGAAGCCTTGCAACAGGACGGAAAAGTCATCGGTCCTTTGGAGGAAACCTCCTTCACCCCTGCCCAGGGTTATTTAACGGACAAGTTTGGCGTAACATTCACAATTGTAACTGATGATCAAAACTAAACAGAAATGGAGTGTAGCATTAAGTTCTATACTCCATTATCAATCAAAGAAAAGGCGCAATTCTTGCACTAGGGATTGCGCCTGATTAACTGCTTCTTATTATTATCTTAACCTAGTAAGTCATTGTAGTTTTGTTGGTTTAGTACGTACTCATCTTATGGATTGTCTGATTACATTATTTCCGAAACTTATAAACGTTAGTGATCGTATTACTCATAAAGGAGGTGGATATATGAAGAAACGGACGTACAAATTTTTTGTAACCGCTTTATTTGTTATACTACTTTTAATATTAGTTAGCTGTACCGAAAAAACAGAAACGAAAACTCATGATGAAAATATACAGACAATTGAAGCTGTATTACAGAACAACCTTACAGGTCCGGATGATGAGTTGAAACAAATATTAAAAGGCGAGGGGAAACTTGAGGCTTTAGGACAATATGAAGAAAACCTGTATAAAGATTATTTTGCAGATGAAACATCCTACCAAGAATACATTTCCAGCTACGGTTCAGTATTATGGATTGAACCGATAAGAAATGAATACAAACTAGAGGTGAAAAACATCGAATACGAAAAATCAGATTCTAAAGAAATAATTTATAATTTCTCCATTGAATTACAGTACCGAAAAAATGGCAGTGAATCATCAGAAGTTGAAACGGTGAACGGGCAAGCTAACTTAAATGAAGAACATAAAATAGAAGATATGTTAATTCGTATTGAAGAACCTTGGAGTACATTTGGCGGTTAAAATAATTAACATTAATGGGTGCAATGTGATGTTGGCGGCCTCGCACTTTATTATGACTTGACGGTCTTATTGCATTGGTAAGTCCGATCCGTTTTTAAAGAAAATTCTGTTTACTTGAAACTTTCGTTCTTGTGACTTCGTAAGAAATAAGAGAAGGAGGGGGTATGTGTGAAGAAGGTTATTGGTTTTTCATTATTGTCTTCAATCGTTATCGGCATAATTATATGGGCTGCTAGTGTAATCATTTCTTTTTCATATAGTGAGTGGAGTTTTTTAATTGGTCTGGCGATATCTATTGTAATTTACTTCTTTAACAGTAGTGGGGGAGCGTTATCAAAAGCAGCAACTTTTGAAGCAAGTGAATCAAGCTGGAAAATTCAAAAAAACGATGAAATGAAAATAGACGTGGGTGTCGTGTTTTATGGGTCTCTTTTATATACTATTTTCAGTTTAGTCTTGATGATTATTAAGTATTTTTAGCAGTTAGGATAGCAAAATTCACTTGCATGAGATTCCCTTTAACGAATGACAAGTATACTAAAAATTTATTATAAGGTAGTAGCCTTAAGGAGGAGAACACTATTGAAGCAATCTTTACTGGTAATCGATGCACAACAGGATTTGATGGAAGGCAGTAGTGAGGAACGGGAAGTTTCTGAGAAGGAAAAAGTCGTAAGTAACATTAATACTGTTATTGAAAAGGCCATAGAAGAAGGTATTTCCGTTGTGTTCATTAGAGATTTAGATGTTTCGAATGGAGAAGGTCCTGGATTTCAAATACATAACAATATTAGAGTGCCATCCACTGCTGTCGTATTTGATAAAGCTGCTACAAATTCATTTCATGGTACTCCATTACTCAAACATTTAAATGAAAACAACGTAGAGCATCTTGTAATAATGGGATGTAAGACGGAACATTGTATTGATACGGCTGTCAGGACAGCGACGGTCAATCATTTTGACGTTACTTTAGTTGGAGATGGACATTCTACTTCTGACTCCGATAACTTAACTGCACAACAAATAATCCTTCATCACAATGAAACGCTTCATGGTCATGATAATGTAGACAATTTCTCAATTGTTAGAAATACAGAAGAGGATTTATTTAACCCTACTCACGATAAATATCGGTAACTAAACAAAGGGGGGATTACGTTGTTAAAATATCTGGGTATTGGTGTAATCTTTACTATTATTGCCCTGTTGATCGGCACTTTCACTGGTGACTGGAACTTATTTTTTAAGATTATAGCTGCAGCGGCAGTTATTCCCTTAGTATTATCAGGTTTGTTAACAGGTGCTTTTGTTGATGGTGACAGAAACAGAGCTAATTATCATACGGAGACCAAAAAAGACAGACAGGACAAAAACAAATGGGTTACAAGATTACTAATAATTGGTGTCCCCAACTTTAGCTTATTAATCATTTTAATTATACTAAATATATAGTCGCCCACTGCCATCTGGGCCAATTATTTTTTACAAGGAAACAGCACGTTGAGGGTACATATGGAGGGGTACAATGGTTAAATCTGTGAAGGGGCAATTTATCATATCAATATTAGTTGCCATATAATGAGTTTACTAGCGAAGGGAATTTATGTTTAATAGGAGACTCTTTTACTTCGCTATGATTCTATCGTTTTTTAATGCAGGGTTATGGACACAAAAGTATATCAAAAAACGGAAAAATAAATATTAATCCATGCCATGAAAGAGGAACATACAGGTGTTTAGCATGAAAGTGTAGGCAAAGGAGAGAGTTCTATGAGTAATTTCCGTATTGTTTCGCCTGTTTGTTCGAAGTGCGAATCAAAAGATACATATGACATTGGCCAGGAATACAAGCAGATGGAACCTGCACCATTTCGACCGATCACTATTGGTAATGCTAAATATCATTGCAAGGATTGCGATCATGAATGGAAGAAGTACAGAGGACGAAAAATTTATGAGCGGATTCGGTTTATTGATATACAAAGTGGTGGATATATGGATTATGGTTCTGTTCAGAGGGTGAGGATTGACCTGAAGGGTAGGCGTGTTCGTAGTGCGCTTGTGTTTGGAGAATTTAACGAATCTGATCAGATAGCCACTATGAGTGAGGAAAGTATTGAATGGCTTCTAGCTGAATTATATAAATGTGATTTTGTTAACTGGGCGGAGGAGTACAACCATGATGGTGTTATGGACGGTTCATATTGGCGGTTAGATATAGAATATGATACACATTGTGAAATTAAAATTGGCAGTAACCATTATCCAAAGAAGTGGACAAAGTTTTGTAAAGCTGTTTCAAAGGTTAGTGGGGAGGAGTTTTATTAAGATAGGCGCAATTCCTGTAATAAAGAATCACGCCTACTGTTAATTTTTATCCAACAACATGTGGGTCCTTTACTTGTTGCGACGCAGCCTGTAATGCATAATCCAGATCTGAAATTAAATCATCCACATGTTCGAGTCCGACTGAAAATCGGAATAATCCATCGGTAATCCCTCGTTTATCTCTTTCTTGCTTTGGCATTGCAGCATGAGACATAGTAGCTGGATACGAAAGAATAGTTTCTACTGCTCCAAGACTTACAGCGAATACTGGCAGGCGAATTTGTTCAACAAATGTTTTCGCTTTAACTGAATCTTTTATTTCGAACGAAAGGACTGCCCCTGAACCTTTTGATTGGCTGTTATGGAGGTCATGTCCTGGATGGTTAGGTAATCCAGGATAAAATACGTTCTTAATTAATGGATGATTAGTTAAATAGGCAGCTATTTTCAGTGCTGATTCAGATGATTGCTTAAGACGGGAACCTAACGTTTTGATGCCTTGAATTAACTGATAGGAATCCTGTGCGCCAAGTATGGAGCCGAAGGAATTTTGAATAAAGGCCAACCTTTCCCCAAGCTCTTCTGTGTTTGTAACAGCCAGACCTGCAATAATGTCACTATGGCCAGACAAAAACTTAGTCGCACTATGGAGCACAATATCCACACCAAGGTTAATTGGCTTCTGGTAAAGTGGGCTCATGAAAGTATTGTCGAGAAAAGTTAGGCAGTCATTCGCTTTGGCAATTTTAACAATTCCATTAATGTCAGTAATGTTTAGACATGGGTTTGACGGTGTTTCGATATAGATGACTTTTGTATTGGGTTTAATTGCATCGTTAACCTCAGTTAGGTCTGTCATATCTACAAAGGTGTGATCAATTTTAAATTTAGTAAGTACTTCAGTTACAAATCGGTAAGTACCTCCGTACACATCCGTTGATACTAGAACATGGTCACCAGCTGAAAGCAGCATAAAGGATGACGAGATGGCAGACATTCCAGAAGCAAATGCTAAGCCACGGGCACCTTCCTCTAATTGGGCTATCTTTTCTTCCAGCGCTTGCCTTGTCGGATTTCCCGAACGGCTATAATCAAATGGCCCAAACGCATCAAAGGATTCCTGGTGATAGGTTGATGACAGATAAATCGGCACATTTACGGCACCTGTTCTCTGTTCAACGTCCAAATTTGATGGAGCATGAATTAGTTCTGTTTCCAATTGATCCTTGTTATTACTCATTCCTTGTCTTCCCCCTTTTTCAATGATGAAAATACGTTCTTCAAATCTGTAATTAGATCTTCAGCTTGTTCAATGCCAATAGAAAACCGTAATAACCGGTTATCGATTCCTCGGAGTGCTCGTTCTTCTTCCGGTATCTCTGCGTGGGTCTGTGTTGCAGGATACGTAATAAAACTTTCAACCCCGCCAAGGCTTTCTGCAAAAGTAATCAATTTAAGGCGTTCTAAAAAGGGCTCAACCCAATCTGCCTTCTGAAGGCGGAACGAAAGCATTCCACCTTTCCCCGGATACAGTACGTCAGTAACTCCTTGTTCATTTGCTAAGTATTCCGCTATTTTCCGTGTGTTTTCATCGTGCTGCTTCATCCTTAGTGCAAGTGTCTTGAGGCCTCTAATAATCAGCCATGAATCAAAAGGGGACAAAACAGCACCTGAAGCATTATGGATAGTAGCCAATTTGTCGCAGATTGCCTCTCCTTTCGCAACGACTAAGCCTGCGAGAACATCATTGTGTCCGCCAATAAATTTAGTTGCACTATGAACTACGATATCAGCGCCAAGTTCAAGCGGCTGCTGGAAATAAGGAGTCAGGAATGTGTTGTCAACTATGAGTAACAGGTCATGTCTATCAGCAAGTGCTGCATATTCCTTAATATCTATTTCCTGCATTAACGGGTTTGTTGGGGTTTCAATGAATAATGCTCTCGTTTTTGGTGTGATTAATTTCTCAGTCACGGCAACATCTTTAAACTCCGAATAGGTTGTCTTTATATCATAGACATCATCGTAATGCTGAAGTAAACGGTATGTACCACCATAAATGTCTTCTGGAACAATGATTTCATCACCTGAACGGAAAATGGAAAGAACTAACTGGATGGCTGCCATTCCGGAACTGCAGGCATAGCCGCTATCACCGATTTCCAGCTTTGCAATTCCTTCTTCCAAGATAGCTCGCGTTGGATTTTTTGTACGTGTGTAGTCGTATCCAGTAGATTTGCCAATCCCTTCATGCTGGAATGCTGTTGATAAATAGATAGGCGGATTGACTGCACCTGTCGTTTTATCACTATTATTGCCTAGTTGTGCTAAGTTGGTTTGGATACTTTTATCTGACATATTAATCATCCTTTTCATGAAAAAAATTAGAGACCCTCTAGATAAGAAGAAGGTCCCTAATAGCGCAAACAATCTTCTCATCTTCAGGTAACTTGTTACCTTTTGGATTTAGCACCGGACCAGTTATGGCGGGTTGCTGAGACATCACAGGGCCAATCCCTCCGTCTCTCTTGATAAGAAATATATGTAATTGTTAAATACTTGATTTTTCTTACTTTAATACAAATGATTGGATAATGCAATAGATAATTGCAATTTATTTGGTTTATTCAGCCATTTCCGTTTTTCTGTTAGAAAAATATCATGGGAATTATTTTCGAAAATAGAGAAGGAATTTTTATAGAGAATATTGAATACTTTACCATGGAGGTGTAGAAACAATGACTGACCAATATGCTGTAGAAATTGATGCAGTGATTGAGTACATTCGTGAAAATATCCAAGAGCCCCTGCCCCTTTCTCATCTAGCTAAGTATGTAGCTTATAGCCCGTATCATTTTTCCCGTATATTTAAGCAAAAAACTGGCCTTCCGCCACATTATTATGTTTCTTCCCTCCGTTTGCAAAAAGCAAAAGACTTATTGTTACATACGAATTTAAGTGTTCGTGATATAGGAATGGAGATTGGACAACAAAGCTTAGGAACCTTTACAACTAGATTTACTGAACGTATAGGCGTAACACCGGCTGAATTTCGGAATTCAGCGGTTCATGCAGACTATCGATTACGCAGGTTAAAGGGGCTAAATGATTGGACTGATAGTTTACTATTAACTTCAAATACACATGCAAAGGTCGAGGGGACCGTTCATGCGGATGCTTCTTTTGAAGGGGTTATTCTTATCGGCTTATTTGCAAAACCGATTCCAGAAGGCCTTCCTTTATATGGGACGCTACTTTCTTCATTGGGTACTTTTTGTTTTACAGGTGTCAAACCTGGCAAGTATTACTTGATGGCTACATCTGTATCCTGGGAAATGCAGGCAAGGGATATACTGCTCCCGTACTCAACATTACGCGCCAGGTTGAAGGCCCCGATAATTATTAAGAGAAACACAATTGTTCCGCATCAACATGTGACACTTCGTGAACCACAACTTGATGATCCTCCGATCCTAGTGTCGATCCCTCTCTTAATGAATAATTTTCTAAATCGAGTATTAAAGAATTAGCAATCTCATAATCCAATATTTACAGGATATGTTGTTCTTGCATTTCACAAGGATGTTCTTTAATAAAAATTTTAATTATAAGGAGGAGCAACGTGAAAAAACAAATACTATTCATTCATAGTGCTGGACCACAAGGTGAACACGAAGGAAGCTCTGATTTTATAGTGTATTTGCAAGATAAACTAAATGCTGAATATAATTTGATAATTCCTGAAATGCCTAACCCGGAAAACCCGGAATATACAGCATGGAAGGAGCAGCTTAACAAAGAGTTTGCGGCATTAGAAGGTGAAGTTATTTTGATTGGGCATTCTTTGGGTGGATCGGTATTATTAAAATATCTATCTGAAGAAGATTGCCAAGTTAAGATATCCAGTTTACACAGTGTCGCAGCACCATACTGGGGTAAAAATGGTTTTTGGGAGAGTGAAGAATTTACGCTCTCCGAAAATTTTGTTGCAATGCTTCCCCCTATACCACAAGTGTTTTTCTATCACAGTCGCGATGATGAAGTAGTTTCATTTGATCATTTTAAGGATTATACAAAAAAACTTTTAACTGCAACTCCACGAGCAATTGAAAGCAGGGGACATTTATTTTATAATGGATTGCCTGAACTTGTGAATGATATTAAAGGTCTGTAGATTGATAAGTTAATAATAAATATGGATGGGAGATACTCTGAGGGGTTCTCCCTCTTATATTTCATTTCTTTAATTTTTAGGGCAGGAATTTAGGCTTGGTTACTATTTAAACGTTGGGGCAAATTCTATTTAGATTTAATAATTAAAGGGTTTTTTATGTTAAAGTAATCAATAGTGAATAATATACTTTAGCAGCGTAGTTTACATACACTTTATCTGAACAGTGGGTATGTACTAGGTGATGACTATTTATGGATAAAAGGAGTAGATTTTTATGGAAAAATATAAACCAGCTGGGTTCTGGATCAGATTCCTGGCAAACATAATTGATGGAATTTTGATATATATAATAGGAGCAATTATAGCTATTTTAATTAATGACGAACGTTTTTTCAGTTCACCAGGTAACGAAGCAAATACTTGGTATTCATCGCCATCCGAAGACATATCAAATCTAATTTATGTCGTTGTTTTTATAATTGTTTTCACTGCAAGCAAGTATAAAGGATCACCAGGGAAATTAGCATGCAGGATCCAAGTGCTTAATGTAGAGATGACCCAAATTAGCATGCTGAAATCAATTGGAAGATTTTTTGCGTATTTTCTCTCAGCACTTCCACTTGGTATTGGCTTTCTGATGGCAGGATGGAATGAAGAAAAGAAAGGATTGCATGATATCATTTGCAGTACGAGAGTTGTTTATCGAATTTAACGCCAGCGTAATGCAATTCGCAGCTTACAGCAATCCATGTCAGCAACTTGTGATTTGAATTCCAGTCGTAAGCCATCAGGATTGTAATTAATATCAACGTCTGATGTAATGCCTGTAGAGAGAATTAATTGCTCAACCTTTGCGGTATCTGAAACTTGAGCAGCTTTCATTAGTTCTGCATCATATTCTTGTGATTCTGCAAGTTTATTAAGAACAATGCTCGCGTCATCCATTAGTTTTTTCGTTTCATTTGCTGATTGATTTAACAGGTTGGCGTCAACAGGCGGATATTGCTGGCGACCTGGCCAATATGTGGCATTGGGATAATATGGTACATAATAATAACCTGGATAATTGACGTAATACATAAAAAAACCCTCCTTGTAAAATACATCCATTTAATTATATGCAGAAGAACTTGTTTGCGGGAATGAGCGGGGATTTATGGAAAGGATGCTGATTAAATGATCAAAGCACTCTTATTTGATCTTGACGATACCTTGCTTTGGGACAAAAAAAGTGTAAAAGAGGCTTTTAAAGCCACTTGTGAACTCGCAAAGCAAAAATATGATATTGATCCTGTTAAGCTAGAAGAGAAAGTTCGTGAAAATGCACGGGAGTTGTATGCATCCTATGATACATATGATTTTACAAAGATGATTGGAATAAATCCGTTTGAAGGACTATGGGGTGATTTTCGGGATGAGGGGGAGTCTTTTCACAAATTGAAAGAAATTGTTCCAGAATATCGTAAAGAAGCCTGGACGAGAGGACTGCATGATTTAGGAGTTGATGATCCGGATTTCGGTTATCAGCTGGCAGAAACTTTTCCTGCGATGCGAAAGAAAAATGCTTTTGTATATGAGGATAGTTTTGAGGTGCTTGATCAGTTAAAAGAGGAGTACCAACTGCTGATGCTAACGAACGGATCCCCCGAATTACAACAGACTAAGCTTGATATCACACCAAAACTCATGACCTATTTTGAGCACATTGTTGTTTCTGGGGCTTTTGGAAAAGGAAAACCAGACCCAGCAATTTTTGAACATGCACTTGAGCTTCTTGCTGTGCAGAAGGATGAGGTATTAATGGTTGGGGATAATTTAAGTACAGATATACTTGGAGCTAAGCGTGCTGGAATAGATTCCGTCTGGGTTAACCGTCATGACAAAGAATGTATTGAAGTGAAGCCAACATATGAGATTGGAGCATTGAAAGAGCTATTGCCGTTGCTGGAACGGTAAATCATGGATAATGAAGTACACTGGAGGATTAAGCGGTTATCTTTAGGTATCAATGGCATACACCTTTGGCTTTAGGATGTGATTATGCAATGTGTTGGTGGTGGGATTGCACTAGCTTTATATGGCGTAATAGCTACATTTCAAACCTTCACATCGTTCGGTAGAGTTTATGCAGCGTACGGTGGCGTTTTTATTGTCCTATCCGTTTTATGGGGATGAGGCATTGATAAGAAAACTCCTTATTTATATGATTTAGTTGGTGTTGCAGTGATGTTATTTGGACCTCGCCAGTAAAGGAAAATACTTCAAGACAATTTACTTGACCGTGTACCCCTAAGTACGCGGTTTATTATTACTCTAGGAGTTATGAATAATATTGAAATTATCTTATATATATGGTAAAGCCCAGATGAAAAATCTAAGTCAACCCTTCAGGAAGTGAGCAAATGAAGAAAGAAAAACTGATTAGAAAATATGATAAACAAGTAAAAATATATGAAAATAAACGCGCTAATCCAAAGTTTGCCGGATTGAGAAATAAAATAATAAAAAACGCATACGGAAAGGTCTTAGAAGTTGGAATTGGAGCTGGAGCGAACTTTTCTTATTATGATCGGAATAACGTTGAGATAACAGGAATTGATTTTAGTTCAGAGATGATTATGAGTGCCAAAAGAGCAGCATCAATTTCTCAGGTGAAAGCAAAATTTATACAAGAAGATATTGATGAGTTAATTTTAGAACCCAACTCTTTTGATAGCATCGTATCAACGCTTTCACTTTGCAGTTATCCTGACCCAATTGCAACATTAAGTAAATTCAACAGTTGGTGCCGTAAGGATGGGATTATATTGTTAATGGAACATGGTCTGAGCTCTAATCCATTACTTTCCTTCACCCAAAAAATGATCGACCCACTACATACTAAAATATCTGGATGTCATTGTAACAGAAATATCGATAAAATAATTGGAAAATCTAGTCTTCAGGTTGATCAAATCGAACGTTATTGGTCAGATATCATTTATTTAATTCGGGCAAAACCTACAAAGTAACAGTTCGAATTAGCTAATGGCAGTTTAATAAGGAATATAATTTTGCATATAACGTTCAGATCTAACGCGTTCATTTCAGAGGTGCAAACATTAAAAACACAATATAACACACGGGATTTCACAAGCGAAATCTCGTGTGTATTTTTATTGCTATATCAAAATTCGAAAGAGTTTTTAATGTCTATTAACAAAATAATTCACAAGAGAAAAATGAGATTTATGGTGTGAATTTAAATGTAAATTGTAATTTTCAGTAAATTTATATAAGGGAATATGGGTATTTATGTTAAAATAAATACAGAAATTGTGAAGAATTACACTTAAACTAACGCAGCAGAATAGTTTAAGAAACACGAGCAATGTTATAGGACTATTACAAAAAAGAGGAACTAATTTATGGATTTGAATTTTTTGTTTGAAGAAAAGGTTATAGAAGTTCAAGAGTTAAGTCCAGGATATGAAGACCACGCTAGCGACGTATGGTTGGTTAAAACAGAAAAAAAAGAGGTAGTTGTACGTACTTCTCGAATGACTGAAGAACCTAATAATGATTTTTGGTGGGGATGCAAAAACATATTTGGTATTGACCAAAGACGAGTTTTTGAATTGGAAAACATAAATAATACACTAAGTAATATAACTTCTATGCCAGTACCTAGAGTATTAAATAAAGGGAAAAGTTTTTCAAGGGAATTTGTGGTTGTAGAAAAGTTAACAGGTGAGGTTGTCCAATCATTTGTTGAGCAACCATCTTCTGTTGTGCAAAGTTTAGGAGAGGGATTAGCAAAAATACATAAGTATAGAAAAAATTATGTTGGGTCCCCATCTGGAATGTTTAAAATTGGATTGGAAGAATTCAATCAACATTTAAAGGATACAATGACTGAATTAGTTTCTAGATATTACAAAGAAGAAAAGGATATTAAGGATAAGCTAATTGAGATTAAGAACTTATTAGAAGATATTCCAAGTCCTGAATATTCTACATTTGTGCTAGTTGATATAGACCCTACACAGTTTTTATCTGATGGTAAAGTAATATCTGGACTGGTCGATACAGAAGCATATGTTATCGCTCCTAGAGAATTTGATTTTATTGGTCTTGAATATGTTTTAGATGAGAAATCAGCTATCGATTTTAAAATTGGTTATGAAAAAGTATTAGAATTACCAAATTTATCAAAGGTTAGAACACCTTATCGGTACTTGTATCGATTATTATCTGTTCAGGGTGATGAGGATTTAAAAGAATGGTTAAACCACAAGGAGCTATTTTAGTCGTTCTTTTCAACTATTGGGTGCTTTCCTTTAATAAGGAATTGCATTCTTGTTCAATTATAGAAGCAGGTTAGCTTAAAAAACCTATATAATTATGGATTTGCAAGAAGTCGGTATTAGTGGATTATATTTCTTTAATTACAAAAAGTAGGGTGATAAGTCAATGATAGGAATAAGTATAGCGACGAAGTGGGAATATGAAGCGACATTGGAATACTTTAGCATAAAAGATAACGAACGTTTCGGTTATCCTTATGGCGAGTATTTCATGAGAACAATTAATAATACTGAGCTTGTTTTTTATAGTACCGGTGTAAGAAAAGTAAATGGTGTTGGTGGTAATCAGTATATGATTTCTAATTTAAATTTAACTAAAGTAATCGTTGCTGGAACATGTGCAGGAATAGATGATAAGTTCAGTAATTTGGATATTTTTGTACCCGATAAAGCCGTTCAATATGATTGCACAGTAAAAGAAATTGAGCCTTTTATTAAACAATCCTTCATAGTCGATATTGATTTATCAAAATATGGAAATGATTTTTATACCGGAACAATTGGCACCGCTGATAAAGCAGTAGTTATGCGGAAGGACTATTTAGAACTTAAAGAAAACAAAATAATAATAGCCGATACAGAAGCGAGTGCAATTGCTTATATATGTAAGAAGAATGATGTTGAGTGCATTATTATAAAAGGAATATCTGATTTTCCAATAGAAGAAAGTAACTCTGATAAATTCGAATCGAACATTGAACAAATTAATATTTATTTAGAAAACACCCCCAAAGTTATGAACAAAATATTTGGCGAATATTTAAAGAGATTTATTTAAATAAATTTGAAGTTAATAGAAAGATTGTGATTGGTGATGAAACTTCTCCTCTAATGGAGTCTCCTTTGTTCTACTTTTAATAGCAAGATTGTGAAAAAATGCACTTATACTAACGGGTGCGATTGTTTAATAAGAGATGACTTATTGCACTAACTAGCAGGATAGTATAAGAAGAAAAAGTTAGGGTGGTTTTATGCTGAAAGGTAAAAGATTAACACTCCGACCAGTTGTTGAAGAAGATTGGGAACTTCGGTTTAAATGGTTATCAGACCCTGAAATCAACTCAACTTTACCATCTGGGAATGGGATCCCTTTAACTCCTAATACAGTCAGAGAACGGACACGAAAGTATGCTGAATCAAATGATAAAAGTGTCTACTTTACAATTATTAATAAAGAGGATAAGTCCATTGGAAACGCACAATTGTATAAGATTAATCCGTGAAATCGCAATGCTGAGCTAGGATTGTGGATTGGAGAAAAATCAGAATGGGGAAAGGGTTATGGAACTGAGGTAGTCGAAATTCTTGTTAACTTTGCATTTAGTCGTTTAAATTTACACAAAGTTTATCTTACTGTTGACTCAGACAATATAGGAGCGATTCGTTGTTATGAAAAGGTAGGTTTTTATAAAGATGGTGTACTACGGGATGAGGTCTTTAAAAACGGAAAATATGTAAACCGAATTTATATGAGTATCCTTAAAACTGATATAATAAAAACTTAAGAGAACTTAAAGCCGATTTAATTTTAGTGTTTAAGGGTTGATTTCTACCAGGATTTTATTTCACTATCGGGTGCGTTGATTCATTAAGAGTAATAAGCCATTTCCTTTTTGTTTAGGAAGTAATTAGCAATATTAAAAAAAGGGTGTTTAATTATGAGGTATTTATTCTACGGTACAATTAGCTTAGTTGTAATATTTATTGTTTTAACCTCACTCAATTATAATGGGTTTGGAATTATTGTTAGCTTATTTGAGTGGACAACTCGATTTATATTACCTTGGATAGCGTTATATTGGTTTATTCATCTCGTAAAAAGCAAAAAGGTGTAGGCGTTCGCTATTCAAGTAACAAGTGCTTATTTTCAAGAAGGATCAAGCACCTTACTTATTGAACCAATGGCAGCTTAGTAGAAAAAAGTTATTAGAAGTGAGGGGATATTAATCGAACACATTAAGGTTTCTCTTTCGAATGAAAGGCTATTATTAAGGGAATTCACTAAAAATGATTGGATTGATGTACATAAATACGCATCACAAGATATAGTTTGTCAATATCAACCTTGGGGACCTAATACAGAAGAAGACTCAAAAGGGTTTATTAATAAGGTGATTAAAGATGGAACCCAAGAACCGAGAACAAGGCTAGTTTTTGCAATTGTATATAATAAAAATATGATTGGAGCTGGGGAGTTTAACATTAGAGATTTCACTAACAAAGTTGGAGAAGTCGCCTATATTGTGAATCCAGATTATTGGGGAAGAGGCATTGCAACAGATGTTGCTAAGCTATTGATTAATTTTGGTTTTGAAGAACTTAAACTTCATCGTATTTATGCTACTTGTGACCCTAGAAACATTGGTTCATCAAAAGTAATGGAAAAAGTTGGTATGACACAAGAAGGAAGAATTCGTGAAGATTTGTTAATAAAAGATAGTTGGCGAGATTCTTTACTATATAGCGTTTTGGAACACGAATGGAAAGAAATAACATAACAATTTTTTTCAACTAAAGGGTGTTTTTTCTTGAATAAGGAGTTAATTTTAATGAAAAAATTGTGGTTTTTATTTTGGTTATTAGTCTTAGTTCTGTTCGTTGCTGCCTGTAGTCATACCCAGGAACCAAAAACTACTACCGAAGCAGTGATTTCACAATTGAGTAAAGAGGAATTCGATAATGTTGGAACTACTGGATTAAACAATCCTAAAAAAGATGACTTTCTCAAATTTACTTTCAACTTTGAAGTTGAACACGCTGCAAACATTACACGAAAAGTTGAATTTCCTAAACGGAAAAGTTGGAAGGAAGCTGTAAACTCGATAGATGATAAAGATAGGTTTTGGTTTGGAGAAGGTTATGAAGAGAATTCCGATGGTGAAAATTTTGCAAGATATAAGAGTGAATTTGTTTTTTACTCCAAAGGGTTGAATGAGGAAGAAATCAGGAAGGCTTTTAACTCAATCACTTTAAAACTTTATTTAGACATTGAAGAAGGAGAGACCTTTGAAAAGGAATATCAAGTTAGTGATCTAGTTAAATTTAATAACAACCAAAGTTCTTAAAGCGATGGGTGCGATTGTTTAATAAGAGATGGCTAATTGCACTAACTAGCAGGATAGTGTAGCAAGTAATGCAGATAAAAATAATATATTTTAAATCTATATGTGGGGTGAATTATGGTTTACATATTCATAGGGCTAATAATATTTGTTGTAATTTCTACAACCTATAAAATAATTAGGAAGAAAAAAGTACCCAATAACGACTTTACTCCTTATGATGATATCACTAGTGGTAAAAAATAAATTCACGTTCAACAAACAGGTGCAATAGTTAAATAAGCAGACTGACGTTAAAGTCGGTCTTTTCTTTTGTCTTTTTGTTCAGAAATTTTCGATTACGAATTGGAATATTATGTTAACATTAAATATATAGATATTGAACTAACTGGCATTTAAAGTTCAATAGGAGGCTGTTTAAATGTGGTTAAATATTATTGGTTCAATTATCATCCTTTTCATTATTGTCTTGACTATTAGAGGAATTATGAGAGACAAAAATAGTAGTAAATCAAAACACACTATCCAAAAAAATAAAGAAAAAAGTAATTCTAAAATTAAAAAAGAAATTGAAGAGGTAAAAAGAAAACAACGTCCACCCGAGATGTGAAGGAAAATAAGCTAGCGGGTGCAATCCGTCAAGAAGAAATAAGGGGGTTCTTATGAGATTTTATCTTGGGATGATTATGGTTATAGCCTTGTTGTTAACTGGGTGTGCAAACAATCAGACTGTGTCTGTAGTAGGTAAAATACACGGGGTAAACCACGAGAATAATACGGTAGTAGTCTATGTAGGGGATACATTGACAGAAAACCAAATGGAAACAATGGATTTTGACGAAAACGAAAAAAACATTGAGGCATTTCTAGTGCAAGCAGAGGAAGATACAGTGGTAAAGGGTGAAGTAGATTCTTTTAATGATTTAAAAATGGAACAGAAGGTATCCATCGAGATTAAAGGGAATTATGAAAAAGAACTGGTTACGATTGGAGAGGAGGAATTTAATGCTTACAAAAAAACTCCACTTTTTAATTGCTCTTATTTCGTATCCTATAACAATTCTTCATTTTATCTTGGGTGATTACACAAACGAAAAACTATTATCAGGTATATCATTTTTTTCAATTACTACCGTTATTTATGTAGGGTTTGTTTATTTATACTTTAAAAGTGACATAGGTAAGAAATTAGTAATGTGTGGATTACTTGTAATTGGTATGACTTCGATGTTCTTAGCCATTACAGCAGCATAAATCAAACTTCTTATTGGGATCCCATGAAAAAATTAAAACCGTTGTTATTTCTGAACAAGTAGCAAAAATTATTAAAATTAACGATAGATTTAAAGTTTGGTATAAGAATTTTAATAACTGGAACCAATTAGATGATGACAAGGTAAGTATTCAAGCATTTGATAGTAATAGTTCAGAATATGGCATTATAACAAAAAAATTAGTAAACTTAATAAATTATTTCAGTTAAGTTTTTTTATTAACGGGTGCGATAGTTCAATATCTTATGTTAAAGCAGCAGGATAGCTAAAGAGTGGTATTTATTTTTTGTTCCACAATACGATCCGGCCATTATGTTGAATAAGAAGATTTTTAGCAATTGAGAAGAAGTTCTTTGTATTTATGTTTGATAAACTATCAGGTGTGTAGGTAAATAATAGTGAAAGGAGATATTTCCATGAATCATAATTACAAAACCTCTGCGCTGCCAACCGTGGTCGACCGAACCACCTGGCAGTCCAAACTAGATGAGTTGCGGATTCGGGAGAAGGCACACACACGAGAAGGTGACGCGATCGCAGCGGCCCGACGGCGGTTGCCGATGGTCGAGGTGGACTCGACCATCCCGCTGATCGGCCCAGATGGCCCGGTCACGCTGCTGGAGACGTTTGAGGGCCGGCGCCAGCTAATCGCGTACTACCACATGTGGCACACCGGCAGACCCGCCGCGGAGCAGTGCGAGGGCTGCACCTTCTCCACGACCCACATCAACGAGCTGTCTTATCTGAACTCGCGAGACGTGAGCTACGCGACTTTCTGTCAGGGGCCGTACGAGGAGAGCTCGCGGTATCGTGACTTCATGGGCTGGACGGTTCCCTGGTACTCGGTGCCCCAGGACGCCGTGGACCGGTTGATCGCAGACCGGCATTTCGGGGTCCTGGCCAGTTATCTTCGGGACGGTGACAAGGTCTACGAGACTTACTGGACCACCGGCCGCGGCAACGAACTGATGGCACCGTCGTACGGACTGCTGGACCTGACTGTCTACGGCCGGCAGGAGTTCTGGGAGGATTCGCCCGAGGGCTGGCCTCAGCGTTGGGGCTCCAAAGGTGGTCAGTTTAGGCTGGACGGCCGCCCGACCGCCCAATGGTCTCGGCTTGAGGCCGGACACTCCGACGACCTTAACACCACGGCCACCGCCGCCGATCGACACTGCTGCCAAGACAAGCCGTGACCTAGGGGTTCCTTCGGGATAACTGAAAAATAAAATATAGCGTGATGAAAGTCCTCAAGATAGTTGTTTCAGGCACAATAAGCTATACAACACAATTGTATCAAAAGCAATCTACTTAATTTTACTTTATTTAATCATCGGGCGCGATTGTTTAATTAGCGTCTCTTTGCTTCCTCAACTAACGGGGGCTTTAATAACAAGAGATATAGAAAGAAAAATGGCTTGGAGAAATATCCAAGTCATTTTTTACTGTAAGATTAATAGTGGATATTACTTGATTATAGATGAGATGTAACTTGTGCATCACTGATTTGTACTTCACAAGTGACCTATTAAGAATTCATCTAGCGGGTTCGGTTTCCTATCACAAAACTTATAATTACATTTTATGATGTAACTAAATTATCAGTGCTATGGTAATGCAATAATGAATTATTAATTTGAGTGGTTGTTATTTAGAGTGCAAGCCTTTAGGCGAGTTGCCTTAATTGCACTTATGCAGTTAGCAAAATTGGCTTTCATAAGAATCCCTTTAACGAATGCAAAGTCTAAGTTGGTACTGTTATCATTACTTAAAAAAGTACCCTTGAATCTAAGTACATTATTTTAACAGATGCATAGGATAATTTTATAAATTGTGAAGGGATTGAGAAAAATTTATTATCCATATATGTATCCGTATCAACATCCTTACTATGTTGTTAATGTACCAATGTATAACTATGGAAGACAGTCTATTAACGGCACTTTGCCTAATGGGTTAGAACATGCTGACAGATTTGGATCGTTCTACGCTCACAAAGGTGATAACGGTGCCAAATTGCAAGATTATGGTTCGAATCCTTTTGTCATTAATATTAATGAAGCAACGAGACAAAACAATACGTTTCGTACTGCTTTATGGACGGGGACACATTTGCAGGTTACTTTAATGAGTATCAATGTCGGTGAGGATATCGGTTTGGAAATGCATCCTGACGTTGATCAATTTTTACGTGTAGAACAAGGTCAAGGAATTGTCAGGATGGGTAACAGTAGAGATAATTTAACCTTTGAACGAAATGTCTATGATGATTCTGCAATACTAATACCTGCTGGATCATGGCATAACCTGACCAATACTGGTAATATCCCTCTAAGACTTTACTCAATATATGCTCCTCCTAACCATCCGTTTGGCACAGTTCATGTTACCAAAGCAGAAGCTATGGCAGCTGAAGAAGAGCATGAGAATGGAAATACAGTTATTTCAGGAAAGACGCCAGATGAATGGGTGCAGCATACAGAATATCTGGTGGAGGAAGGATTAGAAGATGTACGAAGGGGAATAAATGCAACTCATATTCTCCAGGAATTTATTTTGATGGGAGTTCTTGTAGGGAAGGGATATTCTCCTGAAACAGCATATGAAACTGTAGAAGAATGGGAACGAACAGGAGAATCCAAACTTCTTCAGCAAAGTAAAAATATGTAGTAATATATTTATTTTCAACAGTAAGGGGGTTGTAACATTGGCACCCCTTTTATTTGTATTAGAAAACCTGGCTTATCTCCAACGAGTAAATGTAGCAGGTTAAGGACTGCTCAATTGTAATCTTTCTTCTAATGATACGGTCGTGATAATCGGCAAATGAATCCTCATTCCGTTAAATGCCTAAAAACAGTTAATTGTGAGGCCGAAAAGTGCAAATAACGGAACCAGGAACCGAAACAAGCTCAAATCAAGGAGTTTTGGGCGAATAGCGGAATGAGGATTCATATCAATCAGCACACGGATCCTCATTCCGCTAAATGACAGAGAAAATAGGAGTAGCGGGTTCATGATGAGCCAGGTAATTTTGATAAACAAAATGCACCGTAACATTACGGTGCATTTGAATGAGCCTCAATCTTTATGATAGGGAACGAAATCAAGCTTTTTCTATTTGCAACCCTATAAATCTATTGCTGTAACTTCATGAATTTCTTCCAGGGATTTTAACTCGTCTAATTCTTTTTGTTCCATATGCCGGTCAACTTTAAGCATCATAATTGCTTCTCCGCCGATGTCTACTCGATCCACTTGCATTGTTGCAATATTGATATGATGCTGGGCTAGGATACTTCCCATTCTACCGATAACACCTGGTTGGTCCTGGTGATAAATGACAACAATATGATCCTCTGGTGTTACATCGACACTGTATTTATCCACCTTTACAATTCTTGGTCCTAAGCCATTTAATAGAGTTCCTGCCACACTTCTTGTTTCTGTTGCTGTCTTCACTTCTACTGTCAGCAGGTTTGTGAAGCCTCTGGTCCGGGATGTTTTATTTTCGTTGATGTTAATTCCTTTTCTTTTAGCAAGGTAGAGGGCATTCACATCGTTTACATGGTCGCCGAGATGTCGGGTCAGTAGCCCTTTTACTGTATTTCGCGTTAATGGTGCAACTTCCACTTCAGATAAATCGCCAGCGTAATAGATGTTTACTTCTTCAACAACCTCGTCAGTTAAGTGAATGAGGAATGAGCCAAGTTTTTCTGCTAAGTTGAAGTAAGGCTCGATTTTGCTCATGATTTCATTTGGAACGGATGGCAGGTTAACTGGGTTTCTGACTAAATCTCCCATTAAAAAGCCGATAACGTCCTGGCAGACATCGATTGCAACATTTTCCTGTGCTTCGATTGTGCTAGCCCCAAGGTGTGGTGTAGCAAATACTTCCGGTAACTCTAGTAGCTTATTGTCATGGAACGGTTCTTCTTCAAACACGTCCAGTGCGGCACCGGCTACTTTTTTATCAACAATAGCGTTATATAAAGCTTCTTCATCAATAATTCCACCGCGGGCACAGTTAACAATTTGCACTCCAGGCTTCATTTGCTGGAACGCTTCAGCATTAATTAAATGCTTTGTCTCCTTTAATAAAGGTGTATGCACCGTGATAAAGTCTGCTTCTTTTAAAACATCTTCAATTGATCCGTAGCGAATTCCCATTTTATCTGCTTTCTCCTCAGTTAAAAATGGGTCATATGCCATAACGTCCATCCGTTGCCCTTTGGCTCTGGAAGCAACTTCTGTACCAATCCTGCCAAGCCCGACGATCCCTAGTGTTTTATTCTTTAGCTCGACACCGACATATTTTTTCCGGTCCCATTGATGATTTTTAAGTGCATAATAGGCTTGAGGGATTTTTCTGGATAACGACATTATCATGGCCATCGTATGCTCTGCAGCAGAATTCGTATTCCCGTTTGGAGCGTTGACAACGATAATGCCATTTTCGGTTGCTGCATCAAGATCAATATTATCAACGCCGACACCTGCACGTCCGATGATTTTAAGATTTTTGGCTTTCTGGATGATATTGCGTGTTACTTGTGTTTGACTTCTTACTAGTAAGCCATCGAAATCGCCAATTTTGCTCTCTAATTCTTCTGGCGATAGATTCGTTTCGATTACAAGATTCATATTTTCCGCATCTTGTAGAGGCTGTAAACCTTCCTCGCTTAGCGGATCTGCAATTAATATATTAAATGACATGTTAATACCCCTAACCTAAGTATATTTCTTGCGCAGCTTGTGTTCCTTTACCTAGTTCAATGTCTTTACCTATTTTTCGTAAGCTAATTTCTACTATACTAATTGTTTGCAGTACATCTGCTGGAGAGCAGTAGCCCATATGGCCAATCCGAAAGATTTCACCTTTCATATGCTGCTGGCCACCTGCAACAGCTAAACCGAATTCTTCTTTAAGGACTCTTCGCAATGCCTCCGCTTCAAAATCAGCGGGTTTAATCGCTGTTACGGTAGGGGAGGCGGCGATATCACTCGTTAATAGAGGAATATCCAGGGCGCGAAAAGCGGCTCTGGTCATTTCCATCATTAACCGGTGTCGCTCGTGAATTTGTTCCAGGCCTTCTTCATTCATGAGTGTTAAAACCTGTTCCAGCCCTAATAAAAGTGATAAGGCAGGGGTGAATGGTGTTGAATCTTTTTCCAGGTTATCACGGTACTTTTTCAGGCCTAAGTAAAAGCGTGGCTGCTCATTCTGCTCGATCGTTTTCCATGCACGATCACTTGCAGCTATAAATGTTAGACCAGCGGGAAGCATCATTGCTTTCTGAGAACCTGTAACCAATAGGTCGATACCCCATTCATCCATTTTGCATTCAACACCGCCAATGCAGGACACCCCATCGACAATAAATAATGCATCTGAATGTGAATGTACTACTTTGGCAAGTTCCTGTACTGGATTAAGGACACCTGTGGATGTCTCGCAAAACGTGGCAAACACAGCTTTTATCGCTGGATATTTTGTAAGGTATTCCTTAATAGCGCCAGGTGTAACGGCTTCTCCCCATTCAACATCATAACGATGCGTTTTTATTTGATATGCGTCAGCTATTTTGACGAAACGTTCACCAAAAGCACCTGTTGCGATGACTAGCACTTCATCCCCGGGGGTAACCGTATTGACAACTGCTGCTTCCAAACCCGCTGTTCCACTTCCGGTGATAATCGCAACATCTTGTTCGGTTCCGAAAATGGGTTTTAGTTTTGGTTTAATGCTTTTAAGTAATTCCTTTGTTTCCTGACCCCGATGTCCAATCATTGGCTGGCTCATGGCGCGCTGTACGCTTGGGGGAATTGGAGTTGGTCCGGGAATTCTTAGTAATTGCTGGTCTGATAACATCAATTTTCTCCTTTCTGTAGTTGGAAATTATATTGATTTTCTTTTGCAAACTTTCCTTTATCGTATGTACGTTCAACAAAGGTCACTTCATTATTATTGTCTACTAGCAAAACAGTGGAGGAGCGGGTGCCATATTCAGGTGTCTTGATGAATAACGGTGAGAGCTTTCGTTCAAGGTCTAATCCAACACCTGTTTCCGGTAAGTTTTCATCCTTAGCTTCTTCGGCATCAGAAATGATTTGAAATAACTTATCTGTTTGGACTTTTTCTTGGGTCATTGTATATTTATGTAAATTCATCTTTCCTTTCGTGACTTTCGGCCATGGTGTATTTAAAAAATGATTGCTAAGTCCGTGTGTACCTGCATTGATTTCTGTGACTTTATCTTGTATGTTATTGTAATACAAAATTTGCTCTGTGTCTCCAATAATTATATTAAATCCTGCATATTTATGCTTGTTTACTTTTAATGATTCAAGAAAATTTTGTGGTGTTGCATCTTCTGCTAAATAGCTCCTGACTATATCACCACGTGATTGTTGACCAGTCGCTGGTTGCCCAGGGTCACGGTAATTTGTTAATGCTGCAAATCTTCCTTGTTTTGTGATGCCAAGCCAGGTCCCATGCTGGACTAAATCACGTCCAGCCAGAATGTTCGGTTCATCATCCCAAAAGCGAGCTTGCGCCGTTGGTCTCCCGTAAAACTCATCCCGATTTGCAGCAACTATTAATTTATAGTTTGGATGCTCGTGAAACTGAAAATTGATTAAGCACATCGTAGGATCGCTCCTTTTTTTATTCATTATACGTAAAAAAGAAGGTTTAGCAATAAAAAAAGTTTAAGCGAACAGCACCTGATGCTGTTCGCTTAAACATTGTTAACTATTACGATGAATGACCTCTTCCTCTAATGTGACTGTGTCACTGGTTGGGTCATTGCCCATTTTTAATTCATCATCAGCTATCACCAAGATCTCACCGGATTCAATAGCATCCACATACATTGATGCTTGTTTGTCAGATACACCGAGTTGAACTAATTTTTCATGAATATTAAGGCCTGAATATTGAGAATTAAGCATTACTTTTTTAATTTTATCTATGAAAGAATCCTTCCCATCATCTTCTATTGCATTGTTTTCCACGTCGACATCCGTACGATCTTCCAACTCAGCCGTATTTTCCTTATTAGTAAAGATGGTAATATTTTCTGCCTTAAGACCTTTCAGTTCCAATACCGACACCTTCTTGATAGCATCCTCTTTCGAGTGAAATGGTCCAAAAATTTCGTTAGCCATTACCAAAGCCTCCTATTAGAAAATATAATCCTTTTTAGTCTATACCCATGAGATAAAACTTCGAAACTGGATGAATTTTATAAAAGTGATAGAATAGTAAGATGTTAACGTTTAGAATAGCTGCATCAAGGAGGATTTAATTGCGTACTGCTTTAGAATTAATTGGCAAAATATTTAGTTATATAGTGAAAAAGAAACATAGCGACGAAGATAAATTTAAGTATAAATGAATTGGAGTGTCACTATTTGAGGGGAGATAATTATGGATTATACGTTTGAATTTATGACGCAGGAGCAGGCAGAAGATATTGCATATAACTGGCACTATGATGGGATATATTCTTTTTATGATATGGAAGATGATGAGGAAGATCTCGTTGAGTTTTTAGACTCCAACAAACGAAATTCTACTTATGTTGTCACAAAAGACAGTGATCTTGTTGGCTTTTTTAGTTTTAATAGAACTGGAAACAACACCATAGATATTGGGCTGGGGATGAGGCCAGACTTAACTGGTAGCGGAAATGGGTCGGAATTTATCAAGGCTGGAATGGAATTTGCTAAATCAAACTATTCACCTGATGAAATAACATTATCTGTAGCAACATTTAATTAAAGAGCAATTAAAGTCTACCGGAAAATTGGGTTTGAAGATGTCGAAACATTTATGCAGGATACAAATGGGAGCAGTTTTGAATTCTTGAAAATGGTTTATTACTGCTGATATTTTGCGTGGAAAAGGGGATATATATGGAACTACTATTAAGGAACGGAAAGTCAGTTAATGTTCGAGAATACTCTGAAAGTGATTTTGTAAATATTCAAAGGTTAAATATAAAAGAAGGCTGGACAAATCTAGTAGAGAAAAAAGATGATACAAAGCAAGCATGGGACCATTCTAATATTGCATTTGTTGTAATGGATGAAGGGGGATTTGTCGGGTATATTCGAGGAATCACAGATAAGTTTATTACTCTATTTATTGGTGAACTAGTGGTTAGTACCGACTATCGCGGGTTAGGAGTTGGACAGGGACTACTTAAATATGTGCATAGCCTATATCCCAAAACAAGAATAGAGATGCTTGCAACAAGTACATCTCGTACTTATTATGAAGAGCAAGGTTATCGGGCTTTCTATGGTTTTAGGAAAACGTTTGAAGAATGAACGGAGGATTACATATGAAAAAGTGGAAAACCATAGATTCAGTTTATTTGTTTGAGACACCATTTGGAAATTTGAGAAAAGATAAATGTGAGCTGCCAAATGGAATTGTGATAGATGACTATTATGTTAATGAATACGTTGATTGGGTTAATGCGATTGTTATTACGAAAGAAAATCAAATTGTACTTGTTGAACAATACAGACATGCTGGAGAGGATTTCTATTTGGAGGTTCCTGCCGGTAAAATAGAAGAAAATGAGTCATACGAGGAAGGAATACTTAGGGAGATTATAGAAGAAACGGGGTTCACTTCAAAGAGGAAACCTATTAAATTAGGAGAGTTTATGGTTAATCCTGCTACGCAAAACAATAAGGTGAAAACCTATCTGATAATGGATGCCGTTAGAGAATTCAATCAAGATTTAGATGATACCGAAGAGATAATTATTAGATTGATTGATTTTGAGGAAATGGGACATTTAATTAAAACAAATCTGATAAAAACACAGCTGTTCACAGCAAATGCTTATTTTATGGCAAAATTGTTTTTAACAGGAGATAAAATTGCAACTGATCTATCAAAATAACTTGTTCTAATGAATTTGGAGGGATATTAGACATGGTCGAAACAAGGAAAACTTTAGAATCATTTGTTTATCAGCTTGGAGATGAGAATTTCAGAGGGGCCATTGAAACTCTAAAAGAGCTCGGAACTGGGGCACGTAATACACCAAAATCACCTGTAAAAAATAAAGCAATAGAATACGTTATTTCTACTGTTCAAGATAAATCACGATTAAAGGACATGGCTATTAAACTTGCAGAGTTTGAAGACGCTACTGCAAAGGAAATCGCCGCCCATTTACTTATGTCTGTTTATGATGAATATCCTCGTCAAGTTTCAAATGTTTTAAGATCACTTGCTAATGATGAAAATTGGGAAGTCAGAGAGTGGGTTGCTGGTGCTTGCGGAGAAATACTTACGAATCATTTTGAATTATTCTATGAAGATATAAAAAGTTGGACTCGTGACAACTCAGAGAATGTCCGACGTGCTGCCTCTATAGCTGCGATGTATGCAGGTAAAAAACGTAAAGAGGAATATGGAGAGCCACTGCTTGATATCGTGGAGTTATTGTTAACTGATAGTAATCCGTATGTAAAGAAAAATTTAGGACAATTTGCAATTGGGGATGGTTTGCTAAGGTATTATCCATCAAAAGTTTTGGCAAGGTTAGATAAATGGATAGAGATAAGTGATGAAAATGCACGGTGGAATATAGCAAAGATTTTTTCATCCGCTGAGGGTATGAAATATATATGTGAAGCAGAAAGTATAATAAAAATACTTTTACACGATGAGCGGTATAAAGTAAAGAAGGCCATTGATTCAACATTAAATAAGGCTATAAAGAAAAACCCTGAATTAGTTAATGGATTAACTATAAAAGTAAAACAATAACTATCTGATTTACTTTTGGATAACCACCTGAATGACATGACCCAATCCTGTATGACGGCTTCCTTCGTTCCGTGTTGCTTCTCCATAATAAAAATGAATGCACTTATACGGTTTGATCCAGCTGAGAATATCTGACGGATTATACAGATTATCTACAGTAGGAGGACCACCGGATTTATAGTTAATTTGATTTTCTGAGTACACTTCAAACATAATTTGTCCGCCAGTTTTAACGGATTGAATTATATTTTCGATTAAAAATTGCTGACCTTGCTTTGGGACATGTCCAAATACCATAATAGCAGAATCGTATTGGTTGGGACCCACACTCTCTTTTGTTAAATCCTTAGTAGCAGTTTCGATGGATACATGATGCTGTTCTGCCAGTTTCTTGGCCTTCTTAATGCCGGCTGTTGACTGATCGTACATTGTTACATGATGCCCTAGGCTTGCCAAATAAACAGCATTACGACCCTCACCTTCTGCAAAGCAACCAACATTTGAGTGGGGCGGAATCTGCTCGCTCATTTTTCCAATGAATTCATTTACAGCTGTCCCGTAAACATAACCCTCTTCTGAAAACCTGCTTTCCCATTTGTCCTTTGACATTTTGTGAAAACTCCTTATTGTTTCGGTTTATAAGTAATGTACCATTTAAATCGTTGAATTCATAAGGATAAGTCTGGTGGGGAGCACGTCGGTATTTTGAGAGAGTGTGGCTCATAATCGAACTTTTCTAATGCGGGTTCGAACAAAAGAATAGTTTCCTATAATCTAATAATACAGTATAATTAAGTAGCCTATTAAACTGACACATTACCACGATTTTCCACGTAAAGCCTGCTGTAAGAGAACCTATTATTCACCTCGAAAGCTAGTTACAATGGAGTAAATAGCCCCCCTGTCACTGAAAAAACTTCTACCACCTTTTATCTAATCAAAAAAAATATAATATCAGAAAGGAAAGTGAACGATGCCAGGATTCGAACAAAAATATGAAGAATGGATTCAAGTACAAATTACCGAAGAGAAGAACCATAGGAGACGTGAACTTCTGAAAAAGGGGTTAGGTCACGGTACGGTTCGATTTCTTCGTTCAATTTGGTTTCCAACTGTGGGAAATTTTAATCATTTATACCCTGAATGGGAAGTGCGGGATTTCAACAATGGTTACCGTTACCTTGACCTCGCTTACAGACCAGGACATGATGCGAAGGGATGTATTGAAATACAAGGGTACGGCCCTCATGCGAGAGACCTCGATGTTAGGCGATTTAAGGATTTATGCTGGCGACACTCATTATTAGCACTCGATGGATGGACCCTCTTACCAATCGCATATTTATCGATTCAGGACGAACCTCAACGCTGCCAACAGCTTGTTCTTGCTTTTATTGGCAAATTCACCTCCACTGAAGTATCAACTGAATTATCTTGGCTCGAGGCAGAAGTGGTGCGTTATGCACGTCGGTTGTTAAGACCGTTTACCCCTCATGAGATTGTTGAACATTTAAAGATAAGTGACCGCCATACAAGACGCATATTACATAGTTTAGTTGACTCACAATTTTTAAGTGTGGCAAGCGGTAGTAAGCGTGTTCGAACATATAAGCTTAGGTAATGTTTTGTATTAATTTTAAGCGGACACAGAATACCTTATTTCTATAAAAAATAGTTCTTTCGTGTTTTTACCGGACACAGGGGACGCTATTTACTAAAAATCAACCCATAATAGTGATTTTGTACCCTAATAAGGTCTCTGGTGTCCGCAAACCCCTAATTTACACCCAAATTGTCACAGATAAGGGCCACAGTGTCCGCAAACATCTAATACATCAAATAACGACACTATCCCAATATTCAGAAGACAGTGTCGTTGTCAACAACTATAGAGCATAGCAGTCTCGAACTACTGACCCTCGAACTGCCAGCACGATGCTCTCCCACGCCGTGCGAATGCACCGATGAATCCGATTTACCTAGTTGCTAGCATAATGTCTGTTGAAGGTTTGGAAAAGCTGTTCGAACTGCTGCAGGATTGCTAGTGCTATAAGTCCGTTTCCTTCTGCTGATTTTGGATAGCCTAGAGGTACTGTACGTCTAACAAGCTGGGCATAAAGTTCTGTTTCGGATAAACGTCGATCAAATTGCTTTTCTGCAATGTTGATAACTAAGGCCAGTGCGCCAGATATATGTGGTGTAGCCATGGATGTGCCTGATAACCGGGCGTACTTACTATCAGTATAAGTAGATAATATTTTCACCCCTGGAGCGACAAGGTCGATTTCATCATTGGTATTGCTGAATGGTGCAATTTTTTTGTCAAAGTTAATAGCTCCAACTTGAGTTACTTCATTGTAGGCACCAGGGTATGCAAATTCATCAGTCACAGGTCGGCCATCACCTTCATTCCCGGCGGCACATACTACTGGGATGCCGGAATCAACTGCTTTTTTAACAGATTTATAAAGTTCCGGTACATCCTCCGGACCGCCGAGCGACATGGATATCACCCTTACCTTTTCGCCGTTAGGTCCTTCCCAATTCACGGCATAATTTATCCCATCGATAATCCATTGATAATCCCCGCTACCATCTTCGCTTAAAACTTTTAAAATCAAAAGCTTGGCATTTGGAGCGACACCAGAAATTCCTTCTTCCTGATTAGATGAAGCGGCAATTGTTCCTGCTACATGTGTACCATGACCGTTGTTATCACCGTAATTATCTTTATCCCCGCTGTAATCAGAAGTGAAGTTCCTTCCATCAATTATTCGTTCTTTCAAGTCTGGGTGATCTACTTGGCATCCGGTATCAATTATTGCGACGACATTTCCGTGGCCTTTCTCTGCTTCCTCCCAGGCATAAGGCGCTTGAATCATAGAAACTCCTTCTGGGATATCAGTCGCTGTATCCTGAATTTCTTCGATCTGATAAGGAATCAAGTGAATTTTTCCCATCGTCTATCCCCTCCTTGTCTTATCTAATATATATACCTCTTGTAAATAATCTAAAACGATTAAATAGACCTATATTGATTTATGCTATAAGTATGAAACCAGGATAAGTATTGTATATTCCTTTTTGTCTATCCTTAGTTGTGTTAGAGTGTAATGTTGTTGTGTTAAATTTTGATGGTAAATAACGATCTTAATATAAAAGAAAGAAGGAAGAAAGATTATGGCAGAAAGTCAGGGACCATCACAATCAGGGGAAAAAATAAATAAAGTACCACTCATGCTAGTATTAATATCAGGGGCTTTTGCTGCCATTCTGAACCAAACGCTATTAGCTACAGCGTTACCGCATATAATGAGGGACTTGTCTTTAGATGAGAATACTGCACAGTGGCTGCAGTCTATTTTTATGTTAGTTAACGGAATCATGATACCAATAACAGCTTTTCTAATTCAGCGCTATACTACAAGAGGACTGTTTTTAACAGCGATGGGAATATTTGGTGTAGGTACAGTAATTTGTGCTATAGCACCGAACTTTGCAGTATTAATGGTTGGGCGAATTGCCCAGGCAGGTGGTGCTGGTATAATAATGCCACTCATGCAGACGATCCTATTTCTTATTTTTCCTGTTGAAAAACGAGGAACAGCGATGGGTATGTTCGGTTTAGTAATATCTTTTGCACCAGCAATAGGTCCGACACTATCTGGTTATTTAGTAGAGCATTTCCCATGGAGAAGCTTGTTTTATGTAATCTTACCAATCATTATTATCGATATTATTGTTGCTTATTTCATTCTTAAAAATGTGACGAAGCAGACGTTTCCAAAGGTTGATACGTTATCAATTATCCTTTCAACATTAGGATTTGGCGGATTGCTATTTGGATTTAGTACGGCTGGGAGTGGAGGCTGGACAAGTAACGAGGTAATTATCTCGATGGTTGTTGGTGCTATTGCCCTTACGCTGTTTATTCAAAGACAGTTCAAACTAGAACAGCCAATACTTGAATTCAGGATATTTAAATACAAAATATTCACATTAACTACTATACTTGGCATGATCGTATTCATGGCGATGATTGGTGCAGCCGTTGTGTTGCCATTACTGATGCAGAATATGCTAGGCTTTACAGCTTTTGAATCAGGGTTAATGCTCCTGCCAGGGGCTCTGTTGATGGGGGCAATGAACCCAATTACCGGTCGTTTATTTGATAAATTTGGCGCGAGATGGTTGGCTATAATTGGATTATTCATCTTAACAGTTACGACGTTTATGTTTACCAATCTAACCACCGAGACAACATTTACGTATTTGGCAGTGGTAAATGCTGTCCGAATGCTTGGGGTGGCAATGGTTATGATGCCAGTAACAACAGCTGGCTTAAATCAGATTCCAACGGACGTAATACCACATGGAACGGCAATGAATAATACAATGCGACAAATAGCAGGTGCGGTTGGAACAGCCCTGCTTGTGTCGGTTATGACCAATAATGCTATTCCGGATGAAGGAATACCTGGACTTGTTCATGGTGTTAATGTGTCCTTTATTGTCGCTGGATTTATCTCTTTAGTTGGCTTAGCTTTATCATTCTTTGTTAAAAATCCACAGCGTGACGTTGGAGATGCTGGCTAACGCACATTTATCACAAATTAATAATGTAAGCAAATTGACCATCAAATGTACGCTGATTTGATGGTCTTTTTTAATTTGTTTTATAAATCTCTTACTAGTGTGCATGGAATTCAGAATATTTGTGTTAAAATATATCCAGAGATTGTGAGTGGATGTACTCATAGGATACTTAGTGAGTTGCAGCTCGAAATGCAGGTCAGCGGTGTGGATCCTGGTTCCGATAAAGGGGCGAATGATTTATCAGTTTTCCTCAATTTCATATATGTCTAATAAGAAAAGAACCATAGAACTCCATTTATTGAAGAGCAGAAAGGGTGATATTATTGCCATTTGAGGCTGAGATTCCAATAATTTTTTCTTATACTGTTTTTCCACTGGGATTGGCTTTGTTAATTATTTCTTTAACAGGACTTAGGAAGGCGAAAAGAAATGGTTTTCTAGCAATAGGAACTATTTTCTTTCTGATAAGTATGTACCTCTTGAGGTCATTACTTTTCCAAATACCTGATGTGGATAACGTTATGGTTTCAGAGCATAACACTTTTGACTTTTATCTTTTCTTGATCCCTTTCTGTTTGTTTATAATTTCCTATATTTTATATATACTGACAGACGTTATATTAGGGTACAGAAATAAATATAATAGTTAATGTTCTTATGTGCTCCAATACATTCAGCACAAATATAGTAGCAGAATTAGTTAATTTAATCTAAATAAGACATCCCATAGTTTGCAAAATTATTAATTATAACAGCCATTTCTTTCGGGGATTGGTCCATTTCATTTTCAATCCAATCCTTAATGACATTTATAGATCCACTTACAACGAATGTACTCAAGTACCTTGATTCTACCTCATCTATATGATTGACAGCCATCCAATTCTTCATCGTAAAACGTTGAGCGATGTTCATCAGTCGCTGCTCAAAAGTGGGGTCACCATTTTTCATTAATAATGTTTGGAACATAAATTTATTATTTGTAATGTATTCTAATAATTTTTGAGTCATCTTTTGTGACTCTTCTTCGATTGTAAAGCTATAACTGCTTAGATACTTAATCATATCCTCCGAAATTTCCGCTTCTATTTTATCCAGTAAATCGTAATGATCTGCATAATGTGTGTAAAAAGTTGAACGATTAATATCTGCTATTTCACAGATTTCCTTTACGGTTATGGCAGATATGGGTTTTTCGGCCAGTAATATAATAAGACTTTCCTTTAATATTTTGCGGGTGTATTTTTTACGTCGGTCTAATTTCTGACTCAATTTAAAAATCCTCCTTAAAAGTATAACTACTACTTTCATACGATCACTAAGTTTTTCTAATGAAATCCAACACAATTTAATAATATGTTGAATAGCTGACGATATTTATAAAACTGTTTGTTGATTATCCAACACAGTGTCTATTACAATAATAAAGTGTATTAAGGTACTATTGCAAGAAAGGGTGAAGTCTTATTGACCAATCAGCAAGAATTATCAAACATAAAAAACCCATTGTGATAACATTTATCATCATTGCGCTAATTAGTACAATTGCGCAATTTGCTGTTTCAGTCAATTACAATATGGTTGATTATCTGCCAGATGATGCACCATCAATAGTGGCCATGGATTTAATGGAAAAAGAATTCGATGAGCCGATTGCGAATGCGAGGGTGATGGTTCGGGATGTCTCTATTACCGAAGCCTCAGCATACAAAGATAAATTAGCAGCAATCGGTGGTGTAACTTCAGTGACTTGGTTAGATGATGTTATGGATATAAAAACGCCAGTCGAAATGGCTAATCAAGATACTGTAGAATCTTATTATCAGGATGAATCAGCCTTATTTTCAATAAATATTCGTGAAGGTGATGAAGTCGAAGTTACGGATAAAATTTATGATTTGATTGGTGAGGAAAATGCCATTTCAGGTGAGGCAGTAGACACCGCGACATCACAAAAAATGGCTGGTAAAGAGTCTTTAAATGCAGCCTTATTATTGGTTCCAATCATTATCATCATTTTAATTCTATCCACTAGCTCCTGGATGGAACCGTTATTCTTTTTAACGGCTATAGGGGTTTCTGTAATCATTAATTTAGGTACAAATATTTTTATCGGCGAAATATCGTATGTTACTCAATCGGTGGCACCGATACTACAGCTGGCAGTATCGCTGGATTATGCCATCTTTTTACTTCATAGTTTCTCCGATTATCGAAAGCAAGTTTCAGATCCTAAAGAAGCAATGCAACTGGCTATTAAACGATCATTCCCAGCTATCGCGGCGAGTGCATCAACAACGTTTTTCGGTTTTATGGCACTCACGTTTATGGACTTTGGCATTGGGGCTGACTTAGGTCTTAACCTTGTGAAAGGAATTGTTCTGAGCTTTATTAGTGTCATCGTCTTTTTACCTGCTTTAACACTGATGTTTTACAAGTGGATTGATTGTACACAACACAGACCACTTGTCCCGAGTATTAAGAATATCGGGAAGCACGTTATGAAATTTAGGATTCCAAGTTTACTACTAGTCTTCCTATTAATCGTGCCGGCATTTTTAGCACAAAGTGAAACATCCTTCATATATGGTACTGGGGAACAGCCGGAGACAACACGTGCTGGTGCAGATGCAGCAGCTATACAGGAAGAATATGGGGAAAATACGCCAATGGCTTTACTTGTTCCTAATGGTGATATGGCTAAGGAAGAAGAGCTCGTTCAACAGTTAGAGAATCTGCCTAATGTATCGAGTGTAATTTCCTATGTGAATATCGTCAGTTCGGCCATTCCCCCTGATTATTTAGAGGAATCGACGACGGAACAATTTTATTCAGAAAACTACACGCGGATCACACTGAACACTGAAACAGGTTCGGAAGGGGAAGCGGCTTTTTCATTAATTGAGGATGTTCGAGATACTGCTGAAACCTATTATGATGACACCCATCTACTTGGTGAGAGTGTAACGTTGTATGATATGAAAAGAATCGTTGAAGAAGATAACACAGTCGTGAATTTGCTAACGGTAATTGCAATTGCGATCGTGCTTTTAATTACATTCCGATCAATCTCCATACCTGCTGTCTTATTATTGACGATTCAATCTGCAGTTTGGTTCAACTTATCGGTACCATACTTTATGGATTCGTCGTTGGTATATGTTGGTTATTTAATTATCAGTACGGTACAACTTGCCGCAACAGTTGATTACGGCATCTTATTTACGGAGACATACCAAAACCTTCGTAAAGAAATGCCAGCAATGGAGGCAATTAAGAAAACGATTGATGATAAGATTTTTGCGATATTTATTTCCGCTTCGATCTTATCGAGTGTTGGATTTATTTTATCATTAACATCTTCAAATCCAATTGTGTCTTCGATCGGTTTATTACTAGGCAGAGGTGCGTTACTAGCATTTGTTATGGTCGTATTTGTCTTGCCGGCTATGCTGGTTATATTCGATCGAATAATTGAAAAAACAACACTAAGAGCAAACTTCTATAAAGGGAAAGGGAAATGATAATGAGATTTAAACGGATAACCGCGGTATTCATGGCATGTCTTCTTATAATACCAACACATTTAGTATCAGCGGCGACTAATGAATCTTCATCAGATGGAACGTATTCTGAGAAGAGTGAAGTCGTATATGCCACACTAAATGCCAATGGTGATCAGGAAGAGATGTATGTCGTCAACAGTTTTACGGTTGATAAGCCTGGGAAAATGGTAGACTTTGGACCATATACCAGTGTTGGAAATTTAACTAATTTAACAGATATGAAACTAAAAGATAATCAAGTTACGTTTACAGCAACAGAAGATGAGTTTTATTATCAGGGAAATATAGAGAACAAACCATTACCATGGGACATCAATGTTTCCTACAAATTAAACGGCAAAACAGTATCACCTGATGAACTGTTAGGCAAAGATGGCCGGTTTGAAGTTCATATCGATACAAAGGCAAACCAAAAGGCCAATTCCAACTTTTTCGAAAATTACATGTTACAGATATCACTCCCTTTAAACTCGGAAATCTATCAAAATATCGAAACTGAAAATGGAACGATTGCCAATGCAGGGAAAAACAAACAGGTTACCTTTACTGTTATGCCGGAAAAAGAAGAAAGCTTTGTGGTAAAGGCTGATGTAAAAGATTTAGAAATGGAAAGTATTGAAATATCGGCAGTAACATCTTCTATGTCGATTGACTCACCAGACTCTGAAGACATGACCGAAGATATGAAGTCCCTGTCAGATGCAACAGAAGAAATAAATGATGGCGTTGGTGAACTGAATGAAGGGATAGCCGAATTAAATAATGGCGCCGCAAGCATACAGGAAGGTTCTGCATCGTATAAAAATGGAATTAATAAACTCGCTAATCGGTCCTCTGAACTAATTAAAGGATCTAAGGAAATTGATAAAGCCCTGGAAGAAATGAGTCAGTCAGTAGGAAGTGGTTCTAATGAGACGAATGTGGGTGAATTAAAGAAATTACAAAAAGGGCTTACTGAAATTGCAAATGGCTTAGGGGAAACGAAGAAAGGTTTGTCTGATTTAAAGAAACAATATACGAAAGCTTATGATGCACTGGATAAATCGATGGCAGCGATTCCTGTGGGCGATATTTCTGACGATGAAATAAAGAAATTAAAAGCTAGCAATGCAGATCCTGAGGTTATTGAAAAACTGATTAAAACTCATAAAGCAGCAGGTGCAGCGAAAGGCACTTACTCCAGTGTCAAAAAAGCCTTTCAAGCTGTGAACCCAACATTAGATGGAGTTATAGGATCACTGCAAAAAATGAAAACGAATGTTGAAACGATGGCTGATAATCTGGGCAAGAGCTTAGATAATATGAATGTCGATGAATCGATGAAAAAATTACAGCAAGGCTTAAGCACGCTATCTTCCAATTATCAATCGTTCCATTCTGGTTTGGTTGATTATACTGGTGGCGTTTCAGAAGTATCAAGATCATACGGTAATCTGCATGGAGGCATCACCGACCTAACAGATGGAACTAGTGAATTGGAAAATGGCGTGAATGATCTTCATGAAGGTACAACTGAGTTAGCTGAGTCAACAAATGATTTACCTGATCAAATGCAAACTGAAATCGACCAAATGATTAATGAATACGATAAATCCGATTTCAATCCCGTTTCATTTGTTTCATCGAAAAATAAAAAGGTTAATTCCGTACAATTTGTCATTAAAACAGAAAGTATAAAAAAAGATGATGACAAGCAAGAAAGTAAAGAACAGGAAAAAGAGAAAAAAGGATTCTGGGACCGGTTATTCGATTTGTTTAGATAAGAGCATCTGGGAAAGTACCAGGTGAAAGTGTGAAGAAGATTTACGGGTTCCGTTACCTATCGCAAATATTAAAAATGTAATGTGAAGTGACCATCAATTTTGTATGCTAATTTGATGGTCACTTTTATTGGTATAATAGGATTTAAAAACCCTTTGATATTGTAGTGTAATTTGTGCACCAGTTTATTAGATAACGATAGCTAGTGTAAGTCTACATTGTGTCCTACAAAATTCATATACAAATTTGTATACATAAATTTACTAATAAGCTTGTGAGTTGTTTTAGTTTTCGCTTGATTATACAAGGTATTCTGAATATTTGTGTTAAAATAAATACGGGAGGGATTTTTTATGGGAGCCACAAAACCAAATAATGGGTTTACAAAAATTCAACAAAAAGCAGTTAACCTGGTGCAAGAGGAGAATTTTACAGAAGCGGCTTTGCTTTTAGAAGAAGCTAAGGAGCAATTTCCAGAAAAACTAGATCGACTAGGGCATTGGAAAGCTGGTATTTGTATGTTGCAAGGAAACAACGATAAAGCAATATCAGAACTATCCGAAGTATTAGATCGAGGATATTGGTGGAATCCAGAACTGCTAACGAATGACACTGAGTTACAACCACTCAAAGAAAAGGTAGAATTTCAAAAAATTTTAGAACTGTGCAACGAGAAATATGAAGCAGAAAAGAAGAATGCTAAAGCTTCATTGCAAGTGGTGGGTAATCCTAAAGCTATCACTTCTATTTTTGCATTACACTGGAAAGGTTCAAACGCTAAAGATTTCACTGAACAGTGGAGTGAATCAGCCATTTTATCAAAATATTTATTGGGATTTCCCCAATCTTCTCAGTTGTTTAGTCATGAGTGTTATTCCTGGGATAATCAAGATGTTGCAGAAAAAGATGTTACTGATACATTCAATCAATTTAAGAGAAAATACGACCTTGCAGCAAAAGAGAATATAATAGCAGGAGCATCGCAGGGAGGTAAGACAGCAATTGAGCTAAGTTTTAAGAATAATTTAGCAAAATTTGATGGATTTATAGCAATAGTTCCTTCATTTGAAAATACAGAAGAAATAGAAGAAATCCTGCAATTAAATAGTGAAATAAATGTAAGAGGTTGTGTTATCACAGGAGATAAAGATCCGTTTTATGATAAGACTCTAAAAACAGTGGATATCTTAAGAGAAAATGGGGTTCCTTGTAAGTTAATTGTTAAAAAAGGTATGGGACATAGTTTGCCTGATGACTTAACTAATCAACTTATTGAAGGAGTAGAATTTATTTCAGAAAAGCAATAAAACTATATTGGGTTGTGTGCCTAACCGATTTTCTCCATCAATAATTGGAATATTATGCTAATATTGATATATGTGAAAATTAGTTGTTATTTAGTCAGAAGCAGATCAGGGAGAGATTACAATTGGATTTAGGTAAACCAATAGCAAAAGGGAATACAGCAATTATATACCTTTGGGAAAATAAGATTATCAAAATATTTAACGACTATTTACCGAAATCTGAATCTCTTTATGAAGCAAATAAGCAGAAATTTGCTTATTCGTGCGGACTGTTTGTGCCTGAAATATTCGATGTCACACAAATTGATGGGAAGCAAGCCATCATTATGGAATATATTAAAGGGAGTACAATAGGTGATATCCTATTTAAGAATAGGCAGGAAGCAGAGTATTACATGAAACTATCCATTGAAATACAACAAAAAATTCATATGATTACTGCTGATGGTCCGCTTGAGCCGATGGCTGGAAAATTAAGGCGTCAAATTGATTTGGCTCCAGAATTAGACGAAAGACATAAGTCTACATTAATACATAAATTGGATTCAATAGCATATGAGAAGAGGCTTTGTCATGGAGACTTCCATCTTTTTAATTTGATTATGTCAGATCATAAAGTGGCAATTATAGACTGGGTTGATTCCAGTGCAGGAGACATTCGTGCGGACATATATCGTACGTATCTTTTGTACTCACAGTTTTCAATGGAGTTAGCGGAAATGTATTTGCGACTGTATTGTGAGAAAAGCGATTTGTCAAAAGAAGAAATCTTCCAGTGGGCTTCAATTATTGCCGGAGCAAGATTATCTGAAAACTTGTCTTCAGAAGAATCGGAACAGCTTATGGATATAATCAGTTATTACTGTCCTTTTCAATAACGGAACAGAACATGAAATAAAAATATGGTTGGGGGTAATTTGTATATGGATGCAGTATTTGAAACGGACATTGGGGTATTTAATTATCGTGTAGCTGGTGTCTGGATCCAGGATGGTCATGTTCTTTTACATAAAAGTGTTATTGATAATCATTGGGCCCTTCCTGGTGGGAGAGTGGAAATCACAGAAGAATCTCAGAAAGGTCTGAATAGGGAATTCCAAGAGGAACTGGGGATTGATGTTAAAGTAGAAAGGTTGCTTTGGTCAGTTGAGAATTTTTTTAACTTTAATGGAAATGACTTTCATGAAATAGGATTTTACTATCAGGTGTCATTTAAAGACGATTATAAATTTAGTACTGAAGAATTCTACGGAATGGAGGTTGATCATTTAATATATAAATGGTTTCCAATATGTGATCTTGATGAACTCTCATTACAACCCGAATTCTTAAAGGAAGAAATAAAAGATATCCCAATGAACCCTAAACATATTGTGGTTAAAGGGTGAAGCTAATACAGGCTATTTAATAGAAATAATGGGGGTGGTTCCATGAGTTTGTCAGCAATTTTTGCAATGGTATTAGGTAGTATTATTGCGTGGGGTTTACCAATTGCGGTTATCATTTCGATTATTATTTTATTTAAGAAAGTTAATCGTTTAGAGAAGAACAGATAAGATAATTGAGGAGTGGTGAACATCAGAAAAGTTTCGGTAGTTTTGGGAATAACAGCCGGTATCTCCAGTATTGTCCTATGGTTTGTCCTAAACTTTTACAACCCTTATTCGAATCCAACTGAATTAGCTCCTGTAGTAAACACATTCTTCATGTTGTTCCTTCCAGCTTGTTTAGCGATAGTTGCTTCTTTTATGTCAAAACAACTCCTATTGTTAATCGCATTTTTGTGGTCATTACCAGTAAGTTTATACTTAGTCTTTTCACCTGGAATTTTTGCCTTATTTGGGATCACGAGCATTGCTTATTTGATTAGTTATCTATTGGTGCGATTAGCCAATCCGACCAGTTTATTTAAGAAATCTTACTAAATTAGCAGGTACAAGAAGAACTTTAAGTAGCTGTTACATGATTCTCTTATTTTAGAAGTAACTATATAGCTTAAATAGAAGTCAAAATGAATTGATAGATGTTGGGAGAATGAGTATGTTAGAAACCTTATCCATTATCAGTGACAGCATTGTGGAGTTAGTGGTTTACTTCTACTTAATTTTCATAATTTAATTAGTAAACCACTTAAGGTGATAGAAAAGGTAATAAATACAGGTACTTGGTTAAACAAGACGCCTTTATTGAAGCAATTAATTGAAATAGTAATTGATAATTTTCCAGTTAATTTGAATTAATAGGATTAGCTGGGTAAAAGGAGATTAAAAATGAAATCAACAGAAGACAAAAGATTTATCATTGAGAAAAAATCAGGCTATAACTCAATAATAGGAAGATTATTATCCATGATGGATTACACACGAATGACTACGCTAGAAGCAGTAAATAATTTAACAGCTAAAGAGCTTGATTATCGTATAGATGTGAAAGGAAATTCAATAGGTTGTCTTTTATACCATATGGCATGTGTAGAAGAAGTTTATCAAATTATCACATTTGAGGAAAGGGATCCTACTGATAAGGAATTACAAAAGCTTGAGGTAGGCTTGAATCTTGGTGAAAAGGCACATCAAATAATCCATAATAAAGAAATTGAATTCTACAGAGAGCAGTTAAACCGTGTCCGGGAACACACGTTAGAAAGGTTCAGGGAAAAAGAGGATAGTTGGTTAGATGAAGTATCACCCTTCGGCCCTAATAATGTAGCTAATAACTATTTCCGCTGGTTTCATGTATTTGAGGATGAACTGAATCATCGCGGGCAAATCAGGCTAATTCGTCAGCATATGAAGAGAAAGCAGGAAGGTTAAAGTTTAGGCGGAAAGGGCTAATTCTTAGAAAGATTAGTCTTTTATTAATAATTAATATTAAATAGACAGGTGGAGTTATTAATTGCAATTTTTTATTGGAATTGTACCTTCAGATGAATACAAAATGAAAATAATAGATTTTCAGCATAAATGGAAAAATAATCGGCTACCTGATGTTGTTGAACCACATATAACTCTGAAGGCACAAGGTGGATTAACCTCAGATGAAAAGTGGTTACAGAAAGTTAAAGAAGTATGTTATAACTTTCACCCTTTTGAAATAACACTTGATAAACCAAAGTTCTTTGGTAATGAAATTCTTTACTTAAGTGCTACCTCAGGTGAGTTATATAAATTACATAACAGTATAGTTCGAGTAATTTCACCCTCCAGTGATTTAATAAAGAAGTACTTTGAACTTAAGGACTATGTACCGCATATGACCTTAGGTAAAACGAATCATGGTTTATCACAAAAGGAACTTAGAAACATGAAAAGGACGGCAGTAACTGAACTTAGTCCATTTCGAACCTTTGAGGTTAGATTCGTAAGGGTTTATCAAGAAATTGAACCAAATAAATATATAAAGTATTTAGATATACCTTTAAATTAGTTTCTGCTTCAAAGGTCGGAAATGGGGAATAAATTCTAATGATTATAATGATAAACGGAGCATTTGGTGTAGGGAAAACCACTATCTCTAATGAACTTCTTAATGAGGTCGAAGGTAGTATGATATTTGATCCTGAAGAGGTTGGATCTATGTTGCGGAATGTCATTCCCGAGGAAGTAAAACAACTTGAAGCTGTGACAGGTGATTTTCAAGACTTGCATTTATGGAAGGAGTTAACTGTAAATGTAGCAGAATTATTAATTAGTACATATAAAGTTAATCTTATAGTGCCTATGACGATTCAAAAACCAGAATACTTAAATTACATTATAAATGGATTTAAAGGTATAGATCGACAAACTTACCATTTTTGTTTGACAGCAAGTAAGGATACTATTTCTAAAAGACTAAGAGAGCGGGGAGAGGAAGATGGGAATTGGTGTTTCCAGCAAACTGATCAATGCTTAAAGTCCTTTAAGGAAAACAATTTTGAGGAGTACATCGATACTGAAAATATTAAAGTCTCCGATATTATTGAAAATATAAAAGATAAGCTGATAATGGAAAGTTAATTAAACTAGCGGGAGAGGTCGCATATGAGTTTTTTGATAGTTGCAATCTTATTAATATATTTATTTGATTTCACGAAACTAAGAAAGCAAAATCAGACGATGATTGAACAGAATGAAGAGGTTATTTCTCTTTTAAAAGATATTAAAAAATAACAGACACCTTAGTAATGATAAACAATAAAAGGGAGTTCATATTATGAAGATAATTACTAATGGAGATAGAAGTTTTGATTTAGAAAAGTTACTCGCTAAGCCTCTATTTGCTCATTTAGCCACGGTCGATAAGGATGCTCCGAGTGATACACCAGTTTGGTTTCACTGGGAGAAACAGCAGCTTTGGATAATTGGTACACCTTCAGATACCTTCCCAAAGCGGATAAAAAATAATCCGAAATGTGCAATAGGGATTGCGGACTTTAACCCTAAAGCTGGACTGGTTTTACATGCTGGGTTTAGAGGAACTGCAGCAGTTCTGCCGTTTGATAGTACAATTGCAAATCGGCTGCTGTCACGTTATTTGGGCCTGGATGAAAACAAATGGGATCCACGTTTTAAAAACCTAGATAAAAGTAATGTCTTGATTCGTTTTACACCTGAAACAGTAGTTGTTCGGGATCAGTCATATTTAGCAACCTGAAGATGTTTATCTTAGACGTCTAACGAATTATTAGTAGAAAAAAGGAGATTAAAATGTACTTAAAAATATTCGAGGATGTTATTAGTATTTTACATAACGATTATGCGGGTTGTTTGGATAAAAAGGGTTGCGATAATCCTAATTTTTATCGTGAGAAAATACAGGATTCGGGCAATATGAACGATGAAAAGTTTGTGGGAATTGTTCAGGATTATTTACTGGATTTTAAAGATTTACATATGGCGTTTAAATATACCGCACAATCAACTGAAATGGAAGACGATGTTGGGTTTGCCGTTAGGAGGTATGACGATTTACTTTATGTTGTATCCAATGAAAAGGAAGATAGAGTGAAAAAAGGTTATGCTATTACAGCGTTAGATGGCTCAACAGTTCCAGAATTAGTAAATATTCATAAAAGGAGATTGATGGAAACGGAAGCGGAGCGGGAAAATTGGAGTGCGATTCTTCCACAATACAAAAGTGCTGATGTTGTTAGTGGATCAGGAAATTCTTTTACTATTGAACTTAAAAAGTATCCAAAAGAAATCTTCCAGCCAGAGTATTCAATAAAAGAAATCTCGGAGGATACATTATTTTTAACATTAACAGACTTTATGAATCATAATGCGATCTCAAAGTTAATCGATGAAAATCGTTCATTCTTAACTACACGTAAAAATCTAATCATTGATGTTCGTGTAAACAGAGGTGGAAGTGACTTAGCTTATTTTGATTTACTTCCTTTTCTTTTTGAAGGAGAAGGAGAAGAAATAGATTTAAATGGATTTGATGAGGGTTCTATGTTAACCAACTGTACAAGTCGAAATGTAGAACTGAGAACACAATTGCTTAAAAGTGCTCTTTCTTCTATTGAAGACGAGGTAACACGAAATCAAATAAATGCTTTCATTAGACAACTAGAAGAGAACAAGGATAACGGCTTTGTAGAACTTGATTTTGGAGAAGTGGATGATAGTTTTTTAATCAAAACTAAACCCGGTCCAGAACAAGTTATTCTTTTGACTGATGTCTATTGCGGAAGTTCAGGCGATTCATTTGTTGAGCTTTGCAAAAATTCTTCAAAGGTCACTGTAATTGGAAGACCAACATTAGGTTTAAATGATTATTCTAATCTTGCCATTATGAGTTGGGAGAACAAATTCAAACTATCGTATCCTACGTCAAAATTATCCACCGTTGATGAAGGAAAGGGTATGAGCGGAGTTGGAATCCAACCTGATATTTATATTCCTTGGACACCAGATCATATAGACGTTGATTTGGATGTTAAAAAGGCACTTGAGTTTATTTAATTGTGGGGAGGGACTTAATGGGACATTTAATTCTTTCTGGTGGTGGAGATAAGGAGCAATCGAAGGAAATTGACCAATATTTTATAGAACACATTAATCCGAGCAAACCATTGCTATATATTCCTATTGCAATGAATGGAATTATTCCCTATGAAGAATGTTTTAAGTGGGCGTACAGTGTTTTTAACCCATTAGGGATAGAAGTCACTATGTGGACCAATATAGATAACAAATCTTTTGATGATCTTAAAGAGTTCTCGGCAATTTATATCGGTGGCGGAAATACATTTAACTTATTAAGGGAGTTTAGGATATCTCAATTTGATAGCCTTTTAAAGGAGTACATAGAGAACGACGGTATTGTCTATGGAGGGAGTGCCGGAGCAATAATATTGGGTTCAAACATCATGACCTGTGCTCACATGGACCCAAACAACACAGATTTACAAAGCATTAATGGGCTTAATCTTATAAGTGACTATTCCATTTGGTGTCATTTTGAAGCTGATAATGAAAGTTTGATATCGAGCTTTATCAAAGATTATAAGAAGTCTGTTATTGCATTAAGAGAAGGAACTGGTGTCACTGTTAGTGATGAAGGTATAAGAGTAATAGGGAATTCATCAGCCATTTCTTTTACAAATAAGGGAAAAGTATTGACTCATCCAGGTTCCTTTATTTAAAGTACTTCTTTTTGAAATTAACCAGATTAAGCGGGGGATATAATGAATGCAGGAGAGAAAGTAGCAATCATTGCGGATATTCATGGAAATAGTGCGGCTTTGAAGGCTGTTATGGATGATATTGATAAAGATGAACAAATAGAACACATTTATTGTCTTGGGGATTTAATCGGTATTGGTCATGAAACAAATGAAGTTCTTGAGTTGTTATTTTCCCGTAACAATATATCTTTTGTGATGGGAAATCATGATGAAGCAGTTTTAAAAATACTTGATGGAAATGAGCCAGGGAGTGTTGGAGATGAAAGGGAGCACCATAAATGGATTGCCTCACGGCTGGATGAGAAACTTATCTCTAAGCTCAAAAGTATTCCAATGAGACAAAATGCAAGAATAAACGGAAAGGACTTTTTGTTTGTACATTATCACTTGAATGGACGAGATGAATTTTTGCCAATTGATAATCAACCAACTTCACAAAGACTTGATGACATTTATGAATTAACTGATGTGGATGTTATTTGTTTTGGACACCATCATACAGTTCACCATTTTAAGTCTAAAGAAAGACTTTACCTTAACCCGAGTTCATTAGGTTGTACCTCTAAACCCCTTGCACCATATGCTAAATTGCGGGTTGGGGATTTTGGTCAAATTGACGTTTCCTTTATTGAAGTATCCTATGATAACAAGGAATTTTTACTTGGATATGAAAAGCTGAATGTTCCAGCTGGAGATGATATTCTCAAAATCTTCCACGGCAATCAACATTTAAACTATATCCAGAATCTATAATTGGAATGGATATAACTCAGGATTTGAATACCAGTAAGGAGTTACTATAAATGAGTTTCAAAAAACGATTATTAATTGCTATTTGTTTTTTTGGGGTATCATTAACTTTCATATTTTGGAGTTTAAAACCAAGTGTATTTCAATCTTTTTTACTTATTATTACAGCTATGTGTGCAAGTTTTATTTTAAAGTGGAGAAGAAAGGATAATGAAAACAGATAATCTAATAATGCTAAATGTCTCTACTATGCATTACTCATGGGGGTTATTGTTGCTTTAGATGGCACAGTAAGAGTTGTTACCAAATCCGGCGGTGTTAAGCTATATGCCTTTTGTGATATTTATCGGTTTAATAGGTTCAAAGATCCAAAAGTAAAGGAGTTAACATCGTATGTAATGGAAGTAAATGAATAGCGAAAAAAATTTTATAAAAAAGTCTCCCTTTTTATGACTTTTTCTGTTAGTATATGCTAAGTGGAATTTGACGCAATCAAAAATGGGGGGACAGAGTGATGAGAAATACGTTAATTACAATTATTTGGATTACTGGCATTTATTGTTTTTGTCATATTTTATTTGATTTAAATACGAACCAATCATTAATATTGTTAGGTAAGGATATGCAGATTACGATTAGTCTATTAACTAAGGTAATTGAGTTACTATTTTTGGTTAGTCTGTTCATCTATACATTTAAGTACACGGAGAAAAGTCCAGCAAAAAATTGTCAGTAGATTAAAAGAAGCTTGCAGAGAAATCGTATTCTCTGCAAGCTTCTTTATTTAGCAGTTAAGAAAGTATAACTACTTTCTTACTGCATAAGTGCAACTATGGCATTCACCAAAAGGTTTGGCGAATGCCAAGTTTTCTAATTACTTGTTAGAAATGCCCCAAACCTCTTCAGTCAGGTCAACAATATATTTCAGTTTATTCCATTGTTGCTCTTCCGTTAATTTATTGCCATGATGTGTTGAAGCAAAGCCGCACTGTGGGCTTAAAGATAGTTGTTCGAGTGGCACATATTGTGATGCTTCTTTAATACGTGCTTTAATTGTTTCTTTGTCTTCAAGTTCTCCGTTCTTCGATGTTATAAGACCTAATACGACTTGTGCACCGCCGTTTGGAATATGTTCAAGTGGTTTGAAATCCCCTGAGCGATCGTCATCATATTCCAGGAAGAAGCCGTCTACTTTTTCTTTTGCCAATAATGTAGGAGCGATAAGAGCATAGCTTCCTTCAAATGCCCAGGTAGACTGGTAGTTTCCTCGGCATAAGTGTGTTGTTACAATTAAGTCCTCAGGCTTATTCTTTAAAGCGCCATTAACTACTCGTAACGCCAGGTCAATTAAATCTTCTCTTGAATATTTTCCCTCATTAAATGGGATATCTGGAGCGGATAGTCCAGCGATGTATACATCATCTAATTGCAAGTACCGTACACCAGCATCGTAAAATGCTTTGATTGCATCCTGGTAGGTTTTAATAATATCACTTGCATAGTCTTCGATGTTTGGATAGATATCTGTATTGTGAATGCCGGCGTTAAATAGCTGGTTAGGACTAGGAATAGCTTGCTTTACGAGTGCCCGGCCATCAACAATATCGTTTAAATCAGTGAAATCTTTTAGGAATGGATGGTCAGGGTTAAATGAAATCTTTCCAGTATTCCGTACGTCATATTTCTCTGTTTCCAATCCCTCGAATTGATATCCTTGCTCAGGTACATATCCTTCAATTCCGTTTAGATGCTCCAGAAAGTCCAAGTGAAACCATGTACGGCGAAACTCCCCATCTGTAACAACTTCTAAGCCAAGTTCAATTTGCTTATCAACCACACGCTTGATTTCTTTTGTCTCGACCTCGCGTAATTGTTCTGCTGTAAGTTTGCCTTCCTTGTAATCTAGTCTTGCTTTGTGTAAATTATCCGGGCGTAGTAAACTTCCAACGTGCTCTGCTCTGAATGGTGGTGCTTTTGTTAACGATACTGACATATATATTCCTTCTTTCTGTTTTTAGTTTTGTAGAATTGTATTTTTTTAAGCTTTTAACCGGTAGCTCTGATTATGTTCTTGAAGTGTTTTGTCTGTCCCAAACAAGAAATGCTTCTCCATGTCTGGGGAATATTTTGAGTTTACTGTTTTAACTCCAACAGCTTCAGCTACTGAACGCAGCATTGCTGGTGATGCTCCGCAACATAGGCCGATATAATTTATCCCGATGTCGTTTGCCTCTTTTGCCCAGGCTGCCAGTTCGTATCGGTTATGGTAAAGCGGATCAAGCGCAGTCGGAAAAGTTGTTTCTAAAGGCAGATGGCAGCTGCATCCTCCATCCGGTAAATTAAAGAATGTCGGGTTTTCCTCTGAAGTACGGTATGGGATAGGGAGTCCACCCACATAGCCATCTACATTGTTACGTATGTCAGCAAGGTAAGGTTGCATCGTTTCAGGACCACGGAAACAATTCATGCCCACAACCAGTGCGCCACTTTCAGAAAGTATTTTACAGGATTCTTCAACAGTGTAGCCATCCCTCAATACATTCTCTCCCATTAGTCCAAACGTGATGACTGCTGGTAAATCCTGTTTCAGAATTTCTTCCAGGGCTATTTGTGCCTCTTCATGGTAATAGAACGTTTCCCCATTAATGAAATCGACGCCCTCTTCCTTACACCATTTTATCATTTCGGCAAAAATACCTCTGACCTTAGTCTTGGATTCAGGGTCTTCGGGATCGAAAATATTAGTATTTGAGATATTTCCAGCCACCAACGCTTCTTCGCTGGGATGTTCTTTAGCAACCTCTTTTGCTAAGCGAACCGCATTTCGGTTTAATGGTTCTAATAGATCTTCTTTGCCAATAATGCGCATTTTTTCCCTGTGTGCATTATACGTAAAGGCTAATACAACGTCTGAGCCTGCGTACATATAATCCCTATATGCCTGTTTCAGTGCTTCGGGGTTATCAAGTGCAACCTCTGGAACAAATGATCCTGCTTGCAAATACCCTCTACGTTCTAATTCAAATAAATACCCTTCACCAACAATAACAGTTCCATCTTTTAAACGTTCTTCTAAACTGCGCTTCAATCGTTTTCCTCCTCTTAAATAAAATAAAAAAACCCACTTCTGAAAATAGAAGAGGGTTTGAAACCGTTAAGTATCACTCTCCTTATCTTCAAGCTTTAAGCATTTCAGCTTCTGGAATTAGCACAGTATTTAAAATCTGTTGCTGAGGTTTCAATGGGCCAGTCCCTCCACCTCTCTGGATAAGAAAATTATTCAATTTTGTATTATTGAATACAATACAACTCTTGCAAATGAATGTCAAGAATATTTTTAGCATTTGAAACACTTTGATTTACTAAACAAGCTTAAGCCACTGATTTGCCGGATCCTCATTCCGCTATTCACCCTTTTTACCCATTTTTTTCATTGATATTGGGTAAATAACGGAACGAGGATCCGTTTCAAACCTTACAGAGCGGATTTTTACCCATTTAGCGGAACCACGATCCGCTCCATTACTTTGAGATTCACATTCCGATCCTCTCGCCACTCATTTTTGCTATTGTGTCATTAATATTCATCATAACAGCGTTAAACTTTCTTGCTTTAATTAAACTATACTGCTTAATTAGGTGTAATCGTTCGGGCGAACAGCATCGGAAGTGGATTAGATAGCCCGGAATCAGCAGAATTCGCCTGGGAACCAGCGAAGATAAACACCATCAAAATTTAAATCCTTTTTCAGGGTTGTTTGAACGAGGGATATGTTAAAATTACGTTAGAGTATTGTTGTAGAGGAGGCCAATCCATGAATGTCGTATCCATTGACTTTGAGACGGCGAATGAAAAGAGAAACAGTCCATGTGCTATTGGTGTTGTTGTCGCCAATGAAAATGGAATTGTTGATGAATTTTATAGTTTAATAAATCCAATGATGCATTTCAGTTCGTTTAATACGCGTATTCATGGGATACGAGAGGAAGATGTGGCAGATGCGCCGACGTTCTCAGAATTGTGGCCGACACTTAATGATTATTTATCTCATAACATAGTTATTGCACATAACGCCAGTTTTGATATGAGTGTGATTCGAAATACATTGGACTACTTTAACCTTACATATCCTGAAATGGATTATCTTTGTACGGTGAATATTTCTAAAAGAGTTTGGCCCGAGTTAGAGAATCATAAGTTAAATACGGTAGCTGGTTATCACGGTATTTCCTTCGAGCATCACCATGCACTTGAGGATGCTAGGGTTGCTGCCAAAATTTTAATGAAGGCTTTTGAGACATACGAGACGGATGAGATGGATATATTTCTAAAGAGGTGCAGTATTTCGAAAGGGAGAATTTATGAACGGGGATATTTTCCGCCGAAAGTGAAGCGGGCGAAACGGAGTAGAAAGCTTTATTTCTAAAAAATATCAAGGGGAGTTGGATTGCATATGAGGATACTTGTTGTAGGTGCAGCTGGGACAATTGGCAAAGAGATTGTAAGAGAGTTAGGAGAGAATCACTCAATAATTCGCGCTGGACGAAATGGGGCAGATGTTTCTGTTGATATTACTTCCGAGGATAGCATCAGAGAAATGTATAAACAAATTGGTAAAGTAGAAGCTGTAGTCAATGCATCTGGTGGTGCGAATTTTAAAGCTGTTTCTGAATTAACACCGGAACTAAATGAAAAAGGAATTGAAAGTAAACTTAAAGGGCAAATAAATCTTGTCCTGCTAGGTATGGAATATGTAAATGACGGTGGCAGTTTCACGTTAACAACAGGTGTGATGATGGATGATCCGATTCCACTGGGTGCGTCTGCAGCAATGGCAAATGGTGGCGTCAAGGCATTCGTTAAAGCATCATCAATTGAAATGCCTAGAGGTATTCGCATAAATAGTGTAAGTCCTAATATTGTACAGGAGTCATGGGAAAAGCTTGGTAAATTCTTTGCAGGGTTTGATCCTGTTCCTGCAGGTCGTGTGGCTCGTGCTTTTGTTAAAAGTGTTGATGGTATGCAAACTGGTAATAACTATGAAGTCTATTAAGGAGGAATCAATGTGGCAGATCTTAAATATGAGATAATCGAAACAGTAGCTGTGCTATCAGAGTCGCCAAAAGGATGGACGAAAGAGCTTAACCTGGTAAGCTGGAATGGGCGTGATCCCAAATATGACCTTAGAGACTGGGCACCGGACAAAGAGAAAATGGGAAAAGGGGTTACATTGACTGAAGAGGAATTATATAAATTGAAAGCGGCATTATCTGAACTTGATTAACTTCACATAGAAATCGTGTATGGCGCTGGGTCCAAAGCAATTTTTGTGTTTTGGACTCGCTATTTTGTAACAAACGTACAAGTTTTCTGCATAAATGTTAACAATAATGTAAAATAGCGGTAATACATAAAACAGGAATGAATTGGAGGACATGAAATTGAATACAAAACGTTGGATTGCACTTGGTGTAGCGGTTGTTTTATTTGTCGTTTCACTAGGTTTTCAAGCTGTAACGAGTGTAGTAACAGCTGATTTTGAAAAAATGTTTAACTTCCCGGATTCATCGCAGAAATTTCAAGAAGAGGTTGTCGAGGAAGGATCAGGCAATAAGATTGCAGTACTTGAACTGGATGGAGTAATTCAAAATGCATCTACAGCATCCTTGCTTAATACAGGAGGATATAATCATGAGCGATTCCTGGAAATGCTTGAAGCAGCTGGGGAAGACTCAACTGTTAACGGCATTATTTTACGTGTAAATACACCTGGCGGGGGCGTTGTAGAAAGCGATGAAATACATGACAAGATTGTTAAGATAAAAGAAGAGCATGACAAGCCTGTATATGTATCAATGGGGAATACAGCAGCATCAGGGGGATATTATATCTCTGCTCCTGCCGATAAAATCGTTGCGCATTCTGCAACATTGACAGGTTCAATTGGTGTTATTATGGAGAGCTTTAATTTTGCGGAATTTGCGAATGAACATGGTATTAAATTTAATACGATTAAGAGTGGCGAGTTCAAGGATATTATGTCGCAGTCACGTCAAATGACCGATGAAGAACGAGAAATTTTGCAGACGATGATTGATAATTTATACGGAGATTTTGTGGATGTGATCGTGGAAGGCCGTGACATGTCAGAGTCGAAAGTCCGTGAGCTTGGCGATGGCCGTGTGTATACCGGAGAACAAGCTGCAAATAATGGTCTTGTTGATGAGCTTGGGTCTCTCACTGATACGATTGCCATTATGAAAGAAGATAATGGCTGGGATAATGCCAAAGTGATTGAATATAAAAAGGGTCTTGAAATTAACGAATTTTTAGGTGGTACATTACAAGGAATGTTTAAAGGACAAACAGAATTATTCGGTATCAAGGAATTGTTGCGTAAATCCAATGGACCACGTGCTATGTACTTGTATTCTAAATAAGGGGGTGCCGTCATGAGTGAAAATGAAGTGGAATATACTGAGAGTGTTGATTACAGATTTGCTGGGTTCTGGATGCGGTTTTGGGCATATCTAGCTGATTTGCTTATTGTATTTAGTATTAACGGCATCCTGCTTAGTCCATCTAAATTTATCAATGATGGGGCTGGAATTGATATTGGTTTCTGGACAATGGCTGGTATCGTTGGTGTGATTGTGTTGTATTTGTACTTTCTGCTAATGACTAAATATTTTGGTCAGACGTTAGGAAAAATGATATTTGGATTGCGCGTTATTCGAGAAGATGCTCATTCGCTCGAGTGGAAGGATCTTATTTTTAGAGAAGTAGTTGGTCGATTTATTCACCGTGTGTTTTTCTTTACCGGATTGTTATACTTGTTCGTTGCATTTAGTGGGGAAAAACAAGGTTTACATGACATGATTGGTAATACGCGGGTTGTGTTTGATAAATAATAATAGGTCCGGGTGCACTGGTGCCTGGACTTTTTGGCATAAAGCTAAGTTTTTTTAAAAATGGAGGGATTAAATGAATAGTGATGAAGGTTTGTTTCTTTTTCTTGCCGGATTTTTGTTTCTGATTCTCTTTTTACTAGTAGTTGCAATCGTTTTTCATATTCTAATGGCTATTGGATTATTTAAAATAGCTAAAAGGGAAGGCAAAAGTGACCTGGCGTGGATGGCATGGGTACCGATTGTTAATACATTTTTAATCACGCAGCTTGTTGAGGATGATGTGCATGAATCGCTGCGTGGTAAATTTACATTGGTTTATGGCGTAACAATGGCATGTGCATTTTTCCTATCCTGGTTCATTCCATTTGTAGGTCTTGCCTCAAACGTTCTATTAGTTTATGGATTTTACTTTATCATTAAAAGATATTCTAAAAATGAGACGCTTCACCTTGTATTGGTTATTGTCACATTTATGATTACGATGCCAATTCAATTCTTTTTATTTAGAAATAGAGAACGAATTGATAATCAGGATGAGATAATTTTTAAAAGTGAATGATTGATTTTTCCATTTGAATGATGATACGATAGATTTAGAAAAAATATATATGGATCACATGTTACTGATGCGATTAGGCATGGTGGTGTTATGAGAAGGGCATAGGTTCTTCTCTAAACCGCCATGTCTTTTTTAGTTTCAGTAACTTTTGCACATACTTACCTTAAAGGAGGAATGTTGTTATGTTTAAAAATCTTTTTAAAAAGGAAAGCTCAATCACGAAAATATATGCACCAATTAATGGCGAGATTGTTTCGTTAGAAGAAGTTCCGGATCCGGTTTTTAGTCAAAAGATGATGGGAGACGGAATTGCGATTAAGCCAAATAAAGGACAGGTTTATTCTCCGGTTGAAGGTGAAGTTGTTCAAATACCTGATACCAAGCATGCTATTGGGCTGCGCACAGGAGACGGAATCGAAATCCTCATTCACATAGGACTTGAAACAGTCTCGCTGGAAGGAAAGGGCTTTACCATCAATGTCAGTACTGGCGATAAAGTGTCAGTAGGTGAAAAGCTGATGGAATTTGATCTGGAATATGTTCGGAATAATGCTTCGAGTGATATATCTCCAATTGTTATTACAAATGGACAGGATACCGGCAAGAAGTTCAGTATGACTGAAGAAAAAGAAAGCACGGCTGGAGAAACAGTAATAATCACAACTTCTGAGCAGTGATCATTGAATGAAAAACGTGCTATGAAGGATGTGGGCTTCAGGTGAAAATAAAACAAATATTAAATAACAATGCGGCAATTGTTATCGATGAACAGGAAGAAAAAATTGCTATTGGGGCTGGTGTGGGTTTTGGTAAGCAAAAAAATGACATTGTGATTTCTAGCAGGGTAGAGAAATTGTTCGTTCTAAAGGAGAATGAAAAACTGCAGCAGCTATTACTCAGGATACCAGAGGAGCATTTTACCATATCAGAAGAAATTATTACCTATACGGAAAAGCGCTTGGGAACAGAATTAAGCGAGCATATCCGTGTGCAGCTGGCAGACCATATTTCCTTTGCAATTGAACGGGAACAGAGTGGTATCAAGCTAAAAAATAAACTATTGCAGGAAATTAAGATTTTGTACAGGGAAGAATTTGAAATCGGTTTATGGGCCATTCAGCACATTAAGGAAAAATTTCAGATCACGATGCCTGCTGATGAAGCAGCGTTTATTGCACTGTATATTCATACAATGAAACTTCAAGGGGGTGATATTCACGAAACGGTTAAGCAAACGACAATAATTCAGGATATGGTGCAGACTATTAAAAAGTATTTAAATATCGAGGTTCATGAAGCTGACATATCCTATGAACGGTTAGTAACACATTTGCAGTTCGCTTTAAGCAGAGCAAAATGGTATGAGAGTCATGTGATGGATAATGAGATGTTTGAAATGATTAAGAAAAAGTATACTTATTCATTTCAATGTGCACAAAAAGTAGCTCAGGAAATATATGCTTCCTATCAAATTGAGCTTCCTGAGGAAGAGTTGGGATACATCACGCTTCATATCGAAAGGTTAAGAACACATTAAAAGTGCAGAAATAAATTATGAACTCATTCTTTGAAAACGAATTCACAGTTTGAGCAAATGTATCAGAATTCATATTTTATGAAACATTAATCTATGTTAGGAGGAATTTATAATGATGAAGTATTTGCAGAATCTTGGCCGCTCATTAATGCTCCCGGTTGCGGTATTACCGGCTGCGGCAATTCTGATTGGTATTGGAAACTGGATTCTTAACTTTGCAGCCGACAGTACAATTGCAACATTTCTGACCAATGGCGGGTTAGCCATTATTGGAAATCTTGGTATATTATTTGCTGTTGGTGTTGCAATTGGAATGTCGAAAGAGCAAGATGGCGCCGCTGGATTAAGCGGACTTGTAGCCTTTTTGGTTGTAACAAATCTATTAAATGTAGGTGGAGTTGCTGGTCTGCAAGGGATTGAGGAAAGTTCTGTCAATCCAGCTTTTGAAAGTATTGAAAACGTGTTTATAGGTATTTTATCCGGAATTGTAGCCTCGATGATGTATAACCGGTTTAGTGAAGTCAGGCTGCCGGATGCTCTAGCTTTCTTCAGTGGTAAGCGGCTTGTGCCAATTATGAGTGCTGCAGCCATGATGGTTGTATCAGCTGCTCTCTTCTTCGTTTGGCCGGTTGTCTATTCAGGACTGGTTTCATTTGGTACAGGTATAAGTGATTTAGGAGCATTTGGAGCTGGTTTGTATGGGTTCTTTAACAGATTGCTCATTCCAACAGGGTTGCATCATGCACTAAATTCTGTTTTCTGGTTTAATGTTGCAGGAATTGATGATATTGCTAATTTCTGGGCGAGTGAAGGAGAAAAGGGAATTACTGGACGCTACTTAGCTGGGTACTTCCCGATCATGATGTTTGGTCTGCCCGCAGCAGCATTGGCAATGTATCACACAGCAAAAACGAAACGTAAAAAACAAACTGCATCACTAATGATGGCTGCCGGATTCGCCTCATTCTTCACCGGTGTAACCGAGCCACTTGAATTCTCATTCATGTTCTTGGCGCCATTACTATATGTTGTTCACGCGGCACTTACAGGACTTTCGATGGCTATTGCTGCAATGTTTGAATGGACTGCTGGATTTAGTTTCAGTGCTGGGTTAGTTGACTATACGCTAAGCTTAGGAGTACCAATTGCCAATCAGCCACTCATGCTTGTTGTACAAGGCCTTGTTTTTGGCGTAATATATTACTTCTTGTTCCGTTTCCTAATTGTCAAATTTGACTTGAAGACACCAGGTCGTGAAGACGATGCTGACGAGCAAGGAGAAGAAGTAGGCGAAGCGGAAAGCTTGGATGCCACCGATGGGGCTAAGAAAGACGAAACAGCTGAAATGGCTGAAAAGATTTATGAAGGTTTAGGTGGAGATGAAAACGTGACAACAGTTGATAACTGCGTATCCCGCTTAAGACTTGAAGTGAATGACATGGATAAGGTCGATCAGGACAAAATTAAATCAACAGGTGTGCCAGGCATCAATGTTGTCGGCAAGCATAATATACAGGTTGTTGTCGGTACACAGGTGCAATTTGTTGCAGATGAAATAAGAAAGCTTCGAAAAAAATAATCGGATGGTTGCGAGCAGTGCTGGATGCACTGCTCGTTTATTTTGAGCAACGAAAAATTTATATAATTCAGGCATTGACATCTTAATGAAAACGCTTTAACATAATGTGTAACGGGTTACATGAGGGACGTCGTTTTTATTTTAACGCGTATGTAACGGGTTACATGTAAGGCATGTCAACAGAAGAGGCGCGAGTATCAACAGAAGAGTCGCGAGTGTCAACAGAAGAGGCGCGAGTATCAACAGAAGAGTCGCGAGTATCGACAGAAGAATCGCGAGTATCAACAGAAGAGCCGGAACATCAACAGAAGAGCTGCGAATATCGACAGAAGTATTAAATACTAAATTATGAGAGTGGTTATTGTATATGACAACTATAAAGGATGTCGCTAAGCTTGCCAATGTGTCGACTGCTACTGTATCACGTGTTTTGAACAGTAATGGATATGTGAATTCTGCGACAAAAGAGCGGGTGAAGCAGGCGATTGAGCAATTGAATTATTTGCCGAATGATGTGGCGCGAAGTCTTTTTAAGGGACGTTCAAAAATGATTGCGTTATTTGTGCCGGATATTATGAACCCTTATTTCCCGGAGCTTGCGCGAGCCGTGGAAGATGTAACGAATCGTTATGAATATACATTTGTGCTTTGTAATACAGATGATGACATTGAAAAAGAATTAACCTATTTGAGTGCTTTACAGCAGAAGTCGGTGGATGGTTTTATTATTGTTTCGAGTACAATTTCGGAAGAGCATATAAGTAAGATAAATGCCCCAATTGTCGCGTTAGACCGAATCTTGAGTTCTAAGCTTTCATCGGTGACAGTGAATAATCGTGAAGGTGCGAGACAAGCTGTACAGTTCTTAAAATCAATTGGGTGCAAGCGCATCGCTCATATTTGCGGACCTGAACATGCAGGTAACACAAAAACACGCCTGCAAGGTTATTTGGATGAGGTACAAGATGAAGATTGGTTCATTTCCAGCTATATTTTACCTGGTGAATTTAATTTCGAAATTGCCAAGCAATCCACGATGAAATTATTAAAGGATCATCCTGAAATTGATGGGATTTTTGCTGGAAATGACTTGATGGGTGCTGGGGCATTGAGTGCAGCAGCTAATCTAGGAATCAGTGTTCCAGCTGATTTGTCGGTTATCGGGTTTGATGGAATTGCTCTTGGTGAGACAACAACACCTTCACTTACGACGATGGCTCAGCCTATTTACGACATAGGATCTAAAGCGGCAGAAATGCTTGTTCAACAAATTGACGACAATCAAATAAGTATCAGGTCAGAGGAATTTAAAGTTGTATTAACAGAACGACAATCAACAATATCAAGGAGGTAAGGAGATGGCTATTAAACCAAGTGTATGTGTTGTTGGAAGCATCAATATGGATCTAATCGTAACGACTAAAGCAATGCCAAAGCAAGGTGAGACCGTTCTTGGCGATGATTTTTTCACCTATCCTGGTGGAAAAGGTGCGAACCAAGCAGTTGCTGCAGCAAGAATTGGTTCGAATGTTAATTTCATAGGCGCTGTTGGGGATGACCCTTTCGGTAAAACCCTTTTAGAACACCTTGAAAGTGAGAGCATTAACATAGATGGTGTTGCAACCGTTTCAAGTGCAGCAACAGGTATTGCAAATATAATTTTATCTGAAAATGATAACCGGATTATTGTTGCTTCCGGAGCAAACTTACTTGTTACACCAGAGTTAGTAGAGCACAATCTTGACCAAATAAAACATAGTGACGTGGTGTTGCTTCAATTGGAAGTCCCTATGGAAACCGTTCTCTATACACTGAAAGCTGCAAGTACGTATAACATTCCAGTAATTGTGAACCCTGCACCATACCAACCATTACCAGATGGACTGCTTGAGAAGGCATCCTATTTAACACCTAATGAATTAGAAGTTGAATCGATAAAAAACGACCCGTTATTTGAAGGTATCCATGAAAAAGTGATTGTTACCCAAGGTGATCAAGGCGTTCAATTTTTCGAAGGTGGTGTGAAAAAGCATGTACCGAGTTACCCCGTTGATGTAGAGGATACAACAGGTGCGGGAGATACATTTAATGGTGTCTTTGCAACAGAACTTGCACGAGGCTCAGCTGTTGGCGAAGCGATTCAGTTGGCCAATGCCGCTTCAGCATTATCTGTCACAAAAGTTGGTGCACAAGGTGGTATGCCGACAAAAGAAGATGTAGAGAAGTTCTTGCTAGAAAGGAAGATTTCGGAATGAAAAAGTCAGGCATTTTAAATCGAGATATTGCAACAGCACTTGCAAGATTAGGACATACAGACACAATCGTTATCGGTGATTGCGGGCTACCAATTCCAAATGAAGTCCCTTGTATCGATTTATCGCTAGAGTTTGGCACACCAAAATTTACATCAGTTCTTAAAGCTGTGTCAGCAGATATGATGATCGAGGAAATGACGTTCGCAAGTGAAATAAAAGACAATAATAAAGCTTTATACGATGAAATTTCTGAGGAATATAAAGATATCCCTAAAAACTATATAACACATGAGAATTTAAAAAAGGAAACTGGCAATTCACAGGTTATTATTCGTACAGGGGAAGCGACTCCTTTTGCAAACGTAATATTGAAGTCAGGCGTCATTTTTTAACCAAAGGAGGTGAAAATCATGGTACAAACACCTTTTGTGGAAATGGATGGAATTGATAAATCCTTTTCTGGAAATCAAGTGTTGAATGGAGTCCATTTTAACGTCCAGAAGGGTGAGGTTCACGCATTAATGGGCGAAAATGGTGCTGGAAAATCTACGTTGATTAAAGTGTTAACGGGGATTCATAAACGTGATAATGGTGTAATTAAAGTGAATGGTAAAGAAGTGGATTTCTCGAACCCGAAACAGGCAGAGAAGGAAGGGATCCTTGTTATTCACCAGGAGCTTAACATTATTCCGCACCTTACAGTTACAGAAAACATGTTTCTTGGTAAAGACATCACTTATCCGAAAACCGGTATTTTAAACACAAAAGAAATGAAAAAACAAACTCAAGCAAGTTTACAAGCGTTAGGTGTAACAAACATTCATCCGGACGATACTGCAGGTGATTTGTCAGTTGGCAAACAGCAGATGGTGGAGATCGCACGGGCGTTATCGACTAATGCAGAGATGATTGTGATGGATGAGCCGACCGCTGCTTTAACTGAGCGTGAGATTGATAATCTGTTTCGCGTTGTCGAATCACTGCAAAATCGTGGTGTTGCAATTATTTATATTTCACACCGGATGGAGGAAATTTTTAAGATTTGTGACCGGGTCACAGTACTACGTGATGGGACGTATATCGGAACGGAGAATATTTCGGATACCAGTTTTGAAGCAATTGTGAAAATGATGGTTGGACGCGAGCTTGGTGAGCGTTTTCCGGAACGGTCGAACGCAGTTGGCGATGTTATTTTTGAAGTGAATAACCTTGAACGAAAAGGATTATTTAACGATATTAGCTTTCATGTAAATAAGGGTGAAATTCTTGGTGTATCAGGATTAATGGGAGCAGGCAGAACCGAAATTATGGAAGCAATATTTGGCTATGAAAAGAAAAATAATGGGACTGTCTTACTGGATGGGAAGAAGTTGTCTATTAAACACCCGCGTGACGCCGTGAAAGCTGGGATTGGTTTTATATCAGAGGATCGTAAAGCAAAAGGGTTGGTGATTAATACATCAATTCGCGAAAATATTTCCCTTCCCAATATGAAAACAGTATCAAAAAATGGAGTTGTGTCAGCCAAAAAAGAACGTGATCTTGTAACGGATTTAATTAAGCGGTTACATGTTAAAACGACCGGTGGAGAACAGGAAGTTAAGTCATTAAGTGGCGGTAATCAGCAAAAAATTGTTATCGCAAAATGGCTCGGAATAAATCCGAAACTGCTTATCCTGGATGAGCCAACACGCGGTGTTGATGTTGGGGCGAAAAAAGAAATCTATAACATTATGAATGAGCTTACCAAAAATGGTGTTGCAATTATCATGATTTCGTCTGAACTGCCGGAAATTTTAGGTGTAAGCGACCGCATAATGGTTATTCACGAAGGAAAGATCACACAAACCATGGACAGGCATGAGGCCGATCAGGAAAAAATAATGACGGCAGCTACAGGAGGGGAGTCATGATGAATAAATTATTGGTTACTAATTTTGCGAAAATCGGCCCATTGATTGGACTTATTCTAATAATGATAATATTAGGATTTATGAGTGAGAATTTCTTCACATTGGATAACATTCTTAATCTGCTTCGCCAAATTTCCGTAAATGCGCTAATTGCATTTGGGATGACATTTGTTATCCTGACTGCTGGTATTGACTTATCAGTAGGGTCGATGCTGGCCTTAGGCAGTGCGTTGACAGCTGGAATGTTAACGACCGGGATGGATCCGCTATTTGCTATATTGGTTGGTTTATTGATCGGGCTAGCATTGGGTGCAATGAATGGGCTTATTATTACGAAAGGTAAAGTAGCTCCGTTTATTGCAACACTTGCAACCATGACCATTTTCCGTGGTGCCACGCTCGTTTATACGGATGGTAAACCAGTTACAGGGCTTTCTGATAGTTTCACATTTGAAATGATTGGTCGAGGTTATGTATTTGGTATTCCATTTCCAGTTATTTTGATGCTGGGCGTATTCCTTATCTTATACTTTGTGCTTCGTAAAACAGTTTTTGGCCGACAAGTCTATGCTGTGGGCGGAAACGAAGAAGCATCTACATTATCAGGAATTAAAGCAGATCGTGTGAAGATCTGGGTTTATGCGTTAACTGGGATGTTATCTGTATTGGCTGGAATTATTTTGACAAGCCGATTAAATTCAGCGCAGCCAACAGCAGGGTCCATGTTTGAACTGGATGCAATCGCTGCAGTTGTTATTGGTGGTACAAGTCTTATGGGTGGACGCGGCCGTATTTTTGGAACATTGGTTGGCGCATTAATTATTGGTGTTATCGATAATGGCTTAAACTTGTTGAATGTTTCATCATTCTATCAGCAAATTGTTAAAGGTGGTGTTATATTACTCGCCGTATTACTTGATAGAAGATCAAAATAATTAATAAAATTTTGGGAGGAATTAAAATGAGTAAATGGATTAAAAGATTAGGGCTATTAACATTATTGCTGGTTGTAATCAGCGCATGTTCTACAGAAAAACCAGGATCTTCAGATGAAAACGAAGGTAATTCTTCAGAAGGCAGTTCAGATGATTCCATTAAAATCGGACTATCTGTCTCAACATTGAACAACCCATTCTTCGTATCTTTACGTGATGGTGCTGAAGCTGCAGCAGAAGAGGCTGGGTATGAAATCGTAACAGCGGATGCACAGAACGATGCATCAACACAGTTAAGTGATATTGAAGATTTACTGCAGCAGGATATTGATGTTCTTTTAGTGAATCCAACCGATTCAGAGGCAGTAGTTTCAGCAATTGAATCAGCCAATGATTCAGGAGTTCCAGTTATAACTGTTGACCGCAGTGCTGATGGCGGTGAAGTTGTTACACATATCGCCTCTGATAACGTAGCAGGTGGTGAAATGGCTGGTGAGTTTATTGCTGAGCAGTTAGGTGAAAGCGGCAACTTAGTAGAGCTTGAAGGTATCCCAGGCGCATCAGCTACACGTGAGCGTGGTAAAGGATTCCATAATATTGTTGATGGTATTGACGGTTTGGAAGTCGTTGCGAATCAATCAGCAAACTTTGACCGTTCAGAAGGCTTAACAGTAATGGAAAACATTATTCAGAGTACCGATCAGATTGATGCCGTATTCGCTCATAATGACGAAATGGCATTAGGTGCAGTACAAGCGCTCGAGTCAAATGGCATGTTGGAAGATGCTGTCGTTGTAGGATTCGACGCAACCGATGATGCCCGTGCAGCAGTAGAAGAAGGCCGTATGGATGCAACAGTTGCTCAACAACCAGAATTAATCGGACAAAAAGCTATTGATGCTGCAGGAAAAGTAGCTGCAGATGAATCAGTTGAAGAATTTATTCCAGTAGAATTACAACTAGTAACAGCAGAATAAATTATTGAAGGAATCAGGTCATCGCAGGATGACCTGTTTTTTACTGTCTTAGTGTAACTAAGGCTTGGCGATTAGCCAAGTTTTCTAAGTTTAGTGAGGTGAGGTAAAACTTATGATTCGATCATATTATCTAAAATAATCTGTTTATCGAGTTATTTTGGCAAAAGAAGTGATAACACGTTACTTGTCATTATTAGTTTTCTGAATTAAAATAAAACAAAGAATATTCAGCACATAAGTCATCGAAAAAAATCATTTGAGGAGTGGAAATATGAACACAGAAACAAATGTACATGATGAACTTGACAAGATGTTGCAGCGGGCTCGACGAAATACACTGGGCGATTTGTTGGCACGGACTCGTGATCGAATGCCTGAGAAATTAGCAATTACGTATGAGGGACAACGGCTGAATTATGCGGAACTGGATAACTTGGTGAACCAAACGGCACATGCCTTTTTGGCTGACGGAATGAAAAAAGGTGATATGGTGACGGTAATGTCCAAAAATAGTTTGGACTTTGTCATAGCAAATTTTGCTTTAGCCAGAATTGGGGCAGTAATGATTCCGATTAACTACATGCTTTCCATTGAGGACGTGGCGTATATTTTGGAACATGCGGAGGTTAGTGCATTTATTGCCTCAGAGGAATATGCACCAGTGTTGGATAAATCATCAGGAAGGCTAGAAATCAGGCAGCGTTATTTAATGGATACGCTTGGAGCCTATGAAGGAGAACTCTCTTCGTGGGTATCGTTGTCTGATGCACGTGATGGTCGTTCAAATGACTTTGTGGATACCGATATTGCTGATGATGATCTTGCACATGTGTTGTATACAAGCGGGACGGAATCAAGGCCAAAGGGAGTTATGCTTTCCCATAAAAGCTTGGTAAGTGAATATGTAAGCTCCATTGTAGATGGAAAAATGGCGGCTGAAGATGTGGCTATTCACGCATTACCGCTGTATCATAGTGCACAGTTACATGTATTTTTAGGACCAAGTATTTATGTTGGATCAAGCGGAATCATCCTTGGTGCGGCTAGTCCTGAGGTTATTTTACAAACAATTGAAGAGGAAGGTGCAACACAGTTATTTGCTCCACCAACTGTCTGGATTGCATTACTGCGGCATCCAGATTTTGATAAACGTGATTTATCAACGCTGGAAAAATGCTATTATGGTGCAGCAATTATGCCGCGGGAAATTTTAAAAGAACTTGCCGAGCGTTTACCGAATGCGAAGTTCTGGAACTTTTACGGACAAACTGAAGTGGCGCCACTTGCAACAGCATTACAGCCAGAGGATCAATTGCGGAAACTAGGCTCAGCTGGTGTGGCAACCTTAAATGTACAGACGAAAATCGTGGATGATGACGATAAAGAAGTTGCTCGCGGTGAGACGGGTGAGATTGTTCATCGGACACCACATACGATGAAAGGTTATTTACATGATCCAGAGAAAACAGCTGAAGCATTTCGTGGAGGCTGGTTTCACAGTGGAGATTTGGGCGTAATGGACGAAGAAGGCTACATTACGATTGTTGACCGCAAAAAAGATATGATTAATACAGGCGGTGTCAATGTGTCGAGTCGGGAAGTAGAGGAGACGATTTATCAAATGGACGGTGTTTCTGAAGTCGCTGTTGTAAGTATTCCTGACCCGTATTGGATCGAAGCAGTGACTGCGATAATTGTTCCGAAAAAAGGCGCTAATCTTACGGAAGAAGGAGTTGCTGAATTCTGCAGAGAGAGACTTTCAAAATTTAAAGTTCCAAAGTATGTAGATTTCGCTGATGAATTGCCAAAGAACCCAAGTGGAAAGGTACTGAAACGGTCATTACGTGATAAGTATGAAGAACTTGGCGAAAAGTAGAGCTGGAACGGGTGAACTTCAGTTGTATATGCAGCTAAAAACTGACGAATAGATAAAGTTCGACATTATATCGATAAACATCGACAAAAAAACGATAAAGTTTTTAAAAGGTGTCCTGTCCTCAGGGCACCTTATTTAAGCATAAAATGGCTCATAGTTTGAAATAATACCAAATGGAGGTGTTTATGTTATGAGTGAAAAAGAGAATAACAGGAGTAAACGCAGAGTGAATTCAAGTGTTAATCAACAGGGTTTAACCGAGGATGCAGCTGATCAGCGGCCAAAATCGCAGCTCGAACAACGTGCCAAGAAGAAGAACACGAAATAAAAGGGTGAGGATCATCGATAATACATTGAATTATTTGCGTGAATCATTAGCGAATTATAGTGGAAATGATATGTGTCAAAAGATTGATAAAAAGCTTGAAACAGAAGTATACAAAAATGAAGTCGAGTTTGTCAGAGATTTGGATGAAGAAGAAATGGCTTATCTGGATTCTGTATTGAAAAACGAATTGGCCTATGCCAGGAATGTTGAAAATGATATTCGTGTTAAGGAATTAACGGAAGTATATGAGTTATTATTTTGAAACCGTTTTCAAAATAGGTTAAAATTCCCATTGAATTTGGGTGGGTCTTCGTGTAATATATATTTAGAAGCTGCAATGTGCGTATTAATTTTAGTTTAACCTCTAACATATGAATAGGGAGTTTTACATCGAAACTATAATGTCGTGCCTCGAATGTGTGGAAGACAGGAAAGTTTCTGCAAACACCCACTTTGCGAAGTGGTGGTTTAAACTTTTTATGAAAATACGGCAATTGTGGCTGATAACCTTTTAAATGACAGGTCAGTTTCCTAGATAGGAAACTGACCTTTTGTGTGGGAAAAATTATTTATATGATTTAATTTATATGACTTAAGATGTATGACTTTTGTATGAATAAGTTGGAACTTTCCCAACTATAATCTATCATTTGTACGGTAGTAAACGAGACTTTTCTCATTCATAATGAATTTGAAAGAAAATTCTATCAAATGGGAGATGAAGTTTATGAAAAAGGTTATTTATTTAACACTACTATCATTTTTTCTATTTTCACTACTAATTTTGGGACAACCTAAGGCAGACGCTAAAACGAATTCGGTTGCAATTGATCCCCTTTTGGAAGAGAAGATTGCAGATGGTATAGGAAGTTTTCAAGTGATTGTTACCTTCGATGGTGATGAAGAGCCAACCTTAGCCAATTTGAACTTATTAGAAAGAATAGGAATTACAGATGGGATTTCGCTTAAGTCTCTGCCAATGGTAGCTACGATTGCTACTGCAGATCAAATAGAGGACTTAAGAAATAAAGATGGTGTTCGTTCTGTTTATTTAAATCAAAAACTAGAATATTTGAATGCTGACGCTACAGAATTAACTGGTGTTGATCAAGTTCGTTCTGATGAACAAATGACAGAACAAAATAATGGAATACCTGTTACTGGTGAAGGAGTAGGTGTTGTCGTGAATGATAGTGGAATTGATGGAACGCACCAGGATTTACTGTTTGGTGAGAATTTAGTACAAAACGTTATGGCGAGTTTAAATTTGAGCAATTTGGTACCAGGGTTATTGCCTGCTACTTATCTAGAAAATGTACCAAATACGGATAGTAACTCAGGCCATGGCACTCACGTAGCTGGAACTGTCGGCGGTACTGGGGAAATGTCTGATGGGAAGCATGAAGGTGTAGCACCAGGTGCCGATTTAATTGGCTATGGATCAGGTGCAGCACTATCTATCTTAGATGCTCTTGGTGGATTCGATTATGCCATGGAACACCAGGAAGAATATGGAGTTCGTGTAATCACAAATTCATGGGGATCAACTGGAGATTTTGATCCTAATGATCCAATAAATATTGCTAGTAAGGAAGCCTATGATAATGGCATAACGGTATTATTTGCAGCTGGAAATGAAGGGCCTGCTGAAGATACACATAATCCGTATGCAAAGGCACCATGGGTCATTTCTGTTGCAGCTGGAACAAAAAGCGGTGAACTCGCAGACTTTTCATCGCGTGGAACAACTGATGGTGGTGGAACTTTTGAGATTGATGGGGAAACATGGACATGGAAAGATCAACCATCAATTACAGCACCAGGAGTAGATATTATTTCCTCAAGAGTTATTGCGCCGGTATCATCATTAGCCTTGGATAAAGATCTGCAATACATTGAGACGCAATATCTTCCATATTATACAACAATGAGTGGAACATCGATGGCTACACCACACGTTGCAGGAATAGTTGCTTTAATGCTTGATGCTAATCCAGAATTGACACCTGAAGAGGTAAAAAATATCATCCAACAAACAGCAACCCCAATGTCAGACTATGAAGCTTGGGAAGTTGGGGCAGGTTATGTGAATGCTTATGATGCAGTTAATTTGGCGTTTAATGAAAACTAATTAGTTGAAAAATTTGTTAGACCAGTTTCTTATGAAGCTGGTCTTTCTTACTGCATAAATAGGGCCATAAAGGATTGAATTCCAGAGTATAAGGCGCTTATAAATGTTATATAAGCATAGCTTTTCAAAAGTGATATGTAATTACTATTATTCATGTTGCGTAATAGCGGTTAATATGGAGAGAGGGGAGAGTGAGCATATGTCATTTAACTATGAAAAGATTGATCATGTCCAATTAGCAGCTCCTATTAAAGGAGAAAATCAGGCCCGTGAATTTTATAAGGATAAATTAGGCTTTGTAGAGGTCGAAAAACCAGTACTATTAAAGAAGAATGGTGGCGTTTGGTTTCAGGCTGGAAATATTCATATACATATTGGGGTGGAAGAGCCATTTGTTCCAGCTAAAAAAGCGCATCCAGCTTTCCAGGTGAAAAATATAGAAGCGATGAAGCAATATCTGGCTGAGAAAGATGTTGCATTTAAAGCGGATGACCGGCTTCCAGGAGCAAATCGTTTTTATGTGTCTGATCCATTTGGAAATAGGCTGGAGTTCTTGGAGTGGGAGGAATAGCAATCCAGACCTAAGAAGGCTTCGGGAAGGTATTCCCGAAGCCTATTGCTACGAACAATTACTATTCTTTTAAGTCAATTTTTATTGGGTCCATTTTGATATGGTTATCATTTGCGCTTAGCGTGCCAAATGGAACCATTATTGAGTAGTCTCTGATATTGAATTGACCAGGGTTCTCTATTGTATAAGTTGATTTAAAATGTAATCTTTCTTCGTCTTTTAATTTCGCCGTATTACTTCTAATCCTGTTTTCGAGCATCTTTACCATTTCCAGGTCGCCATTTTTGTCTCGATAAATATTGTCGGACTTAATTAACATAATAAAATTAGCAAAGCCTTGAACAATATCCTTTCTAATGGTATCTGTGTCTACATTTTGTATATTGTAATCCAAAACAAGTTTATTTCCGTTTTGCTCTACTTTATTAACCCTAATGCTATATTCAAATCTGTCGCTTTCCACCACAAATGGGGTAGTCTGATCGAGTGATGTCACGGTATCTTCTTCGTTTTGTACTATTTCAGGATAAACAGTTAGGTATTCTGCTTTGTCACTGATCTTGCTATCAAATAACTCTCGTGTTTCTTTCTCAACTAACTCACCATTCTGTTCGGTTTCTAAGACTGATGCGTGTCTTGGTGAAAGTTCATTTCCCTCATTATCAACAACTTTTAGTCGTATATCGTCATTTTTACCAGCTAAGGGAAATGAGGTCTTATAATTCAGCAATGTTGTTGCTTTCCCTTTTTCAACTGACTCCATTTTAATTGAATAGTCTTTAAGTGTACTTTCTGCTTGGGTATAAATTGTTTCTGAAGGAATTTGCTGGACCGGTACATTGAATGTCCAATTTCCCTTCACTCCTGCAATGGAGGTGAATGTTAAAGGCAGATTATAATCTTCAGGTAAATTAGCATCAGGATTTTCAAACTCCATAGCAGCAACGTAACCATCTTCGGTTTCTTCCAGCCCAGTCATAGATGAGGACCATTGTTCCCGTTCATCGCCACCAAACAGATGAAAACCATATCCATTTTCAGGTCCTTTATTTCCACCAACATTATCTAAAGATAACCGGTCACCTTGAGCCTTAAATGTAATACCTATAATGTTCCCATCATAGTAAGCGCTTGTTATTGTAATATCTACATTATTACTTGTTGCATTTTGGTTTAGTTCTGTAACTAAACCACTTTTCGATAATTGCGATCCAATCTGCATGCTGAAGTTCTCATATATTGATCCTATTAAAGGCACAGATGCTAACACATTTGTGATCGGTGCAAAAACCAAACCGGATGCTAAGAATGTACTGGCAGCAACTGATGCAATAGCCCCGAAAATCTTAGCCTTTGATTTTCTTTTTGGCGTTTTTTTATTTCGTCCCTTTTCGATTCCCTTGTCAATTGCATCGAAAATTTCAATCTTTTCAACATTTATTTCATTAATTTCTTTATTGAATTGCTCTTTGAACATTGTTATCCACTCCCCCAATTATCTTTTTTAATTCAATCTTTGCCCGGCGCAGATAAGTCTTAATTGTGTTTTCTGGTTTTTCCATTGTTTCCGAGATTTGATAAATAGTCAGATCATGATAATAAAATAGGATAATTACTGTTTGATAGTCCTTATTTAATCTGGTTACTGCGTTTAATGTGTCCAGCCTGTCCTCAATATTTGTACAGGGTTTTTCTGGCATATTATCAATAATATTTTCATCTAATACAACTTTTTTTCGCTTTCTTATAAAGTCGTATGCTGTACGAATTAATATTTTAGTTAGCCATGTGTGAAAATACTGAGGCTGTTTCACTTGCTTTATAGATACAAAAGCTTTATAAATCGTTTCTTGCAGAACGTCTAATGCATCTTCTTTGTTTCGTACATAAAGAAAAGCTGTTTTGTACAATTTCTCACTTTCATTTTTTACTAGGGTTTCAAAAGCTTGTCCGTCTCCATTTATTGCTTTGTCAACAAGGTCCAAATTTTCCAAGTTATAACCTCCTTTCACACGTTAGAGCAATTACCGTATAAAAAAGTTTCAAAAAATATATTATTCCTAAGTTACATAGCCCCTCAATTATGGAATTTTTCTACAATATAATTTATAATTTGTGTATCGAGGAGGGTCGCTATGAAAACAGAGAGTCGGTTTATGAATTTTATTGGTGGACGAGATCTCTTTTTTGGATTAATTCTATTGATTCTAATTGGTATCGCAGTATTAATTTATACCAAAGTTTCATTCATTTTTAATCCAATACTTATCGTTTTTTCAACTGTTTTACCGCCAGTTATATTGGCCTTTATAGCTTACTATTTGTTAAATCCAATTGTAAATATTCTGCAGCGTTTACATATTAAGCGAATTTGGGGAATTGTCATCATTATCCTTGGTATTAGTGGTTTGCTTACGGGTGTGATTTTACTTACGGCACCTGCTATTGAAGCCCAGGTTAAAGATTTGGCTACGAACTTTCCAAAATACTTACAGCAAATGGGAGAAGGCATTAAATTATCGATACAAAATTCATTTTTGGCACCTTATTATGATCAGGGATACAATTGGCTTGTATCAAATCTCAGTAATCTGACTAGCAGAATTGGTGAATATCTTGGTGGGGCTCTAGAAAGCGTCCAGAATGTTGCCAGTACGCTTACTAGTGTAATTGTTTCTATTATTACATTTCCATTCATCCTATTCTTTTTGTTGAAAGACGGGAATCGATTTAAGGAATTTTGTATAAAACTCTTGCCACCTAGATACAGAGGTGATGCGAATCAAATCCTTAAAAATATGGATGTTCAGGTCGGTTCGTATATCCAGGGGCAAATTATTGTGGCTTCATGTATAGGAATTCTTTTATTTATCGGTTACTTAATTATTGGTTTGGACTATGCTATAACGCTGGCGATTATCGCAGCTGTAACAAGTGTTGTCCCATATCTTGGACCAATGATTGCTATATCGCCGGCTATCATAATTGCGTTAGTCGCTTCGCCATTCATGTTTTTAAAATTAGCTATTGTTTGGGTTGCTGTCCAATTTCTGGAAGGAAATTTCATATCACCAAATGTTATGGGAAAAACAATGAGTGTTCATCCGCTCACAATTATTATCGTGTTATTAGTTGCGGGAAACCTATTTGGAATCGTTGGTGTGATCCTTGGAATTCCGGGTTATGCTATTTTAAAAGTCATGGTCCAGTATTCATATACTAAATTTAAGCAACGGTATAACCGATATTATGGTGAAGAATATGGTGCCTATGAGCATGAATAAATTACGGGGGAAGTACCTGAATTGACCAGGTACTTCTTTTTTATAGTATATTATGTAACCTTTTTATAAAACATTGTGTTTCACAGACTGAAAGATGGAATATTTGATTGATGCATGTAAATTATATGGCAAGAAAATTGATCACTATAGTTCAACAGTGCGGCCTCAACTCAAGCGAAAAATCGGGAAATCGAGCGACAGCGGCCACAACTCAAGCGAAAAATCGGGAAATCGAGCGACAGCGGCCACAACTCGAGCGACAAACCGGAAACTCGAGCGACAACGGCCACAACTCGAGCGAAAAATCGGGAACTCGAGTGACAGCGGCCTCAAGTCGAGCGACAAACCGGAAACTCGAGCGACAAAATCTATATATCCACCTTAACCTCACCCCATCTCCTCGACCAATTTTTCTTCACAACTCGATGCTTATAAATTTTAAGAAGTTCAGCAGACTCCGTAAAATATGGTGTCGGGCGAACTACCATGTTGAGCACATCATCAACGCCATGCGGTGCTGTTAAAATCAAATCACCATCCAAATTGAGTTTCACTCCCAGGGCGGTTGCTGTTTCTGGGAATTTCCCTATCGCATCTTCTGTACTGCTATAAGGATCCATGTTATTACGCACGTGCATGCGCGCTTCATTCTTTACGGACCAAGGCACCTGAGGCATAATCTCGTGCAATACTTTTTCTAATCGTTTTTCCTCAGCCTCATCAATAGTGCCCTCATCAAAATATACTACATCAATATCAGGAATAACAGTCCGTTCATCGAAGCCATGCAGGACATCCCAAACTTTCGACCGTACAAATCCTGCGCATATCCACCAATCCGGCAGCTGTAATTGTTGCGCTGCTTTTAAGATATTCATCATCCATTCGTCAGCTTCGATAGACTGGATGATATCCTCAATACTATTCATCGAAATACTTCCTTTTAGTTTTTAACTTTCATTATACATCATTATTGACCTTACCTGTTATTTTCCATATAATTCAATAGTGTACAAAAACAGCAGCTGAAGGAGATGAGTTGTATGGGAAACAATCAGCAGGAAAATGTCCAACAGTTAAATAAGTTTCCGATTGTTGCTGTACTGCTATCAGGTGCTTTTTTGGCGATTTTAAATCAGACGTTATTGGCTACGGCTATTCCGCCGATTATGGCCGACTTTAATTTAACGGAAAGCACTGCACAGTGGTTAACGACTATTTTTATGCTGGTGAATGGGATTATGATTCCTATCACAGCTTTTTTAATAGAGACATTTACGGCTAGAAAATTATTACTTACGGCAATGTCTACTTTCGCAGTTGGAACGCTGATTTGTGGTATTGCACCAACTTTCTTTATCTTAATGATTGGGAGAGTTGTTCAGGCAGCTGGGGCAGGGATAATGCTGCCATTAATGATGACTATATTTCTTCTGATTTTTCCAATTGAAAAACGTGGTTCTGCTATGGGGACTGTTGGATTGGTTATATCGTTTGCCCCGGCAATCGGACCAACGCTTTCCGGATGGGTAGTAGAGAACTACCCATGGCGTGTAATGTTTTTCATTATTTTACCACTGGCGATTATTGATATTATTGTTGCTTATTTTGTTATGAAAAATGTGACCACACAGACATATCCAAAAGTCGATATACTCTCCATCATTTTATCAACGCTTGGATTTGGTGGGTTGTTGTATGGATTCAGCAGTGCTGGAAATTACGGCTGGTTTGACCAGGTCGTGCTTGCATCCCTTGCTATTGGAGCGGTAACGCTGACAGCATTCATTCTGCGGCAATTCAAACTTACTCAACCTATATTGGAATTCCGTGTGTTGAAATATCCAACATTCACCATTGCAACAGCGATTGGGATGATTGTGTTTATGGCGCTGATTGGTGCGGAAACAATACTTCCAATTTATATGCAAAACATGGCTGGATTTACTCCGCTTGAATCTGGAATGATGATTATGCCTGGAGCATTACTGATGGGTTTTATGTCACCGATTACTGGTAGGATTTTTGACAGAGTGGGTGCCAGGTGGCTGGTGATTATCGGACTATCTATTTTGACTATCACTACCTTCATGTTTACAAATTTATCGACTGAGACGTCATTAACTTATCTCACCGTCGTGTTTGCGATTCGCATGTTTGGTATTTCCATGGTGATGATGCCCGTTACTACTGCAGGTCTTAACCAATTACCAACCCGGTTAATACCTCACGGAACGGCGATGAATAATACGATGCGCCAGGTTGCAGCATCAATTGGTACCGCCATCCTAGTTACAGTGATGACTGCTGCTGCAGTGGATATGAGTGCGGATGCTGACCCAAGTGAAATGATACATGGTGTTAATGTGGCCTTCTACGTTGCGACAGGGTTGTCATTGGCAGGGCTGGTACTTGCATTCTTTATCAAACGGTCGACGCCAGCTGAAGATCGTGCTGCAATGGAACTTGCCGAAGAAAATGAAGAATAAGAAACTGCTATACTATGTGGTGTAGCAGTTTTTTTAGCAGTTAAGACAGTATTAATCCTTTCTTACTGCATAAGTGCAACTAAGGCACTCGCCATTAGGCCTGGCGAATGCCAAGTTTTCTAAATTTACGATCTCCCAATGCTGAAATGACACTATGCAAAATCATTCCAACAATAACAAGTGCCATACCGATAAATGATATAAAGCTTGGTAATGGCGCACTTAACAGGAACAGTTCACCAAATAAAGCGAAGACAACTTCACCTGATTGTGTTGCTTCCACTGCAGCTAACTTATGGTTGTCGTGATTGACCAGTTCAGTTGCATAGAAAAATAATACAGTAGCAATGATCCCGGATGAAACCGCAACAATAAATGTCTGCAGCACTTGGCTTGTGTTTGGTGTGTCATGCACTATAATTCCATAAATGGATAAAACAATCCAAAATGGCATCGATGCAATTGTCATCCCGAGGATTCGTTGGAATGTATTTAAATTTCCGTTTACAAGCTGCATCATTTTACGATTTCCAAGTGGGTACGCAAATGCAGATATGATCAAGGGGATGACACATAGCAAAACACTGGTTAACGAGACAGATGACGCATGTTCGAGTTGCATGACAAACACACCAGAAAGGATAATAAGCGAAATAATTACACTCTGAATAGGAATCCTCTGTTTTGCTTGTCTATTTAAGAATGGAACTAAAAGTGAACCCGCAATAATTGTTATCTGAAATGTTGCTGCGACAAGCCACCCAGGTCCATATATAGTAGCAAATGTAATCGGTGCATAGAATAAGCCAAATCCAATTGTGCTCCAAGCAACCCATGAGAGTGGTTGTTCACTTAAATGCTGGATAACTGGTCTGACGTTCTTTTTGTATCCAACTATGACTAACAGGATCGGAAGCATAAACATAAATCGGAGTGATGCACTCCAAACCCAGCTTCCACCCTCTAGCTCCATCGATCGATTTAAAATAAATGTTACCGAAAAAAATATAGCAGATAAAACTCCAATTAATATAGCTTTCATCATGACACCCCGTAAACAAATGTCTTTAGTTTTAATCATATCAGAAACAGACGAGGTTTAAGACTCTTTTTCTGATTTTAGAATTTAATCATGAATACTATGATACGATACATATATTAATATCGACTGTTATATTTGGAGAGGGGTTAGGTAATGGGAGATGAACTGATAAAGTCACTTGTTGCTTGTTTATCCGGTATTATTTCCTATTGCATTAGAAAACTTGGCTTATCGTCAAGCATTAGTTACAGTTATGCAGTAAGAAAGGATTTGTACTTTCTTAACTGCCAAAAATGGTTTGGAAAAACGTTTCCTTATGGGGGAGGCGTTTTTGATTTAAGAAATATAGTATAAACTGTAAAAATTAAGGGGAGTTGGTTAAAATGGATATACGTATATTGGAGCCAGAAGATGCTGAAGCCTATCGAAAGCTAAGATTGGAAGCGTTGCTTAATAGTCCAGAAGCCTTTATTTCGAGTTACGACGAAGTAAAAAATAATTCGGCGGATGTATATAAGGTTAGGTTTCAATCAGATAACGCATATAATTTTGGTGCGTTTGAGGATAATCAATTGATTGGAGTTGTAACGTTGGTCAGGGAAACGAAGGTTAAAATAGACCATCGTACAACTGTTTATGCCGTATATGTTACACCCTATAAACGAGGCAGGGGTGTCAGCAAACAGTTATTGCAGACAGCAATTAACCATGCAAACTCGATTGATGGGGTTGAGCAGGTGTGCATATCTGTCGTAACCAAGAACGACACAGCTAAAAGCCTTTATTATGCATTGGGATTTGTTCCGTTTGGCACACATAAACGCGCGGTAAAACTGGGAGACACTTACTATGATGAAGAACATATGGTGTTGTTTTTTCAGTAAGAAGTTATAGAATTATAAAGTAGAATTTATTTTTTGGAGGAATGGGATTTTGGATATTCAGGTAAGACATTCATTAATTCACAAAGATTCAATCCTACAAATTATCGATGAACATGATATAGAAGCTCTCCAATGTGATTTTTTAGCACGTGGACTGAATGACACATATCTAATTACGACTGAAAAAGAGACCTATATCTACAGACTTTATCGTACTGGCTGGCGGGATAGGGAAGCTATCTTGTTTGAGCTGGATGCTATTAATCATTTGCAAGGTGATAGGGTTTCTTTTCCGATTAAAAAGAAAGATGGCAACTATTTGACTGAGGTAAAAGCTCCCGAGGGAGTTCGGTATGGGGTGTTATTTTCCTATTCAAAAGGAGAGCGTCCGCAGATTAACGTTGAAAATTCAAAAATTATTGGTGAAACACTTGGTAGGCTACATAACAAATCGGACAAGCTTACTACTCAACATGAGCGAGGTTTTGAGTTGGATACTGAACATTTGCTAGATGAACAGGTAGCTGTCATCTCACCGATATTGAAAAAATGCCTTGGAAATGAGGCAGAGGAAACTCTGCATATAGTTGTTGAAAATATCAAAACTGATCTAACTGAACTTAATTTAGAGACAGGGTTTTGCCATGGTGATTTTCATAATCACAACATGCATATCCATGATGGTGTAATTGAGGTTTTTGACTTTGATTGTTGTGCCATGGGATATCGGGCATATGATGTTGCCGTTTCATGGTGGAATCTGAAAAATAATTATAAAAACATAGAAACTGAGTGCTGGGATGCATTTTTACAGGGATATTTAGAAGAACGGAAGCTAGCTGACGATGATTTGAAAAGCTTGCCACTGTTCATTACTGCAAGAAGAATATGGCTGTTAGGTACGATGCTTCGAAACGATGATGTATGGGGTACGAACTGGATTAACTCCAGATCACTAGAGCTTTTTATCTGGCAATTGAAGACAGATAGACTTGGGGATGAGGATATATGACAGAAACAAAAATATATTGTGACAGGTGTACAAGACCTATTGAAATTAGAGATGATGTAATTACAGCCAAAATTCTACTAGATGTTAAAGCATATCATGAGGAATGTTATGCCAAAGATTTAAAAGGGATGAAGTCATTCTTCCTGGATAATACGCCAATCAATGGAACTGCCGGTAATATTACCACAGTTCTAACTGCTATACTTGGGATTATCTGGTTGTTTGTAACGGATGGCTCGATGAGGTTCATAGCATTGGCAGCTCTATTTCCAGTAGGTTACCGCCTGTATTCCTATTTGGCTATTGAGCGTTATCTAGCAAAGTGAACTCAAATTATACTTAGTCGTGATATTCTATGTATGTTGCTTATGTTCTGCTTGGTAGAAAACTTGGCACATTCTTATTTTGCTTTCTTAGAACAACAATGTTAATTGGATTTAAGTAAGTTTTTAATTTTCACTTACATATGTTCCACCTATTATATCGTGAATTGCTCTTTTATCTTCCCGAAATATGACCATAAAAATACTTACTACTAAGGATATTCCAAGCGTGACAATACCTATAAGGTGAAAACCTACAAACTCTCTCAAAATAGTATTTGAAAGTTTAACATTGTCACCATCTGTTCGTTTTAATTTGATATTACAGATTCGTTTACCGATAATATATCCAGCCCATAATACAGGGATGACAATTAAGTATAATGTGTAAAATAAATCCCAAATCAATCCTTTGTTCAAAGCAATACTGTATTCACCTGTAAAAATATAAAATAAACCACCAATTAAAATTGAAAAGATGGTAACATCTAAAAACCTTGCTATTAATCTTTTACCAAATCCAGCGTAACTTTCCAAAATAGTTTTCCCCTTTGTCGTATAGTATCTTTCGGTTTAACACAACTATCCTGCCAATTAGTTTAAGTTTTATCGTTCACAATATTTGTGTATATTTTAACATAAATATTCAGAATACCTAGTAAAATCAAGCGAAAGTTAAACAATCTCCAGGGCAAAATGTAGACTTACACTGGCTATTGTTACCCAATAAATTGGGGTGCAAATTACACTGCAATTTTAATGGATATTAAGCCGAGAATACTATAATATCAACAATAAATGACCATCAATTTAGCATACAAATTGATGGTCATTTTATATTACATTTTTAATGTTTGCCATAGGTAACGGAACCCGTTAGTTTTTATAACCTCTACTTAATTTTTATTACGATTTTTCCTTTTGCATGGTGTGTCTCACTTAGTTTATGGGCTTCGCGCATTTTTTCTTCGGAAAGTGGGAACGTTTGACCAATATGTGCTTTCATTTCTCCTTTTTCCATCAATTCACCGAGCTTGGCCAGCTGCTTGCCGTCAGGCTCTAGCCAATGAAAGATTGCTTTAACTCCTTTTGATTCAGCGAGCTTTTCGTCTGGAGGTTCTGCAATTGACACTAATTTCCCACCTTCTTTTAAGACGTCATAGCTTTTCTCTTGAATGCCTCCCCCCATCGCATCGAGCACAATGTCATAATCACCTAGCTCTTCTTCAAAATTCTCCAACTGATAATTAATGAATTGATCCACTCCTAATTCTTTGACGAATCCTTCATTTTTACCGCTGGCAGTTGATGCTACATATGCACCGAAGCTTTTTGCGATCTGGATGGCAAAGCTCCCGACACCTCCTGAGCCAGCATGTATTAAGACTTTGTCATCTGGTTTTATTTCACAAATATCGACTAGACATTGCCATGCAGTAAGACCTGTAAGTGGAACTGCAGCAGCCTCTTCAAACGATATATCCTCTGGTATTTTTGCTAACAGATCTTTATCAACAGCGGTATATTCAGCATATGTTCCATTTTTTGTTGTAGCGGGTCGTGCAAAAACTCGATCACCAACTGAAAAGTTTGATACACTATGACCAACTTCGCTAACAACTCCCGCAGCATCCCAACCTAAAATAATAGGGAAATCAAATGGGAATTTCTCTTTTAAATAACCCTCACGCAGCTTCCAATCGATTGGATTTATTGATGTTGCATGAAGTTCCACTAATACTTGGTCTTCGTTTATAATAGGTTTTGGGATATCTTCCTCAACTAGTTGATTAGCGGCTCCATATTCATTTATTACAATTGCCTTCATCTTGATACCTTCTTTCTAAAAATATCTTCATAGGTTAATTGTTCCCCGTTTAGTTTAATCTAAATCATAAGATGATTAGAGTTGATTAAAAAAGGTAATATAAACTGTAAAGGAGAATCCGAATAGTGGCTGAAAAATTAACTTCATTCGCACCAGTGCTGGCAGCAAAACCAAAAGTTCTTATCCTCGGTTCAATGCCAGGAGGGATATCATTGGAAAAAGACGAGTATTACGGGAATCCTCGCAATCATTTTTGGGATATACTTTTTGAACTTTTTGGACAAGAGCCAACTTCAGATTACAAAAAAAAAATCGCATTTGTAAAACGTAACCAGCTTGCTTTATGGGATACGATAGGTCTCTGTTATCGGGAAGGGAGTCTTGATGCTAATATTGTGGATGAGGAGCCTAATAATATTATTGGGTTATTGAATGGATACCCTAGCATTCGCTTGATAGCATGTAATGGAGGAAGGTCATATGAAACATTCAGGAAAAATTTTAATGTAAATGGAGTGGATGTAATAAAATTACCTTCGACCAGCCCAATTCCAGGACGTTATACGAAGAACTTTAAAGGGAAGGTAGAAGAGTGGAAGAAAATTTTGGAATATTTGTAATGACCTACAAAATATAATATGATACTATTTAATTAAGACGAAAGTATGAGTTTGTTTTTGGAAGTTAAGAAAGTACAAATACTTTCCATAACAACTTTTATCCTAGCTGGAAATTTTTTTAGTGCTATTTTAGAAAAAATGAATAATTTTAATTGGAATGCAATATTATTAAATTGGTTGTTTTTTCGGAGGATTTAGTGAGCCGCAAGCTGCAACTTGCGGCTCTGACAGTTATCCGCAAGGCACGGCGACTCCGTTTAGGGATGAAAAAAGTAATTATCCCAAGTTCACGTAGACGACAGGGTGATTACTTTTTTCCGTGGCTACTATTGACGATCAGTAATACGAGTGTGGCAAACATCAACATTAGCTCAAGAGCACTGTCAACTGGTATCACTCGCTCAACCCCTTTCATTAGGGGATTTGAAGTCGCCAAGTAATAAGAGAAAACTCTTCCACTACTTCATAATTGAAGCCACCCTGCATAACCTGTCCCAAATATTATACTACAATTGGGACCGGAAATGTGGTAATTTTTAGGAAATGGTACAATATTCTCATAACTCTGTAAATTAAAGAATTTAGTTAATTTGTATGTGTTTGCTGCGGTCATGCTTGTATTTTCGATAAAAATTAACCATTGGTTCAACAGTGTCCTTTAAGTCAGGACATACAATTCCTGAACCTTTTAAATCCGTTACTGCAGTTGAACAGTCGAAAGATGCATCAATAGAGAAGTAATCTAGCGCTTCTAACTCGACTTGAAGCCACTTCCGGACTGGAGCAGATGACAAAGAGCTTCTCACCCAAGATAAAGGAACTTTACCTTTTGGCGTTTTCCCTAAGTAAGCCTTGGTTAGTATTTTCTGTAAGTCATGCATACTGTAAGGATTTGGATCAGTCAGATGATATGTTTTTCCTTTGCCGACAGGTGCAATTGCCAGATAGCTTGTCGCACGTAATACATAATCAGATGGCACAAAGTTTCCTTCTGGTTTACCATCTCCCATATATGGTGTGATTGGAAGAAAACTTATGTGATCAAGTAAATTTAACATAAAATATATACCGTCAAACTTGATGGTCTCCCCAGTCTTTGAGTTACCTTTAACAATACCAGGTCTAATAATAGTTGTCGGAACTGACTGCTTGAGGTCCTCGACTAAAACTTCTGCATGATATTTCGTTTCCTCATAATGATTCTTAAATGTCTGGCCTGCAGCTAATTCATTTTCAAATATCTTTCCTTCACGCATCCCCGCTACGAACGCTGTGCTAAAATAAGTATAACGTTCGAGATTTCCTAACGTTTTTACCCAATTGTTCATATTCTTCGTTCCATCGACATTAACCTTAAATGCAATATTCTTGGGCACTGCCAGGTCGTAAATGGCTGCAAGGTGAAAAACGTGGGTAACTGATTCCTGTATCTCGCGGTTTATATCATGGTCAAGTGCCAGAGTCGGTTCTGTGATGTCACCGGTTACAATGGAAAATATGCCTGGATCATGTCCAGTTTTTTTTGCTAGGCTGTTAATCTCTTGAGTTGCTTTATCTTGGAGGGAAGGTAACACTAGTAAGTAGATATGCTTGATGTCTTTTTGGTGATCATGGAGAAGTTGCTTAATTAAGCTTGATGCAAGGAAACCAGGGTAGCCTGTGAGAAAATACGTATGCTTCATATAATCGCTCCTTTTTTATAAATTACTATTATTATAGTATAAGATACACTATTAAAGAAGTTATTTCCATATTAATATAATACTGCCGGATACTGCCGATAGAAAATCGTTCCTATTACGTATGGAATAGGCGCTCACTTAATGAAAAAAGGCATGTGTGACCGGCTATTACTTTCAAAAAATTATATCACTGATAGAATAAAAGTATGTGAGGAGTGATGGGATTGGAAATCAATAATCAGGCACGTGAAGAACTTTTAGCAGAAGTAAACGGTATTTCAGACGAGGATTTAAACAGAAAACCTTCAGAAGACAGATGGTCGATAAAACAGGTGCTTGAGCACTTGTATCTAATGGAGGGAGCAATCACAAATAACATCCGAAGTCAGCTGGTTTATGGTGAAGTAGTTAATATAGCTGATAAACCAATCGAGTTGTCTGTTGATCGGAGCAGAAAAGTGGATGCACCAAAATTTGTGGAGCCTAGTGAAGTTTTTGCTACGCTTGAAGAATTAAAACAGAAGCTAGAAGCGACACATAATGGACTGTCGGAGTTAGCTGGCACATCGGATGAAAGACAACTGGCGGAAAAAGGATCTCCACATCCGGTATTCGGACAAATGAGTTTAAAACAGTGGATACCATTCGTTGGCTACCATGAAAAGCGGCACACGGAACAGATAAAAGAAGTGAAAGAAGAATTAGGGCTGTGAAGGATGAGGCGAGCAACATAATGTTGCTCGCTTTTCCATTGTAAAGAAGTACCAGACTGTATAGGGCGAAATTGTTATTAATTTTTAGTATAATAGAGTTAGAGTATTATAGAAAGGAGAGCTGTTGTGAAAAAGAAAAAATGGCTAAAAATTTCTGTAGGAATCTTAAGTATTCTACTTATTATAGATATTATTGCAAGCTTTTATTTTTATAATTTAGCAATCGACCGTAATCAAAAGGATTTTTTACAAGGAAATGAAGATTTGGAAGTTTCCGCTGAAGCAATGGATGTATTCCTTGAAGGTGACTGGCGCAAATGGGTTGGTGATCAGGACTTTGATGAATGGACAATGACTTCCTATGACGGATTGAAGCTGCGAGGATATTTTTTAGAGGCAAAACAACCTACGAATAAAATTGTCGTTATGGCACATGGTTACCTGGGCAATGCGATGGACATGGGATTGTACGGTCAATATTATTATGAAAAGCTTGGCTATAACATTTTCATGGCAGACGCCAGAGGCCATGGTGCAAGTGAAGGTGAGTACATTGGATTTGGCTGGCATGATCGAAAAGACTATATTGATTGGGTCAATCGGATTGTAAAAGAATATGGACAAGATACGGAAATTGTCCTTCATGGTGTTTCGATGGGGGCTGCAACAATGTTAATGGCAAGCGGGGAAGAGCTTCCTGATAACGTCAAGGCAATTGTGGCTGATAGTCCCTATACAAGTGTAGAGGATATGTTTTCCTATCAGATGAATCGAATGTATAACATTCCGGCATTCCCTGTATTGCCAAGTACAAGTCTAGTATCTAAAGCGAAAGCGGGTTATTCCTTTACCGAAGCATCTTCATTAGAACAAGTGAAGAAAGCTAACGTGCCAATCCTGTATATCCATGGTAATGCCGACTCGTTTGTTCCAACTAAAATGGCATATAAATTATATGAAAATACGAAAAGTGAAGCGGAGATTATGACGATAGATGATGCAGGTCATGGAGAAGCTTTTGCTACAAAAAAAGAGAAATATATTAATAAATTGAATTCATTTCTGCAACAATATATTGGCGAATGATAGTAAAAAGGTTTTCCTCCTTATTTGGGGGAAAACCTTTTTACTGGGGTTTTATCTACCTGAAATGCAAATGTGGTATATTAATCGAGAACATCACAAATATTTTTCAAACCAGCCTGCTATGTGGTCTAACCTGGCAATTCGCATTTCCGGTTTTCCGCTTCTGCTTAATTCGTGGTTGGCTCCTGGAAAACGGACAAATTCAACTTCTTTACGTAAATGCTTCAATGTTGTGTACATTTGTTCACTTTGCTCGATTGGGCAACGCAAGTCCTGCTCACCATGAACGATAAGCAGTGGTGTTTCCACATTTTCAGCATACTTCAATGGTGAGAAATTCCATAGTTTAGTAGGATCATCCATTAAATTTTTACCGAGTTCCCACTTTGTAAAGAAATAGCCAATATCGCTTACTCCGTAAAAACTTAGCCAATTACTAATGCAGCGCTGGGTAACTGCAGCTTTAAACCGATTTGTATGGCCGACGATCCAGTTTGTCATAAAGCCGCCATAGCTGCCACCAGTTACACCAAGCCGCTGTTCATCGATAAAGTTATATTCTTTTAATGCATAGTCAACTGCATTCATCAGATCGGTGTAGTCTTTTCCACCATAATCTTCTCTGCAGGCATCAACGAACGACTGCCCATACCCGTGACTGCCACGCGGATTAGTATACAAAACGACATAGCCTTTTGCTGCCAGTAATTGTAACTCATGGAAATATGTCTGGCCGTACATTGCGTGTGGACCACCATGAATTTCTAGTACGAATGGGTATTTTTTGCCCACTTCAAAGTCATATGGACGTAATAGCCAGCCTTGTATTTCCCAACCATCTTCGGCGTTGAAAGTTAGTGTTTCTGGTTCGCTTAATGATACGTCGCTCAGAAATTTCTGATTCGCGTTAGTTAATCGTGTTAGCTTCCCGTCGTTATTCAATTGATAGAAATTGCACGGGTTTGTTGGAGTGCTAATACCAAGGATGAATGTGCCAGCCTTGTATGAAAAGCCAAAAACATGGTTGTCGTCTTTATACAGCACTTTTAGGTCACCATTCAGGTTCACTTGATATAGTCCAGTTGCGCCAAAATCAGTTCCCAGGAAAAATAATTGCTTTTCTTCTTCGTCCCAAATTGGGCCTGTTGTTGACTGACCAAGCCTGGTATCACCAATCAATGCATCACCCAATTGGATATCCCACTCTTTGCTTAGACATGTCCTTTCACCTGTAGCTGTATCAAACACATACAGGTCATTTAGTGTTGCACCCTGGTACGCATATTCATGGCCAAAGCTGGCAATTTTTGCACCACTTGGTGAAAATTGTGCACTGCTGTATACACCATGGCCATTCGTTAATTTTCTTGTTTCTTTTGTTGAAAGATTAAGAAGGTAGAGGTCGTTTGTCAGTTCATAATCTGCATCATTATTCAAGTTGGCAGTGAACAAAACCTGTCTTCCATCAGGTGATATATCCTCAAAGTTATGATTCGCATCTGCTATTGTCAATTGCTCGAATGTTTCGTTTTCGATGTCGAACAAAACAAGCTGTGTTCGCTTATTATCATAAAATCCTTGCGCGTCTGATTTGTAATCCAAGCGGTTGATTACGATTGGTTTCTGGTTTTTTTCTTCCTTTAACTTTTGACGTTCGTCTTTTGATTGCTCACTTTGGACTGTAACGTCATCATCTTTTTCTAGTGATGCACTGAAAATAATATACTTGCCATCCTTAGACCAGGCAGGGTTAGTAGCACCGTTCTTAAATGTTGTAATCTGCCTTGCTTCACCTCCATCTGTATGTATCATCCATAACTGTGGAAGACTACTTCTAGTTGATTGAAAAATGATTTTCTTTCCATCAGGTGAGAAGGCAGGGTTGTTATTTTTTGCTTTGTCAAAGGTCCACTGGATAGGTTTAGTCTCAGTTAATTTTTGAAAAAACAACTGTGATGTATATTCATTGTCGTTGTTGGCTATTGTGGAAACAAATGTATAGGCGTCTCCCATTGGTGTGAACTGGGGGTCACTGTACACATCAATATTAAGTAGATCTTCAGCTGTTAGTGGACGTTTCGTTGTATTCATGAATTGACCTCCTTGTAGATATCTACTATTAAAAAGAAAAGCCTTTTGATTAACAAAAGACTAGACTTTATGTTTGATTAGGTTGGCATCCAGCTCGTACGCTTCCTGAAGTCTTGTTGTAATCTTTCCCGGACGGCCATTGCCTATCGTATCGTTATCTACTTTAACAATCGGCAAGACTTCTGAAGTACTACTGGATAAGAATAATTCATCAGCTGCTGATATATCACTGATAGAAAAAGCCTCTTCTATTAGTGGTATATTATAATCGCGCGTGAACTTTTCTATACGCATGCGTACACAGCCATGTAGAATATTATTTGTGGTTGGGTGAGTATAAACTTTTCCATCTTTTACTAAATAAACATTGGAGGAACTGCATTCAGTTATAACTCCATCTTTATGAAGGATAGCTTCATAGCTGCCATTCTCTTTTGCCTCTTGTTTTGCGATAACATTAGGCAATAGATTTAAACTCTTAATATAACAATTTTCCCAACGAACATCACGCTGCGTAATCGTAGAAACCCCATCGGATAAATTTTTAAGATTACGAGGAAAGTCCTCCATATATGCATAAACGTTTGCTGGAACATCGGCTGGAAAAGTGTGTTCACGTGGTGCAGAACCGCGTGATGCCTGTAAGTATAGCTTTCCATCTGTTGTCATAGAATTTTTTTCTAATAATTTCTGCAGCAAGTTTGTTATTTCCTTTCTGGTGAAAGGTAACTCAATTTTAATTGCTTCCGCAGATCGAAACAGCCTGTTTACATGCTCATTAAGCAGATAATACTTGCCATTATAGATGCGGATTACTTCATATACACCATCACCAAATTGTAATCCACGCTCTTCATATGGATATGTAAGGTCATCACGGTGTACAAAATTTGTTTGTGACATGATCACTGGATAGACAGACATACTATTCCCCTCCTTGAAACTTATGACTATTTTATATCTTCTTTCACTTTATGTAAATGTTTTGTTGAATAGTGACAAGTATCACGGAATTTGTTTTGTTTTCCTTTTATAATGGGTATAGTAAGTTAGTGAAAGGAGGCACGACCATAATTGGAACCAATGTTGGAACGACTCACTAAACATGAATACGGTGTTCTAATGGAAAATTCAAAACAAATAAACGTTAAGAAAGGTGAATTTATTTTTGAAGAGGGAAGTCCTGCTAATCATTTGTATTTTATACAACAGGGTGAGATAAGAATCTTTAAAAACCTTGGTTCAAATAAAGATATTACTATTTTCACACGCAGCAAAAATGATGGATTCGGTGAAATAGGCATTTTTAGTGGAGATAATTATTCCAATTCAGCACAAGCTGTTCAGGATAGTAAGCTGTATTCGATTACACGTCATGAAATTGAAGAGATCTTAGCACAGAATGGAAGAATAGGTCTTCACTTTACGCGCTGGGTAGCTGAAAATCTGGAAGCTAGTAAAGCAAAAATGCGTGATTACATCGCATTTGGCTCAGAAGGTGCTGTTGCATCTGTGTTTGTCCGGTATTCTAACATATGTGGTGTCGTAACTCCGGAAGGGATACAGCTAACTAATCCAATTATGATTCAGGATATTAGCAAACATATTGCTGTATCAAGAGAAACAGTCAGCCGTATTGTGAATAAATGGAAAGAACAAGGGATTATAGACAATCAAAATAAACACTTTATACTTAAAGATATGAGCTATTTTAGGAGATTGCTTGTTTGTGACCAATGTGGTGTACAGAATTGTGCAATATAATTTAATCTGTTATTTCTTATAATTACAATCGAACGTGGATGAAGAAAAGTGGCATTATTTATAAAAATGTTCATTCATGTTCGATTGTCGATAAGCTAAGTTTAAAAAATAAAAAAAACTATTGATTCGATTTGATAGAGTTGGTATAATGTGTAGTGTTCCTTAGAAAACTTGGCTTGTCGCCAAGCCCTAATGGCGAAAGCCTTAGTTGCACTTATGCAGTAAGAAAGGATTTATACTTTCTTAACTGCCCGAAAAGGGAGCATCCATCGTACATAATATACGGGTGAAATGCGGGTGTAGTTTAGTGGTAAAACTTCAGCCACGAGCAATGCTTCTACCGAATAAGCTACGAGTTGCCTCGAAGATGATACTTCCCTGAATAAGCTTGCAGATGCAGAGGCATGACTTGTGTGAGTATCATTAAGTAAGTAATTAAATATATATGCGGGTGTAGTTTAGTGGTAAAACTTCAGCCTTCCAAGCTGATATCGTGGGTTCGATTCCCATCACCCGCTCCATACATAAGTCATAACGCAGTGTTTCGTAACATATCCTACGAAGCATTGCGTTTTTTCATTGTAGAACTTGAACTTATATCAATTTACGTTGTATTCTTAAGATAAATACGATAATTTGAGGGATTTTTATATGAAAAAATTAATGCAAAACTTGAAACATATTGATGGTAAGGGCTATAAAGCATATAAAAGTGTTCAGGGTCACTACACATTTGATGATTTTGATTTATATATAGATTATGTGCAGGGAGATCCATTCGCTACACCATCCAAAATACGTGTTGTCATTCCAGCTCAAAAGCGGCAGGTCAAAAGGGAGTGGCTCGAATCTCAGGCACGCAAAATTGCTGCAGAGGATGTGTTTGCTCGCAAAGTTGGTACAGCCGTGGCAAAGGGTGGACAGTTTATCAAGGGGTCTGGAAAGAGTGGACAGATTCTTTTTGATAAGCCTGGACAGGAAGTTCTAGAGCGGAGCGCTGTTCAAATTGATTCAGCATCAATAACGGTATGTATATCTATTGGCTTACCGGCGAATGGACGAAAAATTAATGGAAGAGAGGCGGAGAAGTTATTTTCAAATGCCATTCCGACGATAATTAAAGATTCCATTCTTACCATAACTGATGAAGAAATTAATAAGGTTATCGAGCTTGCCGATCAGCAGGAAGCTATTCGCAGCGAAATGCATAATAATGATTGGATTTCATTTATTGCAAATGGCTCGATTTTGCCAAGGGAAAGCGGTATTAGTAACCGACCACTAAAAGATGCAGTTCCTTTTAAAAGTCCTGCTGCAGATGAAGTAGAAATTCAGTTGCCGCACCAATCCCAACCAGTTAAAGGAATGGCAATCAAAAAAGGTATCTCACTCATTGTTGGTGGTGGTTATCATGGTAAAAGCACGATTTTACAGGCGATAGAGCGAGGTGTATATTCACATACAAAAGGTGATGGACGTGAGTACGTACTTACTGATTCTGATGCTGTGAAAATTCGTGCAGAAGATGGGCGGCAAGTTACTGGTGTTAACATTTCACCATTTATCAATAATTTACCACACAAACAGGATACACAATTCTTCTCGACTGAAAATGCCAGCGGAAGTACCTCGCAGGCAGCGAATGTAATGGAAGCATTAGAAGCAGGAGCTACTACATTGCTAATCGATGAGGATACCAGCGCAACGAACTTTATGATCCGTGATCATCGAATGCAGCAGCTTGTGAAAAAGGATAAAGAGCCAATCACACCGTTTATTGACAAAATAAAACAATTGCGTGATCAGCTTGATGTATCAACAATTCTCGTTATGGGAGGTTCCGGTGATTACTTTGCTGTAGCGGATTCGATTATTATGATGGAAGCATATGTCCCTTATAATGTAACGAATGATGCAAAGGAAATAATGGAAAAATACCCATTAGACCGCGATACCTTATCGGACGAAGCTTTTGGTGATGTAGCTAAGCGTTACTTTCAGCAGGGTTCCTTGCAGACCAAAAAAGGAAGTCGTCCGAAAACACAGGCAAAAGGCTTAACTAAAATTATTATGGGTCGGACGGATATTTCATTTGATGATACCGAGCAACTAGTGGATTCTTCACAAACACGCATGATTGCAGAAGTTATTCAATTCTTGGATCGAACCAACGGGCTTGGTGCTAAATCGTTAAATAAACTACTGGATGATCTGGAAGAACAGATGGATAAAAGCGGATTAGCATCATTTACGACATTTAAAAATCAGCATCCAGGTGATATCGCACGACCACGCCGGTATGAAATCGCTGCTGTGTTGAATAGAATTCGTACAGCAAAAGTTACGCAAAAATAGAAGGGAGGTTTACCGTTGAATACAGACCATTTGAAGCAGGAGATTATTGACTACAGCAAGGATATAGGCATCGATAAAATAGGGTTTGCATCTGCTGATGTGTTTGGTGAATTGAAAGAACGATTACGGCGTCAGCAGTCGCTTGGCTATCAATCAGGCTTCGAAAAAGGGTCTGTAGACGAGAGAACGGAACCAGAGCGGTTATTACCAGAGTCGAAGTCGATTCTTTCAATTGCAATCGCCTACCCTTCACGAATTAAGGATTCACCAAAAAGCACGAAAGATGAACGTCGCGGGATATTTTGCCGTGCCTCATGGGGTGTTGACTACCATGTTGTTTTACGGGAAAAGCTTGAGAAGCTTTCTGCCTTCATTGAGGAAAAATTCCCTGATGCAGTAAATAAGGTGATGGTCGACACAGGTGAATTATCAGATCGTGCGGTGGCAGAACGTGCTGGTATTGGATTCAGCGGGAAAAACACTTCTATTATTACACCTGAATTCGGATCATATGTTTATCTTGGTGAACTGATTACGAATATACCTTTTGTCCCTGATAAGCCGCTTGCAGATGGGTGCGGTTCCTGTACAAAATGCCTGGATGCTTGTCCAACCGGAGCTCTCGTTCAAGGCGGACAGTTAAATGCACAGCGCTGCCTTGCTTTCTTAACTCAGACAAAAGACTTTATGCCAGATGAATTCCGTTCACAAATTGGTAATTTCATTTATGGGTTTGACACGTGTCAGGTTGTTTGTCCGTATAACCAAAAGGTAGACTTTCATAATCATCCAGAGCTTGAACCGGAGTCAGATGTTGCAAAACCAAAATTAAAACCAATGCTACGGATATCCAACCGAGAATTTAAGGAAACGTTTGGTCATATAGCGGGTTCCTGGCGAGGGAAGAAACCGTTACAGCGAAATGCTCTCATTGCCCTTGGCCACTATAAGGACGTGACGGCTGTTGAGGAAATGATTGCAGTTATGAAAAATGATGTTCGTCCGGTGATACGCGGTACCGCTGCATGGTCACTTGGTAAAATCGGCACCAATGAAGCATTTGAAGCAATTACTGAAGCAATAGAAAAAGAAACAGATGAACAGGTTTTATTTGAAATGAAAAAAGGATTGAACTTTCAACAGGAATTTTCCACTACGTAATACGCTTTGCTGTTCTCTAAAAGGTGTTGCTTATTTTAAGGAATGAATTTTCACAAGTAGTTGATATAAACTTAGATATAGATTAAGGGGTAACCGTTTCGTAGTATTTAGTGGGGCTCACCAGTCGCCTGCGAAAAACGAAGTGTATTTCCGGAGCGGTATCATAGCACTCAAGTATTTTCCACATTATGTCACTGATAAATAGCAGCAAACTTCCATTAAACTTACTAAATAATAATAAGGAAAGAGGATTTGGATATGGAACTATACTATGATGAGATGGAATCACCAGTTGGTCCGTTGACAATTATTAGTGATGGTGAACACATTGTTCGAATAGAATATGGATCGTTTAATCAAATGGAAGCGAAAATGGGAAAGTGGAGCGAACGTTATTTTGACAATCCGATATTTATCCATAAACCAGGGAAAGTTGATTATGTCAAAATTGAACTTCAAGACTACTTTAACGGAAATCGCAGTGTTTTCTCATTTGACTTTTCTTTCCATGGCACACCTTTTCAGCATAAAGTTTGGCAAGCTTTGTACGACACTATTTCGTATGGTGAAACGAAAACATATAAAGATATTGCGGCTGCAATTGGTAATCCTAAAGCGGTTCGTGCAGTTGGTGGTGCAGTAAATAAGAATCCATTTTCTATTGTTGTCCCATGCCATCGTGTTATTGGCGCAAATGGTAAAATGGTTGGTTATAATGGTGGGCTTGATAAAAAAGAATATTTACTTGCCCATGAAGCTAGATAAAAGCTCTTATAATTGCATTTAATCATATGTCCTCTCCATATACTCAAAGTGGAGGGGATTTTTTATGGAGAAAATTAAGGATATATGGCTAAATTTTTTTCAAGGAAAAGAGGTTGATGAGGGTTGGTGGGAACGAAAGAAAATGGTATGTAATGATAGGGATGCAGAAATTATTCGAATTAGTGGGAAGGGGCAATTTTTTGAAGAACTTCGCTACTCCAATAAAGTAAGCTATCAATATTTATTGCATTTATCTTTTTTAATGAAACAAGAAGATCAATTCATCAGGGAAGAACAGGTTATTCCGTTTCAGTTTCGGATAGAAGAAGGGGAGATTAAAGATCATAAAGTAGTAGAACCAAAAGTTTTAACAATCGATACACCATCAATGGAAACAGATGAAATTCGCAATCTAGCTGATGAACGCTTTACTTATGATCGGCGTGCTGCAGTACAATATGCCGAACACTGGTGGAATAGTTATAATCCCGCTTACCGTAAGTTCGATGTAGATTGCACGAATTATATATCACAATGTTTACGTGCTGGAGGCGCTCCAATGCGTGGCTTTCCTAACCGTGGAAGTGGTTGGTGGTATCAAGCGGATAACTGGAGTTTCAGTTGGGCGGTAGCACACTCCATGCGCTGGTATTTAAGTGGGTCAACAGCAGGGTTAAAAGGAAAAGAAATGGAATCAGCACGGGACCTAATACTTGGTGATGTGATCTGCTATGATTTCCAAGGAAATGGTAAGTGGGATCATAATACAATTGTTGTGGCAAAAGACGCAAACGGGATGCCACTGGTAAACGCGCATACTGATAATAGTCGGAACCGTTATTGGTCGTATGAGGATTCAACAGCATGGACTTCAAATATTCAATATAAGTTTTTTCGAATTGGTGAGTAGTGTATAATGGTGTAGGTATTAATCGAATAAGGAGAATGAACAGTGAGTATAAATATTGTATTATATCAGCCAGAAATACCTGCAAATACGGGAAATATTGCAAGAACATGTTTAGCAACAGATGCAACGCTGCATTTGATCCATCCACTTGGGTTTTCTACCGATGATAAAATGGTGAAGCGCGCTGGGCTTGATTATTGGGAAAACGTCGATATTCGCGAATATGATTCAATCCAAGACTTATATGCTACATATACAGAAGGAACGTTTTATTATATTGAAAACTTTGGTACAAAGTATTATACGGAATATGATTACAGTAATAGTGATGAAGACCTGTTCTTTGTATTTGGCCGCGAGACGGACGGAATTCCGAAAAGCCTTTTAGAGGGAAAAGAAGACAGGTGCTTGCGAATTCATATGAGTGATAAAGTACGGTCGTTAAATTTGTCCAACACTTCAGCGATTATTATCTATGAAGCATTAAGACAGCGGGACTTTTCAGGGCTGGAATAGATTGGTATTTTAGAAGACTCAGCTTATCTCCGAGCCATTGCACTTATGCAATGAGAAAATACTGCTAAAAAAGCCGTCATGTGTGAACATGGCGGCTTTTATTATTACTGGTCCTTTTTAGGAACTCCTGGTTTTGCATCGTAACCTGAAGTGAAGCAAGATGTTACAAATGTTACAATAACGCCCATTAATAGTGCTAATTTCATGACGTTTCCTCCTTCTATTCTATATGTAAAGTACGCATTAACATATTTATGCCCTTATTATACCGAATAATTAACCCTATGTGAACCAGGAGATATGTCATGTTCATGAAAATATTTGAAATGACTTGATTGTATGTTGTTTCTATTTGCAAAATAGGGTATATTAGTTGATGAAATCATAGTAGAGTTCTATAATGAAACTTGAGTGTAAAAGACCGTTTTGCAACGGGGTAAAGTTAACTTCTAATGGGGGTATAAGACGTGGCACAGAATGAAGAATCTAACGAAAGATTCTGGGGTACTTTTCATGGTCCAAATATGGGGTATATTGAAGAGCAATATGATTTATACAAAGAAAATCATGAAGCTGTTGACCCATCACTGAGAGAAATCTTTGATGAGCATGGGGCTCCTGAATGGCTGAACCAATCAAAAGGTACCATACAAGCAACATCTGAATCAGCGCCGTCTATAGATAATGTTAAAAAGCTAACCTCAGCAATGAAACTTGTTGAGGCTATTCGTCGTTTTGGGCATTTGGAAGCGGACATCTATCCAGTAGGACGTAAAAAGCGTGATACAGAATTAGTTAATCCAAAAACCTATGGATTATCAGAACAAGATTTAAGAAATATGCCTGCATCTTGGTTATGGGAGCAATCTCCTAGCGGTGTAGAAGATGGATTCGACGTCATACAAAACTTAAAAAAGCTCTATTCTGGAACTATTACATTTGAATATGATCATGTCAATAATGATGATGAACGAACATGGCTTTTGGAACGTATTGAGTCTGGAGAGTTTCATTTAAAACTTTCCAATGAGGAACAAAGGCAATTACTTGAACGTCTTGCTCATGTAGAAGGTTTTGAAGGTTTTTTGCAGAAAACTTTTGTGGGGCAGAAGCGCTTCTCGATTGAAGGCTTGGAAGCGATGGTCCCAATGCTTGATCGTATTGTTAAGTATGCGACAGAAGACAAAGTTGAACATATAATGATGGGAATGGCCCATCGTGGACGTTTAAGCGTTTTAGCGCATGTATTAGGAAAACCTTACGATAGAATATTTTCTGAATTTCACCATTCACCAGATAAAGAGTTAATACCCTCAGAAGGATCTACAGGTATTAATTATGGATGGACTGGAGATGTGAAGTATCACTTTGGTGCAACAAAAGAAGTGAAGGATGGCGATGAAATCGAAACGCGAATCACGCTTGCACATAATCCATCACATCTAGAATTTGTAAACCCGGTTGTTGAAGGATTTGCCCGTGCTGCTCAAGATAATCGATCAGAAAGTGGCTATCCAGAACAGGATATTAATAAAGCTGTAGGTGTATTAATCCATGGAGACGCAGCGTTTATTGGTGAAGGTGTTGTTGCAGAAACATTGAACTTAAGTGGATTGCCTGGCTACAAGACAGGTGGAACACTCCATATTATCGCAAATAACCTTGTTGGTTACACAACAAATCAAGAAGATGGACGATCAACTCGTTATGCTAGTGATTTGGCAAAAGGGTTTGAAATACCAATTATTCATGTCAATGCTGATGATCCAATTGCATGCGTTTCTGCAATCAAAATTGCCTATGAATATCGTCAAAAATTTCATAAAGATTTTCTGATTGACCTGGTAGGCTATCGTCGCTATGGACATAATGAAATGGACGAACCGCGTACAACTCAGCCATATTTATATCAGGATATTGATGAGCACTCAACAGCGGCAAAAGTTTTTGCCGATAGGCTGAAGGTTGACGGTGTTGTAGATACGGATGAATTTGAAAAAATTAAAGATCAAGTAGAATCTAGTCTGCGTGGTATTTATGACGGTATGAAAGAAAATAAGACAGGCGAGGCCGAAGCTAAAAATATGCCAAAAGCATTAGCAAATGGTTTGGATCGCTTTGAAACAGCAGTTGCGCTTGAGGATTTGAAAGCTCTTAATGCTGGTATATTGAAACGTCCTGAAGGATTTACCGGGTTTAAGAAACTCGAAAAAATTCTGAAGCGTCGCGAGAATGTTCTAGAAGAAGGAAACAAAGCAGATTGGGGAGCAGGAGAAGCTTTAACATACGCATCTATATTAAATGATGGTATTCCGATCCGACTAACAGGTCAGGATACGGAACGTGGAACATTTGCACATAGACATATGGTGTTACACGATGTTAAAACTGCTGAAACCTATTGTCCAATGCATGGCTTAGATCAAGCTAAAGCATCTTTTGATATTCGTAATAGTCCGCTTTCTGAAGCAGGTGTATTAGGATTTGAATACGGGTACAGTGTACAATCCAAAAACACTCTAGTGATCTGGGAAGCTCAATTCGGTGATTTTGCGAATGCTGGTCAGGTTATCTTTGATCAGTTCATCGCAGCAAGTCGTGCGAAATGGGGCGAAAAGTCCAACATGGTAATGCTGTTGCCACATGGCTATGAAGGTCAGGGTCCAGAACATTCCAGTGCACGTTTAGAGCGGTATTTGCAGATGGCCGCAGAGAAAAACTGGATAGTAGCAAATGTGACATCAGCAGCGCAATTTTTCCATTTAATTCGTCGTCAGGCAGCACTACGTGATAAAGAGGAAGCACGACCATTAGTGTTAATGACTCCAAAGAGCTTATTGCGTAATCAGCGCGTTGCATCCACTGCGGAAGAGTTTACAGAAGGAAAATTTGAACCTTTGAGACAACAACCTAACTTGAAGGTAAGTAAGAAAAATGCAAAGCGTTTATTAATTGGTAGCGGTAAAGTAATGGTGGATGTTGAAGATGCAATTGATAATTCAGAAGAGAATTTTGATTGGCTTCGTGCATTTCGATTAGAACAAATTTATCCGTTTCCGAAAAAAGAACTAGAAAAGGCATTAAAAGAACTTCCTAACCTAGAGGAGATTGTCTGGGTACAAGAAGAACCGAAAAACATGGGCAGCTGGGATTTCGTGGATGATTACTTAAGAGAATTGTTGAACGAGGGTCAATCGCTACGTTATATTGGCCGTCCAGACCGTTCCTCTCCAGCAGTTGGTGAGCCGAACATACACAAAACAGAACAGAACCAAATAGTACGAGAAGCGATTAATCCGTCAAAAGGAGGAGATTCCAGTGAACGAAATTAAAATTCCAGAGCTTGCAGAGTCCATTACAGAAGGTACAATTGCCGAGTGGCTAGTGAAAAAAGGCGACAAGATAGAAAAAGGTGATCCAGTTGTAGAACTGGAAACAGACAAAGTTAATGTCGAAGTTAACTCCGATTTTGCCGGCGTAATTACTGAAATTGTCAGTGAAGAAGGCGAAGACGTTGAAGTTGGAGACGTAATTGCTAAAATAGATGAAAATGGTGAAGCTGGCGGAGATGCTTCAGCTGAAGAGCCAAAAGAAGAAAAGAAAGAGGAAGCACCTAAAAAAGAGGAACCAAAAGAACCAGCGAAAGAAGATGCTTCTAATAATAAGCAAGATGTAATTGCATCACCTGCTGCTCGTAAACGTGCTCGCGAACTGGGAATCGATTTAAGTAGTGTTCAAGCACGTGATCCATTAGGTCGTATCCGTCCTGAAGATGTTGATTCTGCAGCAAAGGGCGGCAGTGATAAGAAAGAATCCAAGCCAGCTAAAAAAGAAGAACCTAAGAAATCCGAGAAAACAGAGTTCGATAAACCTGTTGAACGCGTGAAAATGAGCCGTCGCCGCCAAACGATTGCAAATCGGCTTGTTGAAGTTCAGCAAGAAGCAGCGATGCTGACAACTTTTAACGAAGTGGACATGACAAACGTTATGAAGCTTCGCAGTGAGCGCAAAGAAAACTTTATTAAGAAACACGATGTTAAACTTGGCTTTATGTCATTCTTTACCAAAGCAGTAATCGGAGCATTGAAAGAGTTCCCACTGTTAAATGCAGAAATACAGGGCAACGAGATTGTAATGAAGAAATTCTATGACATCGGAATTGCTGTATCTACTGAGGAAGGCCTTGTAGTACCAGTTGTTCGCGACGCAGATCGTCTTGACTTTGCTGGTGTTGAACGTGAAATTGGTAACTTAGGCAAGAAAGCTATTAATAAAGAATTAGGATTGAACGACTTACAAGGTGGAACATTCACCATCACAAATGGTGGTACTTTTGGATCCATGATGTCAACTCCTATTTTAAACGCACCACAAGTAGGTATTCTTGGTATGCATAACATTCAAAAACGTCCAATGGTAATGCCAGACGATTCCATTGAAGTACGTCCGATGATGTATCTTGCAGTGTCTTATGATCACCGTATTGTTGACGGGAAAGATGCGGTGCAATTCTTAGTTAGAATTAAAGAATTGCTTGAAGACCCATATGATCTATTGTTAGAAGGATAATTAATTAATTAATTAAAAGCTGTATATGAACCTCGCTTTGATGTATGTCGAAGCGGGGTTTTTTGTATGTTGTGATGTCTTCGGTGGGTGCGAATGGGCAGGATGGCTGTGAATCAGCAGAAGGAGAGGTTGTGGAGGGTTGCGAATGAGGGGAAGAGGGGTGTGAATCGACAGAAGAGGGTGCGAATCAACAGAAGAGGGTGCGAATCAACAGAAGAGGGTGCTGAATCGACAGAAGGAGGAGCTGAATCGACAGAAGGAGGAGCTGAATC
>NZ_FNKD01000003.1:287879-718903 GCF_900102415.1 Virgibacillus salinus
CAGAAGGAGGAGCTGAATCAGCAGAAGGAGGAGCTGAATCAACAGAAGGAGATGCTGAATCAACAGAAGGAGATGTTGAATCAACAGAAGGAAGAGCTGAATCAACAGAAGAGGGTGCTGAACTAACAGAACGGGTATCTGGATAAGCTGCACATCCTGTTACATAATCCAAATGACGATTAAGCTCGAAATTTGCGATAGAAATCTTTTTCAGGTATTGCATTCTATCCTAAAAACGAATATTATGTTACTTGTGATTATAATTATTCGGAAGTAAGGTGAACTCATTGGGAAATCTATTTAAACTAAAACAAAACACTACAACAATCCAAACAGAGTTTGTTGCAGGCATAACTACATTCTTAACAATGGTCTATATTGTTGTGGTAAATCCGGCAATCCTCTCTTCGGCAGGGGTACCATTTGATCAAGTATTTATGGCTACGGTCATTGCTGCAGTTGTTGGAACGGTATTCATGGCATTAGGTGCCAATTATCCAATTGCGATTGCGCCAGGTATGGGACTGAATGCTTATTTTGCCAGTGTTGTTGTATCTCAGGGGTTATCCTATCAGGTAGTATTTGGAACGGTATTTTTGGCAGGTATTCTCTTTGTTTTATTGAGTTTCACAAAGTTACGTGAAACGTTAATATGGGCAATACCACCTTCACTAAAATTTGGCATTACATCTGGAATAGGTTTATTCATAGCCTTTCTGGGTCTTAAGATGTCAGGTATTGTCGTACCAAATGAGGCAAACATGGTTGGTTTTGGTGATCTGCACCAGCCCATGACTCTATTAACTTTAGCTGGATTATTTATAACACTAATTCTAATGGCTCGAAATATTAAAGGTGCATTATTTCTAGGTATGCTGGCTACGGGTATCATCGCTTATTTTACCGGTCAGCTGGAATTCACAGAAGGTTTTACATCGCTTCCACCAATGCCAGTTTTCTTTGATATCGATATCGGTGGAGTTTTTGCCAACGGACTTTATACAGTTGTTTTCGCATTTTTACTGGTAACGATTTTTGATACAACTGGAACTATGATTGGGGTGGCAGAACAAGCAGGATTTATTAAAGATGGAAAAATGCCACGAGCAAAATCAGCACTATTAGCTGATGCTACGGCAACAACAGTAGGTTCAATGTTTGGGACAAGTCCTGCTTCAGCATATGTCGAATCTTCTTCTGGTGTTGCGGCAGGTGGTCGTACAGGCTTAACGGCATTGGTCATCGCTGGATTATTTACAATTTCCATTTTCTTCACACCGGTAGTAGGTGCGATAGCTGGACTACCTGCAATTACAGCTCCTGTATTAATTATTGTGGGATGTTTTATGATGGAAGGGCTGGCACGAATTGACTGGAAAACATTCGATGAAGCATTTCCAGCGTTTGCAATTATTTTAACAATGCCACTGACTTCCAGCATTGCAACAGGGATATCGATTGGATTTATAACGTATCCATTATTAAAATTAGTTACCGGGAAAGGAAAAGATGTCCACTGGATTTTATATTTCTTTGGAATAGTGTTCGTCTTGCAAATGATCTTTTTCCCTGCACATTAATTTAATAAATTTACATGGGGCTCTAGCGAATCATAGCTAGGGTCCTTTTAACTTTTGATGGATCTTGGCATCCGCTTGGGGAATCAACAGAAGGACAGTATGGAAATATGCTGCTTATATTTTTCTTATAAGTGTTGCGTGAGCAGTCAAATTAAAGTAGTTAAAAAGTTTCAATGTAGGGTACTACTAAAACGTTGCACAAATTGGAAAAAATTTAACTTGCATGACGTCTGACAACCTGCTAGAATCATTAATGGAAAACGTTATTGTAAGCAGTTACAACAACAGTTAAATAACTATAAGGGAGGCTGCATCCGTGGATATACTTCTCGGGTTTCTAGCAATCATCATCGTCCTCGGACTAGCATTTTTGATGTCCAACGATAAGAAAAACATTAATTATAAAGGCATCATCGTTATGTTAGGGTCGCAATTTTTAATAACGTGGTTTATGTTCGCTACAGAAATTGGACAGACAATTATAAACGGTATTTCGGCTGGATTTAATAAATTAATTGAATTTGGTATGGAAGGTATTAACTTTATACTTGGTGGGGTTGCACGTACAGAAGGTGGAAGCATTTTCTTCTTTGATGTCCTACTTCTAATTATCTTTTTCTCAACCATTCTGTCAGTGCTAACGTATTTAAGAATTTTGCCACCGATTATTAAGTATTTTGGCGGATTCTTATCAAAAATCACCGGGTTGCCAAAGGTGGAATCGTTTAATGCGGTGAACAGTATTTTCTTTGGACAATCTGAAGCATTACTAGCGATTAAATCTCAGTTTCATCACTTGGACAAGAATCGTTTATATATTGTAAGTGCGTCGGCAATGGGTTCAGTTTCAGCATCGATTGTTGGAGCATATATTCAGATTCTTCCTCCAGAATATGTACTCGTTGCATTACCTCTTAATATGTTTAGTGCATTGATGATTTCATCCGTTATTTCGCCTGTTAATGTGGCAGCGGAAGACGATCATGTTGATGTGAAAGATGTATCAAATGATAAAAGTATTTTTGAAGCAATGGGTAATGGTGCGCTTGATGGTGGTAAAATTGCTTTAATCGTTGCAGCAATGCTTGTTGCGTTTATCGCTTCACTAGAATTAGTAAATTGGATCATTCAATCAGTGTTTGCTGGAGTTACCTTACAGCAAATTCTAGGATATATTATAGCTCCGATCGGTATTTTAATGGGTATTGCGCCTGGTGAGGTTATAGAAGCTGGTGGAATAATGGGTACTAAGATTGTTACGAACGAATTTGTGGCTATGCTAGAGTTCGAAAAAATGCTAGGTAGCATGTCCGAGAAAACAATCGGAATCGTATCCGTATTTCTAACAAGCTTTGCCAACTTCTCATCCATTGGTATTATTGCGGGAACAGTACAGGCTATTGACAGCGAAAAAGCAGTCAAGGTTTCTGGCTTTGGAATGAAGCTATTAGTTGGTGCAACACTTGCGTCAATCTTATCTGCTACCGTAGCAGGAATATTCTTATAGGAATTATTTAGAAAAGCCACCAAGTTTGGGTGGCTTTCTTCTTTTATGGAGGCACTTTTCGTAAGTTTTATTGCTTTTTAATCATCCAGTTGAAAAAAGAAACCTACCAGTAAACTAGCAGGTTTCACCACTTCGTACATATTTTTTTTGTAAATAAAGCAGGCGCCATAGTAATGTAATCGCCCCAACACTTAATCCAATAATAATACCAACCCAATAACCAAACGGTTCTAATGCTGTATAATTCGCCAAAAGCCAGCCACTAGGTAATCCAATGACCCAATATGATACGAATGCCATAATGAGTGTCATATTAACATCTTTATAGCCACGTAATGCGCCTTGAATTGGCGCGCCGAATGCGTCTGCCAGCTGGAAGAAGATTGCATAATAGATAAATTGCTTCGTTAATTTAATTACTTCAGGGTTCGAGTTATAAAGTGCTGCAACCATGTCGTTGAATACATATAACACAAGTCCTGCAAATGCGGCGATAAAAATACCGCCACTAATTCCTATATAGCCATATGTTCGGGCATGGTCATAACGTTTGGCTCCGACTTCAAAACCAATCGCGATGGTCAAGGCAATGCCAACACTTAGTGGAATCATATATAGCATCGTGGCGAAGTTAATTGCAGCCTGATGAGCGGCAATTGTATATGTGCTGTAGACACTCATCAAAAGTGTGACAGCTGAAAAGATACTTGTCTCAAAAAAGATCGCAAAACCAATTGGGATTCCGATTGTAAGCTGCTCCCACCACGCTATCAGGGATGGAGAAACCCAATTTAATAAAATCCTGTAGCTGCGAAAAGGCTGAATTTTATGGATGATTCCTATTGCAATAACACAAACTAACCAATAAGTAATCGCGGTTGCAATACCAGAACCGATGCCACCAAAGGCAGGCACTCCAAGCTTGCCGAAAATAAAAATATAATTAAAGAATATATTTAATGGTAGTGAAATCAAAATGATAATCATGGAGACGCGAGTTTGACCAAGAGCATCAATAAAACAGCGTAATGTGTTGAAAATAAATAAGGGGACAATACCTGTACTTAAGGCAATAAGATAATATTTAGCTGTGTGTCGCACTTGAGATTCCAGGTCCATTGAATTCAGGATAGGGTTAAGTACAAATGCGCCCAGGACCACAATGATAAGTGCCAATGCAATAGACAAGTAAATACCCTGTTGAATTTTTTTGGATATTTCGCCCTCCGACTTTGCTCCGGTTAATTGCGCTATAATAGGAGTAATTGCGAGCAGGACTCCATTCACACCGGTGAAAATAGGTACCCAAAGACTGGATCCAATAGCAACACCAGCTAAATCAGCAGCACCAGCTTGCCCGGACATCACTGTATCAAAAAAATTCATTAAATACATACTTATTTGGGTAATAAGGATGGGTATTAATATGATATTAAATAGTTTTAATTTTTCTTTTAGTGTCGTTGTCTCATACATAATACTCTTCCTTTTTATATGTTTTTCGATTAGGATAGAGAAAGTGATTTTTATAATTATAAAAGCAATTATACAAGTTAAGTTAGCTTTATGAAAGAAAGGAGTTAATTCTGTGAGTACGAATCGAATTCTTTTTACAGGTGGAGGATCAGCTGGTCATGTGATCGTTAATCTTGCACTCATACCCATATTCCAAAAAGAAGGCTGGGAAATTGATTATATCGGTTCCAAAAGAGGAATTGAACGAAATCTGATTGAACAGCTTAAGGGTGTTACATATTATCCGATTTCAACAGGAAAATTACGTCGTTATATGTCTAAGGAAAACTTTAAAGATCCATTTAAAGTAATGAAAGGTACGATGCAGGCCTGGCGGATTATTGGTAAGCGAAACCCGTCCATTATTTTCTCAAAAGGCGGTTTTGTTTCTGTGCCAGTAATTATGGCAGCAAAGATGCGTGGCGTACCAGCTGTTATTCATGAATCAGACTTCACACCAGGACTCGCAAACAAGCTCGCTATTCCTTTTGCTAACAAAGTCTTGGCAACATTTCCTGAAACAATGAAATATCTTCCAGAGAAGAAGGCTGAATATGTGGGTGCCATTATTCGGGATGAGTTATTTCAGGGAAATAAGGATAAGGGCTTGGAGTTGTGCGGATTCTCTAAAGCAAAACCAGTTTTACTCATTATGGGTGGCAGTGGTGGCTCTGAAAAAATCAACAATACAGTACGAGCAAGCCTTGATGAGCTATTACCAGTATTTCAAATAGCACATATATGCGGGCAAGGTAAAACAGACACATCGATAAATCGTGATGGATATAAGCAATTTGAATATGTGAATGAAGTATTGAAGGATCTTTTTGCTGCAACTGATTTTGTCCTTTCACGAGCAGGGTCAAATGCTATTTTTGAGTTTTTGGCATTGCGAAAACCAATGATGCTTATCCCGTTATCAAAAGAAGCGAGCAGAGGAGACCAAATCATAAATGCGAAATCGTTTGTTGAAAAAAGATATGCTCGTGTAATGGAAGAAGAAGAACTAACAGAAGATTCGCTGGTGCATGAACTTTCTCAATTAAAAGAGCATGCCCCAATTATGATGGATAACATGAAAAATTATCAGAGCGAGAAAGCGCGAGACCGAGTGATTGAAATTATTAAGAACTCAGGTAAAAAGTGAACTATTCCAATAAGCAATGAGAAAATGTCCCCAAGCGCATCAGCTTTTCGGGGACATTTCACATTTAATTCATTAAACGGAAACCAGTTATAACGTGTTAGAAATTTAAATGTTATCGAATACTGTAGTATTTTCGACAATTAAGCAAATATATATAGCTAGAAGCCACTGACTTCCAATAATCATTGTTAATTGGGGATAAACGCTTTAAATACAGTTTGATAAAAAAAATGCAATTCCCTATCATAAAGAGTGTTGTCATTAACTTTCATCTTCACATCTCTTCTATATATGTATCCTTCAGCTGTTACATCATATACACATATTTTAATCACGTCCGTGTGACGTACTTTTACTTATTTTCGACAATACAAAAATAAAGGGGTAATTATTTTGAAGAAACTATTATTATTGTTTTCTGCTATTATTTTAGTAGGGATTCTCTCTGCTTGTGGAGGTTCCGATTCTAGTTCGGATTCAGAAGAAAAAATTGATAAGCTCGTGTTTGCAGATGCTGGCTGGAACAGTATCAAAGTGCATAATAGTATCGCACAAAAGATCATCGAGGAAGGCTATGGTATTGATACAGAAGTTACTGCTGGATCGACTGCAGCGACTTTGCAAGGGTTCATTGAAGGTGACATTGATGTTTATATGGAGATTTGGACAGATAATACTAAAGAAGTGTATGAAGAGGCGATTGAAGCTGGTGATATCGTAAAAACTTCTGTAAACTTTGACGATAATGTTCAAGGGTTATATGTACCAACATACGTAATAGAGGGTGATGAAGAACGCGGTATTGAACCAATGGCACCAGAGTTAAAAACCGTTGAAGATTTGAAAAATCATCCTGAATTATTTGCAGATCCAGCAGAACCTGATAAAGGTCGTTTGATAAATGCTCCAAGTGGTTGGGCTGTTGAAAAAACGATCACTCAAAAAATGGAAACATATGGCTTGAACGATACATTTGTAAACTTCAAGCCAGGCTCTGACGCAGCTATAGTAGCATCTTTAACTGACGCATATAATGCTGGAGAGCCTTGGGTAGGATATTATTGGTCACCAACTGCTGTGACTGCTAAATATGATTTAACATTATTGCAAGAACCAGAATTTGATCAGGATACATGGGATGAAACAAAAGGTACAGAGTTTCCTCCAAATGATGTTGTAACTGCAGTTCACAAAGATGTTCCTGGTCCGGCACCTGAGGTTGTAGAATTTCTTAAAAATTATGAAACTAGCAGTCCGTTAACTGAAGAAGCTTTAAGTTATATGGAATCTAAAGAAGATATTTCACCTGAAGCAGCAGCAATATGGTGGATGAACGAAAATGAAGATATTTGGACAAGTTGGGTCCCTGAAGACGTGGCCAAGAAAGTCAAAGATTCAATGGAGTAAAATCTCAAGCAGCTGGCGCCGGATTAAGGTCGGCTGCTTTTTCTAATTTAAAAGAAAGAGGTGGTACCTATGGGTGCTTTTCCTGGTATAACTACTAATCTTGGAGATTATGTTGCAGACTTAGTTAGATTTCTAGATGAATCATTAGAAGGCTTTTTCGATTTTATCTATCTATTTTCATCACAGATTATCAATGCAATTGAAGGCTTTTTACTGTGGATGCCTTGGTGGGTGTTTATTCTATTAATAGTAATACTTGGCTGGTATTTCAAGTCAATGGTATCTGGGGTTCTCTATGGTGCATTTGTATTCTTGATTGGTACATTCGGTTTATGGGAAGATTTGATGACTACTATAGCGATTGTTATGACAGCTGTTATCATTTCCTTGGCTGTAGGTATCCCATCAGGGGTATGGATGGCATTTAGTAAAGGATTTTCGACCGTAATGCGTCCTATTTTAGATGCGATGCAGACGATGCCGAGTTTCGTGTATTTAATCCCAGCAATATTTTTCTTTGGACTAGGGAATATATCGGCAATCTTTGCTACCTTAATTTATGCAGTTCCACCAGTAATCAGGCTTACAGAACTAGCAATTAGAAGTGTCGACAGAGAAGTTATTGAATCAGCACAATCTTTCGGATCTTCAAATTGGCAAATGCTTTTCAAAATTCAACTTCCACAAGCTCTGCCAACAATTATGGCTGGGGTAAACCAGACCACAATGATGGCATTGGCAATGGTTGTAATAGCATCAATGGTTGGTGCACAAGGTCTTGGTGAGCAAGTTCTCGTATCTATTAACCAAATCGATATTGCATTAGGTTTTGAAGCGGGTATTAGCATTGTATTTTTAGCGATTATAATTGACCGTATTACTGGTGGGGTAGCTGACAAGCTCCAGAAGCATAGGAGGGTAAGTTAATGTCTACTAAAATTAAACTTGAGCATGTATCAAAGATCTTTGGTTCGAAACCAAAGTCAATAATCCCTAAAATAAAAGCAGGTATGGAAAAAGATCAAATTCTTGCTGAAACGGGTCATACTGTAGGTGTTTACGACGCATCTATGGATATAAAAGAAGGCGAAATTTTTGTTATCATGGGGCTTTCAGGTAGTGGTAAATCAACATTAATTCGCTGCTTTAATTTATTAAATAAACCAACAGACGGATCAATCTTTATCGATGGGGAAGATATCGTTAAATTCAATGGTTCACAACTGAAGCATATTCGTCAGGAAAAGGTTGCAATGGTTTTCCAGCATTTTGGTCTTTTCAACCATCGGACCATTATGGCAAATGTTGAATACGGTCTGGAGATACGTAATATTTCTAAAGAGGAACGGCGAGAAATTGCACAGAAAAATATTGATATTGTCGGATTGAAAGGATATGAAGAAAAATATCCTGATGAGCTATCTGGTGGTATGCAACAGCGTGTAGGTTTGGCTCGCGCGCTTGCAAATGATCCTGATATTCTATTAATGGATGAACCATTCAGTGCACTTGACCCATTAATTCGCCGTGAAATGCAACTTGAATTGCTTGATATCCAAGACCGTTTGCAAAAGACAATCATTTTTATTACACATGACGTTAATGAGGCATTTAAATTGGGTGATCGTGTGGCGGTCATGAAAGATGGTAAGGTCAATCAAATAGGTACACCAGAGGAAATAATTGAAAAGCCTGCAAATGACTATATATCTGATTTTATAAAGGATATTGACCGTTCAAAAGTTTTCCAGGCTGAACATGTCATGATTAAACCGAATGCGCTAGTTTCCATGAAAGATGGCTTAAATGTTGCCAGAAAAGAAATGGAAGAGAACGGTATCTCCAGTGTATTTGTTGTGGATCGCCAACGTCATTTGAAAGGAATTGTGACAATTGATGATGCGATTTCAGGTTTAAAGGAGAAGAAATCGCTTGAAGATGTTCTGCGTCACGATGTTGCGATAGTACCAAAAGATGAATATGTAAATGATATTATTCCAAAAGCATTGGAATCAAGTTTTCCACTTGCAGTTATAAATGAGGAAGAAAAGCTCGTCGGATTTATTTTACGTGTACACGTGTTGTCCGGCTTAGTATCTAATGATGTGAAAGAGAGTGAAGAATATCATGGATGATTTGAAACCGACCCCTTTTTGTGAGGTCGGTTTCTTTTTAAAATCTACTATGGAGTTGTACCATGTCCTTTAAGGGTAAAGTCTATTTTAAAATCTACATTTATATCGGGAAACTTTTCACGCCATTCCTTATCTGTAAGTTTACCACCGTGTTTATTGATCCGATAGATAGTACCATACCCAAAAGGATCTGAATTTAACTCCTGTGAATTCTTGAAAAGCTGTTCATACTGTTTCTTAAAAATCTTTTTCACTTCTTCTTCAAAAATTTCTTTAGCCTTAGGTTTTTTCAGGTCTATTTCTTCTGATAACTCCAACATCGTTACATTAAAAGTAATTTCTGTCTGAAATTGCATATTCTGTTCATTTGTTATCTTTGATTTACTGTTACCTCTTAATACCTTCATTAGTGCATGTGCTGTATCTTCATCATTTTCATCCAACCTTTCACTTTTTAAATATTTTTTGAATGGCTGCATTGGAAGTTGTACTTCTAGAGTAGCATTTTCGATTGATTTGTTGAAAACATTGATTAATAAAGCATTACTTAATGGAACTTGTCCAACATATTTATCATCTTGAAATAAGGCAATAGCTGATAATGTGGGTGATTTTGTCGCAGTTGACAAAACAGGCAAGTATGGGTCATGCCCATTGTCGTAATAGGTTTGCAGAAAATCATGCAAGGTAACGCGCGGTATAATATTATCTTTTACATTTTGTTCGATTAATTCATATAAATATTTCCCCACGTGAACAGATGATCCTTCTTGGGTCTGTATAATTACATCTTTTGCGGTTGTCTCACTTAGTGCCAAATACATGGTATCCGACACCCTGGCATCACGTATTTGTGTATCTATATAACTTAATAGTCCCTTTTTAGCAGTTTCTTTTCCAAACATTTCAAGCCGTATTTGTCCGGGTGTTAATTTGAAGCTTGTTTTGTAATTTGCATTCTTACGGGCACCTTTAATGGTTCTACCCTCCCCAGAAACAATTGATGAAAGTTCTTGGTTTTGGGAGTCAAATTTATAAATTACTAAAGTCGTTTCTATTTTATTATCTTCTATTATGTCGACACCACGGGTATTAATAATTGCAAGGTCTTCAATAGATTTGGTTTGCACACAGCCAGTAAGAGAAGTAATTAATAACAATGACAAAACAACTAATTTTAAAATATTCCTCATCCAGATTCACTTTCCTTTTTCCTCTGCCATCGTTTTTTCAGTAATACAATTGGTAAGAGTATAAATGGATAGACATAAACAATCCAGAATCCAATTTTGGAAACAAACTCGGTTAGCTTAATGACTATATTATGACTGGACATTAAGGCAATAAGAATTAAGTAAATAAATGATGTTATAATTAATGTCTTTTTTTGTGGAACCTTGTACATACGTTTAATTCCATAAGTTATAGCCCACATTAGTAAAATCATATTTGGCAAAGCAACCATCATCCATTCGGCAACAACGATATAATCAAAACGCTCAACAAAAGGAAGAGAAACTATCTTAAATAAGGATAATACAGCCCATTCCAGCTCTTTCAATTGTCTCGCACTAAAGTAACCAATTGAAATGACGGTACCAATGAGTAGGAGTCCAAAAGACCAAAACGCACCAAAATAGGTAGGGAATTTAGCTCTTTCTTTGTTCTGAATAAATGGATAAATCAGTAACAGAATTTCAAAACCTGCAAAACTGTATGATGTAGCCCTTGCTCCTTTTAATAAATCGGGAAAAGATGCTTGGAAAAATGGCTGAAAGTGATCCAGTTCCATTCTTATAGCTGGCTCGTATAAAAGAAATAGAAGCCAGTGTGCAGAAAAAAAGAAAATAAACACGACACCAACAATTACTCGCAATCCCCCATAAATACAGTAAATTATTAGGGAAATAAGTAAAACACCGATGATAAGTGAACTTATTTCCGGAAAAATGAAGACTTGAACAACATCGATATACGTCAGAATTACGGATAACAATGCAGCAGCGAAATAAATTATATAAAATGTCCCCAATATTTTTCCCAGCCAATTACCAAAGATATCCACTTGTATTCCAAGAATATCTGCATTTTCATATTGATCTAATATGCGAAACATAACGAATAGTACAAGTAATAAATAACCGAACGCGATAATAATGGATATCCATGAATCCTGTTGTGCTTCAGTAAAAATATACATTGGAGCTCCCATTATCCCGACGCCTATTTGGATGGATGTGATAATGAAAAACAAGTAGAATGCTTGGATACGAAGGTTCTCTTTAATTTTAACGTTTATTTCCATAGAACTACCTACTCATCTATATCATGTTTTTTTATCGCCTCAGACTTTTTAAAACGAAATAAATCCTTTGGTCTCAATGACAGAAATCGTTTATATTGATAAGCATATGGTGGTCTAAACAACACTTTATTTAAGTCATCCCAACGGAATGGGTAAATGGGAGACAGGTATGGTTCGCCTAATGATTTAAGTTTTAATACATGTATTACTAAAAAACAGAGTCCGTACATAATGCCGATTAGACCAAACATTCCTGCAAGTATAATCATTGGGAAACGAATAACTCTTACTGTAGTTCCCATTTCATAACTTGGAGCAGTGAAAGATGCAAGTGCACTGAAGGCAATCACGATAATAAGAATGCTGCTGGTTAATCCTGCTTGTACCACAGCTTGCCCAATTATTACACCGCCCACAATACCAATTGTCTGACCGACTTTAGATGGCAGTCTCGCTCCTGCTTCCCGTAATAGTTCGATTAAAAATTCTAAAAATAATGCCTCAATTATCGGTGGAAATGGTACGATGGCTCTTGATTGCCCAATAGTTATAAGCTCCCGAGGTGGAATAAGTTCATAGTGATAGGTTACTGCTGCAACGTAAAGTGGTGTTAGAATAATTGAGATAAACATAGCAATGAAACGCAGAATTCGTAGAAAGGATCCGGCGTTCCAGCGCATATACATATCCTCTGTTGATTCCAAAAAACTAAATATAGTAGAGGGTGCCAAAATTGCTTGTGGATTATTATCAACTAACACACCTATTCGACCTTGTGAAACAGTGTAACTAAATCGATCTACAAGCTCGGTTAAGTAGTATTGTGGAAAAATAGTGGAGGAAGAGTCCTCAATAAGTTGAGCAAGTACATGGGTGTCATCAACTTTATCAAGGTCTAGATCCTGTAATCTTTGGCGCATTGTATTTATATGTTTATCGTTTACTATGGATTTCATATAAATTATTCGAACTTCTGTTTTAGCTCTCTTACCTATCATCAACTTTTCCAGTACAAGATCTGTAGACCTAATACTCCAGCGAATAACATTTAAATTTGTAATCAGTGATTCGCTGAAAGCTATCTGGGGGCCTAATACAACAGATTCATTTTCAGCCTTTGAAAGATCCCTTGATTCCTTTCTAACTAATAAATAGAAAACAGCTTTATCTTCGCCTTCTACATATACAAAAACGTTACCTATCAATAAATCCTCAAGTATTTCTTCAAGTGTATCTGTTGTAGAACCACCGCCTATAGGGATTTCGTTGAGTACGTTTGGGGTGTTCAACTCGCTAATATTCAATAATGGTTTTAATAAAAAGTTATCAAGTCTATCTGTTTTAACTTGATAGGATAAATAAAATACGCAAACTTTTTTCCCACCAATATCAAAAGTAGAAAAAATCAAATCTGGATTATTCTCAAATTTATCTTTTAGAAGCTTCTCAAGTTTATCAATTTTTATAGGGAATATAGATTTAGTTTGTGTGTTTCGATGACGGCGACTTTTTCTCATATGTACCTCCTGATGAATCAATTGCTGAATGTTAGTATGTGAAAAAACCGAATAGAATATTATAGCCATTGAAATATTTGAAAAGAGATGTGGCTGATTGTTGTCTTATCAATAGTAATTAACTTATGCCTTTTAATGTATACAGGACTTTTAGCAGGCAATAAGACTATAGTCTTATTTTTTAAAAAATTCAAAAATTTTATTGTTTGATCGTGTCGATTAGTGTAGAATGACCTTATTAGTCATAAGGGGTGAGTAAATGGGAGAATTTATTCGAAACTGCCGATTATGTAGAAAGCAAATGGAATCAGGCCCGTTTATGATGTGTACGAAATGTTTGGTCGAAAGTGATCGAATAAGAAGTTTTATAACAAAAAATCCATATGTTTCAGTCGAAGAGATTTCGTTGGCCACAAATGTTTCAGTGGAAAAGGTAGAACGAATGGTCGACCTTGGCGTTAATAAAAATAATTATAAAAGAAAAAGTAAACTTTATAACTTGTAGTAATTAGAAATTAAATTTTGAGAACTTTCCACTTTAAAGACGATTAATAATAGGATAGGATGTTTAGAACGTTTATTTTCAATGGTTGGATCTAATACGTAATTGATATAAACTGCGACACAGTGAAAATTTTCTTTTGCACCACTCCGGTACCAATGCAACATCTGCTCAAGCTAGCACTTTCGCAGTCTTACTAGCCATGGGCTCTCTCATCAGGGTTATGAGAACGCGAACACTGTTTAAATAGTGAGAAACGGTCACTCATATCGAAGTTATGATTCCCGGTTGAGTATTTTTCCATGTTACTTCACAGTTTATATCTAATCAGCAACATTAGAAAACTAGACATTCACCAATCCTTTTGGTGAATGCCTAGTTGCACTTATGCAGTAAGAAAGTAGTTATACTTTCTTTACTGCAAAATAAATCCGAACTTATTCGAATTCTATTTAAGAATTTTTGAATCATAGTTCGGTTTTTACTTTGAGTAAAACACTATTGTCCCGGCTTTTTATGAGTTTACGAGGTTGAAGCTTCTTTTATTCCTTCAACCCCGGATGCTAGTCGCTCATCAACAACTTTTGCATCTTCAATATGCTGAGTAATGACTTGTTTAATCGTATCAAACGAATCGTTTGTTTCCTCAATGTACCTTACCATTTCTTCTGTAAGTTCATTTTGATTATTTATATTTTGCAATACATCCTGTGTGTTTGATTTAACGGTCTTCACGATTGACGCCATTTGTTCTAGCATGTCGACTGTTTTGTTACTAATCTCTGTTGATGACCGCAATGTTTTCTGATTCTCATATGTGTCCTGTTCTGCTTCTTGGATTTTACGCTGAATCGTCGTTGTCACCTCATCAATGTGATGGGTGCTTTCTGCTGTGTTTTCTGCAAGTTTTCTAACCTCTGAGGCCACAACTGCAAAACCCTTACCATGTTCACCGGCGCGTGCAGCTTCAATAGATGCATTTAAGGCTAAAAGGTTTGTCTGATTTGCTATTTCACTTATTACTTGAACGACCTCCTTAATCGTATTAGAATGTTCTCCTAACTCTTGCATACTTCCGGCAGTCTTTGTCATCTGTGACTCTAAACGTGCCATAAGTTTTTGGTTTTGTTCCATAATTTCTTGATACTCCTCTGATTGCTTAGAGAGAGTGTCAGAGGATTCGACAAGTCCATTTCCCTTTTCAACTAAACGTTTGGAGTGTTCACTTGATTGTTGCCCACGTGTTTGAACTTCATCAAAGCGCTGTTTTATTCGAACTACTAAACCTTCCAAGTCATGGTGCTGGCCATTCACATGTTCGTGTTGGTTGATTGTATGTATTAAATCTTCTTCAAATTGGTTTAAAAAAAGTGAGCTATCCTTCTTAATTTGTGCTTTTTCCTGCTCCAATTTTTGTATCTTTTGATTTGCTGTGTTCAATTGTTCTTCGAGATTATTGCGCTTTTTTGTTTTACCTAACAAAGCTATTCCCCCTGCTGTATATGTTGGCTGTTTACTAAAAGATTGTTGCTTTTTCCAATTAATGACCACGTTAATTAGAATAAACTGCTACGTAATGTGGTGAAATATAATATAGTCCTATGACATCGCTACGGAAATACAGGGCGGCTGGAAAGCCTCCTCGTGATGCACTGCGGGGTCTCGCCGATGCCTTTTCCTCCCACAGGAGTCTCCGTGTATTTCCTACGCTGGATTTTGCTCACTATATCCTAATAGTTAACAAAATAAATATTATGACAGATAAACACAAGATTTTAACCATTTAAGCAGCAGTTGGAATATGCGAGACTTTTCTGTGGGAAAGAAATCCTAGAGACCACACAAAGAGTGTTCTTTGCGAGCGAGGCAGAGTAAGTACGCCACGTCTGCACTAGCACGTCCTATGCGTCGAAGGCTCGTGGTGAACCCACGGCAAACAAGACAATGTGAAAGTTTCAGCTTGAGCGGTGAAAGCGAGTATATTCCAGCTGTGTGGTTAGAGAGCCATACTAAATACTAAGAATTGTTATGAAATTCCAACAACCTTTTAGAAAACAGCCTATGTTTTTATATCGACGTCTCGATGTTTTGTCTGAAGAAAAAATAAAAAATATTTAAAAAAGTAATTGACTTTAAATTTTCTTAATACTATAATTATTGAGTATCTTAAAAAGAGAGGAGGTCATATCAATGGAAAATACAATGGATCTTTTAAAACAAAATTTTATATTTGGTGTGACCTTCTGGGCGGTAAAAAATAACTAGCTATAATATTTTTTTATAGTTATGAGGTCACGCATGTCTGTGGCCTTTTTGTATTATATGAGGGGTATGATTTATACCTTGAAAGCACATGCCACAGGCGTGTGTTTTTTTATTTGCTCAGAAGGCTGCTGTTAGAGAGAGAAGTAGGTGATTATATGTTTCAGGTTTTTAAGAAGTTGGATTGGTTTTTCAAACATTATTGGAGAAGGTATACGTTTGCAATTATTGCTTTAGTTATTTCGAGTGCAATCGGATTGATTCCGCCGAAGCTGGTTGGGTACGTTATCGATAGAATACAATTTGAAACGTTAACCATGCAATTATTAGTAATGATTGTTGCAGGCTATTTAATTTTAACAATCGTTCATTACGGAATTTCATTTTTATGGGATTATACGTTGTTTGGTGGAGCAGTCATTTTGGAGAGATGGACGCGTAGTAAGATGATGGATCATTTCCTGAAAATGACTCCAACGTTTTATGGGAAATACCGTACGGGTGACTTGATGGCACGTAGCACAAATGATCTTAAGACGATTAACCTTACGGCAGGATTTGGTGTTCTGACACTTGTAGATTCAAGCATATTTATGTTGATGATAGTTGGAATGATGGGGTTTACGATCAGTTGGAATTTAACCCTTGCTGCTCTGATTCCATTACCGATCATGGCGATTGTTATGAATAAATATGGTGCTGCCATCCATGCCCGTTTCACGAAGGCACAGGAAGCATTTAGCGAAATGAATAATGAAGTGCTTGAATCAATTCGTGGTGTTCGGGTGATTCGTGCATTTGTACAGGAAGAACAGGATGAGAAGCGGTTCTACTCCAGGACAAATGACGTTTATGAAAAGAACATAGAGGTAGCAAAAATTGATGCTTTATTTGAGCCGACAATGAAAATTCTCGTTGGCTTATCCTATACGATTGGGTTAGGATATGGAGCATTACTCGTATTTGAAAACAGGATTACGTTAGGTGATTTGGTAACGTTTAATGTTTATCTTGGTATGTTAATTTGGCCAATGTTTGCTGTGGGAGAACTAATAAACATATTACAGCGAGGAAATGCGTCGCTAGACAGAGTTAACAATACGTTGGATTATCAGGCCGATATTACAAATCCAGATTACCCTCAAACTGTTCGGGAAGTAAATACGATTGATTTTGATGCTGTATCTTTTTCCTACCCATCAACCAATAGTAATCAGTTAACCGATATTTCATTAAATGTGAAAAAAGGGCAGACGATTGGAGTTGTTGGTAAAACTGGAGCAGGTAAAACAACCCTATTTAAACTAATGCTTAGACAGTATCCAGGTTTAGTTGGGGCTATAAAAATGTCAGGAATTGATATAGATTCAATAGAGTTGGATGAGATTCGGTCATGGATTGGTTATGTACCACAAGATCAGATGATGTTTTCTAAGTCCATTCGTGAAAACATCCAATTTGGTAAAGAAGATGCAACAGATAAGGAAATATACCGTGTGATGGAGCTTGCGCATTTTCTGGAAGATATTAAGCAGCTTCCAAATGGGTTAAATACGCAAGTCGGTGAAAGCGGAGTCACTTTATCAGGTGGTCAAAAGCAAAGAGTTGCATTAGCACGTGCTTTTATTAAAGACCCGGAAATTTTAATATTGGATGACTCAATGTCTGCTGTTGATGGAAAAACAGAGGCAAAAATAATCGAGCATTTACGTGATGAACGTAAAAATAAAACAACATTTATTGCAGCACATCGTATGTCAGCTGTAACACATGCAGATCATATTATTGTGCTCGAGGATGGAAAAATTGCAGAAGAGGGAACACATGAGGAATTGATGAAGTTGAATGGCTGGTACAAGGAACAATACCAGCAGCAACAATTAGCAGACGACGGGGAGGTGCGTTCCTAATGAAATCAAAATCATCAACTGAAAAGCGACTATTTCAATATGCATTACATTTTAAGAAGGGTATTTTGATCGGTTTAGCTTGTCTGATCGTTGCTGTCGCACTTGAACTTGCTGGCCCTTTAATTGCAAAAACAGTAATTGATGAACATATCCTAGGGGTAGAAGGTAAATGGCAGAAGGTAGAAAACAATGATGATAAATATACGGTTGCTTATAATGATGAATTGTACAAACGAGCAGACCGGGTAGATAATACAGATCAGCAGATAGGAAGCGCTACCGTCTTTCAAGTGGGCCAAGATTACTATTTTATAAATGAAGCTGTTTCATTACAAGGTAAACGTAGTGTAGAGAATGAAACAATTACTATTACTACTGCTGATGATACCATGACATATAAAGGTGAAAAACTTTCATTGTCTGAAATATATCCATTTTTCAAGCCCGAACAAAGGCCAATTATATTTCTGTTGGTTTTATATATGGTATTGCTTGTTATTGCGGGGTTCTTTCAGTTTTACCAGACATTCTTATTGCAGAAATCATCCAATCAAATTGTACAAAAAATGCGTAATGATATATTTGCGCATACACAACGAATTCCAATTAACTACTATGTGGAGCAATCTGCTGGGAAGATTGTGGCACGGGTTACGAATGATACGGAAGCAATACGTGATTTGTACGAAAGAGTCTTATCAATTGTTGTAACAAGTATTATATACATGACAGGAATATTCGTCGCGTTATTTATTCTTGATGTAAAGTTAGCTGCAATGTGTTTAGTGCTTGTTCCCTTAATTATTGGATGGATGAAACTATATAAACACTATGGCACGAAATATAACAGGGTTGTTCGTGCGACGATTAGTGAGATTAATGGGAACATCAATGAGGCAATTCAGGGAATGCCAATTATTCAAGCGTTCAGCAGGGAGAAAAAAACGAAGGACGATTTCGAAGTATTGAATGAACGGCACTTTACTTATCAACGTAAACTGGTTAAGTTAAGTGCATTAACGTCATATAATCTTGTAACAGTTTTTCGTAACTTGGCATTTGTCGGCTTTATTTGGTATTTCGGTTCCTTTTCATTAGAACCAGGAAGTATTATTTCAATCGGGGTGCTTTATGCATTTGTTGATTATTTAACTAGGTTGTTTGAGCCGATGGAGGATATTGTCAATCAGCTTCCATTAATTGAACAGGCACGTGTTGCTGGAAACAGGGTATTTGAATTACTGGACCATGACGGTGAGAAGGTTATCAATGATAGTCTAGATCGATATCAAGGTAATATTTATTTTGATCACGTGTCGTTTGCATATAATGATGTTGATTATGTTTTAAACGATATTTCTTTTGAAATTAAATCAGGGGAAACAGCAGCATTTGTAGGACATACGGGATCTGGGAAAAGTTCGATTATGAATTTGCTTTTCCGTTTTTATGACCCGCAAAAAGGAACAATTAAAATTGATGGGCATTGTACACAGGAATGGTCACGACAACAAGTTAGAGGGCACATGGGTATTGTGCTCCAAGATCCATTTTTGTTTTCCGGAACAATCCTTTCAAATGTCACAATGAATGATCCTGGAATTACTCGAGCAAGCGCAATTAGGGCTTTAAAAGCCGTTGGAGCAGACCGTTTCATAGAAAAGCTACCAGATGGATATGATGAGAAGGTGACTGAAGGAGGTACGACTTATTCACTTGGTGAGCGTCAATTAATTTCCTTCGCTCGAGCACTCGCTTTCGATCCAGCGATTCTTATTTTGGATGAAGCAACAGCTAATATAGATACCGAGACAGAGACAATTATCCAAAATGCTTTGGAAGTTTTAAAACAGGGGAGAACCACACTTGTTATTGCACACCGTTTATCGACAATTCAGCAAGCAGATTCTATTTTTGTACTAGAAAATGGTACAATAAAAGAACAAGGTAATCATCATCAGCTTATTGGTGAAAGGGGCTTATATTATCATATGTACCGAATGCAACAAGGAAAGTCGAAACGAGCAGTCTAGTTATTCAGCTGTGTGAGGTGTGTTATGACAAAAGAAAGAAATGATCATGATGTGATTGATGAAGATCTATATGAAGAGTTTGACGAAGAAGAATTAAAGGAACTTGTGGAAATCGAGCGCCAAAAGGCATTAACAAAAGCACAGCAGGAAAAAGACCCAAAACCAAAGCGTCCATTTCCAAAGTGGGCGTTTTGGTTAATTGCACTTGTAATGCTATTTAATGTGGTGGCACTCCTTCCTAAAACGTTTTCGGTTCCTGCTGTTAACTTTTTAATAACATCAGCTAAATTGTCGACTCAGGATAATATCCAAACTTATAAAGAAGCAGTTGTTACGATCGAGACAGGTGATAGTAAAGGGACTGGTTTTGCAATCACAGCTGACGGGACAATCTTAACCAATCACCATGTAGTTGAAGGTAAAGATTCTGTTACGGTTGCTTTTCCCGAAGCAGGATTATTTTCAGCCGATATTGTAGATACATTTCCATCAGTCGATTTAGCAGTTCTGGATATAGCTGGCGAGAACCTGCCACATTTAAAATTAGCTGACAAGACAAATTTCCAGCCGAATGATCCGATTTATTTTATAGGTAATCCACTGAGTTTTAATGGAATAGCTAATAAAGGAACAATAATAGATTATACGTCATTAGGTAGTTGGGAAGAGCCGGTTTTAATGATAGATGCCCCAGTATACCGTGGGAATAGCGGAAGTCCGGTTATTAACCAGGATGGCGAAGTTATTGGAGTTGTTTTTGCAACATTGTTTCATGATACGCATGGGCGTGTAGGGCTTTTTGTGCCTATTGATTATTATTATGAACAAAACGATCAGTGATTTTCGTTTAAATTACAAAAATTGGTGCCTTATAGAGGCATCATTTTTTATTTAGCAGTCATTTACTACAAGATTATGCTAATAAGCCGTTATAATAGATAAGTAATGAATACTTAAACAAACTGTAATTATTTTGAGATAGCAACAGAGCAGCTAGTACGATAAGCTTAATCTAGGTAATTTTTATGCAAAAATATATAAAACAAAGATGGTGATTTCATCATGATAAATAATATATTGACTAAAAATGAAATGATATATAATAAATCCTTATTAACTACACCCAAAAAGCGCAATAATAAAACGAAATCTGTAATGACTGGGGGTGCTTCAGTCTAATGATGAGTCAGCCTGTAGAAGAAATGCCCCTTGATGAAATGATTGCCTCAGTCCAGCGAGGGGATCAAACGTTACAGAACTATCTTTTAAAGTCATATCAGCCGTTTATTGCCAAATGTGTTTCAGAAGTTTGCAAACGTTATATTGATCCACAAAAAGATGATGAATTCAGTATTGGTCTAGCTGCATTTAATGAAGCAATTTTATCTTATTCTCCTGATAAAGGCAGTTCTTTCCTCTCCTTTTCAAAGCTAGTTGTGAAGAGAAAAGTGATTGATTATATCCGGTATGTTCAAAGGACACCTGCTGCGATATCACTAGACGAAAGCTTTGATGAAGAGCAGATGGAAAATCCTACCGAGATTGTTGCTGTGAAAGAAATTTATCAGCAGGAACAAGAAGCGTGGCATCGCAGGGAAGAAATTATGGATTTTAAAGAGAAGCTGCGTGTCTATAAATTGTCATTGGTTGAACTGACAGAGGCTTCACCAAAGCATAAGGATGCACGGGAGTCAGCTGTTGCAGTAGCCAGAAAGCTTTATAATGATACTGACCTTCGGGAGTATGTGTACCAAAAGAAGAAACTGCCGATTAAGGATCTAGTAAAAATGGTGGATGTAAGTAAGAAAACGTTAGAAAGAAACAGGAAATTTATTTTGGCTATCTTTGTTGTTTTAGATGAAGATTATATGTATCTTAAGGAGTATCTTAAGGGGGTGGGTTAGTGAAAAAAGGAATCGTAATGGAAAAGCATCGCCACTATACAATTGTTATGCAAAAAGATGGTGCATTCCAGAAAGCTCTGCCAATTAAAGATGCTGATATTGGTGCTGAAGTTTTTTTTCAGCCAAAGGAAACAAAAATGAGTTCATTATTTTATCTATTTTCGAGCAAAAACAAAATAGTTCCTGTTCGCTTAATTGCAATGACTTGTATGTTATTTGTACTAATAATGCCTTTCTACTTTATAATGAATTCAAATGAAACATATGCATATGTTAACATTGATATCAATCCGAGTGTTGAACTAGAAGTTAATGAACAGCTAAAAGTACAATCAATTAATCCATTGAATGGTGACGCTGAAATTCTCATTAATAAGCTTTCCGAATATAAAGGTAAAGAATTAGAACATGTCATCGATAACATAATGAATACAAGTGAAAAGGCGGGCTTATTAAAAAATGGCAAAAATATGCTTGTCGGGGTCAGCTACATATTGGATTCACATAAAATATCGGTTGTTGATACAGTTGACAAGTACTTCTCAGACCATAATACGGACTGGAAAATAGCTACATTTAAAGTACCTAAAGAAATACGTATGCAGGCTAAGGAAAATAAACAGACAATGAATGAACTAATGGCAACATCACTTACCGAATCAAGTGAAACTCATGATGTTTCCAAGAAAGATAATATGGATCAAACAGAACCTGTGAATGATGAGGAAGAAGCAATGATTAATTCTTTTTATAATAAAAATCAAAATCATTCAGAATCCATTAAATCAAATAAGAGCAATAGTGATGAAACACAATCGTTAAATAAGAATGATCATGAAAAAAAAGGTAATATTAAACATCCAAGCGAGTTAAAAGAAAAAAATGGCGAAATTAATGCAAATAAGAAAAATGAAGGAAAAAATGCCCAAAAAGGTAAACTGAAAAAGGATACTGCTAAAGATAACAATCGTAAGGCTCGCGGGTATCAAAAAGATAAACATAAGAATCATGGCAATGGAAACCATTGGAGTAATGGTAATGATAAAGATAAAGGCAATAATAGACATAAAGGAAATAACGGCAATAATAGGAATAATAATGGAAGTAATGGAAATAAAGCAAATAATCATTAATTATAAGAATTAAATTGAAAATGCACCAGTATCTGGTGCATTTTCTTTATACTTCCATTACTGCTGCGGGAGTGTACTTCATAGCGTGGTCAATATAATATAGAAGGGTATCGTGTGATTCGACTACTTTTGTTTGATCAAGTGAGTAATGATAAGCGTGCAGGAAGATTTGGATTTTTTTGGATAACATGTCATCATTTGTGCGTACCATTAATACAAGCAGATCATCCCATTGTCCCCACAATGTATAATACAAGGCTTTATCATAATCAGGTATTTCCATTCTTTGCCCTCCTTTGATTGTAAAGGGTTATTTGTAGTTTCCCCGAATTACTTTTTTATTGTCTGCAACAAAAATGGTGTGCTTGCCAATTTGTGTTAAGAGAATAAATTCACCTTACTGTTACATACTAAAGGCAAAATAGTTAAGGAGGAAAAATAAAATGAAATGGAAACTTTTTAGCCTTTTAGTAGTAATATTGATAGCACTTGTAGCATGTCAGGGGAACAATGGAAATGAAGAAGGACAGAATGGCGATGGAAATAATGTGGAACAAACTCGTTATAATTCCACAGATAATATGAACAATGATCAAAATAAAGGAAATAACAACGGTAATGCTCAACAAAATGGTAATGATGAGTATGAGCTAGCAGAAAAAGCTGCAGATAAAATTTCCGATCAGGTTGAGGGAATTGACAATGCTTATGTACTAAAAACAGAGAATAACGCATATGTTGCTGCAGAATTAGATAATGGTAACGCTAATGGAAATAACACTGGCAATACTAATGAAATGAACAACGGTAATGGAGATAACATTAATAACACAAATGGCGAAAATAACGGACTCACGAATAATGGGAGTGCTAGAAAAAATGGAAACAACAATGGAGATCAGCTAACTGACGAGGTGAAGCAAGAAATCTCAAAAATAGTTAAGTCAGTCGATAATGATATTGACAATGTGTACGTTTCGACAAATCCTGATTTCTTTGATTTAGCCAATAACTATGCAGATGATGCAGGTAATGGTGATCCTGTTGAAGGTATATTTGATCAAATGGGTAATATGATTGAACGTATTTTCCCGCAAAACCAGGATTAACAATTTATAACTAACTTTTATATGACGAGTGCACACATATATGTGTGCACTCGTCTTTATTTAGTCAACATGTGCTATGAATTGATATATATTCAATTGGAATAAATGGTTGGTCTCATATGATAAAAGTGTAGCAAGTGTTGACTCACAATATAAGGCAGTATTTGCAAACTATGATATAATTTTGAATGTAGTAAGTAAATGTTTTTATGGTAATGTTCTGGTACTTGGAGTTGGGACGAGTTATCAGCAATTCGCAGTGCTTCTACCTTCAAAGGGGAAAATTGTTTTGCGGATACGATGTTTAATTTAAAAGAGTACAAGGAAATTATTGATAAAGAAGGCCTATGAACAGGGCTTTACAATCTTGGCGAAGATCTGCAACAATAAGCCAAAATTAAAAAGGGAGCGATTTATTATGGCACAAAAAATGAATGTAGAAAGCTTCAACCTTGATCATACAAAAGTAAAAGCACCATATGTACGTTTGGTTGGTGTTACATCAGGTTCAAGTGGTGACAAGGTATATAAATATGATATCCGGTTTAAACAACCGAATAAAGAACACATGGATATGCCAGGACTGCATTCTATTGAGCATTTAATGGCTGAGAATATTCGAAATCATATTGACAATGTTCTAGATATTGGACCGATGGGATGTCAAACTGGTTTTTATCTTGCAATTTTAAATAATGATAATTATGACGAGGTACTTGATACATTAGAAAAAACACTGCAAGATGTCTTGGCAGCAGAGGAAGTTCCTGCTTGTAATGAGGTACAATGTGGCTGGGCGGCTAATCATAGCCTGGAAGGCGCAAAAGATATTGCCAAAGATATGTTAGCGGAAAAAAATGAATGGCACCAGGTTTTTGCAGAGTAAGAGGTAACTATTGCAATGCGAATTAAATAGGAACTTTGTAAAGGACAGTCCAAGAGGCTGTCTTTTGTTCGCAGTAAGAAAGCAAATTACGCTTACATAAGAACCTATGGCAAGTTATCTAATGTGGCTATTCGCTGGCCAGAAAGTGTGTGAGTGGACTGAGAGATTGAGGCTGGAATTAGAAAGAATAAGGAGAGCAAATATGAGCAGAATACATCCATATCTTCTTAAAACTGCTTGAAGAGTTAAAATTGATGAGTTTCTAGACAGTTAAATCGTTTTACAATTAAATCGTATGTTAAAATAAGTTAAAAGAACTGGAGGAATCTTACTATGTGCGAGCAAGCATTGAAGTATTTAACAGAAAATCGCGATAACACATTAAAAAAATTAAATGACTTTCTATCAATTCCAAGCGTGAGCACCGATAGTGTACATAAAAAAGACATTAATGAAGCGGCAAACTTTCTGGAAACATATCTAAATGATATTGGATTTGACAAAGTAGAACAGCAGGATACTGGTGGACATCCACTCGTTTATGCTGAATACAATCAAGCTGGACCTGATGCTCCAACGGTTTTATTTTATGGTCATTACGATGTTCAGCCTGTTGACCCTATCGATCAATGGAAAAGTGACCCGTTTAAGCCGGAAGTGCGTGATGGACGATTATATGCACGTGGATCAAGTGATGATAAAGGGCAAGTTTTTATGCATCTTGCTGTTTTTGAAGCATATATGAAAACAGAAGGGAAATTACCTTTAAATGTGAAAGTTTGTATTGAAGGGGAGGAAGAGATTGGCAGTGAGAATCTTTACCGTATCCTTCATGACAAACAGGATCAGTTTAACGCGGATTTTGCCGTTATTTCAGATTCAGGAATGATTGCTGAAAATCAGCCTACCATCTTATATGGCTTAAAAGGGTTTACTGGGATTGAAATAAACGTAACAGGACCTGATCATGACATGCATTCAGGAATGTATGGCGGGGCAATTCGAAACCCAATTATGGCGCTGAACCATATACTAACATCAATGAAAAATGAGGATGAAGTTGTTACAGTCGATGGATTTTATGATGGAGTTGAACCATTAACCGATAAGGAACGAGAATTAATTAAACAAGTCCAGGGTGAAGATTATCGTTCAACAGCTGGGGTTAATGAAACAGCTTCAGAAAAAGGGTACACTGCAAAAGAACATACAATGGCTCGTCCAACTTTCGAAATTAATGGGATGTATGGTGGCTATCAGGGAGAAGGAACCAAGACAATAATTCCCTCATCAGCTACAGCAAAAATTACCTGCCGTCTGGTTCCCGGGCAAGATCCTGATCAAGTTCAGCAATTGCTGGAGAAACATGTCTATGATGTTGCTCCATCCGGTGTAGAAGTAGAAGTTGTAAAGGAAAAGCTTTCTGCAAAAGCATATAAAGTAGAGCCAAACAATCCGCTTATTGAAAAGGCAGCAAAGAGTTATACAAAAGCATTTGGTAAAGAGACGGTATTTGTCCGCATGGGAGGATCTATCCCAGTTGTTGAATGGATCGAGGATATTTATAAAATGCCAATCGTTCTATTAGGATTCGGGACGCCAGATGATCGTTTACATTCACCGAATGAAAGTTTCCCTCTCGATAGCTTCGATAAAGGAATGGAAACATTAGTTCATTATTGGTCAGAAATAAATACAAAATAAAAATTTTAAAAGGAGGGTTATTGATGAGGTTTGCAGTAGTTACCGGAGTATCAAAAGGGTTAGGCGAATCAATTGCTAAAATAATGATGGAATCTGGAGTAAATGTTGTTGGTATCTCCCGAAGTAAAAATGATTCACTGCAAACGTATGCATCCCAGAACAATGTAACCTATCAGCACTTTGTCTGTGATTTAGGAAATCTGGACAGTATAGAGCATACATTTGATCAAATGAGTAAGGAAATATTTGAGCCAGAACCGGCAATTGTTTACTTAATAAATAATGCAGGAGTTCTTGAACCAATTGATAAATCCATGAATATAAAAAGTTCTGATTTAGCATATCATGTACAGGTAAATACAGTCGCTCCAATGGTGTTAATGAATTTATTTTTGAAAAAAGCCACTGATATGGAAGTACAGTTTATTGGTACTACAATATCTTCGGGTGCAGCTGAAAGACCAGTATATGGATGGAGTGCGTATTGTAGTACAAAGGCAAGCATTAACATGTATACAAAAACAGTTGCATTGGAGCAAGATGAACTAAAAACTCAAAATAAAGTTATTGCGTTTAGTCCTGGAGTAATGGATACTCAAATGCAAGCGAAAATTCGGGAAAGTAATAAAGATGAGTTTATTGAAGTTGATACCTTTAGAAGTTATAAGAATAATAACTTGTTAAGAGAAACCGATGCAGTTGGTGGAGTACTCGTTAATATTTTAACTGATGAATCAAGTGTTGAGAATGGAAAAATATATAGTGTAAAAGATTATCTCTAGAGTGACTAATACAAGCAGTCGCCCTTCCCAAACCTATTTCAAGTGCATAAATTATAGTAATCTTGAAAATGAGGAGGGAATTTAATGAGTAGAGGTGGCTACGGCTCAGGCTTTGCGCTATTAGTCGTTTTGTTTATATTGTTAATCATTATCGGTACTGCTTATGTAGATGGTGGCGGTTACGGATATGGTGGCGGCTTTGGCGGCTATTAACTAAGGTAAAGTGCAGAGGGCTAATTTGCTCCTCTGCATTTTCTGCGTTATAGTCAATTTGGAGCGCTTATTCTCATAAAATGCTATTTATATGATACAATTTGTGGTGGTAGAAATAACCGTGATGTTTAAAAATGCTACATCATATATATTTTATTACTAACGTCGAAGGGAAGAAGAAATATGATTACACGAAAAAGCAAACGGGAAATCGAAAAAATGCAGCAAGCAGGTGATTTGCTCGTTAAATGTCATAAAGAAGTTGCTAAAATGATAAGACCAGGTATTACAACTTTAGAAATTGATACATTTGTTGAAAAATTTCTAGCTAAGCACGGTGCGACTCCGGAACAAAAAGGATATAGTGGCTATCCATATGCGATTTGTGCCTCAGTTAACGATGAAATCTGTCATGGGTTCCCACGGGAGCAAAAGCTTGTTGATGGTGATATTGTAACGGTTGATATGGTTGTTAACCTAAATGGTGGGCTTGCTGATTCCGCATGGACATACCCAGTTGGAAATATCGACGAAGCAGGTCAAAAGCTATTAAACGTATCAAAGACTTCTTTATACAAAGGTATCGAACAGGCACAAGTTGGAAGTCGAATTGGTGATATTGGTCATGCAATTCAAACCTATGCAGAAGGAGAAGGGTTTTCAGTTGTAAGAGATTTTACTGGTCATGGGATTGGGCCAACAATACACGAAGAACCTCATATTCCGCATTTTGGCCTGCCAAACAAAGGTTTACGTTTAAAAGAAGGAATGGTAATTACAATTGAACCAATGATAAATGAAGGCAGCTGGCACAGTAAAATGGACTCAAATAATTGGACAGCCCGTACAATTGACGAAGGTCGGTCTGCTCAATACGAACATACCGTTGTAGTCACAAAGGATGGACCATTACTTACTACTGATCAGGACAGATAATGTTATCAGTTAAATAAGGGGGAGATGATGATTCGAGTCGTATCCATTTGTCCGAGTAATACGGAAATCGTAGAATACCTTGGAAAAATCGATGAATTAGTTGGTATTGATAATTTTTCTGACTGGCCAGCTGAAGTGCTTGATTTACCTAAAGTTGGTCCAGACCTTTCTATTGATATGGATAAAGTAGAAGCATTAAATCCTGATATAGTCCTTGCCTCATTAAGTGTTCCGGGAATGGAAAAAAATATAGAAGCACTTGATGAGAAGGGTTTGTCATATATTATTTTAAATCCTAATTCATTAGATGAGATTGCAGATGATATTGAAAAAGTCGGCAAGGCACTAGGTGAGGATCAGCTTGGTTTAGATAAAGCGAAAGAGTTCCGTGATGAAATAGCTGCTTACCGTAGACAAGCAGCATACAGAGCAAATAAGCCCACATTATACTGGGAGTGGTGGCCAAAGCCAGTATTCACCCCTGGAAGTGTAAATTGGCTTACAGAGATCAGCAACTTAGCCGGAGCAAGAAATATTTTTGATACAGAAGATGTAGCCAGTGTTCAGACAGATTGGAAGGACGTTTATCAACGTGACCCAGACCATATCTGCATGGTTTGGGTAGGTGTGAAAGAATCAAAGATGAAGCCTGAACTTGTTATGAAACGCCCCAAATGGGATGGAATGAAAGCAATTCAACAAGGTAAGATTCATGTGTTAGAAGAATCACTTTATTGCAGACCTTCGCCGAGACTGCTTGAGGGCTTACGTAAATTGGTATCTATACTAGAAAACCCCCCTTAATTTGGGGAGTTATTTTTAGCAGATATAACTACAAATGGATCCTCATTCCGCTAAGTGTCAAAAAAGCTATCTCTTGGGAGCTTAAGTGGACCCTGGTTCCGTTAAATGCCCAAAAACAGTGAATTGTGAGGCTGAAAAGGACAAATAGTGGAACCAGGAACCGAAACCAAGCACAAACTGAGGAGTTTGGAACGATTAGCGGAATGAGGATTCATTTTAATTAGAATCGCATTCTCATTCCGCTAAATCGCAGAAGAGCTATCCGCCATTTTGCTTAGGATCCCACCATTGCTTTTTTACCTCAATGCTTTCCCGCCAAAGAGAATTGTTATAACTGGACTTATTAAGCAGAAGAACGCAAATGGTAAATAGGTTAGAACTGGAACACCAAGAACGTCAGCAATAAAGACACCACAGACACTCCATGGTACAAGCGGGTTAATGACAGTACCAGCATCTTCAAGTGTCCTGGAAAGGGCCTTATTTGATAAACCAGCGTCTTGATAAACACCTTTATATGTCTCACCAGTGAGCATGATGGAAAGGTATTGTTCCCCAATCAGCACGTTTACGCCAATTGCTGTAGCTGCAGTTGAAATTATGATTGTTCTTACCTTTTTTAATTTTTTCTGAAACGATTGAAGTATTGATGGAACAATGCCAGTGACAAACAATAATCCACCAAATCCAAGTGCCAGAATAACAAGTGATATGGTGAACAGCATACTGTTAATACCACCCTTGGTTAATAAACTATTAACAGGTTCAAAATCAGTATTCGCTGTATAGCCATTAAACCAGATTGACCATATATCCGACCAAACAAGTCCACTTGTCATACTTGCGAGTATTGTTGCTACTACACTGCTTACACCAATGGAAATAAATGCTGGCATTTTTAAAATAGTAGCCAAAACCAGTACGGCCAAAGGAATCCATGATGTCCAGTGAATTAATCCAGTTGCATCAAGACTTGATTTGTAGGCTTCGAGGTTTTCTACGGTTATAGCTTCATTGGGTGATAAAAACACAAATAAAATAAATGAAATTATAAATGCTGGTATTGTTGTTAAACTCATGTGTCTTATATGTTCAAATAAATCCACTTGAACGATTGTTGAAGCTAAGTTGGTCGTATCTGACAATGGTGACATTTTATCACCGAAAAATGCCCCGGAAACAATTGCTCCTGCTGTTATTGCCATTGAAGCATCCATCGCACTTCCCATTCCTATAAACGCTACACCGATTGTGGCAGTGGTTGTTAAAGAACTTCCAAGTGAAACACCAACAATTGCTGTAATTGCAAATACAATAGCATAAAACCACGTTCCGCCAATTAGTGAAAAACCGGTACTTATCAAGACTGGGATAGTACCACTTATCATCCAACTGCTAATTAAAATGCCAATCAATAAAAACAGGAAAATTGCTCCCATACCGGACTTAGCGCCAGCAGTCATGCCTTCTTCTAAATCTTTAAACGCAATATGTTTTAATAACCCATATAAGACCAGTATAAAGATAGCAATCATGATAGGGATATGTGGTTTTGTTCCAAGACCAATAAGAAAATAACTGATTAGACCGATTGTAAAGATAAAAAATAAAATTGACTCGCCAAGTGAGGGGTTGTGCTTTGGGCTTATTGGAAACATAGTAATCCTCCTTTTTTATTAGAAAAAAACTTGGCTTATCGTCAAGCCTTAATATAGATAAGCCCTAGTTTCACTTATGCAGTAAGAAAGGACTTATCTGCTAAAATAAAAAAAGCCTCATCCCTTAATAGGGACGAAGCTTTTATCTCCGCGTTACCACCCTGATTGATGAGTGCAATTATATGCAATCTCATCCTCTCATGAAAAATCCGCTAAACCGAATGTGTAATTCGAATTATTTCCTGCCAGAGCTTTCACCTGATGCCCTGTCTCTTGTTGCTGCCTGGAAAATTCTACTTCGCATTCCCGGATAAGTTATTCAGCTTAAAATATTAATCTGACTATACATGCTTAAATCATTAATTGTCAACACTTTATATTCCGATTTAAATTCTTTGTAAAATTAAGAATATGCGTTATAATAGTTTCAATTTTCAAGTTGAGGGTGGAAGTGCTATGACTACTAAAGCTATACATAAAAGTAACACATCATCGGCGGCACATATGATCAAAAGAGGTATATCAGTGGGGTTTCCAATCATGCTGGGATACTTGCCAATTGCATTAACATATGGCGTATTAGCGAGGCAGGCTGGAATGTCACTGACAGAATTAACATTAATGAGTGTCATGGTTTTCGCGGGTGCAAGCCAGTTTATGGGTGCCAATATGATTGCTGTTGGTGCGGGGGCTGTTGAGATTATTGTGGCTACATTTGTCCTCAATTTCCGTCATTTCGTCATGAGTTTATCATTTATGAATCGATTGCGAGGAATTGGACGGAATTGGAAAGTTCCTTTATCATTGGGTTTGACGGATGAAACGTTTGCAGTGTCATCCCTACATACGAAAGAAGCTAAAATGGAAAAAGGTGTTCTTTTCTATACAGCACTCATTTTAACTGCATACTTTTCATGGGTATTGGGGTCGTTTTTAGGAGGAGTCCTTGGTGAAGTTATTCCAGAGCAACTAAGCCAAAGTATGGGGATTGCATTATATGCCATGTTCATAGGTCTTTTGATTCCATCGGTTAAAAAGGAAATACGAATTGGGATTATAGCTATTATTGCGATGCTTATAAATACAATTTTCAACCAGTTCATGAGTGAAGGCTGGGCAATTGTGTTTGGTACGGTTCTTGGTGGATTAAGTGGCGTATTTTTGCTGAAGGAGGACCAATCATGATATTTGCTATTATAATTGGCATGGCACTCGTAACAATGATTCCAAGAGCTATACCCGCATTTATTGTGGATAAATTGCAGTTTAAAGAATGGGTGAATCGCTGGCTTAATGCAATACCTTTTGCAGCATTAGGGGCTCTTATTTTTCCAGGTATATTAAACGTTAAACCAGATCAGCCACACATTGGATTAGTTGGCGGGGCAGTAGCTGTTGTACTGGCTTATTTAGGCCTAAATGTCATTGTAGCAGTATTAGGAGCTATTGTGACGGTCTTTCTATTAACCATGTAAAAACAGATAAATTAGGAAGAATGTTTTTGACGATAACAGGGGGTTATCACATGTTTACAATTCGTAAGGCTGTTTACGACGATGCTGCAGAGATTGCAGATATTCATGTAAGCAGCTGGAAAAGTACGTATGCCGATTTACTTGATGAGCAGGATATATCCAATATTACATATGAAAATCGTAAAGCATTATGGGAAACTATTTTACGTATCCAAAAAGAAGAGCAATGCACACTTGTCATTTACAACGACGACAAGATTGTTGGTTTTGTTTCTGGCGGACCGGAGCGAACAAAGCGGTTTGACTATGATAGTGAAATCTACACGATTTATCTATTGGATGAATTTCAACGAAAGGGTTTGGGTGGCAAACTTCTAAAGGCTTTCAGCGAAGAAATGCAGGCAATGGGGCATAAATCTCTCCTCGTCTGGATTCTTAAACAGAACCCTTCCAGTCGCTTTTATGAACGATTCCTAGCTGAACCTGTCGGGGAAGAAGAAACAACCATTGGTGAAGGAACCTATCAGGAAACAGCATATGGCTGGGAAGATATTGATAAACTGCTGAACAGACTGTCTGAAACTAATCTCTAATGAAGACTCGTTCGTAAGTTTTGTTGCATTTTAATCTTTGCAGTTGATATAAACTATTACACAGACTAAAAGTAACCGAAAACGTAGTATGTAGTGAGATTCTCTAACCACGCAGCTGGAATATACTCGCACACCTAGGGCTCACCACGAGCCTTCGACGCATAGGATGTGCTAGTACGGACGTTGCCACAGGACGTGGCGTACTTAGTCTGCCTCGCTCGCGAAAAACGCTCACTGTGGGGTCTCTTTGGCTCGCTGTCCCACAGGAGTCTCGCATATTAATGGAATACTTCTATCAATAAAAAAGTGCCTATCCGCTCAAATTATGAGCAGATAGGCACTTTATTATTGATATGGCTCTATATGAATGTGAGCGTATGGGATATTATGCTCTTGATCCAGTAGTGTTTCGATTTCCTCTGTAATAGCATGGCTTTCTTTTACATTTAATTGAGGATCTACAAGGATGGTAATATCTATAAAAGATTGATTGCCATGTACTCTTCCTTTAATATCTATTACCTCTTTTACTTCAGGAACTTCTGCAATGCTGGATTTTATTTTCATAATCTGCTTTTCGTCAAATCCATCCGTTAACGTATGTGTCGAATCTTTAAAAATATCCCAAGCAGTTTTACAGATGATAATACCAACAACTAATCCAGCTAACGGATCAAGCCAAAAAAGTCCGAGTTGTGCACCGATAATTCCCACAAAAGCTCCAACACTTACAAAGGCATCTGAACGGTTGTCCTGTGCAGCGGCATACAGTGAACTGCTTTCTACCTTTTTGGATAAGGAAAGATTATATCGGTAAACCATGAACATAATGACAGCAGCGCTTAATGCTGTCCAAGCTGTTAGCATATTAGGCTGAGTTGTTTCGCTCGTAAATAATTTACTAAATGTATCGATTATTACTTGTATCCCAACAGTCATCATAATAAAAGCCGCGAACAGGGAAGCAATAGTTTCTGCACGATAATGCCCATAATGATGGTCTTCGTCAGGGGGCTTCCTTGATATTTTCAATCCAATTAATACTGCAATCGAGGCTATTACATCAGTGGTGTTGTTAAATCCATCTGCACGCAATGCCTCTGAACTGCCGATATAGGCGATTATTAACTTAGAGATAGAAAGTATGATGTAAGCAATAATGCTTATCCATGCACCCTTTTCACCTTTTTTTAGATTATCTGCATGCCCCATGAAATTGCCTCCATTTTATTCACTGCATAAGCACAACTAAGGCTCTAGCCATTAAGTATGGCACCTCAAAGTATAAGCGGTTCCTAGAAGCAAATTACGCTTTCATAAGAATTACTTTAACGAATGCCAAGTTTTCTAACATTTTATTCTAACGATTGTGTCAGCTATAACAGTCTATCAAAGCATTGTGCGATAAGTCTAGAGAAAAAGTAAAGGATACGGTTATATGTTTTGTGAGTTATAAAATAAGTTTCGTTTGGTGAAAAATGACAAGCACCTAAACGAGAATAATTATCTTGCTTAGGTGAATAGTAATTTTAGTGATTATTTTACAAAAGAAGGACTGTGAATGTAATATGGCGAAACAGAATGACGCTCATGATAAGCGCTGGGCAGTTATATCATTAGCGTCTATTCCACTAATTATGACTTTGGGAAATTCCATGCTTATTCCAATATTACCTTTAATGGAAAAAGAACTTGATATTTCCAAACTGCAATCAAGTTATATTATTACGATGTATTCAATTGTAGCTATTTTTTTCATCCCATTAGCAGGCTTCTTATCAGACCGGTATGGCAGGAAGAAGGTAATTATTCCTTCATTAATTATTACTGGATTGGGGGGATTAATTGCGGGATGGGCTTCCAATAGTATGAGTGATCCGTATCTCATGATTATAGTTGGTAGAATTCTACAGGGAATAGGCGCATCAGGTGCTGCTCCGATTGTACTTCCGCTTGTAGGCGATATGTTTCGAGATGATAAAGAAGCGAGCACAACGCTTGGCATTATAGAAACATCCAACACAATTGGCAAGGTGTTAAGTCCGATATTAGGTGCTGTCCTGGCAGCATTTATTTGGTTTTTACCGTTTTATTCAATTCCAGTATTTTGTGCTGTATCCGTTTTGATGGTGGGATTTCTTGTGAAAAACAAAGGAGGAGAGGAAGAGCATACAAGTTTTAAGAAATACTGGGGATTGGCTAAAGAAACGTTGAAGGAGCATGGAAAGTGGCTAATTGCCATATTTCTTATTGGAGCTATATTAATGTTTATTTTGTTTGGATTCTTGTTTTATCTTTCAAGTATTCTAGAAGATAAGTATGATTATAAAGGTATTTGGAAAGGGGTACTTCTTGCCATTCCTTTACTGGCCTTATCGATTGCCTCATTTATAGCCGGAAGGAAAATAAATGATAACTTAAAAATAATGAAATGGATAACCTTTATTGGCATTATACTCACTGGGGCTTCAGTTGCGGTGATCCCGTTCATGGATCATCCAGTATACCTTTTATCTATTTTCCTTATATGTGGAAGCGGAATAGGGATGTCACTGCCTTGTATGGATGCATTAATCACTGAGAGCTTGGAAAAGGATGTGCGAGGTGTAATTACATCCATTTACAGTGCCATGCGTTTTATTGGGGTTGCAGCAGGACCGCCAGTAATTGCAATTATGATGAAGGGAAATATTATCTGGATGGTTAGCCTTTTAACGGTTTTTGCGCTAGGAGCAGGTTTACTTGCATATCGAAACATTAACCCGTGAAAAAATATTGCAGCACATTAATATTATTGTTGCAATTATTCGCAAATTTTAGGATAATAGAAAAAAGGAACAAAGGGGCGTGTTCCATGAAAAAGCAGAAATTAGTTTATCGATATGTAAGATATGATGGAAAAGCACTTGACGCCAAAAGGGAAGTTTCATATGAATTAAAGCTTTCATCACGGATGTTACTGGATGAGTTATGCTTTAATTGGAATAAGGAGAGACTGGAAACTGCGATAAACAGCTCTATTGACACGGGAAATAAAAAGAAGTTCTTTCAGTTAAGTAAGGAATACAGACATTATATTTGGGAGTAATCCCAATTTGCATCAAGATTGCCTTACCTTTGTTTGGTGAGGCTTTTTTGATGGGATATAAATAGTTCTTTTTACATAGAAGCTAGTCATATTGGGGGAGAATGAATGGAAAATAATAATCACTCTATTGTACATAAACAAAACCGTATACTTTTTTATATTTTGTTATTTTCGTTGTTTTTGGGTGTAGGAGCAGAGCTTGTTGTCGGAGCACCAACAGAAAATCTTATTGCACTTGGTATTGGTGGAGGATTTAGTGTAGCAATAATTGGTATATTTCATTATAAACAGATATTTACCAAGACAGTTCCTTATTTAGCAATTATAAGTTTATCTGGAGTCGCGTTTATTATTATTTTAAGTTCTGATTATGTAACGAATATGCTATTTACCTTTTATGTTCTGGCTGTAGCAGCGATATCTCTTTCGTTAACAGTTTTAGTTACAGGAGGTTTCTTTGGACTGTCATTACTAACCTTTTTTGTTATCTCAAAAGGAGAAATAATCGGATTCGACGCGAGGGCTACTGCTATTACAATTGTATTTTTTGTCCTGGTATTTGCTGTTTTAGTAATTCAGGTGAGGGTAGCAAGGAAACTGCTTACAGATGCCAAGAGTGCTTTAACTGACAGCGAAAACCATTCCGAAAATCAAAGGAAACAGGCTGAAGTCGTAGAAGCAAGTGCAACAAATGTTAGGTCACAAATGACTATTATTGAGCAGGATAGCAACTTAAACTCACAATCAATGCAGGAGATGCGCCTGGCATTTCAGGAAATCACAAAAGCCAGTCAGACACAGGCTGAATCTGCAACTACCATTTCAACTACAATCGAACAAACGGGGAAAAAATTGTCCAAAATGATCCATTCTTTCTCTCAGAGTACTGCAGATGGAGAAGAATTAAAAGAATTATCGATGGAAGGCCAACAATCCATGGAAAACCTCTCCGCCACAATGGAAGGGTTTCAGCAATCCTTTGAACAGCTCGGTACAAACATGAACAATCTTGTTCATAAAATGCAAGAAAATAATACGTTTACAGAAAAAATCCAGGACATAGCAGCACAGACTAACTTGTTAGCGTTGAATGCAAGTATTGAGGCAGCCAGAGCTGGAGAGTCAGGAAAAGGTTTTGCTGTTGTAGCCGGAGAAGTTCGTAAGTTGGCTGAAGTTTCCCAACACACTGCACAGCAAATTAGTCAGAACCTGCAAATTATTGAAGACCATGCAAGACAAGCGCAGCAGGAAGTAGACAATAACAAGGAGCAATTGCAGAAGAGTGCCATAAGTGTACAAGAAACAAAAGTCAATTTTGAAAAAATCACTGGTCAGCTTATCAACTTTATTAAGTATTTAGGTTATTTAGCAAAACAGGCTAATGATATACAAGCATCATCTGAAACAATAGATGGGTCAGTCGATCAATTGGCTTCCCTAATTGAAGAAACTACGGCAACCATCCAGGAATTGGAGGCAATGCTTGAAGAGCAGGTTGACCGCATGACTAATTTGGCTTCTGCTATTGAAGAAACAAATGAAGTTGCAGCAACGTTGGAAAAAGCAAAATAATCCAAGATTTATTATACGAGGAAGTGCATATTTTATATGACATTTCCTCGTTATTTATTTATTATTTTGTCCTATTATTTAAATTTATTTGATATGCTTAAGACATAAGGGGGGAATGTACATGAAGAAAAAGACTGTCTTTAGTTGGATGTTATATGATTTTGGTAATTCGGCATTTGCAACTACCATAATGGCAGCAGTTCTTCCTGTTTTCTACTATGATGTAGCAGCAGTTGGTGTAGACCAATCGCTTGCTGATAGTTACTGGGGATATTCACAGTCAATTGCTGCATTAATTGTCGCTGTGATGGCACCCTTTTTGGGGGCAATCAGTGATTTTTCAGCAGCTAAAAAGAAATTTTTACGGTTTTTCGCTTTTATGGGGATTGTTGCAAGTATTTTACTAGCCTTTGTTGGTGAAGGAGATTACATATTTGCTTCTCTTTTATTAATAATTGGAACAGTGGGTTTTTCAAGCGCAAATATTTTTTATGATGCCTTTTTACCTGAAATAGCTGATGAGGACGATATAGATAAAATTTCTTCCTACGGCTTTGCATTCGGTTATATTGGTGGTGGTGTTTTATTAGCCATAAATATTTTAATGATACTTAAGTATTCTTGGTTCGGTATGCCCAACGCAGCTGTTGCAAGCCAAGTATCATTCGTTACGGTAGGTATATGGTGGTTTATATTCTCACTGCCGTTGCTAAAAAATATTAAGGAAGAAAAGAAAGTAAAAACAAAACGTGACCGGTCTTATGTAGCGATAGGATTTTCAAGAGTAACAAATACATTTAAGGAAATTAAGCAGTATAAGCACTTATTAATATTTTTACTAGCTTTCTGGATGTACAATGACGGAATATCAACCATTATAAAGATGGCAACTATCTATGGACGTGATATTGGTATAGATTCCAATTCATTAATTGCTGCTTTGCTAATCACACAATTTGTCGGCATTCCATGTACTTTTTTCTTTGGTTGGCTGGCTAGTAAAATTACTGCCAAAAAGGCACTGTATATAACGTTGTACGCTTACCTTGGTATCGTGATTTTAGGGTATTTTATGTCTTCCGCACTACATTTTTATTTACTGGCATTCTGTGTTGGCTTAGTACAGGGTGGGGCACAATCGCTCAGCAGATCTATATATGGAAGGATGGTACCGGCTAATAAACATGCAGAGTTCTTTGGATTTTATGGAATTTCGGCAAAATTTGCAGCCATCTTTGGACCATTCTTATTTGCGATAGTTGGACAGCTAACAGGCTCAAGCAGACTTGGTATCATTTCGCTTGTCATTTTCTTTATCGTCGGAATTGTTTTATTGAGATTTGTTAATATTGATCAAGGAGTAATGGAAGCTAAACGGCAAACGAATCAATCTGAGAAAATTGATATAAAACCACAATAAGAGGTAAAAACTATGCGCATCAACAATATACGCAAAGCATTATATGGAATTGCTAAAATTTTAGGTGATGTAAATGCTGTTAAAAAAGGTAAAGTAGGTAAAAGGGTTGGGCGAAGAGTAGCAGGAAAAGGAACCGGAAAATTATTAGGTAAGTTGTTTAAATAAAAGATTTTTTTAGTAAGATTTGTTGCTTTTTTTCTTTTATTCTTCGCGGTATATTTAAGCAGCACCACAGATTAAAGGTAACCGATTTGTGTGGCTCTTTGCATGCAGCGGCGACTTTTAAGACATAACGGATAGACTACTCTTAGCAGAAAGAATACAGCAGTTATGTCACATTTTTTATTTGATACGACTTTGATCATGTAAAATAAAGCGCTCAGGCTTGGCGATAAGCTAATTTTTCCAATCAACAGGCAAACTTTAAGAGAACAGCCCAATAAAAAACAGGAACACGAGTGGAGATTCGTGTTCCTGTTTTTTTACACAATTGGTTCACTATATTTATTTTCCAGGTTTAGCTCAAGTGGCTTCCCGGTATCATATGATATGTTGCCAATTAATCCCCTCAGTTTATCCCAGGCAGAATTATCCCGTGATTGCCAATAGGAAAGCACTTCTGTCATAATTTCAATACCTTCCGTGCGTCCCTGTTCATATAGATCAATAAAGCTTTTAGAAGAAGGGGCATTTGTTGCTGGGTGGTACCATGTTGTATGTTGCAAATTCAAATAATCCACGTTACTTTTAATTGGCTGATGGGAATAAGATGCAATCAATGGTCTTAGTAGTACAATTTTCCATCCATGTGGATCAGCTAACAATTTTAGTGCCAATTTCATATCCCGGTAAGCTTTTTGGATGTAAGAAGTGGAATTACGATTGACCTCTGGAAAATGGTTTTTAATAGTTGTATGCAGTAAATTAGTTATATTTTCATTAAATGAGTACCCAATATCGATTTCTTTATAAACTGGTGCTTTCCACGTTTTTAAATTATGATATTTTTCCATCATCAATGTATCAATGAGTACTTCGAGCTTTTGATGATTACTTCCAACATAGCCAGCACGGTAATGAATATATGGATGTGCATTACGGTCAAGGACATGATGTGTGACAAATCCAAATACATACGCTTGAACACGTCCGTCCATATCCTTTGCCTGATCAATTAAATCCATTAAAAATGCTCCGCAATTTTCCTTATGCAATATCATTCCGATGTCATGAACAGGTTCCTCTTTTATCCAAGGCCAGAAATTATAATAGAAAAAGGGATCTGGCCCTTGAGCACCTAATTTCATATATGACTCATATTGTGAAAATGGGTATGGATTTTTGATTGTATCCACAACATCTTCACAAAATAGCATATGTGTCCAAATATTTGGCATAGTGAAATCCTCCTTACATTAAGACGCATATAGAAGACTTCTGCTTATTAATGTATAGTAATTGCCGATTCTATAGAGTCTTTCAACATTAGAAAACTTGGCTTATCGCCTAGCTTTAAATATAGATAAGCCTTAGTTGCGCTTATGCAGTAAGAAAGGATTTATACTTTCTTAACTGCTAAATTAGTCTTCTATAGTATTATAAATGAAAACCAGCTGAATTTGTTAGTAAAATCCGTACTATTTTGTGACTTCTACTTATTGTTAAGCTAACAATATTTCCATTAATTTTGTTACAATGGTAAAAGATATGATTATGATTACAAGGAGGCAACAGACATGGAATACCGTGTAGAAAAAGATACGCTAGGAGAAATAAATGTACCTGCTGAAAAGTATTGGGGTGCTCAAACACAACGAAGCAAACAAAACTTTCCAATAGGTGATGAAAAAATGCCTGCTGAAGTTATCAAAGCATTTGCTATTTTAAAGAAAAGTGCAGCGAGGGCGAATAGTGATTTAGGTCTGATGGACAAGAAGAAATCAGATGCTATTAGCTATGCAGCCGATCAAGTTATCGAAGGCAAGTTAGATGACCATTTCCCATTGGTTGTTTGGCAAACTGGAAGCGGTACACAATCAAATATGAATGTGAACGAAGTAATTGCTTATGCAGGTAATAAATGGCTTGAGGATGAGGGAAGCGATCTAAGACTTCACCCGAATGATGATGTGAATAAATCGCAAAGTTCTAATGATACATATCCGACAGCAATGCATATTGCCTCTGTTTTGAAGCTAGAGGATAAGGTTATTCCTGCACTGCAAACTTTAAAGGATACATTTAAAGTTAAAATGGATGCTTTTCAGGATATTGTGAAAATAGGTCGTACACATTTGCAGGATGCTACACCACTAACTTTAGGTCAGGAAATAAGTGGCTGGCACCGCATGCTGGAAAAGTCGGAAGTTATGATTTCTGAAAGCGTTCATCATGTAAAGGAACTAGCTATTGGTGGTACTGCTGTTGGGACAGGTCTAAATGCACATCCGGATTTCTCTGAGGCTGTTTGTGAAGCAATTAATGAAGTTACAGGAAAGGACTTTATTTCCGCACCTAATAAATTCCATGCTCTAACAAGTCATGATGAAACAGTGCATGCACATGGCGCGTTAAAAGGTTTAGCAGCTGATCTAATGAAGATTGCAAATGATGTACGCTGGTTAGCAAGCGGCCCACGTTGTGGAATAGGTGAAATTACCATTCCAGCAAATGAGCCAGGAAGTTCGATTATGCCTGGAAAAGTTAATCCAACCCAAAGTGAGGCAGTAACGATGGTCGCAGCCCAAGTAATGGGGAATGATGCCACGATAGGATTTGCAGCAAGTCAAGGGAATTTTGAGTTAAATGTATTTAAGCCTGTAATTGCTTATAATTTTCTTCAGTCCTGCGAAATTCTTTCAGATAGCATATTATCATTTGATGAACGCTGTGCCAAAGGTATCGAACCGAATCATGAACAAATTGAAAAATATTTAAATGATTCTTTAATGCTTGTTACCGCACTAAATCCACATATCGGCTATGAAAATGCAGCGAAAATTGCTAAAAAAGCCTTTGAGAATAATTCAACTTTAAAGGAAACTGCAGTAGAATCAGGGTTGCTGACTGAAGAAGAGTTTGAACAATATGTAAATCCAAAAGAGATGACATATCCAAAATAATTATTATTAAAAGAGCTTATTACTATGTAATAAGCTCTTTTAATTGTCCAGCGAAAAAGCTCGACCACACTTAATTGGGAGTTTAAGCAACAATTACCAACTGTATTCCGTCATAAGTTTTATAAATTTGCTAAAACTATGCTTACAGGAGGTGATAACATGGCTAATAACAACTCAAACAATTTAGTAGTACCTGGCGTACAACAAGCACTTGATCAGATGAAGTATGAAATCGCACAAGAGTTTGGTGTTCAATTAGGTCCAGATTCTACTTCACGTTCAAATGGCTCTGTTGGTGGTGAAATTACTAAACGCTTAGTGCAATCAGCACAACAGCAGTTTAGTGGACAACAACCTAAATAACCTATGGCTTTAAAGGGATAATCCCTTTAAAGAAATGATAGTTAAGAGGGAAGTCATAATGACTTCCCTCTTAAATTTAGCCTTAGTTGGTATTATTTTCAATATCATTTTAAATATACATCTAAATAAATTTAACGAACTCGCTGCTCTGTTTCAGTATCAAAGAAGTGTACTTTATTCATATCGAATGCTAGGTCGACTTCTTCACCGCCGTTAATGTCAGATCGAGAGTCAACACGTGCAACAAAGTCCTGCTCATTTACTTTTGAATATAGGTAAGACTCTGCACCCATTAATTCAGCTACTTCAATTGATGCTTTTATTTTAGTATCTGGGGTCGAATCAATGAATAGCGGCTCATCATGAATATCTTCAGGACGAATACCGAGTGTAACGTCTTTATCCAAATAACCTTGTTCACGTAAAACTTTCATTTTACCTTCTGGGACTTTTACTTTTGTATCCTCCATTACGAAATAGCCATCTTCCAATTTTCCGCTTAAGAAGTTCATGGAAGGAGATCCGATAAATCCTCCGACAAAGATATTTTCTGGTTTGTCATAGACATCTTTTGGTGCTCCTACTTGTTGGATATACCCGTCTTTCATAACAACTAGGCGTGTAGCCATCGTCATTGCTTCAGTTTGGTCGTGCGTTACATAAATAGTTGTTGTCTGAAGACGTTGATGCAATTTTTGAATTTCTGCACGCATTTGTACCCGTAATTTTGCATCAAGGTTTGATAAGGGTTCATCCATTAAAAATACTTTCGCATCCCGCACGATTGCACGTCCTAATGCTACACGCTGTCGTTGTCCGCCAGACAATGCTTTTGGTTTACGATCTAGGTATGCTTCCAATCCTAAAATATTGGCAGCATTATTAACACGTTGTTCTATTTCATCTTTTTTAAATTTACGCAGTTTTAACCCGAAAGCCATGTTGTCATATACATTCATATGGGGGTATAATGCGTAGTTTTGGAATACCATTGCTATATCACGGTCTTTGGGTGCTACATCATTCATTTTCTTGTCATTAATATAAAGTTCCCCATCAGTAATCTCTTCAAGGCCAGCGATCATTCTTAGTGTTGTTGATTTTCCGCAGCCAGAAGGTCCGACGAATACAATAAATTCTTTATCTTTAATTTCTAAGTCAAAGTCATCTACAGCAATAGCTTTTTTGTCATATGACTTCTTAATGTGTTCTAGTCGTAATTCAGCCATTATTACTCCTCCAATTATGTAAACGTTTTTATAATATAATTGTAGCTAATACTTGGCCCACCCGTAAATGGAAAAAGTGCACAAAGATTTTGAATTCTTTTGTGCACTTTTTTAAATATAAACTGCACCACTGGAGCATGTTTATTTCCACTTCAGGCAGTTGTACTCCGCGGGCACGGCTTGAAAACCGCAGCTGCGCAGAGAAACATATTCGAAAAATGGCTTATTTATTGAGCTGCTTATTTATAGATATTGCAAGTAGTACAGTCATTGCCTGGTGAAATTGCCTAATATCGATACCGGTTTTTTCAGTAAATTTATCAAGCCGGTATTGTAAACTATTTCGGTGCATGTACAATTCTTTTGCTGTAACTGACACATTTAAGTTACAAGCAATAAACGTTTCAACTGTTTTTAACAGGTCCTGGTCGTGTATCGTTTCACCTAATACCGAATCAATTATATCAGCACGAGTATCACTTGCTATTTGATCAATAAGTATAAATGGAACAGCGTCAATGTATGTGGATACGGTCTTATCAGAATAAGAGAAAATTTTATTAGCCCCGTCAACTAATATCTGATGATTTCTGTTAGCTTTTGATAATGTATAAAGATAAGGTCCAACTACGAATTTAATTTTTACGTACAAGTCACTCATTAGTACATCGATTATTTGCTCATACGATATGTCTTCACTTGGATTTGTTTCTACAATGATTCCTTCATGATCGTTTTCAAAAAGTATTGGAACTTGTCTTGCATAAAATTCATTTATTGCCTCTTTAAAAGATTCAGGTTCAATTTGGAATGGCTGATACGAAAAATAGATAAAACGATATGTAAATGATTTAGTGTTATCTGAGATTTCGGTACTTATATATGTTTTCCATTGTTTTTCTTCAGCTGTCATTTCAGGAATGGAAATATTATATGGATATAAGAACATATGCAAAAGAGTTGAATCTTTTTCAGTAAGCTCTTTTCTATCAATACCGATAACCTGTCCACCGTCTGTCATAAACCATTTAAATTTATCTCTAGTCTTATCGGATATTTCATTAAATAATACTAATGACGAAAAAATTTTGCGAAGTTGTTTTATCATTAAAATGCCTCTTCCTATAGGGCTTTTTTCCATTATAGCAGTATAAACGGATTTGAAAAAACAATTTTGCATTTTTAGCTATATTTCAAAATGGTATACATGCGTCAAAACGTTTGTTATAGTTATTTTAGTTAGAAAATGAAGGAGGATATAACGTGCCTAATATTTATGATAGTGCGTACGATTTAGAAAAATCAATTCGTGAAAGTGATGAATTCCAAAGTTTAAAAGAAGCATATGATGCAGTAATGAGTGACGAATCTGCCAAGCAAATGTTTGATAATTTCAGAAATACTCAAATGGAATTACAAGAAAAGCAAATGCAAGGTCAGGAAATCTCAGAAGAGGAAGTTGAACAAGCGCGTAAAGTTGTAGAAACAGTTCAACAGCATGAAGATATTTCAAAATTGATGGAGCAGGAGCAGCGCTTAAATCTTGTGATCAATGAAGTGAGCCAAATCATTACGAAGCCATTAGAAGAACTTTATGGTACTTCTGAAGAGGAATCAAACGAATAATTAAGTAAAAGTCCGCACCTTAAATGTTGCGGGCTTTTGTTATTTTTATAAGGCTTTTCAGGAATTTTGTTGCTCTTTAACCCATGCAATTTATACCTGTTGTATCAATAACAACGATCTTTAAAAAAACAGTATTTAATAAAGGATTTTGTCTATGGGTGGCGAATATTATATTATGATAGAAATTTTTAAATAAAGGGGATACCGTGATGAGTACTGTTTTATTCGAGAGCAAGAATAATATATCTTATATTACGTTAAATCGGACTGATCGATACAATGCTTTGAATAAAGATATGCTTATGGAATTACATGATGTGCTGGAGCAGATTGAAAAAAATGACGATAAAATTGTTATTCTGAGTGGAAAAGGAAAAGCATTTTGTGCAGGTGGAGACATTGGTATGATGACTGAATTTGCTGACAAGAACTATTATGAACATATAATGAAGACCATTGAAGCAATTGCTTTAAAGCTGTACATGATGTCTAAGATTGTTATATCGGCTGTTCAGGGATCAGCTGTTGGCTTAGGGTTGAGCCTTGCACTAACCGCAGATTATGTTGTGGCTCAAAATGAATCCAAGCTTGGGATGCTATTTATAGGAATTGGATTAGCACCTGATGGAGGTGGACACTTCCTGTTGCGCGAACGTATAGGTACACATAAGGCAAAACAATTTATATGGGAGAAGCAGCAATTAACAGGATCAGATGCAAAGGAAATTGGTCTTGTAGATGTGCTTACGGATAAGCAAGCTATCGATCACGCAACTGAGATTGCCAATCAGATGTTAGTTGCACCAATTGTGGCAATGCTGAAAACAAAAATAATGTATCATCAAAGAAATGAGAAAGAATTAACCTACTATATGGAAGCTGAGCGAAAGTCACAATGGGAACTTCGAAATACGGAAGATCACCAGGAAGGTGTAAGCGCGTTTTTAAACAAACGTAAACCCTCATTCAAAGGACAATAACCTATTCTTATTATTAAAATCGTTTCTGAATGCAAAAAGGTGGCACTGAAAAAATAAAATTTTTTAATGCCACCTTTTTACGCTGAGATTCGATTGTGGGAGAGAAGATCGGTTTATCTATGAAACAATACTAACTTTGCATCAGGAGATACACAACGGTGTGTATGTTCACTGTAACCTTCTTCATCTAATCTTGCCGCACCAATTTTTTTGGCTTCATCATTACTGGGAGCTTCGAAAGATTCATCAAGTAGCTTTTCCCCTGATTTGTCAAAAACAGTTAACACGTAAGTTCGCATTTCTTGTTCCTCCTTGAAGTATATATCTACCTTATAATTTCTTCAGCCGTTGGGATTTTCCTGCTAAAATGAAAAAATTATGAAACCATCTGCTAATGTAAACGTACCATAAAACAGGGAAGGAGAGAAGAAATTTGACATTAAAAATTAAAGAAGTAACGAAACGATTTGGAAGTACCACTGCAGTTGATCATCTTTCCATTGAAATTCCTGAAAAAGAAATGTTCGGTTTCTTAGGTGGAAATGGTGCGGGTAAAACAACAACTTTTCGAATGATTCTTGGATTCTTGGATATTACGGATGGCGATATTTCATGGAATGGCGAATCCATCGGCTATGATGAAAGTCATTTAATTGGGTATTTACCTGAAGAACGAGGGCTATATCCCAAGTTGAAGGTTCGTGACCAGTTAATTTACCTTGGAAAACTTCGTGGTATGAGTAAAAGCGAGGTGGTTACAGAGCTTGAAGGCTGGCTTGATCGCTTTAAAGTACCAGAATACATAGATAAAAAAGTAGAAGAACTGTCAAAAGGTAATCAGCAAAAGATCCAGTTTATCTCTGCTGTTATCCATAAACCAAAACTGCTTATTCTTGATGAGCCATTTTCTGGCCTGGACCCAATCAATGTTGAAATGTTAAAAGAAGCTGTTGTAAACCTTAAGGAACAAGGGACATCCATTGTCTTTTCATCACATCAGATGGATCATGTAGAGGAACTTTGTGAACATTTATGTATCTTACATAAAGGAAAACCGGTTGTTCAAGGGTCACTCAGGGAAATTAAAAAGTCGTTTGGGAAAAAGAATTTAATTGTCCATGCAGATTTCCCAGTAGACTTTTTGAGAGATTTTGCTGGAGTTCTGCACTATAAATCTGTGACAGAAGGCTGTGAGCTTCAGATTGAGAGCGAGACAGTCGCACAGAGGCTATTTGAAGCACTCCATGGAAAAGGCTTCGTGCGCAAGTTTGAACTTGAGGAGCCAACTTTAAGTGATATATTCATTGAGAAGGTAGGTGCTTCCTATGAATAAGTTTTGGATTATTTTATCCCATACATATATGACGAAATTTAAAACAAAATCATTTTTAATCAGTACGATTATTTCGTTAGTGTTTATTTTTGCCATTGCAAACATCCAGACTATAACGGAAACATTTTCGGGAGACACAGACAAAATTGCTGTAATCGATGAATCGGGAGAGTTATTTACACCGCTGGAAGAAAGTGTTGAAGGGTCAACAGATGAGATGGACCTGATAGCGTTTGAAGGGGCAGAAGAGGATGGCAAAAACGCTGTACAGGATGAAGAATATGCCGCGTTGATTTCATTATCGTTAAACGCTGAAGGATTGCCAGAAGCAACCTACTTTGCCAATAATATTGCTGAAGCAGGGGAACAGTCAGTTATTCAGCAGCAACTGCAACAATTAAAGGTTGCAGCGGCGACACAACAAGCTGGTGTTGACCAGGAAACTATCACCGAAATATATTCACCTGTGACCATTAGTAAGGTTGCTTTAGATGATAGTGCAAAAACCGCAGAAGAACTGAATCAGGCAAGAGGAATTGTTTATGTTATGCTCTTCCTGTTGTATATATCCGTGATCACATATGGAACGATGATTGCCAATGATGTTGCTACCGAGAAGTCCTCACGGGTTATGGAAATTTTAATTTCAAGTGCATCACCGGTTACACATATGTTTGCGAAGATCGTCGGTATTGCTTTATTGGGCCTTACGCAGGTTGGAATTATTATCGGTGTAGGTTACTCCCTTATTATGTCTAAACAGGAGGAGCTAACTGGAGGCGTTTTTGATTACTTCGGAATTCAGAATACATCTGCTTCCGTGTATATATATGCAATTGTATTTTTCCTGCTTGGATACTTACTGTACGCAACACTAGCTGCAATGTTAGGTTCGCTTGTAAGCAGAACAGAAGATGTCCAGCAAATGATAATGCCAATAATATTACTGGTTATGATTGCATTTTTTATTGCTATGTTTGGACTTGAAGCGCCGGATTCATCATTTGTGAAGATAACTTCCTATATTCCATTTTTCGCACCGATGCTCATGTTCCTACGTGTTGGGATGCTTGATATTCCATTTTGGGAAGTCGCATTATCATCTGGGATCCTAATTGCAACTATATTACTCTTTGCCGCAATTGGGGCACGGGTTTATAAAGGTGGAGTCTTAATGTATGGCCGTTCAAGCTCACTAAAAGATGTAAAAAAGGCAATAGCCTTATCCAAAAAAGAATAGTATAAAAAGGTCACTTTCACGTGACCTTTTTAAATGACTTTATACGAACGTGCATTCGTACATGGTTTTTGGTAAAATGGAAATATATATTCTATTTAAAAAGAGGGTGATCATATCGCAGAACAAATTTCATTTATTCATGCAGCGGACTTGCACCTGGATAGCCCGTTCAAGGGGCTTGCACATATTCCCGAGCATATTTTTAAGAAAGTAAGAAACAGTACATTTAATGCATTAGATCGTTTAGTTAAAACAGCAATTGATAATAAAGTTGATTTTGTGCTGATTGTTGGTGACTTATTTGATAATGAAAAACAGAGTCTAAAAGCACAGGTCCATTTACGAAGGGCATTTGAACAATTGCAGCACCATGATATAAATGTTTATTTATCCTATGGCAATCATGATTTTATTAATGGGAATATCCATCCTGTTACATATCCGGATAATGTTTTTATATTCCCTAATGAAAAAGTGACTCATTTTACGTTTAAAAAAGATAATGAAATCTGTGCGGCTATTTACGGATTCAGTTATGAAAATCGATCCGTGTTGTCAAAAAAGGCACAAGAATATCAACTACTTCCAGGGAAAATTCCATTCCATATCGGGATGCTTCATGGAAGCCTGCACAGTAATACCGATCACGATGTATATGCACCATTTTATTTATCGGATTTAACTGAAAAGAACTTTGATTATTGGGCGCTTGGCCATATTCATCAGCGAGAAGTATTAAAAGAGCATCCCTCTATTGTTTACCCTGGGAACATTCAAGGGCGGAACCGCAAAGAGACTGGGGATAAGGGGTGCTACCATGTAGTATTATCGAAAACAGATACAGCAATGACATTTATACCACTGCAGTCCCTTCAATATAATTCTTTAACTATAGATGTTTCTGATTGTGATGAACTTCATCAGTTAGAAACTAAAATACAGAGTGAAGTTAGCGAATATACAAAGGATTCAGGGCCACAGTTACTTCAGCTATTGTTTAAAAGCAATCAAGATAATCTGCAAAAGTGGAACGATGAACAAATGTTGGATGAAGTAATTGAACTCGTTAATGAAACTATTCTCCATCAGGCAAATTGGAAATATATTTTTCGTTATCAGGTTGAACGTCTGTATTCTATAGACAATGAACTGGCACAGGGAGAGCACTTTGTAGGGGAATTAATTCGCCACTTTGACGAGGTATCCATCCAATCATATTTAAAGGAATTATATCAGCATAAACAGGCGAGGAAATACATGGAGCCGATCACTGGTGAAGATGAACTGCGTATTAAACACCAAGCAAAGCATATGCTGGTCCATGAGCTTTTAAAGAATGGAGGTGATTAACTTGCAAATAAGGCATGCAGCCATTTATGGTTTTGGGAAATGGGTTGATGACACAATTGACTTTTCAACTAGGCCATTTGTATGTGTGTATGGAGAGAATGAATCGGGAAAATCTACTTTACAGCATTTTATATTATTTATGCTATTTGGATTACCTCCAAAAAAACGGGCATATTTTCAACCCAAAACAAGCGGGAAAATGGGTGGAAGACTAACGATATTCGACACTGATTATGGTGAATTTACGATTGAACGGATTGATGGAACACAGAACGGGTCAGCTACTTGTTACACGGCAGATGGTCAATCCCATGGAGAGGATTGGCTGCAGGAACGGTTGAACGGTATGACACAAGCAACATACCAATCCATTTTTTCCTTTTCTGCTGCTGATTTAATGAATATAAGAAATATGAAGGAAGATGAACTTGGGGAAGTATTGCTTGGAGTAGGGTTGACTGGCTCTAAAAATATTTATGCAATCGAAAAGCAACTGGACAATAGAATCGGTGAACTGTTTAAACCTTTCGGAAAGAAACCTGAAATTAATCAGCAGTTGGAAACGTTGGATGACTTGTTCACCTCATTACAAAGTTACCAAGAGACAGAATCAACTTATCGGGATAAAAAATCAAGCGTATTATCTATTACTGACGCTATCGAAAGAAATCAAGATCAACTGGAAAAGGCGAAAAAGGATCTCATTCGTACTGAAAAGAAACAGCAGGCCCTTCCAATTATTAAAGCGTACCAACGTGAGAAGGAACAACTCGCTGCTTTTCCTGCTGATATGATATTCCCTGAAAATGGAGTTGAACGATTTAATACACTAAAGGAAAAATTACTGCCTTTAAAAAGTGAATTATCCGTACTGCAGGATAATCAGGCTAAATATACAGAAAAAAAGGATACGCTCCATTCTAGCTTGCATGATGAAGCCGTATATAAAAATGCAGAAGCAATTATCCAGCAAAAACAGCATTACTTAGAGAATAAAAGGGAACAAGACAAGCAAGATAAGTCAATAAAGAAAATAGATATACAAATTGAGACAGAATTAGACCATTTAAATATTGGGATTACACGTGAGGATTTAACTGGAATTATCCTCCCATTTCATATTGAAAAATCGTGGAATCAGCTTAAGAATGATTTGGATCAGCTAATGCTAACAGAGGAACATATACAACAGGAGTACAGGCAATTAAAGAAAAATCGTGATTATATAATCAGCCAGCAGTCTGAGCTCACTGACTCACTTCTCCAGGAAAACTATGTTAGTAAGTTATCGATACGAATAAATGATTATCAACATCAGGAATACCTAAAGAAAGCTAGAGAGGAAAATATTGAACAACAAAAAAACTGGAAGAAAGTAAAGGAGAAAAAAGAACGTCACACAAAACTATGGTTGATTGGAAGTGCTGTTGCTGCATTCCTCTTAAGTATTTTTGCGTTAATTCAGGGTCAGCCAGCATTATTTGGTGCGTCAGCTTTAATTCTTGCTGGTGGGATTATACAACAGGTAGTCAGCAGGAAATCCATGCTTGATATGGAAAGTATGTTGCAGAATAAGAAAGTAATCTCCGATCAGGTAACTGCTGAAGAAAGTTCTGAGGCAGAACAACTACTTGAAGCAAATGAACAAAAGAAAAACGAACTAGCTTCCATAAAGGATCGGTTGCGGTCAATTGATATTGAGTTGTTACAGTGGGAAGAAAAGAATAATGCCCTACAACAAAAGAAAGATCGTTTAAATAAGATGGTAATCTCTCAGCATGAGCAATATCCGTTTCTTAAGCAAATTGAGACAATGTATTGGCCTGAGTTTTTTCATACATTGAAACAGTTAATCAACTTTGATCGTGAAAGAAATCAATTAAAAAGGCAATTTGACACACTAGAGAAAGAAATGAATGATTTTCATGAGCAGCTTACTGCGTTTTACCAGGAAAGGAATTGGGAAACGAATAACACAGTTGAAGAAAAACTAGAAAAAATAGAGGAGCTATTGACTGAATATCAAAACGTAATTGGATTACTAGAACAATATGAAACGTGGATTACTGATAATGTCGATCAACAACGAGTGACGAAACAAAAAATGGACGTATATGAACAGGAAATAGCAGATTTAATTTCTTTTGCCAACACAGAAACAGAAGATGACTTTTTAAAACAAGCGAAACAATTTGAACAAAAGCAGAACCATGATAGTGAACTGAAACAGCTTAAAGCACAAATTGAACGAATTCTGCAAAATAAAGAAGATTTTAAAACGTTGCTGGAACAGGAAGGTATTCAGGAAAGTGAACTGGTAGTATACCAGGAACAAGGTACAGCGCAGATAGACAGACTCGAAAAAGAAATAGATAAGATGCGACAGGAACTCGCAGATATAGATGCAGACCTTTCAAATATGGAGTCCTCTGAGACGCACTCAGAAGTTTTACATCGATTTAATATGGAGCAGGAGCAACTGGAAAAATTAGCAGAAGAATGGTCTGTTTATAAAACTGCTAAAGAAATGTTAGTTGAAACAAAGCGTAATTACCGCGACAAATATATGGGGGTAGTAATTGAAAAGACAACAGCGTATTTTAGAGCACTGACAGCAAATAAATATAAACACATCTATGCTCCAAAAACCAACACTCCATTTCAGGTAGAATCTACTGATGGAATACGCTATCAAGCTCAAGAATTATCACAGGGAACAGTTGATCAACTTTATGTTTCTTTACGATTGGGAATAAGTGAAGTTATGAGTGAAAAACATCGCTTACCATTCATAATTGATGATGCTTTTGTCCACTTTGACTTGGAACGTACGAAACGGATAATAAAAATGCTGTCTGAATTTGCCAGGAACCAGCAAATTATTCTGTTTACATGTAAGAAAGATGTCGCGGATTTTGCAGGCTATACAAGCGTGATTAATCTGAGAAATTCTGTTAGCATAAATTAATCATTAATGATAAACTGTTTTCAGATAACTGAGTCGGAATTTGACATTACTTAAGGACGAATATTGCAATTGGAGGGAAATCCATTGCCTAATGAGAACACCTCAAAAGACATAGAAAAATATGAAGAAACAATTGAAAAGTTTATTCAGGTAATAGCTAGAAACATGAATTTATATGGAATTACTTCCTCTGTAGGACGACTATATGGTGTTTTATATTTTTCAAATCAGCCAATGACATTGGATGATATGCGCGATGCATTAGAAATGAGTAAAACCAGTATGTCCACTGGAGTCCGTGCTTTATCTGATATGAAAATGGTTGAATCTACATTTAAAAAAGGAATACGAAAAGATTTATACCAATCTGAAGAAGACTGGTACAAGTCGTTTACGTCGTTATTCGGAAACCGTTGGCGTCAGCATACGGAAACAAATATTGAGGAGGCGGACGAGGCGATTGCAGAGTTAAATGAGATTTTACAAGAAACTGGTGATAACGATCTAAAGCGTAAGATTCATCAGGATATTGACCGGCTTCGATATGCACAAAATTATTATGAGTGGTTAATGCAAGTTATTCAGTTAATCGAATCAGGAAAGATTTTTGAATATATTCCAAAAAATGATAAATGAAGGCAGTTTTCTAAAAGATTGTTGCTATTAATATAAACTGCGATACAACTATGGGAATCCGATAGTTAACAATTAGTGAGGCTCTCTATCTACGCAGTTTTGGAATATACTCGCTTTCACCGCTCCGGGTACCAAGGCGACATCTGCTCAAGCTGAAGCTTTCACAGTATCTTCTTAGCCCTGGGCACACCACGAGCCTTCTTGCTCGCAAAAACATTCACGTCTTGTGAGCAACAAATTTTACCAAAAGAGCCTAAATTAAAAACACCGAAAAGAGATGGACATAAAAGTGGCGTAACACCTGTAATGCCTTTGTCGGTCTCTTTTGGTCTACGGGGAGGATTATGATGAAGAACGGAATAGGGAATTATAGTATTGGTGATGCTTTTGAAGATTTTATCTTAATAAAGGAAGCCTCTCGTGGAGTTACAAGTAACGGAAAACCGTTTCTTACTTTAATTTTACGTGATGCAACTGGTGAGATAGAAGCCAAGCTTTGGGATACCAATAAAGAAGATGAGGAAATTTTTGTACCAGAACAGATTGTGAAACTTACTGGAGAAATCAATCAGTTTCGAGGGAAAGCACAATTAAAAATTACTTCTATTCGGCCGGCGCAATCAACTGATGGTGTACAGGTATCTGACTTTGTGGCGAAGGCTCCAGTTGCAAAAGAAGTTTTAATGGAAAAATTAACAGAAACTATTTTTGAAATGAAAAATCCATATATGCAGCGAATCGTTCGTGCTTTTATTAAAAAGTATCAGGAGGCACTCTTAACATATCCGGCTGCAAGCAAGAATCATCATGAATATGTATCAGGCTTAGCACATCATATTGTAAGTATGCTTGCGCTGGCAAAAGAGCTGCATAAATTATACCCGGAGTTAAATAAAGACTTATTATACGCTGGCATTATATTACACGATCTTGGTAAACTTAAAGAATTATCTGGTGTTGTTACAACATCATATACAATTGAAGGAAAATTACTGGGGCATATACCAATGATGGTGGAGGAAATAGGACATATAGCTAAGGAACTGCAAATTGAAGGTGAAGAAGTCCTGATATTACAGCACCTGGTATTATCACATCACGGGAAAGCAGAGTGGGGGAGTCCTAAACCTCCATTAGTTCGGGAAGCAGAGCTATTACATCTAATCGATTTGATAGATGCAAAAATGAATATGCTAAATCGTTCGCTGGATAAAGTTAAACCAGGGGAATTCACAGAGCGAATGTTTGCAATGGATAATAGAGCATTCTATAAACCACTTTTCGAAGAGAACTAAGGAGTAGGTCATTTTTTTGCTGCTTTGTTCATATACATCTGATAGATTGATGGACAAGGAGGGCTAAATCGTGATAGTTGGAGTACCTTGGTGGGTTTTTATGCTTATTATTTTTATTTTTCTTAGTGGTTATATGGCTTTTAGAGCAATGCGTGCTGAAAAGCAACTGGAACACCAATTTATTGAACGTGAAGGCAAAATCTATATGGATCGCTTGGAAGAGGAACGCAAACATAAACAAGATAGGGAGCAGCATGTATCCCAATAAAAGACGGCTAGTCCATCATTGGTATGGACTAGCCGTCTTTGTATTATCCTTGAGGATTACTTGGTTGAGAATTAAGGATATCTTCTAATCCTTCTACTTTAATATCAACTTCAGCATCCTCAATTAATTTATTAATTTTCTCTCTTGCTTTTTGTGGATCCATACGCTGGTTTAAGATACTGCGACGAATGTCCTGTTTATTATCTTCAAATGATCCGATATCTTCTTCTTTTTCACGCTTGTCCGTCACTTTAATAATATGGAAACCATGTTCTGTTTTGACTGGTTCGCTAACTTCACCGACCTCCATATTGTAGGCGGCATCTTCAAATGCAGGTACCATTTTACCACTTGAGAAGTATCCAAGTTTTCCACCATCTTCTGCATTGGAAGTATCTGTTGAATATTCCTTAGCCAACTTGGCAAAATCTCCTCCATTAGTTAACTTCTGTTTCACTTCATTTGCCGTTTTTTCATCTTCTACTAAAATATGCTGTGCCTGTACTTCTGTTTTCATACGCTCATATTGTTTTTTAAGATCTTCTTCTGTAATCTCGATATCTTCTGCTACAGCTGCTTCCTGTAGGAGACTAATACGTAGCATCTTCCGGAACGCCTCTTCATCTTTGAAACCTTGTTGCTGTATTGCTTGTTGAAACTGATCACCTAATTGGTCCTTTACACTTTTTAGCTCTTTATCTACTTCTTCTTCGGACACATCATATTTATCATTTAATACTTCGACAGTTACAAGTTGCTGCAGTACACTAGCACCATTACTATCCTTTAATTCCTGATAAAATTCTTCTTTTGTAACGTTTCCAGCATTTGTTTCTGCAACAACTTCTGAATTGCCGCTTTCATCAGAATTACATGCCGTCATGCCTAAAATAGTAGCTGAAAGTGTGACAGCGATTGCTAATTTTTTCATGTGTGAACACTCCTAATCATTTTGTTTCAATAAATTTTAAAACTATTGCATTAATATAACACTTTTACTGCAAAAAAAATAGGTAGTAATTATTTATACTCAGGTTATTACAGTCAACACTTTTACGTAAGAAGTTATTAGCAATATGAGAACCATGATATTAATGACTCGGAATACTGTAGATTGCTTTTTTTCTTTCATCTCCATTTTCATGCAAAATTGATGTGTTAGAGAATTAAAAACTAATAATATAAACACTGCATAAACAGGAAAAAGAATACTCATATAAAAAACCCCCTTAAGAAGCATACAACATAATTCATACTTAACTGTATCAAAATATGAACTTGATGAACAGTATTAAATCGTTTATTTCTAAGAACAAAAGCGTAAGCGCCTGTTCAGCGCTGTATGGACTGTGCTCAGCGCTGCGGGTAGGTCGACGTTGCCGCGCAAAGCGGCGGTCTTAGTCGATCTTCCTATTCCCTGAGATTAGATGAACTTGACTTATCGCCAATGATGGCGAAAGTCAAGATGAATCTTATGCTTGGAAAGCGAAAAGGATACACGAAGAGCGTAAGCTGCCCCACAGGACGTGGGGTAGTTCGACGTTGCCACAGGATGTGGTGGTTTTAGTCGAACATCCTTTATTTCTTATCGTAGACACGGGGAGGGAAGTCCACTAGGCGCTAGGCACTGGCCGGTGAGAACGCCATGTCCTGTGGCGTCACCGGCACTAGTACGTCCTGTACGTCGGAGCTGGACGTGGCTGATTCGGAAGTCCAGTTATCCACAGCATATAGTACGCTAGATAATTAAAAAGGACCTGACACTTTATGTCAGATCCTCTACAAATTAATTTTGTGTTTTCACTAAAATTGCAAATTCATCATTACTATTCTCGACATAGGATAGTTTAGGTGCTTTTGAAATATTGATTAAATATAAAAAGTCCGTAAAAGTCATTGCTATATGGATCGATGTTAATAATAGAAAGTATACATAATAATCGACGAACATATAGGTTGCCATTCCAGCTGGTATCGTAATGAACAATGTTGGTGCAATTGCGACTAGTAAAGAAACTTTTTTTGTTAATGGTTTTTTTGTATAATAATTAATAATAGGAAAGAATAAGTTTTTTCGCTTATAGGTTAATTTTACTCGTTTATACATCATAATTAATGGTAAGATATGCATAAACGAATGAACTGTTGGTAAAAAGAGCAATGCTATAATTAATGGAATAATCCCAAATTCGTTTAAATTTACTGTACCGTGTATAATTGAAAATGGTACATATAGAAATACGAATGATACTAGGCCAATCAAAAATGATAGAAGATATAACCTATTTATTCCATAGTCTTTATTAAAATTAATGGTTTTCCAGCAATTCATTTTTGATCCCTCCAGTAAAATAGCTCGCTAAAATCATGACCAATCCTTCAAGCATAATAGTACGTTTCACCATAAAAAGCAATAGTTTTTTTGTAAAAAAAATAGCCTTTTTTTATAACCCTTATCATGACTGATGTGCCAAGGGATAAAAGAGTTAAAATAAATTATTTTGGGAGGTCATTTTTATTGGAACATTTAGATCAAAATGAAGCAACGGCCTTTCATCTTTGTTTATTAGCAAAAGTTATTAATATTGAGCAGTTTCCTTTTATTAAGTTGCTTATCCAAAAAGATATTTCACGAATGGAATTTGAAGAGACAATGGAGCTTTTGAAAATGTTGGATAGTCAATTCGAGGAACAAAAAGAAGAAGGTTTTTTGAATTTTACTAGTTTACTTGTTCACTTCGCTGGAATGCTTAGTGAAAAGCTGTATCCAAATGAAACAATTTATGCTTTAAAAAAAGAAGGATACTATCCTTCTTTATTGAATGAATTTATACGGATTTTAGAAGAAAATGAAAAATAAAGTTTAAATATTAACCTTGGCCCATGTTTTGAAATGATGATTCTACCTGTTTGTGAAAATTTATTATCTTTAGTAGCTTTTCATATGTATCGGGTTCATGTTCCGTTCCGTGTTGCTTAAGTTTTTTAATTATCTCTTCTAGCGAATCTTTCTGATGGTTAACTGCATCGAACCATTTATTTACGTAAAAACTCATGAAATTTTTAAAAAGCTCAGTATTGGCTTCATATAAATCCTTACGTACTCCTTTCTTCCATACAAGAGTTACAAGGTTTAAATCAGACAAACTTCGGATACTAGTACTCATAGAGGTTTTACTTTTACCTAATCCGTCACTCATTTCATCTAGTGTCATTGGTTTTTCTACTAGGTACATATAAGCAAATAGTCTTGATTCCAATGGAGTTAAACCAAACATTTCGATTGTTTTGGCGAATTCTATTAATATTTTATTTGTTAAGTTTTCTGTCGATGGTTCAAACATAAAATCCTCCTTGCACACTGCTACATAAAGGTTACACTAAAGTTAATTTTATTTAAAATTAGTGATTGGACAGTAAATAGGAGGAAATGGGAGAAATATTAAGAATGAGCGCGCAAAACTTTATACAGAATAAACTGTACGAAAAATATATACAAAATTAATGGTACTTAATGTTTGAAATATAGCTGTAATATATATATAGTATTACAAGTGAGTGATGCTGTTCGGATCTAATTATTTTAGAAATCAGTTTCATAAAATACATGTGTGTAGAGAAACTAAGAAAAAAGTAGTAATACAAATTTCCTGGTTGATAACGGGAAGGTATCATTTGAAAGAGAGAGGTGAATGTTGTGCCTGTAATTGATGTTAAAGGCTTATCAAAAGTGTTTGGCAGAAACCCTAAACAAGCTTTAAAGCTTTTGGATGAAGGGGTGTCAAAAGACGAGATTTTGAAGAAAACCGGTAATACAGTCGGGGTTAATCGCGCTACTTTTTCTGTAGAAGAGGGCGAAATATTTGTTATTATGGGTTTATCTGGTAGTGGAAAGTCAACCTTAGTAAGATTAGTTAACCGGTTAATTGAACCTACTGAAGGTAGTGTTCTAATCGATGGTGATGATCTAGCAACAATGGATATGAAGTCACTGCGCAAAATTCGAAGAGAAAAGTTAAGTATGGTTTTCCAACGTTTTGCATTGTTTCCCCATAAATCTATTTTGGAGAACGCAGAATTTGGGTTGGAAATTCAAAATGTTCCTGCCGAGGAAAGAAAGAAAAAGGCACAGGATGCATTAGAAATGGTCGGACTAGGTGGGTATATCCATCAATCTCCAGGACAATTATCTGGTGGTATGCAACAACGTGTCGGATTGGCACGTGCTCTTGCTAACGATCCTGAGGTTCTACTAATGGATGAAGCTTTCTCAGCTTTAGATCCACTTATTCGTAAAGAAATGCAGGATGAACTTATTGACCTGCAGGAAAGTATGCAAAAAACAATTTTATTTATCACACATGACTTAGATGAAGCATTAAGATTAGGTGACCGTATTGCATTAATGAAAGATGGTTCCATCGTTCAAATTGGGACACCAGAGGAAATCTTGGTTAATCCAGCAAATGATTATGTAGAAAAGTTTGTTGAAGATGTGGACCGTTCAAAAGTATTAACCGCACAAAATATTATGAAACGTCCTGAAACTATAAACATAGAAAAGCATGGTCCGCGTGTTGCTTTAGAGCGTATGCGTGAGGAAGGCCTCTCAAGTATCTTAGTGGTTGATGGCAAACGTAATCTTAAAGGTTATGTAACAGCTGATGATGCGTCTGAAGCGAGAAAGAATGAAGTACGTGATATTAAAGAAATATTGCGCACTGATATTGAAAAAGTGGATAAAGAAACTTCTATGAATGAGATATTTAATGTTATTCATGACTCACCAGTTCCGGTTGCAGTCGTTGAAAACGATAAACTTGTTGGAATTGTTGTCCGTGGAGCTGTTATAGCTGCACTTGCTGGAGATGGCGAGGTGAATATAGGAGATGCTTAATAACATATTAGAATTCGTACCGAAGATAAAAATAGCACAAGCAACAGAATGGTTTACTGATCTGATTACAGATACATTTGCATTTCTGTTTGATCCAATTAAAGAGCATTTTGGTGAATTTATGGAGTGGTCTGCAGATACTTTAATCCTTATTCCACCTGTAATTATTATTTTAGTTGTAGCCATAATCGCATTCTTTATATCAGGTAAAAAACTCGGTTTGGCAGCATTCAGTGTTGTAGGGTTATGGCTGATTTATAATCAGGGATTCTGGGAGCATCTGATGAATACATTTACATTGGTTTTAATATCAAGTATTTTATCAGTAATTATTGGTGTTCCTTTTGGTATATTAATGTCTAAGAGTAAAGCTGCGGAAGCGATTATCACACCAGTACTCGATTTCATGCAAACAATGCCAGCATTTGTTTACTTGATACCTGCAGTTGCGTTTTTCGGTATAGGAATGGTGCCAGGTATATTTGCATCATTAATATTTGCAACACCACCGACAGTGCGTTTCACGAACTTAGGTATTCGTCAGGTTTCCAAAGAACTGGTGGAGGCGTCTGATGCATTCGGTAGTACCGGGGCACAGAAGTTATTTAAAGTAGAATTACCAATGGCTAAGGCAACTATTATGGCTGGTATTAACCAGACAGTTATGTTAGCTTTATCAATGGTAGTAATTGCATCTATGATTGGTGCACCTGGACTTGGAAGAGAAGTTCTATCGGCACTGCAACGTGCACAAGTTGGAACAGGATTCGTAGCAGGTATTGGTATAGTAATACTTGCAATTATTATTGATCGATTCACACAAACAGTGAATTCGAAGAGTGATTAAGTTGGTACCTTTTCTTACGAAGAGTTTCCATATATAAATAATAGTAAAAGGGGAGTTTTATAGTTATGTTAAAATTTAACTGGAAACGTCTAGGCATTGCTGCCGGACTTTCATTATCATTAGTAGCTGCAGGTTGTGGCTCTGATGGCGAAACAACAGACGACGGAGGATCCGATGATAGTTCAGCTAAAGTCGGTGAAGGTAAAGAAATTGAATTAGCTTATGTAGAATGGGACACTGAAGTTGCATCTACAAATGTTGTTGGAAAGGTGTTAGAAGACCTTGGATATGATGTTGAATTAACACCACTTGATAACTCAGTAATGTGGGAAGCTGTTGCAAACGGAGAAGCAGACGCTATGGTTGCAGCATGGTTACCAGGAACACACGCTACACAGTATGAAGAGTATTCAGACCAATTGGAAGAGCTAGGTGTTAACTTAGAAGGCGCGAAAATTGGTGCAGTTGTACCAGAATACATGGATGTTAACTCTTTGGCTGATCTTGATTCACAGGCTGATAAAACGATCACTGGTATCGAGCCTGGAGCTGGTGTTGTAGCAGCTACAGAAGACGCTGTAGAGACATATGACAATCTAGATGGATGGGAAGTTCAAACATCCTCAAGTGGTGCAATGGCAACTGCTCTAGGTGAAGCAATCGAAAACGAAGAAGAAATTATTGTTACAGGTTGGTCTCCACACTGGAAATTCCAAAAATATGACTTAAAATATTTAGAAGATCCAGAAGGTGTATATGGTGATGCTGAAACAATCGAAACAATGGCTCGTAAAGGACTTAAAGAAGATCTACCAAACGCATACAAAGTACTAGATGCCTTTAAATGGGATTCTGCTGACATTGAAAGTGTAATGCTATCAGTTCAGAATGGTACTCCTGTTGAAGAAGCAACCGCAACATGGGTTGAAGAAAACCAGGATAAAGTAGATGAATGGACTTCTGAAGTAGAATAAAACAAAACTAAAGGCTGATACTAAAATGTATCAGCCTTTAGTTTTAGTAGCAGGGTATGGCAGTACTCTATCTGTATAAATAGTACAACTATTTTAGTTTCCACTAATATTGGCATTTACAAGTTTTCTAAGCAAAATTGATAAGAAGGAGAGGATTAGAGGCATGATCAAAAACAATCGTAGATGGACAAAATTAACATTTATTTTGGGGCTTTTAGCAATACTTATTGCGGCTGGATGTGGATCTGGCGGTGACAACGAGGGTAATGCAGGCAATAATGAAGAGAATACAGGCACTGAGGGCGAAACTAATTATGGTGAAGCAATAGAACATACAATTACCGGTATAGAGCCGGGAGCAGGGATATCAGTAACAACAGAGAAAGCAATTGAAGAGTATGATTCGTTGAGTGGATGGGAAGTAAACTTATCTTCCACTGCTGCAATGGCGTCAGAACTGGATAAAGCAATTAAAGACGAAGAGCCAATCATTATTACTGGCTGGAACCCACATTGGACATTTGCCAAATACCCAGATATGAAGTATTTGGATGACCCTAAAGGTATATACGGTACGGAAGAAGTAATTAAGACTATTGCCAGACAAGGCCTAAAAGAGGAAAAGCCAAACGCTTACAAATTAGTTGACCAATTTAAGTGGGATGTAAAAGATATGGAGAGCATTATGTATGAATCACAAGAAACTGGCGACGACATTGAAGCAGTTGCCAAGCGCTGGGTAGAAAATAATCAGGATAAGATTAGCGACTGGACGAAGGGAGTCGAAGAAGTTGATGGAGAGTCATTTGAACTTGTATCAACACCTTGGGATTCCGAACGTTCTTCAGCGTTTGTGATGAAAGCTGTAATGGAGAAATTAGGTTATGATGTCACGGTTACACCAGTAGATGTTGCAGTTGTATTTGAATCAATTGCAAATGGTGATGGTGATGCAACACTTGCTGCTTGGATGCCAGTAACGCATAAAGATTTTTATGATAAGTACTCCGATCAATTTGAAGATCTTGGTGCAAATCTTGAAGGCGCAAAAATCGGTCTAGTTGTTCCGTCTTATATGGATATAGAGTCAATAGAAGATCTGGAACCTGCAGAATAGAAAAACAGGCTATCAACCTTGATAGCCTGTTTTTTCATTCTTTTTTAAGTTTAGTTTCTAAATCTTTCAAGCTTGATTCAATTTGTTCTAAATATTCATGGATATTTTCTCGATGGGGTTCAACAGTACCTTTCCACTCCTCAACAGATCTTTTCATTTCCTGAGTTAGTTCTTTGATTAGGGCAGCACCTTCTTTTGAAGTTTCTGAAATTTGCTTTTTCAAACGCAGTCCATCAAGTTTAATATTTTCAAGCATACTTTTCCATTCCATACTTTGTTCTTTTGCACGATAGCGAAAGTCTCTTCCTGATGAAGGTGTACTCAGTAAAGTTGCTGTGGCACTGACAGCTCCCCCAACCATAATCCCGAGAATTAGTGATTTTCCGTTTGCCATAGAGAATACGCTCCTTTCAACTCTTGGTATATCTTTTCCTTTTTTGAGGTTACTATGAAACATGTTTTTTTAAGCAGTTAGGAAAGTATAAAAATTTTCTTACTGCATAAATCCTCTGACAATCTGTGCCAGAGGATCAATATAGCATTAATTAACACAATAATATTATATCAAATAGTAGGCGAAATAAAAAGTACTAATTTTCAGATATATCAATTAACCGTTTAGACTTCTAAACCAATCTCTTTTGCAATTTGCTGCAGGTCCTCTGGCGTGTAGACCTTTTCATGTGTTACCCATTTTGATGAAAATCCGTCACTGTCACCGTAGCGCGGTATGATATGAATATGTAAATGGAATACCGATTGATCTGCAGCTTTTTCATTGTTATTTAAAAGATTCATCCCGATTGGCTTATAGGCTTTTTTGATTGCGTTTGCGATTGTTGGAATTCTTGCAAATAGCGAACTTGCAACCTCTGGTGGAGTTTCATAAATGTTCTTTGTGTGTATCTTTGGTATCACTAGCGTATGCCCTTTTGTTACCTGGCTAATATCAAGGAATGCGTAGACATATTCATCTTCATAAACTTTTGCTGATGGGATCTCTCCATTTAAGATTTTGCAAAAAATACAATCTTCATGCGGCATGCAAATCACTCCTAATCATTTTACTTTATTGTATATAGGAATAGGGTATAATGTAAAGCTATTGCAATTAAATAAACAGGTCAGGCCCACGCTAATGGACCTGCCTGCTTTAAGAAGTATGAGGATGCTATACACTCTAACGTTGGGGACTTTGTAATTAATGTTAAATCGCATGCTGCTACTTAACGTGATTACAAAAAACCTTTTTGTCAGCATCTCAAAGTAATTGAGACGCCCTGGCAAAAGGGTTTATTTCATTAGATTGTCAATCACAGAATTATCGATCACAAACACCTCATTTGTGTGCAATACGAAATTTTATGATAGTGTTAGATCCTCATGACTTCATTTGTTAGTGTGAACGGATTAAGAAATTTTATACACAATTTCTGTCGAAAACTGGTGAATAGTTTGTTTTGGCTTTGCTCGGTAAACATGGTAAAATTTTAGCTAAGTGAATACTAGGAGGAAATCTCGTGGAACCTTTGTTACATATTGATAATCTGTATGGTGGTTATACACATAAAAACGTTCTGCAAGGCATTTCATTTAATGTCTTTCCAGGCGAAATTGTAGGGCTTATTGGTTTGAATGGTGCCGGAAAAAGTACCACAATCAAACATGTTATTGGCTTAATGCATGCAAAAAAGGGCAAGGTTGCTGTAAATGGCAAAACTTTTCAGGAAAACAGGACAACTTATCGGAATCAAATGGCCTATATACCTGAGATGCCGATTTTATATGATGAGTTAACATTATATGAACATCTTCAGTTGACTGCAATGGCTTATAATATACCTGAAGATGTATTTGAAAAAAGACTGCCTCCATTATTGAATGAATTTCGAATGGAAAAAAAATTAAAATGGTTTCCTGTTCATTTCTCAAAAGGGATGCGCCAAAAAGTAATGATTATGTGTGCTTTTCTAATTGAACCGCCATTATATATTGTTGATGAGCCGTTTGTTGGGCTGGATCCGCTTGGGATTAAGTCTTATTTACAACTAATGGATAAGATGAAGGCCAATGGTTCAGGGGTGCTGATGTCAACACATATTCTTGCAACCGCAGAGCGTTATTGTGACCGGTTTGTAATTTTGCATGATGGCGAAATTCGGGCAATTGGCACGTTGGATGAGCTGCGGCAGAAATTCAACATGCCTGCGTCAACACTTGATGACTTGTATGTGCAATTAACAAAGGAAGATAGCCATGTTTAATGCACATGAATTTTTCAAGAAACGGTTTGCTGCGCATATTAAGGAGACAAGCCGCTATTTACGTTATATTTTCAATGGGCATATTGCTTTTGCAATGCTATTTTTTGTTTCAGCTCTTGCCTATTATTATCAGCAGTGGTTAACAGCACTTCCGGAAAATTTTCCTACAGCAATTATTATCGGTGCTGTATTTGGGCTTCTAGTTAGTTATAGTCCGGTCAGGACATTATTAAAAGAACCAGATTTAGTATTCTTAATAACTGCTGAAAATAAAATGGGGCCCTACTTTCGGAATGGAATTTTCTACAGCTTCGTTATTCAGCTATATTTAATCTTACTCTTAGGAGCTATGTTTGGTCCGTTATATTCTGCTACATATCCTGATCGTGCTGGCAAGGTCTATTTATTAACGTTGCTTGTTGTTCTAGTTTTCAAAGGCTGGAACCTAATGGCGAATTGGTGGATGCTGAAAATACGCGAACCGGGAATTCGTCAGGTTGATTTGCTCGTACGAACCCTATTAAATATTGCTGTATTTTATTTTATCATTCAAGGCGAAATGCTGTTAGCGGGGGTTACGACATTATTATTTACACTTGTGTTTCTATATGATTTAAATATTTCAAGAAAACAGGCAGGTATTTTGTGGGATTTATTGGTTGAAAAAGACCGTAATCGCATGCATTCTTTTTACCGGCTGGCAAATATGTTTACCGATGTCCCGCATTTGAGAAATCAAGTTAAAACCAGACATTGGCTCGTATCACTTATTAATAAGGTGCCTTTTGCCAACAAGCATACATTTGATTATTTATATCGAATTACCTTTATCCGCAGTGGTGATTATCTGGGTATGTATTTTCGTTTGATTTTTATTGGCGGATTATTTATTTACTATGTACCAAATATATGGATGAAGTTAATTTTCGCCCTGTTATTCTTGTATATGAGCAGTTTTCAAATGATGACACTTTATCATCACCATCGGACGATTATGTGGTTAGACTTGTACCCTGTCGACTTGGAGATTCGTCAAAGATCAATGGTGAAATTGCTTTTTCAATTAACAGTTATTCAAACTGTGATTTTCGCTCTATTATTTTTAGGGATGGGTGAGTTAATTGGGGTGCTGGCTGTTCTGGTTGTGGGGATAGTATTTAATTATCTATTTATAAACGGTTATGTGAAAAAGAAGATGAAATAATAAATACCCTTCAATTGTTGAAGGGTATTTATTATTACTTTTGATAATCAAAATAGGCTTGAATTAATGTCTTGGCTGCCACTGGTAATGCGCGTTCTTCAATATCAAATTTTGGATGATGATGCGGGAATTCATTACCTTCCTTTTGAGCCCCTGTGAAAAAGTAAGCACCAGGCTTTTTCATTGTATAATACGCAAAGTCTTCGCCACCCATGACAGGCAGTACTTCCTCAGCAGTATGAATTTCCTCGATTTTTTCACCAGCCTTCAGGACAAGTTCAGCTTCCTCAGCATGGTTAACTAGTGGTGGATAGCCTTTTACATAATCGAATGAATAGGAAGCGTCACTCGAAACACATACTCCTTTGATTACTTTTTCCATTTCTTCTATGACTTGCTCTTGGACAGCTGTATTTAAAAATCGTACCGTGCCGACTATCTTTGCTTTATCTGCAATAACATTAAATGTCGTACCTGCTTCAAATACACCAATTGTAAGCACTGCCGTTTCCAGTGGGTCTAATCGTCTGCTTACAATTTGCTGAAGCTGTGTTATCAGCTGTGAACCGATTACAATAGCATCCTTTGTTTCATGAGGATATGCACCGTGCCCACCTTGACCATGAATCGTTATTGTGAAGCGGTCTGTCCCAGCCATAAATACATCTTTGGTCGTTTGCAGCACACCGAATGGGGTAGTGGCCCAAAGATGTGTTCCAAATACTGCATCAACATGATCAATTGCACCAGATTCAATAATTGGTTTAGCCCCACCTGGTGCATACTCTTCAGCATGTTGATGCAGGAAGACGATTGTTCCAGGCAAATCCTCTTGGAAGGACATCATTGTTTTTGCGAGCATGAGCAATGTAGCAGTGTGTCCATCATGTCCACACGCATGCATCACGCCATCTACTTTTGACTTATATGGAACATCTTTCTCATCCTGGATTGGCAGGGCATCAAAGTCTGCTCTTAATGCAACAGTTTTGCCAGGCTTACCACCTTTTAATGTAGCAATGACACCGTTTCCGCCAACGTTCGTCTGGTATGGGATTCCTAGTTTTTCATAGAAGTCTGCGATATATTGTGCTGTTTTTGTTTCATGAAAAGAAAGTTCTGGATACTGATGCAGGAAACGTCGGATTTCAACCATTTCCGGGTAAAGCGCATCAAGTTGTTTATGTATTTCATTTAGCAAAATAAAAACTCCTCTTATATTTTCTAATTATTATAACATTTTTAGGAGCAGGTTGAATAGTTTTGTTGAGAATGAGATGAAGTGAGCGGTGTATCAACAGAAGGAGCGGGTGTATCGACAGAAGGAGCGCGAACATCAACAGAATAGCGAGAACATCAACAGAAGAGCGCGATCATCAACTGGTTACATGTGCAATTAAAAAAGGTTGCCTCTAATTTGAGACAACCTTACTGGATTATGATGAAAATCTTGGGTCTTTTAATAACCGTTCAACTTCTTCTTTATGATGTGTTTCATCAGCTATCATGTCTTCGAGTTTAACAACTAACTCGGTATAGCCTAATTCGTCTGCTTGTTTTTTACGTTGTTCATAGCGTTCGATGGTGTCTTTTTCTGAGTTAAGTGTTGCCTCCAATAGGTCTTTTACTTCAGTAGGCTGCGGAATATCTGCTGACTTCGTTGTTGGTGTACCGCCGAGTGTACTGATTTTTTCTGATAAGTATAGTGCATGCCCCATTTCATCGTTGATTTCCGCCTCGAAAAATGGTTTCAATGCAGAACGATATAACCCGTACACAACTGAAGCACTATACGTATATTGGATTGCTGCTCCATATTCATTTGCAAGGTCTTCATTTAGACCATCAATTAAATTTTGTAAATCTTTATTCATAGCATATCGCAACCTTTCATATGATTTTTATCTATATAATTACATTTCCCTATTCCATTTTTTTAAAACGTTAAGTAAGGTATTATGGGATAAGGAGGTTATTTACGTGTGGAATAAACGGAATTATATTATTATTTTTTTATTTTCGATTGTCATTATAACCTTAGGTACTTGGGTGACGCGGATTCTTACTGGACAAACCTTGTATGTTGATCGGCTGACACGTGGAGTTGTTGAAAAATTTGATGACTCCAGTGTTTATACGTTTTTCCGCTGGACGACAGAACTGGGATCTGAAGAGTTTTTAGTGCCGTTCACAATCATTATTACCCTTATGTTATGGTGGATTTTTCGTGACTGGCTGCCGGCATTGGTTTTTGGAATAGGAACGCTTACTAGCCATGGCTTGAACATATTGATAAAAAAACTTGTTGAGCGGGAGCGCCCAAGTATTCTCGTTGCCGCCAATGCTGAAGGGTATAGTTTTCCATCCGGGCATGCGATGATATCGATGGTTTGTTATGGTTTGCTGGCGTATTTTATTACGAAGAATCTTACATCTGCAAAAGCCACTTTTGTGGTTCAATTCCTGTTTGCGCTACTAATTTTTCTGATTGGAATAAGCAGGTATATGATTAATGTGCATTATTTAACAGATGTACTCGCTGGTTTTATATTTGGATTTATTTTTTTAGTAGGTTTAATTTATTTATACGAACTAATACGTAATCGCAGGTTTAAGATTCAGTCTTAAGACGGAGACAAAAACAATCCAGAGACTATTATCTTTCGAGATACCACTTAGTAAAATAGAAGTAAGTTAAATCAGAGGGAGTTTTCGAAATGGAGGCTGTATCGCACAATCAAGTTACACAGGAATTTAAAAATCGTAATTTTTTATATTCATTTATTGCAGCTATGTTTTTATCAATAGGTTATTTTGTTTATGTGATTGGTGTTGACAGCTTAAAAAATAAAACAATTCTAAGCTATCGAAAGAGAGAAAGAGGTGTGCAAAATGAGGAATAGTTTTTTGCGGTCTTTTGTAGCAATTATGCTTATTTTAGTAGGGGCAGCATTAGTTTTATCTAATATAGGAATTATTGATTTTAATATGAATAATGCCTGGATTTATATTTATCCAGTTCTATTTATTATTTTTGGTCTAAAGTGGATGCTTGATAAAATAAGGTATCAAGGAGGAAGCTGGATTTTTGGATCATTTTTCTTTATTTTTGGTTCACTCTTACTGTTTGACCGTTTTGAACTAATTGAATTTACCTTTAATGATGTGTATAAATTGTGGCCGCTGCTAATTGTTTATATTGGATTTTCTTTTATAGGTAATTCTCAAAAGCGAAGCAAGTGGAATATCAAATGGGATAAAAAATGGTCTAAAAGGAATAAAGTAAAAGGCAATTATGACAGCAGTTTCTTCTCAATTGGCGAACATGAGTTTAATCAGCCTAACTGGAAAGTAGAGCCGATGAACCTTAAAAGTATGGCTGGGGATTTTTATCTCGATTTTTCAAAAGCATTTATTCCAGAAAAAGAAATTCCAATTACCATTAACTCGTTGGCCGGTGATGTTCATATTCTAATTCCTGAGAATATTGAGTTTCGTGTTGATGCTTCTGTTAAGGCAGGAGAAATTGATATAGCCGGGAGAAAGGCGGAAGGAATCAATAGACATCTAATGCACGAAACTGTTGATTACGAAACAGCAATAAAAAAACTGGATATTCTACTTGATTTGAAGGCAGGTTCCATTCGAGTTGTTACGGTTTGAAAGGGGAACGAATAAATGATGAAAAAATTTAGCAGTATCCGTTACATGTATATTCGTTCTCATTTATATGCGGTTTTTCTAACAACGGTTATTCTTTTATCTGTATTATTGTCGATACATGTCCTGGTAAGTCCAGACTGGCTTTCTGCAATGAGCATATTTGTATTTATTTTGCTGTATGTTTTATTAGGTCTTGTAATTTCTGTTTATGCCGGTTTTAAATCAAGTGGCGAAATAAAAGAACGGTTGGATTATTTATCTGTATTGATTACCCAATTTGCGAATGGAAACTATCAATCACGTGTCTATTTTAATGAAAGTGACGAGGTTACGAGAATTAGTAATGAGATGAATGAACTTGGCGAAAAATTGCAAAACCAGGTGAAGTCATTACAACGAATGGCTGATGAAAAAGCCGATTTTGCCAAGTCGTCACATAAGGCTGCAGTCATTGAAGAAAGACAGCGATTAGCTCGTGATCTGCATGATGCGGTCAGTCAGCAGTTATTCGCGATAACCATGATGTCTGAAGCGGCTTTGAAGCAGTTGGATATTGATTCTGAGGTAGCTAAGACACAACTAAGAGATGTCGCTGATAGCGCGTTGAAGGCACAGACTGAGATGCGTGCACTATTATTGCATTTACGACCTGTTCATTTATCCGGGGAGCCTTTGCCAATTGGGGTAAAGAAGCTAATTGATGAACTGAAACAAAAAACGAATATGAATTTTACGGTATCGATTGATGAAGATATTGAATTGTCCGAAACCACGGAAGAGCATGTTTTTCGTATAATTCAGGAATCATTATCAAATACACTCCGTCATGCCGCTGCATCAGAAGCTAAAATAAAAATTTTTATAAGAGCAAATGAGTTATTTTTGCATATCAGTGATAATGGAGAAGGGTTTAATGTGGATGAAGATACGAACCGTAAAACTTCATATGGATTGAAAACGATGAGGGAGCGAAGCGAGGAACTAGGTGGAACGTTCACGATCCGTTCAATTCAAGGTGAAGGAACATATTTGGATATCCGCATTCCTTGTTAAATTAGGAGGAGAAAAATGATAATTCGTGTAGTAGTAGTAGATGATCATGAAATTGTGCGTAAAGGGATAGTAGCCTATTTGCAGACAGAGAGTGACATTGAAGTTGTTGGTGAAGCTTCTAGTGGCAATGACGGTGTCGATTTGATTTTACAAACAAAACCAGATGTTGTTCTAATGGATCTGATGATGGAAAATGGTTCAGGAATTGAAGCAACGGCAAAGGTAATGAGAGAGTTTCCAGCATGCAAAATTATTATTCTAACAAGCTACTATGATGATAAACAGGTGTTCCCTGCAATTGAAGCGGGGGCGTTCAGTTATATTTTAAAAACTTCTTCAGCATCCGAAATTGCAGATGCAGTTAAAAAAGCTGGAGCTGGCAAAAATGTAATTGAGCCAAAGGTTGCTGGGAAAATGATGACCAGTTTTCGGACAGAGCAAAGGAAAGCACACGATGAACTGACGGAACGTGAGCTTGAGGTACTTTTGTGTATCGGTGATGGCCTTACCAATCAGGAAATTGGCGATAAACTTTATATTGGGATTAAAACAGTAAAAACACATGTTAGTAATATACTATCAAAACTGGACGTTCATGACCGTACACAAGCAGCAGTATATGTTCACAAAAATGACATAGTTAAACAAGAGGATTAGAATTATGTAATCCTCTTTTTTGATTTTTTATTATAGAGTCTTGTATAATTCTTATGTATGATAAATAAAGGAGTACGCGAACATGGACAATACAAAATCAAATGAAACATTATTAATGCTTGTTTGGGCTCAGGCACTTCTTGCGCTATTGGGTAGCTTGTTCTTTTCTGAAGTAATGGGGTATGTCCCATGCGAATTATGCTGGATACAGCGAATATTAATGTACCCGTTAGTGATTATCTATGGTGTAGCAGCTATCAAAAAAGATATAGCAGTTGCATTGCCAGGGTTAATCTTAAGTGGAATTGGCTTGTTAGTTTCAATCTATCATTATCTAATTCAAAAATTGCCAGCGTTGCATGAAGCTGGTGGGTCTTGTGGAGCAGTTCCATGTAATACGCAATACGTTAATTATTTTGGATTTGTTACGATTCCTTTTCTAGCTGGAATTGCGTTTATTGTAATTTTTGTTCTACATATTATAATTATCAAACAAGATGGGAGGAAGTAAGATATGCAAAAGAAAATGCTAATTATATTGGCTTCAATACTAGTTTTGTTTATTGCACTTTACTTTGTGATTGATTATAAAAACAACCAGGCTATGGGCGATAATGAAAACCCTTATGGAAAAGATAACTTGCATCAAGCAACAATTGATCAGCTTGATGATCCTGATTATCAGAATCAAATCACCCCTGATAACTTGGAGGAAAAGTTGGATAACGGAGAGGACGTAACCGTGTATTTTTATGATCCAACATGTCCACACTGTAAGCGTACTACACCAATACTTGCCCCACTGGCTGAGGACATGGGCGTTGATATGAAGAAATTAAATGTATTGGAATTTGAAGATGCATGGAGTAATTATAGTATCCAAAGTACCCCAACACTTGTTCACTTTGAAGATGGAGAAGAAGTAGATCGAGTGAATGGATCGCAATCGGAAGAAATGTTCAGAGCGTTTTTCAATGAGTATGCAGTAGATGGAAATGAAGAAGCTAGCTAGGGTGGTTACCCCAAGCTAGCTTTTTTATTGAGTGTATAAGTATAGCTAACGTATTCAGCAATAGAGCCCTTGGCGGATGACAAATTTTTATCTTCACAGTTGATAAACTGTGAAAGTTAACTAAAGGTAACCGATTTGTAGTCTTTAGTGAGGCACCCTGACCACACAGTTGGAATATACTCGCTTTCACCGCTCCGGGTACAAAGGACGTCGCGTACTTAAGCTGCCTCGCTCGTAAAGAACGCACCCTGTGAGGTTGAAAATCTCTTTACATGGTGCTCATACTCCTCAATCATCCAGGTTTATCATCCGATAGCTTGTTATGAATGGTCTGTCTGCAAAATATGCAGGTGGTTTTGTACCACCGTCTTTATGGGCTTTTTTAAATTGGTCCGAGTTTTTCCAGTTTTCAAAGTCATCCTCTGAGGCCCATTGTGTCAAGACAACGTAAGTATTACCTTTTTTCGGCTTTAACAAACGAAATGCTTGGAATCCAGGCATTGAGTCCACATTCTGTTGTCGTTGCTTGAACCGGTCTTCGAAAACTGCTGTACCTTCCTCGGTAACAGGGATGTTATTCATGACAACAAAGCCACTGTCTTGTAAATCTCCATTTTTGATAATTGCCTCATACGATCTTCCTGCTGAGAAAATGCTTTTACTGCTAGCTTCATAATAAACTAACGTGCTAGAGTCCCCGCTCATATAATAAAAATCAATAGCTGGATGGTCGTCTCTGAGTTTTTTTAGAAAATCAAATGTCCCATTCGTCATATATGCATTCATAGTATACCCCTTTCTTTCTTTTCATTTTAACATACCCTATTTTTTGCCTCATACTCAATTAAAATAATTATTAAGTAACAGTAAGTATTATTCCTTTTTTAATGACGAATTTTGTCGTATAATAAAGTGTGTGTGCAATAAATATAGAGGTGAATAAATGCATAAATCCAAGAGCTCTATAAGAAAGAAAATGAAATGGCTGTTGATTTCGTCCGCTTTTATTTTAATTGTTGCAATAATAGGATATACGGCTATTTTATTCGGTGGAAACCTTGTTGTCGATGAAGAAGAATTAATACTGGATGCAACGACAACAATTGAAACTAGTGATGGGAATATAATTGGTAAATTATATAATGAAAATCGAATTCCGGTAAACATAGAAGAAATTCCAGGCCATGTAACGGAAGCTTTTGTAGCTGTCGAGGACAGACGTTTCTATGATCATGGAGGTGTGGATTTTCAATCGGTTGTGCGAGCGGTCTATCGTGATATTATAGCTATGGCAAAAGTGGAAGGTGCAAGTACCATCACGCAGCAGTTAGCAAAGAATCTGTTTTTGCATAATGATAAAACATGGATGCGTAAAACCAAAGAAGTGATGGCTGCAATACATCTGGAACGTAAATATTCTAAGGATGAGATTTTGGAGTTATACTTAAATGAAATTTATTTTGGACAAGGTTTATATGGAATTGAGACTGCCTCACAAACGTTCTTTTCGAAGTCAGTCAAGGATCTTAATGTGACGGAAGGTGCGCTATTGGCTGGTCTAGCTAAAGCGCCCAATGGATATTCGCCAGTTGATCACCCTAAGAAAGCAAAAGCACGAAGAAATGTTGTCTTAAAAGCGATGGATGATACAGGCAAGATTTCGACTGAGAAGCGTATGAGTTCTCAAGGTAAGACATTAGGATTAAAAGTGAAGAAAAATAAACCAAATCCATGGACAGATAGCTATAATGATTTAGTGTTACAGGAAGCTAAAGAAGAATATAATTTGTCGAATAATGAGTTAAAACGCGGTGGATATCGAATTGTTGTAAATATGAATGAAAAGGCGCAACAAATCGCCTATAAAAAATTCAAAAATGGGGACTATTTCCCAGGAAATACGAAGGGTGTTCAAGGCGCTTTCGTCATGATGGAACAGGATTCGGGAAAAATCGTTGCTGCTATTGGCGGCAGGGATTATCAGCTAGGTGATTTGAACCGAGTGACTGTTAATCGTCAGCCAGGTTCAACGATGAAACCAATTGCAGTATATGGACCGGCTATGATGCAGGAAGCATATCAACCATATACGTTAATACGTGATCAAAAAATGGAAATTAATGGATATACCGCAACGAACTATGACGGTAATTATGAGGGAGCTGTATCCATATTTGAAGCATTAATAGAATCAAAAAACGCTTCTGCAGTTTGGCTTTTGAATGAATTGGGGGTATCCAATGCAAAGGACTACTTAACTAAAATGGATATTACAGTCCCTGATGAAGGTCTTGCTATTGCGCTGGGTGGACTTTCAGAAGGTCTGACCCCTTTAAAAATGGCTGAAAGTTACACTTCATTCGCTAGAAATGGGGAAACTATTGATTCATTTGCAATCGACAAAATATATGACAAGCAAAACGAAGTTATTTTTCAAGGTGAGGCAGCTACAACCGACGTATTCAGCCCACAAGTGGCTTGGAATATGACATCGATATTAACGGAAGCTGTTAACGAGGGGACAGCAAGTGCAGGTGAATATTCAAAGGCGTTAGCTGGAAAAACGGGTTCAACCCAGCATCCGCATGTTGCTGATGAAGTAAAGGATGCATGGTTTGTTGGATATACCCCACAATATGTAAGTGCGCTTTGGATGGGGTATGATACTTCAGATAAAGAGCATTACTTAACTGGCGGCAGTGAATATCCAACAAAACTTACGAAGGCGATTCTATCTGAACTGGACAAAGAGCAAACTCTTACAGCTACTTTTAAAAAGCCTGAAAATGTTAAGGATTTACCAAAACCGATTAAATTACCTGAAGAAGTGGTATTAAATGGGGACTATTCCTTTGGCGGATTTTCATTATTTAAAGGAAAGCTGCAGTGGACCCCGGCTAAAGACGATCGGGTTGTTTATCATATTTACCAGGAAAAAGAGGGTGTTGATGAACGAATTGGTAAAGTCGAAGAGAAAAACGAATTTACTGTTAATAATATAAGTATTTTTAAAGCTACCAGCTATTATGTTGTACCGTACGATCCCTTGACTAAACGGGAAGGGAATAAATCAAATACCGTAACTTTGTCAATGTAATTTAGACAAATTGGTGACAATCCTTGTGGTTTGCTATACAGTGGGATGGGAAAAAGCTATAGTAAATAGTAGATAGTTGACCTTAAGTGGGTAAAATGGCAGTTTAAAAGGATGAAGATAATGTCAGAAAAAATCAATGATACAATTTTAAGAGCGTACAATGGAGAAAAAACGGATTATATCCCAGCATGGTTTATGCGACAGGCTGGGCGTTCCCAAAAAGAATATCGGGAATTAAAGGAGAAGTATTCATTATTTGAGATTACGCATCAGCCAGAATTATGTGCGTATGTGACACGACTGCCTGTTGAACATTATGGAACAGATGCAGCAATTTTATATAAGGATATTATGTCGCCACTACCTGCACTTGGAGTCGAAGTAGAAATTAAATCCGGAATCGGGCCAGTGATTCATAACCCAATAAAGAACTTTCAAGACGTAGAAAGGTTGGGTGCAATCAACCCTAAAACTGATGTTCCTTATGTACTGGATACAATTCGTTTATTAAGTGAAGAGCAACTGGAAGTTCCACTTATCGGATTTAGCGGTGCGCCATTTACATTGGCAAGTTACATGATAGAGGGTGGACCATCTAAAAATTATGCAAAAACAAAAGCATTTATGTATCGTCAGCCAGAGGTATGGTTTGCATTAATGGACAAACTAGCAGATATGACGATTGCTTATGTTAAGGCACAAATTGAAGCAGGCGCTAAAGCCATACAAATTTTTGACTCATGGGTTGGAGCATTAAATGCTGCTGATTACCGTGTATATATTAAACCAGTCATGAATCGTATTTTTACGGCTTTGCAAAAGGAAAATGTGCCATTAATTATTTTTGGAGTAGGTGCAAGACACCTGTTGATGGAGTGGAATGACTTACCAGTAGATGTTATTGGCCTGGACTGGCGCACATCCATTACCGAAGCAAGGGAAATGGGTGTAACAAAGGTGATGCAGGGTAATCTTGATCCTGCTGTTTTACTTTCAGATTGGCAAACAATTGAAACAAAAACGAAGGGCATTTTAGATGAAGCAATTATGCAAGAAGGCCATGTTTTCAACTTGGGTCATGGTGTAACACCAGATATAAACCCTGAAACACTTAAAAAATTAACCGAGCTAATTCATTCCTATTCACAACGATAATAAAGGATAGAAGAGGTGTTTAACAATGGAAAAAAAGAAAATGGGACTAATCGTAATGGCATATGGCACTCCGAATAAAGAGGAAGATATTTTACCGTACTATACGCACATTAGACACGGAAGAAAACCGTCTGAGGAAGCGCTGCAGGACTTAAAAGACCGTTATAAAGCAATCGGTGGTATATCACCGTTAGCAAGAATCACGCAGGAACAAGCAAAAGCTTTAGAGGTTAATCTTAATGCTTCCCAAGATGAAGTTGAATACAGTGTATATATTGGATTAAAGCATATTGCACCATTTATTGAAGACGCTGTTCAACAGATGGCTGAAGATGGGATTAAAGAAGCTGTTTCTCTTGTGTTAGCTCCCCATTATTCAACATTCAGTGTGAAATCATATAATACTCGTGCAAATGATGAGGCAGAAAAATACGGAATTACCATTGAATCAGTTGAAAGCTGGTATGATGAGCCTGGATTTATCGAACACTGGTCAAATCAAATTAATGCAGTCTATGATGAAATGTCTGCTGAAGAGCGAGAAAAGGCAGTATTAGTCGTTTCAGCTCATAGTTTGCCAGAAAAGATCTTGCAAAATGGTGATCCATATCCAGATCAATTAAAAGAGACAGCTCGGCTTATTTCCGAAAAAACGGGAATAAAAGATTATGCGATTGGCTGGCAAAGTGAGGGGAATACACCTGATCCATGGCTTGGTCCTGATGTACAGGATTTAACACGTGACCTGTATGAACAAAAAGGATATCGTACATTTGTATATGCACCGGTAGGTTTTATTGCAGACCACCTGGAAGTTCTATATGACAATGACTATGAATGTAAAGTTGTATGTGATGAATTAGGCGCAAATTATTATCGACCTGAAATGCCAAATGTTCATCCGGATTTCATCGCTACCTTATCTAATGTTGTGTTACAAAAAGCAAAGAGTGAAGTACGATGAACGAAACGAAAAGAATAGTTATAGTCGGCGGCGGGATAACTGGGTTAACCGCTGCTTACTATTTACAAAAAGAAATCAAAGAAAACAATTTGCCATATGAAGTCAAGCTTGTTGAGGCAAGTGACCGACTTGGAGGAAAAATTAAAACAGTTAGACAGGATGGATATACGATTGAACGTGGTCCTGACTCATTTTTGTCACGTAAACAGCCTGCTGTGAAATTAGCAGAAGAATTGGGCATGACCGATCAACTTGTTCGTAATGGCACCGGGCAGTCGTATATTTTAGTGAACAATAAGTTACACAAAATGCCTAAAGGGGCATTTATGGGTATCCCGGTACAAGTACGTCCATTTTTATTTTCAGGAATATTTTCACCTAAAGGAAAGCTGCGTGCCGGATTTGATTTTGTAATTCCAAAAAGCAAAAAAGGAAGCGATCAATCATTAGGTGTATTTTTCCGTCGTCGGTTTGGGAATGAACTGGTAGAGAACCTGATTGAACCATTATTATCTGGTATTTATGCTGGAAATATTGATGATATGAGTTTAATGGCAACATTTCCGAATTTCTATCAACTTGAGCAGGAGCATCGAAGCCTGATTAAAGGATTACAAAAAACTACACCGAAAAAGAAAAAGTCAACAGGCAAAAAACCAGGTATGTTCTTCTCCTTTATAAATGGATTTGAATCAATGATACATACGCTTGAGAATTCACTTGATGAAGGTGTTGTTTCATTGAACACATCAGTAGATCATGTTGAAAAGAAAGACCAAGACTATCATTTGCTGCTAAGCAGTGGAGAGGTATATAAGGCAGACGCGATTGTAATGGCAACACCACATTACACATTGCCAAAAGTGTTTAGCCAGTATGACATGTTTAATGAATTTCATGACATTCCAGCAACATCGGTCGCCAACGTTGCATTAGCGTTTGATCAATCAGCAATTAAAAAAGGTATTGATGGAACTGGATTCGTTGTTTCCAGAAACAGTGATTTTCGAATTACAGCATGTACATGGACTCATAAAAAATGGCCGCAGTCTACACCTGAGGGAAAAGCATTATTACGTTGCTATGTTGGACGACCAACCGATCAATCGATAGTAGATTTCTCTGACGAGGAAATTATTGAAATCGTGTTGAATGACTTGAACAAAACGATGAACATTACCCAGAAGCCAGAATTCAGTGTTATTACACGCTGGCAAAATGCAATGCCACAATATACTGTTGGACACAAAGAGCGAATTGCCAAAGTAAGGGACGAGGCAAGTCGTGAGCTTCCCGGTCTATTTTTATCAGGTAGTTCGTATGAAGGAATCGGTGTCCCTGACTGTATTGGTCAAGGTGAAAAAGCAGTTGCTGATGTGCTGGAATACTTGCGTGGATAAATTTGACTGGCACCAGGCGATGGATAAGCGCCTGGTGCCAGTTTTTTATATGGCAGTCAGGGTGATTTTCTGGTGACGCCGAAAATCTCCCTAATCAAATTAAAAAGTGCCCCAAAGGTCGATTACTTTGGGGCACACTTGTCGTTATTTGTAACTTTTTTCTAGTTCGTCGACAAGTTCGCCAACGTATGCTACTGCTCCTTTGATTGCGTCTGGTTTGGACATGTCGAGACCTGCTTTTTCAATCAGATCCTGTGGCTTCATGGATCCGCCAGCTTTAAGTACGGATAACCAGCGTTCAACGGCTGGCTGGCCTTCTTTTTGAATCATTTGTACGACAGCAGTAGATACCGTTAATCCAGCTGAGTATGTGTATGGATACAAGCCCATGTAATAATGTGGCTGGCGCATCCATGTCAGACCAGCACCTTCATCCAATGTTACTGTATCACCCCAGAAACTTTCCAAGGCTTCTTTCTTTTGCTTGGACAGTACGTCTGCAGTTAATGGGGTGCCTTCTTCAGCTAAATCATAAATACGACGCTGGAATTCACCCTCTAGTAGATGGGTAACGAAATTATGATAATACGTTCCTAATAATTGTGTGATGACCCACCGCTTCATTCGTTTGTCATCTGTCTTTTTAATCAAATGATCAGCTAGTAATAGTTCATTTAAGGTCGAAGGAGCCTCAACGAAATAGGTTGATGGTCGTGTGTTGAAAAGCGATTGGTTTTTACCAGCCAGATAGAAATGGCCAGCATGTCCCAATTCATGTGCAAGAATGAAGGCGCCACGCATGGTATTTGTCCATGTAATTAAGATATAGGGATGAACACCATATGGACTCGCACAGAATGCCCCAGTTGCTTTTCCAACATTATCGGCTTGATCAACCCAACGATTGTTAACCCCTTGCTTCATAATCTTGCTATATTCAGGCCCCATTACTTGAAGCGCTTCAAGAATAGTTGATGTTGCTTCCTCGTATGTTGTTTCTGGATTAAATTCAGGGTCCAATGGTGCCTTTAAATCAGAAAAATGTAATTCATTTAAGCCCAGCTTATCCTGTTTAAGTTTTGCAAATCGGCGCATATGTGGTGCTAACTCTTTTTGAATTACATCTAACTGATTATGATACATGTCCTGTGTTACTTGCTGTGATTGAAGCAGCATTTCTGTTACGGAATTATAGGAGCGCAAGTTGGACATCTTAACCTGTTTGGTGACTTCGGTGGCATAAGTAGCCGCATATGTGTTTTTGTATTGACTCAACGTTTTGATGAAGGAGTCATATGCTTTTCTGCGAATGTCTTTATCAGGTGACAATTCATAGCGGTCTTCATAGAGTGCAAATGACATTGGCAATTCTTCACCATTATTATCCACAATTGGTGCAAATGTCATATCCGATGATTTGCTTCGCTGATAGATCATGTAAGGGGAACTATGTACTTCACCAAGTGCTGCAAGTGTTTCTTCTATTTCTGGTGAGAGCGTAAACGGTTTTTTATCCATAATATCCTCAAGCATTTTTCGGTAGGATTCTAATCCTGGTTTATTGTTAATAAACTGTTCAATGGCACTAGGAGAAAACTCCAGCAACTCGGATTCAATAAAAGTTAATTTAGCACCTAAAGTTGCCATTACGGAGGAGACCCTGGACATATCACCTTGATTTTTAGGATTTGTCCCGTCAGCACTTGCCCGCAGGTTGGCATATGTGCCGATGCGAATGAGACGTTTTTCAAAGTTCTCTAAAGCTACTAGACAATTTAATAAATTATCGGCATTATTTAGTCTTCCTTTAAATTGTGTGACATCGCTAACATTTGCCTGAATAGCTATTAATTCTTTTTCCCAATCTTCTTCTGTGCTGAATAAATCAGTCAGATTCCATGTTTGCTCAGTTGGAACTTCTGAACGCGTCCAACGTTTGTTTTTGGTTGTCATAACTGTACTCCTTTTCCGTATAAAATTCGTCTCTTTAATTAATTATAAATTAAATTCAATTGAAATAAAATATTTTTCAGAAATATGCTGTTCCTCAGAAAGTTCGGATTATCACAGAGATAATGGCAGATATTGGCTGCGCACTCGGCAGCAATGTTGGTTTCTTAACTGCAAAAAAATACAGCTATTTGCATAGCTGTTAAATGGAAAGGGAATCTCTGTTATAGTACATTTAAAATAGGTTTCAGTTTTTCGGTTATACTAGATACTATCTAGCTGGATGATCACATTCGTCACATAGGTTACCATAGCAATCAGCTTTCTCATGCATGGCCTGCCCGCACTGATGACACTTTTTCTTTGGTAAATTCCTGAAAAATTCAACGACGTTTATCATGTGTATCCTCCTTTAAGTTGATATCTATATTGTAATATAACAGTATGTATAAAGTCAATGCTGTGTTACAACAAATTATTAAAAATGAGGTGAATGTCTATGAAATTAACGGTAATAGGCTGCTGGGGTGGTTATCCTGCCCCGGATGGAGCGACATCGGCTTATTTAATCGAGAAGGATGATTTTTCATTATTAGTTGATGCAGGAAGTGGTGCACTATCCAAATTACAGAATTATAAACATGTAATGGATATCGATGCAGTTGTTCTATCCCATTATCACAGTGATCACATAGCTGACATCGGTGTTCTGCAATATGCATGGTTAGTGAATTCATTTGTACATGATCGAAATGAAATTTTGCCTATATATGGTCATTCGGAAGACTTGGGAGGGTTTGAATCACTAACACATAAAAATACGGAAGGAATTGCATATGACCCAAGTAAAACATTGGAGATAGGCCCTATATCCATTACCTTCCAGAAAACCAATCATCCTGTTCCATGCTACGGTATGCGAATTACCGATGGCGAAAGTGTTATTGTTTATACAGCAGATACGTCATTTAAACAAGAATGGTCTGAGTTTGCGAATAATGCAGACCTCCTAATAACAGATTGTAACTTTTACGAGGATCAGGATGGTTCTAGTGCAGGGCATATGAATAGTAAAGACGGGGCCATGATTGCTAAGGAAGCACATGTGCAGGAATTATTACTCAGTCATTTACCACAGTTCGGTGATAATTACGATTTGGTACAAGAAGCAGGCAATTATTTTACAGGTGAAATTCGACTCGCGAAGGAAGGTTTTGTCTGGGAAAAAAGTCGTTAGTTTTGATTGTGTCAGCCTTATCTATTAAACTTATCATTGGATACATTATTAATAGGGAGGCTGATTTTTGATGAAATTTATCGACAATAAAGGCATTACAGATCCAACCTTAAACTTGGCATTGGAAGAGTACGTTCTACAAAACTTTGGAGAACAAGATACATATTTGTTATTTTATATTAACAAACCCTCCATTATTATTGGCCGCAACCAAAATTCAATTGAAGAAATTAACACGAACTATGTGGATGAGAATGGTATAAAAGTTGTTCGTCGACTTTCTGGTGGCGGAGCCGTTTATCATGATGAAGGTAATTTAAACTTTAGCTTTATTACAAAAGACGATGGGGAAAGCTTCCAAAACTTTGCGAAATTCACCAAGCCTATGGTGGAGGCATTAAATAAATTGGGTGTACCAGCAGAATTACAAGGCAGAAACGACCTTGTTGCAGATGGGCGAAAAATATCCGGCAATGCTATGTTTTCAACAAAAGGACGCATGTTTAGTCATGGAACCTTAATGTTCGACTCGGAAATTGAAAACGTTGTTTCAGCGTTAAATGTGAAAATGGAGAAAATCAAATCTAAAGGAATTAAATCAATTCGCAGTCGTGTTGCAAATATTTCTGAATTCCTGGAAGATAAAATTACGATGGATGAATTTAAAGAATTGATTTTACGTTACGTGTTCGACGTGGAGGATGTGAAAGACGTACCACGTTATGAGTTAACGGAGCAGGACTGGGAAAATGTCCGTAAAATATCAGAGGAGCGCTATCAGAAATGGGACTGGAATTATGGAAAGTCTCCTAAATTTAATATTCAGGAATCACATAAATTTGATGCAGGACTTGTCGACGTTCGTTTAGATGTAAAAAATGGAACGATTGAGAACTGTAAGATTTACGGGGATTTCTTCGGACTTGGTGAAGTTCGTGATATTGAAGATAAGCTTGTTGGTGTTCGTCATGAGCGAAAAGCAATTGAAGAGGCATTAAAAGATGTTGACGTACCACATTATCTTGGCAAAATTTCAAAAGAAGACTTTTTCAACCTGTTATACTAATAGAAGAGAAGGGCTCAGTGAATATCAGATTCCCGTTACCAACCACAAACTCAAACAAAAAAATGAATATGGAGTGACCATCAATTTATATGCTGATTGATGGTCATTTTTTTGCGTGATCCTATTCGTAAGTTTTCTTGCTTTTTAATCTTCGCAGTAGATATAAACTGCGAAGTAACTGCTGGAATAATCTCTATAAACTCTCGTCCCGCCGTCCGGGGTCGCTACGGGCGGATGCGCACCTTAGGGCACGGCCTCAGCCTCCTTGAGAAAGGCACTCTGCGGGGTCTTCGGACACGTGCTATTCCCGCAGGAGTCACCACCCTCCGCTCACCCGGACTAGTGTAGCTGTCACACATTTATTCAATAGCGATTCCTACTCCAGTCAACAGCGAAGTGTATTTCCGGAGAGGCATAATAGCACTCAAAATTTTCAAAGTAATTCGCAGTTTATATCTCTTGTTAACCATTGAAATTATGCTCAAAAACTACTTATTATTCAGAGTGTCGTTTTTTAATGAATCAGCAAGCGCTTTCACTTGATTTGTCGTTTTCTGTATTTTATAATTAATATGAATTTTACTATAAAATGAATGACTATTCATTCATGTTACTAACGTAGGGGGATATAAAGTGAACTTAACAGAACAATTATCCATTACAGCTAAAGAGAACCCGCATAAGACCGCATATGTTTTTCAGGATAACGAGACAAGCTATATGGAACTGGAAGGATCTGTTACAAAATTTGCTTCACGTTTACAAGAACTGGACTATAAAAAAGGAGACCATATTGCTCTTGTAGTTGGGAATAGCCCATACTATGTGATTGCACTGTATGGAGCGCTCCGTATGGGGGCAGTTATCATTCCAATTAATCCACTATACACAGCACACGAAATGAGTTACATACTGAAGAATGGTGATGTTAAAGCTGTCATTACCATGGATGTGTTACTTGAGAAATTTGAAGCGATAGCTGATCAGGTTCCAAGTGTAAAGCATTATATATCATGCGAGAGTGGTGCAAATATTTCATTAGATGAAAGTTCGTTATCAGCTAAATTGAAATCGTTTACTCAGTTGGTACAGGAAGGAAATCTGGAATTTGATGCACCACAAATGAGTGACGAGGATACTGCAATTATTTTATATACGTCTGGGACAACAGGTAAGCCAAAGGGTGCGATGCTATCTCATAAAAACATCTTTTCGAATGCAAAGGATACTGCTGATTATTTAACAATTAGTGGAGATGATCGAGTTATTGCAGCGTTGCCGATGTTCCATGTGTTTTGTTTAACCGTATCGTTGAATGCACCATTAATGAACGGCGGAACTGTATTGATTATGCCAAAATTCTCGCCTCAGGAAGTGTTTAAGATAGCAACCGATCACAAAGCAACTATTTTTGCAGGTGTACCAACAATGTATAATTACTTGCTGCAAAGCGCAGAAGGTAATAGTTCAGCCTTTGCTGGAATTCGTCTATGTATCTCCGGTGGTGCAGCAATGCCTGTTGCGTTACTTAGCCAATTTGAAGAAGCCTTTAATGCAAAAGTTTCTGAAGGATACGGCTTGTCTGAGGCATCACCAGTTACTTGCTTTAATCCATTGGACCAGCCTAGAAAACCTGGCTCTATTGGTAAAAGTATTATCAATGTCGAAAATAAGGTCATTGATGAATTTGGTGAAGAAGTTGAAACAGGTGAGGTTGGCGAATTGGCTGTTCGTGGGCCAAATGTGATGAAAGGGTACTATAAACTGGAGGAAGAAACTGCTGTAGCATTAAGAGATGGCTGGCTTCACACTGGTGATATGGCACGAATGGATGATGAAGGATACTTTTACATTGTTGACCGGAAAAAAGATATGATTCTTGTCGGCGGGTACAATGTTTATCCTCGGGAAGTGGAAGAAGTATTATATGAGCATCCAAGTATAGCTGAAGCAGCTGTTATTGGTACTCCTCATCCAGAAACTGGTGAATCGGTACTTTCCTTTGTCGTCACAAAAGATCCTTCGTTAAATGAAGATATTTTAATGGAGTTCTGTAAAATGCATTTAGCCAAATATAAAGTACCATCCAAGATTGAATTTATGGATGAATTGCCGAAGAATACGACAGGAAAAATTTTACGAAAGAATTTGCGTAATAAAGTAGAACAGTAGAATTTATTTATAGAAAAGAGATGTTCTGGTTGCCAGAACATCTTTTTCTATGTCTAGGAGCTTCTGCTTTCGCTAGTATAATTGACCTCAAATCCTGGAATACTAAAAAGTAAAAGGATTTGTTAGCGATGAAAAAAAATAATGATACCCCGGAATTAGCTACATTTACAATATTAAATCCGGATTTTCATGCACAGCTAGATCAAAGAAGGGAAGAGGAACAATTAACTGATGAAAATAGTAGCAATAACGACAACTTGTCAGATTCAACAGATTAATTTTGTCTAAATTGTGAACATTGCTGATAATTTGTTGAAAAATTAAATTATTAATACCTTTTTCACTAGAAATTTGGTAAATTATAGATAAGCCTCTTTCTTTTCATTTAATTATGAAAGGATGAAGATAATATGTTAAATGATGTTTACTTTCCATCGCACGAAGTAACCCCTCTTACCATGGCAGTGATAGCGAAGCATGACGAAAACGGAAATATAAATACGACTGTTTTAGAAGAGCAGGAAGAGTATTTTGTTGAACATTCCCCAAGTAAAGTCATAGATTATGCTTGCAAGTTCTTCGGATCAAGTTTACGTGGTCGTCAAGACGGCACTCGCGATATTTGTGGTATTACGCACAAAGCTCCCATTTCGATTGATCCTACCAGTGGCATGTATTTCTTTCCTACAATTGCACCAACAAGCCCAAAGTGTTCGTGGATTGCCCATTCTCATGTTAATCAAGTCATGAAAGGCCCTGGTCGGTTTACTGAAGTAGTGTTTAAGAATGGCAAAACGATTCTTCTGGAAGTTTCTCTTGGATCGCTGCTCAATCAGGTACATCGAACTGCACAATTTCGCTATTTATTGGATAACCGTATTAAGTATTTGCAGAAACAGAATGCTGATGTGGTGGCAGAGCCTTTTGCATAAGTTCCTGGACGATTAGTTCCACCTTTTTGCGGATAGCAGGGTTAAAATAATTACGTTTTTCTTCCCGACCTTTGCTAATAAATAAAAATGAAGAAAATGAATCATTTTTATTTAGTGTTACTACCCGTATGCTACCGTCCTCCATCATTTTCCGTAATTTTCTTCGCTCATTTGTTGCTTCTGAATTCATTTTTTCCAAAAGTTCAACATAAGGTTCTTTAATCTTAAAAGCTCCCTGCTGGATGTGCTGAATATCCTGTTGAATAACAACCATTGCCATCGAAAGGAACAGAAAGCGTGAAGCTAACTGTAATTCTTCTTCATTAAGATAGCGCATGATAACCCTCCATTAGTAGAACGTTTGTTCTGTAATCATTATATGATAAAATAAACAAAAAATACACTAAAAAATTTGAAGCTGAAAAGAAAGAGGCTGAAATCTTTATTTCTGGCTTTGCAGATAGTCAGGTTTAATTTAAACTAAAAGAAGATAAACTTGCATTAGGTGTATACGATGTTTATAGGTGATTAAGGGAGACATATTAATGGATGTGTTAAATTTTATAGCTAATTTCAAGATATTACTTCAAGAAGACAAGTTAGATGAATATATCATGCAATTATTAAATGAATATGAAAGTTTAGGTCCTATTCCAGGGATTGCATTACCCTTCATAGAGGCATTTCTGCCATTTTTGCCATTGGTTGTTTTTGTGTTTGCAAATGCTGCGGCATATGGATTGCTGGAGGGTTTTTTGCTGTCATGGGCTGGGGCATCGGTTGGTGCTGTTTTGGTTTTTCTAATCATACGAAGACTTGGTGATAAGCGACTTTTTAAAGCAATTCGTAACAATAAACAAGTACATAAGGTGACTGGCTGGGTTGAAAGACGGGGCTTTGGGCCGTTGTTTCTATTAATGTGTTTTCCCTTTTCACCATCAGCAGTGATTAATGTTGTATCCGGTTTATCCAATATAAGCACCCAACAATTTATATTGGCAGTATTGCTTGGTAAATCTGTCATGATATTTTCCATAGCTTATGTGGGATCAAGTATTTTTGAATTTGCAAAGGAACCGGTAAAAACGATTGTAGTTGGGATATGTATTGTATCATTTTGGCTTATCGGTAAATACGTTGAGCGTCGTTTGCAGCGAAAAGCATTAATCAAAGAAATTTCCGAAAGAGATTAGGTTAGAAATTATCTGAACGGGGTATGCTAGACAAAGAGAAAAGCGGAAGCGTCTATTAAAAGGATGGATAATCAATTAATTCCATTAATCATGGGGCGCTTTTGCTGGACCGGAGAAAACACCCTGGAGGAAATTTGTATGAAAAGAAAATACTTACGTAAAATCATCCCTGTTGTTTTATTAGCAATAGCATTGGCATTTCTTTTTCGATCCTTTTTATTTGCCAGCTATGTCGTTGATGGTGAATCGATGGAACCGACCCTTTATGATGGAAATCTGTTAATGGTAAATAAAGTAGTATACGATTTGACAGATGTCGATCGTTTTGATGTTATCGTGTTTCATGCAAGTGCGAAAGATGATTATGTGAAACGGGTTATTGGCTTACCTGGTGATGAAATAGAATACAAGGATGATAAGCTTTTTATAAACGGAAAATATGTAAAAGAAACTTTTCTGAAAACATTTAAAAAGATGGATGAGATAAAGCCATACACAAGTGACTTTACACTGGAGGAAAAGACTGGGAAGACGAAAGTACCAGACGGAAATTTGTTTGTCATGGGAGATAATCGTGAATCTAGTTTAGATAGTCGTACGTTTGGTTTTATATCGGTTAATCAGCTTGTCGGAAAAGTAGATATAAAGTATTGGCCATTTTCCCAAATGCAATTAAGCTTTGGTAAATAGCTATAATTAAGCCTTTGTCTCTGATAAAATAGGGGATAGAGGTTTTTTTATTGAAGCTCTTTTAGTAAGGAAGTTCAATAAGGGGGATTGGATATGGGGATACGATTTTTATTAGGTAGATCAGGTACCGGCAAAAGTGGCAGGTCACTGGATGAAATTAAAGAAAAATTGGCTGATAATCCACAAGGCAAACCAATATTTTATATCGTACCGGATCAAATGACCTTCCAACAGGAATATGCCTTGTTTAGTGGTCAGGATATCCATGGAAGTATTCGTGCGCAGGTTACTAGTTTTTCACGTCTGGCATGGCGTGTTTTACAAGAGACTGGAGGAGGTACGAGGCAGTTTATTAGCTCCGTCGGTATCCAAATGATGCTTCGAAAAATTATTGAAGAGAAAGAATCGGAGTGGAATGTATTCCAGAAGGCTTTGGAAAAACAAGGATTCTTGGAACAACTGGAAAAAATGATTACCGAATTTAAACGATATCGTATCACTCCCGAAATGTTATATATGCAAATTGAACAGATGAATCAGTTTGTTCATAAAGAATCTGGTGAGGCTGCACTATCGGATAAACTTAACGATTTATCGTACATATATGAAAATCTGGTACATGCCTTACAAGGTAAATATATTGATAGTGAGGACCAGCTGCAATTATTGGCAGAGAAAATTAAGGATGCTACATTACTTGAGGGTGCCGAGATATACTTGGATGGCTTCCATCGATTTTCACCTAAAGAACTACTTGTTGTTGAGGCGTTAATGAAGAAGTGTAAATCAGTGACCATTGCATTAACTGTCGATCCAACTGATGATGCAGATCTATCTGAATTAGATTTGTTTTACCAAACGAAAGAAACACATCAAACCCTTCAAACGATTGCTGCTGAAAATTATATAAGTATAGATGAAACTGTCATACTTGATCCTGCGAACGGTAGATTTAAGGAACGTCCTTATTTTGCCCATTTGGAACAAAACTTCGATGTGCGTCCTGCACCTGAATACAATGGCGATGTTCCATTACAAATTGCTGAAGCAGTACATCCCCGTGCAGAGGTAGAAGGAGCCGCTCAGGAGATTTTGCGTTTGGTACGTGAGGAAAACCACCGATTTCAGGATATTGCTGTATTTATTCGACAAACAGATATGTATCACGATTTAATAGATACCATTTTTAGCGATTATGATATCCCAGTTTTTATCGATGAAAAAAGAACGATGCTGAATCATTCGCTGATTGAGTTTATTCGTTCGGTCTTAGATATTGTCGAAGGAAATTGGCGGTATGATGCTATTTTTCGGGTGCTAAAAACTGGTTTTATTCCATCGATAGATTCAGAATATCCACTTACTAATGATGCGATTGATGAATTGGAAAATTATATACTTGAATATGGAATCCGCTCACGAGAACGGTGGATAGGGGATAAACAATGGATTTTCCAGCGTTTCCGTGGCTTTGATCGTTCAGCACAAACGGATACGGAAAAAGAAACGCAAAAACGAATAAATGCGTACAGAAATCAAGTTGTCCAAGCGTTACAAGGGTTTGATCAGAAAATAAGAAAAGCTGCTACGATAAGTGAATTATGTGAAACAGTTTACCTGTTACTGGAAGAGCTAGGTGTTCCACAACGACTGGAACAAATGCGAAAAATGTACGATGCAGAAGGGGAAATTGAAAAAGCGCGAGAGCAGGAACAAGTATGGAATGCTGTCATCCAGCTTTTCGACGAAATGGTCGAGATGGCCGGGGACGAAACAATGAACCTGGATACTTTTCGCACTACAATAGAGGCTGGCTTTGATTCGTTAACATTTGCCCATGTACCGCCTAGTATGGATCATGTAATCGTTGGTACCATTGACCGCTCAAGAATCAGTGGAATGAAATGTTCCTTTTTACTTGGTGTGAATGATGGCGTTTGGCCAATGAAGCCAACCTCAGAGGGCATGATTAACGAACAAGAACGGGAGCTACTAGCGGGGCAGGGCATCCAACTGGCAGAAAGCAGCAAACGGCAACTCTTGGATGATTGGTTTTATATGTATGTTGCATTCACATCTCCAACTGATTATTTATGGTTAAGTTACCCGTTAAGTGATGAAGAGGGTAAATCGAAAATGCCATCACAGCTGATTAAGCGTATAGAGGATTTATTTCCGTCGTGCGGCAACCATATTTTACTGCAGGACCCAGAGGAGCTGACAGAGGCGGACAGGTTTATAACGACCCCTATTAAAACAAGGGCAGCGCTAACAGCACAGTTGGCCCGCAGTCGAAAAGGGTATCCTGTTAAGCCTGTTTGGTGGCATGTTCTAAACTGGTATATCGAAAATCATCCAAAATATAGTACAACCTATACGATTTTACAAAGCTTGTACTATCAAAATCGCCCAATTAATTTAACAAAGGAAACAACCGAACAGCTCTATCCAAAACAGGTGAAAGCAAGTGTATCAAGATTAGAATCTTATTATCGCTGTTCCTACCAGCATTTTGCCAAATACAGCTTGAAACTGGATGAGAGAAAGACGTATAAACTCGATGCGCCTGATATTGGCCAGTTGTTTCATGAGGCATTGAAAAAAATTACCGAATGGATTAAGGCAGACGGCAGGGACTTTTCCCAGTTATCAAAAAATGATAGTTCAGGCTATGCGCAAAAAGCGGTTGAAAGTCTTGCACCGATTTTACAGCATCAGATTTTGCATAGTTCTAACAGATATAAATATATTCAGCAAAAATTGCAGGAAGTTATCACAAGGGCAACGTATATTTTAAGTGAACAATCACGACAAAGTGAATTTTCACCAGTAGGATTAGAGCTCGGTTTCGGGTTTGACGATGAAAAGGCATTACCCCCTGTTACGCTGAAGTTGGAGAATGGTTTTGAACTTATGTTGCGCGGGCGGATTGACCGGGTTGATAAGGCACTCAACAATGAAGATTTATTCTTGCGGATTATTGATTATAAATCAAGTGCAAAAGGATTAAACTTGGTAGAGGTTTACTATGGCCTTGCTTTGCAGATGCTGACATACCTTGATGTGGTACTTTCCCATTCAGAACAGTGGCTCGGTGCTAAAGCAACACCAGCTGGGGTCCTTTATTTCCATGTGCACAATCCGATGATTTCAGGCAAGCTGAAAATGAATGATGATGAAATTGAAAAAGAAATATTCAAGAAGTATAAAATGCAGGGATTACTGCTATCAAATGAGCAAATTGTAAAAATGATGGATACATCACTCGATTCAGGAACAAGCCAGGTAATACCAGCAGGAGTGAAGAAGAATGGTGATTTCTATAGCCATTCTAAAGTTGCTGACAACGAGACGTTTTCTAGTTTGCAGCAGCACATTCATCACCTAATGATGCAGGCAGGAATCGATATGACATCTGGTGGCGTCCATTTAAATCCATTCCAGCATAAACAGAACACGGCTTGCACGTATTGCCCATTCTTGTCAGTCTGTCAATTTGATCCGATTCTAGAGGAAAATAATTATCGAAAGCTAACTGACTTAAAGGATGACGAAATACTGGAAAGACTCCGTCATAAGGAGGAAATGTAATGGCTAATTGGACAAAGGAACAGGAACAAGCAATCTATACGGACGGCAGTGATGTGCTCGTAGCAGCGGCGGCAGGTTCGGGGAAAACAGCTGTACTTGTCGAGCGGATAATTCAAAAGTTAATTAAAAAAGATGACCCGGTAGATATTGATTCGCTGCTTGTTGTAACGTTTACCAATGCTGCAGCTCAGGAAATGCGGAACAGGGTTGGACTTGCCTTGGAAGAAGCATTGGCAGAAGACCCGAGCTCACCGCATCTTAAAAAGCAATTATCGCTTCTGCAGCGTGCATCAATATCAACCTTGCACTCGTTTTGTCTTGATACGGTAAAACAATATGCTTATTTACTGGATATTGATCCCGCTTTTCGTATTGCTAATGATATGGAAGCAGATTTAATTAAACAGGAAGTAATTGATGACTTATTTGAAGAATGGTACGGGAAAGAAGGCGAAGATCAAAAGAGATTTTTTGCCGTAGTAGACCGTTTTTCCAGTGATCGAAGTGATGCAGATGTAGAGAGACTTGTACTTGATTTATATACATTTGCCGCGCAAAATCCATGGCCAGATATGTGGCTTGATCAGATTGCAGATGTCTATGATATTCCGGATGATTGGACGGAGGATGAACTGCCATGGTTATCAATCATAAAAAGGGAAGCTAAAAATCAGCTGGAAGCTATGCAGCAAGAGATTAATCTTGCAATGGAATTAACAAGAGAAAGCGATGGACCATACCATTATGCGGATGCAATTGATTCAGACGCGGAGAATCTGCAAATAGCACTGGCACATCTGAATTCGTGGAATGATTTACAAGCACATATGGCGGCAAGTTCTTTCGCAAAATTATCAGGCAAGAAAGTCGATTGTGATGATGCAAAAAAAGATAAGGTTAAAAAATTGCGTGATAGCTATAAGAAACGCTGGAATGAAATGAAAGAAGGTTGGTTTAGCCGTGATTTGACAGGCCACATTGCAGATATGCAGGAACTGGCTCCGGTCATCAGGCAATTAACAGAGATTGTGAAACAATTTAAAACACGATTTACAGAACAAAAGCGGGAACGAGCTATTGTTGATTTTTCAGACCTGGAACATTACTGCCTGGAATTGTTAACTGACGATACATCCACCGCGGATAAGGTTTTACCTTCAACTGTAGCAGTCAATTTGCAGAGACAGTTCAGTGAGTTATTAATAGATGAGTATCAGGATACAAACCTTGTCCAGGAAACAATTTTAACGCTAATTAGCGATCAGGCAGGTCCGGGAAACAGGTTTATGGTAGGTGATGTTAAGCAGAGTATCTATCGATTTCGACACGCAGAACCATCGTTATTTATCCAGAAATATAAACGCTTTGCTGATGAAGGGGTTCCCGCCAGGCGAATTGATTTGGCAAGTAATTTCCGCAGCCGTGAACATGTCTTGATTGGAGCCAACTATATTTTCAGACAAATCCTTGACGAAGACTTAGGGGAAATTAACTATGATGAGGATGCTGAGCTGATTTATGCAAATAAAATGTATGATACATTACCACATACTGAACCACAGCCAGAACTAATCATCATTGATCGTGAAGTTCCAGAGGAAAAAGAGGATATTTCACAGGATGAAGAGGACTATCAGGATCTGGAAAAAGCACAGCTCGAGGCACGTGCATACGCAGAAAAAATTAAAGGATGGATTGGACAGAAAGAAAGCGGTCCATTACAAGTCTATGATAAATCGACAGATACACAACGAGATATGCAGTATCGCGATGTAGTTATTTTAATGCGCTCGATGACATGGGCACCAACGATAGTCGACGAATTGAAAAAACAAGGAATACCAGTATATGCCGAACTCTCGACAGGTTACTTTGATGCCATTGAAGTAAAAATCATGCTAAGTCTGCTAAAAGTGATTGATAATCCAAGGCAGGATATCCCGCTTGCTTCCGTACTCAAGTCACCAATTGTTGGGTTGAATGAAGAGGAGCTATCACTAGTTCGATTAGCAGATCAGAAAGGAACATATTATGATGCATTAAAGGCATTTAACCGCCATAATTCGGATGATACAGCCATTAAGGCAAATAATTTCCTGGAGCGACTTGAACGTTACCGGCTTGCATCACGGCAAGGTGCTTTATCTGAATTGATATGGCAGATTTATCGGGAAACAGGTTATTATGACTTCGTTGGCGGTATGCCCGGAGGACGACAGCGTCAAGCAAATCTTAGAGCGCTATATGATCGTGCCAGAGGATATGAGTCAACATCGTTTCGTGGATTATTCCGCTTCCTGAGGTTTATTGAACGTATGGAAGAGCGTGGCGATGATCTTGGATCAGCCCGGGCATTAAGTGAGCAAGAGGATGTTGTCCGAATCATGACGATTCATAAAAGTAAAGGTTTGGAGTTCCCAGTTGTTATCCTGGGAGCGATGGATAAACAATTTAATTTTATGGATTTGAAACGACGTTATTTATTGCATAAAGACCTAGGATTTGCCAGTAAATATATTGATCCGGTCAAACGGATAACGTATCCGACGCTGTTTCACCATGCATTGCAAAAAGAAAAATTAAGGGAACTTCTGGCAGAAGAAATGCGAGTATTATATGTTGCATTGACACGCGCGAAAGAGAAGTTAGTGATGGTTGGTAATGTTCCATCATTTGAAAAGAAACAACAGAAATGGGAAAAAATGATTGATCATTCGGAATGGATTCTTCCTGCACATTACAGGATTGAATCGAAAACGTACCTTGATTGGGTTGGGCCTGCTTTAATCCGTCACAAAGGAAATGATGTGCTACGGACGTTGGATGTTGATGATGCTGTTTTGGAAGCAATCCAAATCGATCCGTCTGAATGGAATGTTTCAATTTTACACGGCAGTTCGCTAACTAATCTAGATGAAGCAGTTACGCAAGCTGATCTAGAGCGAAAAGAAAATATCGTGAATTGGCATCCGCTGGAATTGGATGATAGCCACTTGGATTGGGCTGTTGACGATCGCCTTGCTTACACGTATCCATATCTTGAAGCTGCAACTTACAGAGCCAAACAAACAGTGACCGAAATTAAAAGACAGCGGGAGATAAAAGATGAATATAGTGGTGAACAGCTTATCCAAACGTCTCATGCCCCAATCGCCAAACGACCTGCTTTTATGCAAAAACAAAAATCGATTACTGCGGCAGAACGTGGTACTGCAATGCACACAGTGATGCAGCATATACCACTGACGAAGCCAATGACTGCAACAGAAATAGAAGAATTTGTGGAACAATTAGTAGAACGGGAAATTTTGACGAAACAGGAGGCAGAGGTTATTGAGACCACTGCTGTTGAACAATTTTTTAACACGTCAATTGCTCAATTAATCATGGAATCGCCGATTATTTATCGGGAAGTACCATTCAGTCTTTCGTTATCTGCAAAAGAAGTTTATGCAAACTGGACCAATAATATGGATGAACAAGTATTGGTGCAAGGTGTTATAGACTGTGTTATTCCAAAAGATGATGGATGGATTATTCTTGATTATAAGACTGATGGAATCACTGAGGAAGTAACCGATCGTGTAAAAGATAAACTTTTAGATAGGTATAAAATTCAAATGGATCTGTACAAACATGCGGTTGAACATATTTGGTACGAGCAAGTAAAAGAGACATATCTTTATTTCTTTTCCAAGCAACTTTTACTGGCAATTAAAAATGAATAGCTACTTTCTTATTTGCATAAGTGCAACTATGACATTTGCCACAAAGGCTTGCACTGCAGAGTGTAAGGTTTTTTAGCCGACTCGGTCATTTTTATCCTCCTTTTTAAACATGCATTTTAACGAATACCAGTTTTCTAACAAATATAATTTCCGAAAATGTGTCGAAGTAGTTACAAATTATAATGGTTATATTTAAAGAGTTAAACCCTGTTATATCAAGGGTATTACTCTTTATTTTTTTTGGAATTCTTTATAAATGATCACTGGGATTCCCCCTGTAATTAAAATCACGTATTCGTGTGATTTAGTTCACTTCGCAAAACCCCTTAAAAAAATAAGATGTAGTAGAAAGATAGTTTACAAGGAGGGGATTTGTGATGGAAGCAGCAAAAACGAGTACTCCAGTCGAAAATAAAGAAGAAAAATCATTAAAAGGTACAATGGTTTCCGTGTTATTTGTGTTAGGAGTCATCGTTGTTATGTGGGTAGGAGTCTTTTGGTTATATATGTCCAGAGTATAGGAGGGAAAGGATATGCATCGCTTAGAAGAAATTTGGCTTGGATTAAGTGCCGGAATTTTAATTTTATTTATGGTTATAGTAGGTTATCAAACATTCGCGTTAGGTATGGGGCCACCAAGTAATAAAGAAAATATTGATCCTGAGCAAGTAGATCAAACTGCTCCATTTGATAATCCTGGCGTGAAAAAGGTGGGGGAAAACGAATATGAAGTTGTTATGACCTTACAAGCGTTTGGCTTTACTCCCAGCGATATTGAAGTTCCAGCTGGGGCAGAAGTAACATTTACAATGACTTCCAAAGATGTTGTTCATGGCTTTCAAGTTGCTGGAACAAACATTAATGCAATGGTAATGCCAGGTCACATCCAAGAAATTACACACACATTTGATGAGCCAGGCGAGTATCTAGTGTTATGTAATGAATATTGCGGTGCGGGGCATCAGCTTATGTCCACGACAATCACGGTGAAGTAAAGGAGGTAAAGTCAAATGGAACAATCAATAAAAGAAACATTTCGCGAGAAGGCGAATAAAGGATTAGGCGTTAATCCTTTGGATGCTAAAATATCGAAATCATATTTATCAGTAGCCTTTATTACATTACTTATTGGCGGAATTTTAGGATTAGTACAAGGGCTTCAGAGGGCCGGTCTTCTGGAATTGCCAGCATGGTTAAACTATTACCAAGTGTTAACTGCACACGGTATTTTATTAATTCTAGTTTTTACAGCTACATTCACAATTGGTTATTTATATGCAGTTCTATCCCATACATTAGGAGGACTTCTTCCAAAAGTAAGGAAAATGGCTTGGGTTGGACTAGGGTTGATGCTGTTAGGAGTAGTACTAGTAGTAATAACAATTTTAATGAATGAAGCGTCCGTTTTATATACGTTTTATCCACCACTTGCTGCATCACCTATCTTTTATATTGGATTAGTATTTGTTGTTCTAGGTATATGGTCATGTAGTTTTGGAGCATTCATCAATTACAATCATTGGAGAAAAAATCATCGTGGTCAAGTAACGCCGCTGTATGCTTTCTTCGCAATGGGTGTATTCATACTTTGGTTCTTTGGAAGTATTGGTGTAACAATAGAAGTATTAACGCTTATTCCTTGGTCATTGGGCTGGAAAGAAACAGTTAACGTTATGGTTGCCCGAACACTATTTTGGAGTTTCGGACATACATTGGTTAATATTTGGTATATTGTAGCAATCTCTGCATGGTATGTAGCAATACCAAAGATTATCGGCGGAAAAGTGTTTAGTGATAAACTTGCTCGAGTTGTTGTAATATTATTAGTTATTTTAAACATTCCTGGTGGTTTTCACCATCAAATTATTGACCCAGGAATTTCAGAATCAGTTAAATTTTTACATGTGTTTATGAGTACATCAATCGCATTCCCTTCATTAATGACTGCGTTCGCCATATTCGCTATGTTTGAAAGAGCTGGCAGAAAACGCGGTGGTAAAGGACTATTAGGCTGGTTCACAAAACTTCCATGGGGAGATGTGCGTTTCTTAGCCCCTATGATTGCTATGATTGCTTTTATCCCTGGTGGTGCTGGTGGAATTGTCAATACAAGTAACCAAATGAACCAGGTAATTCACAACACGATGTGGGTTGTTGGGCACTTCCATATAACTGTAGGTGTAACAGTTGTCTTAACATTCTTTGGGATTACTTATTGGCTTGTCCCGTACTTATCCAAGCGTAAGCTAACCCCTCAAATGAATAGACTTGGTGTTATCCAGACAATTATTTGGACAGTCGGAATGATCTTCATGTCAGGTTCACAGCATTTAGTAGGGCTGTTGGGTGATCCGAGACGGACATCTTTCACAACGTATGGGGATCATGAAATAGCATTAAGCTGGGTGCCTTACGAGTATGTTATGGCGTTCGGAGGAACATTACTGCTTTTAGGTGTAATTATACAAGTTTATGCAGTATTCAATATGATGTTTTTCGCTCCAAAAGGTGAAACAGAATTCCCTCTTGGTGAAGCTGAGGAGAGTGAAGGACCTACACCACTATGGACTGAACGCTGGAGCATTTGGATTATCTTAATGCTTATGGTTGTAGCTATGGCCTACGTTGTACCGATTGTAGACTTTATAGTCAATGGTGGTCCCGGATCACCACCAATCAGAACATGGTAGTTGAAATAAAATTTAAGAGATAGTCCTGTTCAGGGCTATCTTTTTAAGCAATAAGAAAGAATAAATTCTTTCTTACTGCATAAGTGCAACTAAGGCAATTCGCCTAAGAACTTGGCGAATGCCAAGTTTTCTAAAGTAAAACTAATGATAAATTACAAACTTGGGAAGTGATCGGTTATGATCAAAGACAGACATAATTTAATAGCTATCATTCTCGTAATCATATTTGGAATTGGTTTATTTTATATTGGAACTGATGGATTCCGTGCATTTACAGCAGAAAGTGCTAGAACGTATGAAGTATTACAAAATAAGCCTGAATTTCCTTCTGTAACTTTGGAGGACAGTCACGCGCGAACATATACTTTTGACGAATTTGCAGAAGGAAAATACGTATTTCTAACATTTATGTATACAAGTTGTACAACTGTATGTCCACAGCTAGAGATGAACATGGCCGATGTCTATGATCAAATTCCGAGTAAATATATTGGTGAGGACATCGTCTTTCTAAGTATAAGTTTTGATCCAACCAGAGATGACCCAGCAACCTTAACCAAATACAGATCCTATTTTGGAAGTGATGGAGAAACGTGGCGTATGGCAAGAATAAACGACCAGTCCGAACTAGACACGCTACTCGAAAAACTGGGCGTAATAGTTATCCCTGATGGTAATGGAGACTTCACACATAATAGTGCTTTCTATTTTATTGGAAAAACTGGCCATTTGCAGCAAGTGATGGACTTCACCAAAATTGATGAAGCTGCTGATACTGTTGTAAATATTCTTGACAGTGAAGAGGGGGAATAGACGATGAAACAAGCAATCTATGGTTTAATGCTGTACGTCTTTCTAATTCTTCCACCTGTAGCTAATTTACTAGAATCGATTATGATTGTGCACATGCATATGCAAATGCCACTCCTGGTGATATCTGGATTTCTAATGGCACGATTTTTTCAGATGAAGTTTCCGGGGTTTTTTGAAAAATGGAATGGTAACGGTGTACCTGGAATTCTATTATTCATTGTTATTTGGATTTACTGGATGATCCCACGTTCAATGGATGAGGCTGTTACAATTCAAATGGTAGAGGTACTTAAATTTATCAGTTTGCCATTTTTAGCGGGGATTCCTCTACGTGATAGCTGGATAAAACTTGGGAAAATTGGCAGAAATATTACTTATGTATTCTTTGTTATCATGTTTGGACTAATGGCGTGGCTATATATTGGGGCGGATAGTCAGATATGCAATAACTACTTGGAAGTGGAGCAGAAGACACTTGGCTGGGGTTCACTTGCATTTGCAGCATTTTTACTCATATATGTATTGCAATTATTATTCATTGATCAATCAGAATTTGAATAGGAAGAAAAGTGCCTTGTCGTAGAGCGCTTTTGTTGGCAGCGTTGAGGTTGAGCATCATGTCGTATTGGGATTTCAGCCAAATATGAATAACTTCAATCAGATACAGAAAATTGGGCCAAATAGCCAAAAGAACTGTCACATCAATTGGACAGTTCTTTTAAATACTAAGCATTTGCTGTTAAATTCTGATCGTTCACATCAGGGTCAAATGGGTTGGTGGAACTTAAACCACTATTGGTACAAATAAAATCTCCGGTGTTTTGTGATCCTGCACCTGTGTTTGTTTTGGAAGTGCTTTTAGGGGCTAGATAAAAGGAATCACCAAAATTTATGACGCCACCACCCACACTATTTATCTTTATTGGTCCAACAATTGATGGCATGAAGAACTCCTCCAGAATTTATATTTCAGGATACACATAGTTTATGACGTCATGTTGTTATCCGTGCCGGTGGTATACTGACGAAAGTGTTTCACCCTTGCTTCGGCAGATAATTCATTAAGGTTGCCAATATGCAAAATAGATGATTGACTCACTCCGAGGATAGATATGTTTCCTATTTTTATTACATTAGAATGATTTAGTGTATTTTTTTGGACTTCTGTGGCATTAATCGGCCAGTTTGCGTCCCGTTGAAATAATGAAAATCTATTAAAATACAGCCCCTCATCATTTGCAAATGTTGCACCTTCTTTTTGAATTGCAATTCCCCTTGATTTCGGACGGGCATTTAATGTATCGCCAATATTAAAAATGCCGCTGTATGTTAGACCATGAACTCTGATACGCCTAACGGATGCTGTTCGCTTTTGCATCAATAAAACCCCTCATCCTGATAGTGGAACGATGGAACCAATCATAGTTGCTTCTGGCGGAGTATCGAAGAATGATGAGAGGATTATATCTTCACTGTCTCCTACTAAAAACACAGACGAAGATGTGATCGCATCTATTTGGACATTTCCGACTTGTAAGCCCCAATTATGAACTTCCATATTCATTTTCTGAATCATTCCTTTCCATATATGTTGTTAGCGAATGATGAATTTCATGTTTAATTTGCTCCATAATAAATTGCTTCCTTTGATCTTCTGAAAGGTTCTGATTTTTACGTTTAGATTCTTCCTCATAAAACGTGATTCGTTCGGGTAGCTGTTTGGCCATATCCTCGATAAGTATTGATGGATCAGTATTATCGATTGAAAAATGATTCTGGTCAGCTATATTACGGATTAGGTTTGATCCATGTTCTTTCAAATACCTATTTAAGTCAGATAATAATTGTTGTTTGACTGGTGTTTTGCCAGGTGGAACAGAGAGATCTTCTATATCTTTAAGATCATTTGGTGATAAACCAATGTGGAGAGTTCCATCAAGATTCTCTATTTTCAGCTGGTCAAAGTGATATTCAATTTTTTCGATGTTATTTTGGTTCGATTCTTTTTGTTCAAACTTCTCGACTCTTGATTCCAGTGACCTTATTTTTCTGTCCTGTTCTTCGATGCGCTGCAGTAGGTTATACATATAATTGTTCCAGCTATTCATAAGAGTGTGCCCTCCTTACAACTAGGCAAATACCTATAGTAACATATGCATAAAAGGCGAATATGTGCTACTGTCCAGGCTGTTGCAACCGAATGATTGAAGAATCACCAACAGGTTCAGCCGGCTCCGCAGCTTCTTCATACTCCCCTGTATTATAAATATCCGATTGTGCCTGAATACTTCCAGTACTCCCAATTTGTACAACTGAAGAATTTGTGATCGCGCCTATTTTTAACATATGAATACTTATAGATTGGTGAATAGTAAAATTCATGGTATACACTCCATTATTTATCTATATTCTGATCCGCTACATCTGAATCCCGTACATACGTATTTGATTCTTTTAGCCGTATATGGGTGCCATCTCCTGTATTAAAGGAACCCCCACCAGCATATGTTTTTGCAGTGCTTTCAGGACTCATTGAATACACATCTCCAATGTTAAAGATGCTGGACGAGCCTATATTAATTACTTTGACTGCGCCGACTTTTGCTGGCATGATAAATCCTCCTTCAGGTTTAGTTTATGTTCAAGGTGAAAATTTGTTGAAGCAGCAAAAAGAAGTTATTATTAATTTATAGAATAGTAGAAACAAACTATTTATTGCAGTTAAGATAGTATAAATCCTTTCTTACTGCATAAGTGCAACTAAGGCTTATTTATACTAAGGCTTGCATTCCGAAGTATAAGGGTTCTAAAAAAAGCAAATAAGGTTCCCTTTAACGAATGCCAAGTTCTATAAGAAAGGTAGTGAAACGAATGAATGTTGCTTCGCCATTGCAGGAATCTAAACGATTGACGTGGATTGATGCCGCTCGCGGTTTTGCTATTTTAGGTATTTTCGTTGTCAACATTGGAGCTTTCTCTGCACCATATTTCATGTATGGTGGGGAGGAGGATGCATGGACATCCACTGTCGATCAATCTACACAAGTAGTTATTGATATTTTCTTTCAGGCCAGCTTTTATACACTCTTCTCACTTTTGTTTGGTTTCGGTTTTCAGGTTTTAAAAGAACGTCTGGTAGAAAAAAATATCAATGTCTATCCACTCTTATTTCGAAGGTTACTTATATTAATTTGTTTCGGTTTGATACATGCATTTTTAATCTGGCATGGTGATATTTTATTATCATACGGAGTTGTTGGTCTGTTTTTAGTGGCATTTGTGAACCGCAAAAGTAAAACTCTATTGGTATGGGGAATACTGATGCTAGGATTGAGCGTTACTTACTTTTCTAAAATGTTATTTGATGCAAGGGCATTTCTAGACGGTTATAACACTTCGAAAATTTCCCTTGTGAAGGAAAACTATAGTAGCAGTGATCTGGCAGTAATTTTATCTCAAAACGCTAGCGATTGGCTTTATTCGAATAGTTTATTCTCAAGTTTGCTGTTAGCAACAACATTATTACCTTTGTTTTTATTCGGTATGTTTATTGCGAGAAAAAGGTGGTTGCACAAGCCCGACGAACACAAACAAACAGTGCTTATAGTATGGTTTATTAGCTTCCTGTTCTTTGCAGCACTAAAAATGGGTCCATATTTATATGGAAATCCGACTTGGTTCTCGTATATTCAGGATAATGTTGGCGGGACTGGATCCGCATTATTCTACTTATTTTCAATAACTTTGTTAAGCAGAAGCAGTTTTGGAAAATTAATATTAAAACCGCTCACATATGTTGGCAGAATGTCCTTAACAAATTATATTACCCAATCTATTATATGTTTTATATTGTTTTATGGAGCAGGTTTTGGGTTATATGGTTCGGTAAGGCCAATCGTTGCCATGGGAATTGTTGTGGTTGTCTTTAGTCTGCAAATTGTCTGCAGTAAATGGTGGCTGGCAAGATATCGTTTCGGACCGCTTGAATGGCTCTGGCGAAGTCTTACCTACAAAGAAAAACAGTCATTACGAAAAGTGAAACGGAGAAATTCTTAGTGTGAAACAACAATAGTGTGGCAGTTTTTTATCAAGCGAAACCGCCATAATAATGTCATAGTATAATGGTATAAAAGAAGATGTGTTTACGTTATACTAGACAAAATGCTTTTACATATTTAACTTGTTGAACGTCTTAAAGGCAATAGGATTTGGCAATGAAAGGAGTAGTTATATTGAATAAACAGAAATTACAATTACCCCTTCAGACATTAAGTTTAGTTGTTGGATTTATGGTATGGGTAATATTATCATCATTAATGCCATTTATTAAAGAGGACATCAATCTAACAATGGGACAAGTTTCTTGGGTAACAGCAGTCCCTGTTATCTTAGGATCTATTTTACGTGTGCCTATCGGGTATTGGACAAATCGCTTTGGAGCCAGGTGGATATTTTTAATTAGTCTTATCTTTTTAATATTTCCAGTATATTATATTAGTATAGCTAATTCATTTATCGGCTTAATTATTGCTGGCTTGTTTATTGGTGTCGGTGGAGCGATATTCTCTACTGGTGTAACATCACTTCCTAAGTATTATCCAAAAGAACGCCATGGCTTCGTAAATGGAATCTATGGTGTCGGTAATATTGGTACAGCGTTAACTGCTTTTGGGGCACCGATAATTGCGGGACAATTTGGCTGGGAAGTAACTGTGCGATTATTAATTATACCGCTAATATTGTTCGCGATATTAAACTTTATCTTCGGTGACCGCAAAGAACCAAAGGTATCGACGCCATTGAAGGATCAAATTAAAGCAGTTTATCTTAATCAAAAGCTTTGGTTTCTAAGTCTATTTTACTTTCTGACTTTTGGTTCGTTTGTAGCATTTACAGTTTATCTTCCAAATTTCTTAGTATCAGAATTTAATTTGACAGAAGTTGATGCTGGGTTACGGACAGCTGGTTTTATCGCACTATGTACATTAATTCGTCCCCTCGGTGGTTGGCTTGGGGATAAGTTTGATCCCTTTAAAATCTTAATACTTGTGTTTACTGGGTTAACATTGTCCGGGGTTTTGCTATCATTTTCTCCAACGATCACATTGTATACGGTCGGTACATTAACCGTTGCGATTTGTTCTGGGATTGGGAATGGGACTATTTTTAAGCTAGTTCCTTTTTACTTCTCAAAACAGGGTGGTATAGTAAATGGTATTGTTGCAGCAATGGGTGGCTTAGGAGGCTTCTTCCCGCCACTAATATTGTCAACTGTTTTCAGTCTGACAGGTCACTATGCAATTGGATTTATGGCTTTATCGCAGTTTGCGTTAGCAAGTTTAATTATTGTCATTTGGATGTATTATACAGACAAGCTTAATCTTTCCAATCAAATTGTGGAGAACACAGGTCAAGGTGTTATGGTCACAGATACAAATGGATATATTACAAACGTAAATAAGGCTTTTACTGAAGTAACTGGGTATACAGCAGAGGAAGCTTTAGGAGAAAAGACAAAAATATTAAGTTCCGGTTATCATACAGCTGATTTTTACCAATCCATGTGGGATGAGTTGGATAAAAAACATTATTGGCAGGGTGATATTTGGAATAAACGAAAAAATGGTGAAGTCTATCATGAATGGCTGACTATAAGCGCAATTGAAGGTGATGAAGGAGAAATCATTAAATATGTTGGTATTTTTAGTGATATCTCAAATGAGGAGCCATCTGTAAATTAAGTTCTTTTCATAAGTTCTGTGGCTTTTTAATGATCACATTTAGATATATAAATTTTTTAGAAAAAAGACATAAATTAAAAATAAAGCTTGGATAGTCTTACTATCCAAGCTTTACTTAATTACTAGCCTTTTAAAACATCTTTAATATGGTTCACTGCCCATTTCAAATCATCTTTTTCAATGATAAGTGGAGGAGCGAATCGAATTACATTTTCGTGTGTTTCTTTACATAGAAGGCCTCTCTCTTTTAATGCCTCGCAGTATGGACGGGCAGCCTCATTCAGTTCAACTCCTATAAACAGGCCTTTGCCTCGCACTTCCTTGATCATCGGATTATCAATGCTTTTAAGCTCATCCATCATATAATTACCAAGTTCCAATGACCGGTCAGCCAATTTCTCTTCTTCCAGTACTTCGAGTGACGCAACTGAGACCGCACATGCCAGTGGATTTCCGCCAAATGTAGAGCCATGTGACCCCGGATTGAATACGCCAAGAATGTTTTTGTTGGCAACGACACATGAGATAGGGAATACACCACCACCTAGCGCTTTTCCTAAAATGAGAATATCTGGTGACACATTCTCCCAGTCACAGGCGAACATTTTTCCAGTTCGACCTAAACCAGCCTGAATTTCATCAGCAATATATAATACATTGTTTTCTGAGCATACATCATATGCTTCTTTAAGGAATCCTTCTGGTGGCATGACAATACCAGCTTCACCTTGGATTGGCTCGAATAAGAAGCCTGCAGTATTTTCGTTAATAGCTGCCTTTAAAGCGTCAATATCCCCATATGGAATGACTTTTATTCCTGGAAGCATTGGTCCAAAACCACGCTTGTTTTCTGCATCGGAAGATAACGAAACTGCTGCCATCGTACGACCGTGGAAGTTTCCTTCACATGCAATTATTTCTGCTTGTCCCTCAGGAACATTTTTTACATCATACGCCCAACGACGTGCTGTTTTAATAGCTGTCTCGACAGCTTCAGCCCCAGTATTCATTGGGAGAGTCATTTCTTTGTTGGTTAATTTGCAAATCTTTTCATACCATGGACCTAATTGATCATTGTGAAAAGCTCGTGAGGTTAGTGTTACTTGATCTGCTTGTTTTTTTAATGCATCAATGATTTTCGGGTGACGATGACCTTGGTTTACTGCTGAATAGGCACTAAGCATATCCATGTAGCGATTACCTTCTGGATCTTCAACCCAAACACCCTCTGCTTTGGATATGACAACAGGAAGCGGATGATAATTTTTAGCCCCATATTCCTGAGTCTGATCAATAATTTGCTGACTGTTTTGTACCATACTATCCCTCCGATTTTAAATCTGCTTTACAAATTATAGTATAACAGTTTTTAATCTATTTTACTTCCAGTTTGGGATGTTCAAATAATTTTCAAATGAATTTCTTAGTGGTACATGATATGATAGTTTTATTATGTCTTAACGCATAGGAGGAACATAAATGAATACACATTTACACGTCACTGCATGGGTCTTGGCAGTTATTCTATTTATTGTAGTAGTAGTGCTACATAAATCAGGCAAGGCAAAAGGTGCAAAAATAGTACAAATGATACTGCGTCTGGACTATTTATTAATATTGTATTCCGGTGGTACGCTGCTTGCAGCATATTTCAGCGGTCCGCAAATGGGAGAAGCCATCTTTAAAGGCCTTGCAGGAATATGGGCTATCTTTGCCATGGAAATGATCAGCTTGAAAATGGGAAGAGAAGAAGCAACGAAAAGCTGGTGGATTCAGCTGGCAATTGCAATTATTCTCACACTAATTCTAGGTTTTGGACGATTAGGATTTGGTTTTTTACCATAGGTGATTAAAAAGGACTTTTCAAGTGAGGAAAGGTCCTTTTTTAATGGATTTTTAGCCATTTGGCTCAAACTGTCACAAAATCAGCTCAAAGTTCACAATATCCGGCTCAAACTGTCACAAAGTCGGCTCAAGTTCACAATATTCTCGCTCAATTTGTCACATTTTTACAGACTTATGGATTGTTCATAACTATAATCGAATGCCAACGCAAAAAAGTGTCATATTTAATTTAATAAATAATGACACTTTTTGCTCTTGAGATTCGATTGTATTGGTGAATAGTTATTTCGTTAACGCTTTAAGTACGTCATCGATTGTTTTTTCGGAAGCGATTAACCCTTTATTAGTCCAGTTACTTGGGTCATTCAAAATATATACATTACCATTTTTGGCTGCTGGAGTACTTTGCCAGACATCACTGTTTTTCAATGTATCGATTCCTTGTTCACCCTCTGATGCGAGCAGGAAAACATGATCAGCTTTTAATTCGGAAAGCTTCTCAAGTGAAAGTGGATTCCATTGTGCTTGGGCTTCTCCAAGATTCTTGATGAGTTCGGGTGAATTAATCCCTAATTCCGAATAAAGCACTTCTGCGCTATGGCGGTTTTCTTCAAATACAAAAAACTGATTCCCTGTTGCCCAAATTGCTGCAACAGTTTCGTCGCCTATTGCACCACTTAATGTTTCTTTTGCATTTGCAACTTTTTCTTTATACTGATTTATGGCTTCATCGGCTTTTTCTTCTTTTTCAAGAATTTTACCAAAAGTTTCTATTTGCTTACGCCAGTTGTTTGTTGTTTCTTCTTTCATGACAAAAGTTGGGGCGATTTTTTGATAATCTTCATATGATCCTTCATAACTGTCGATACCATGTTCCAGTATGATTAAATCAGGGTTCTGATTTAGTACTTGTTCAAGTGGAAGATTCCATTCGATTTTTGGAAGGTCCTTTAATTCATATTCCAAGTAATTCTGGACGCTTTGTCCAATTGCCCATTTAGCAACTGGGGTAACTCCAAGTGCGAGTAATGCGTCTTCATGAAAGGGAGCAATAATCCGTTCAGCATCAGTTGGGAGTGTAACTTCTCCCATTTTACTGTCTAATGTTACCTCGGACTTCTGTTCACTATCTTGATCGCCGGCATCTGAACTGGAATCTGAACTATCATCACCACATGCCGAAATGATTAATGTTAGCAACAAAGCTAAACTCATTAATAAAAAACGGGATTTTTTAATTTTAAACATATGTAAGTCTCCTCTTATGTTATAATAAATTCCTAATGGTAATGATAATCATTTTCAACTGCAATGTCAATTGAATTTTGTCATTGCAGTGGGAAGTTTGAAGGCTTATACTTTTACATTAGGAAATAATTTGTAAGTGCAGGAGAAAATCATGTTATCTACTATTCAGCATTCGTCATTTTTAAAAATAATAATCAATATTTTAACCATAATAGCATTATTACTTGCAATGGGACTATCAATTGCCTATGGGGCGGTAGATATAAATCTATCAACTGTTTGGCGGGCGATTAGTAACTTTGATAGAGATATAACATCACATCAGGTAATCCAGGAATTGAGGCTTCCGCGGGCAATTGCTGCAGCACTTGTTGGTGCATTTTTAGCTGTATCAGGTGCTGTCATGCAGGGTATGACCCGTAATCCGTTAGCATCACCTTCAATCATGGGTGTTACAAATGGAGCTGCATTCGCTCTTGTTCTGACAATGGCATTTATTCCGGGTGTCTCTGGTCTTGGTTTAACACTTGCTTCGTTTGCTGGTGCTGGTGTTGCAGTTGTACTGGTCTTTATGGTCGGTTCTTTTTCAACGGGTGGCTTGACCCCGGTTAAACTTGCGTTAGCTGGTGTTGCAATTGGGACACTATTAAGCTCGGTTTCGACTATAATTGCACTACATTTTCAGCTTGAAAAGCAATTAGGTTTTTGGCTTGCTGGGGGACTGGCAGGAACAAATTGGAGCTCTATTCAGATTTTGCTGATATCCGGTGCGATCGGAATATTTATTGCTTTTATGATAGCGAAATCAATTACAGTACTAAACCTTGGTGAAGATATTGCGGTAGGGCTTGGGCAAAATAATTTGGTGATTAAAGTGCTCGGTATTCTGACAGTACTGATTTTAACTGGAGCAGCAGTCTCTGTTGCAGGTGCCATTGGTTTTATGGGCCTGATAATCCCTCATATGTCCCGTTTTATCATGGGTACGGATTATCGCTGGATTATTCCTTCATCAGCATTATTTGGTGCACTTCTGCTGGTTTTATCCGACATTGTCTCACGGCTGATAAATGCTCCATATGAAACGCCGGTTGGTGCGATAACATCGCTAATTGGTGTACCATTCTTTTTATATCTAGCTCGCGGCAGTAGTGGGGGTGGCAAATAATGAACCCGATTTATCAAAAGAAAACAGGTCGATTTATTGGTATTATAGCGTTATTCATCGTATTAATTATCACCATGTTCTTTATCAGCCTTAGTACTGGTGTTATCAATATAGCGCCATTAGATGTAATAAAAACGCTAACTGGGCAAGGGACGGAAAGACAAGGATTGGTGTTATTTGACTTTCGCTTACCAGGGATTATATTAGCTTTACTGATTGGCTCAGGTCTTGCGGTATCCGGAGTAATTCTGCAGGGAGTCACCCAAAATGATCTGGCTGACCCTGGTATTTTGGGAATTAATACTGGGGCAGGTCTTGCGGTCGTATTATTTATATTTTTTATACAGGATTCATTGAATACAACGTTATCTATTTTTATAATGCCACTATTTGCGTTAGTTGGAGCTTTATTTGCAGCATTTCTAGTATATACATTAGCATGGAAAAATGGTGTCAACCCAATACGGCTGGTGCTTGTGGGAATAGGTGTTAATGCAGGATTCAGTGCAGCGTTAATTATTTTTCAGCTAAAAATGAACCCGCAGGACTTCAGACAGGCAACCGTTTGGCTTTCCGGTGATATATGGAGCGCCAATTGGTCATTTGTATTAGCTTTGCTGCCATGGATTCTTATACTCGTTCCATATGCACTTCACAAGGCAAACGTACTGAATGTCTTAAACCTCGGCGATGATGTTGCTGCTGGGTTGGGGTCTAAAGTTGAAGGGGATAGACGTCTGCTGCTTCTTATCGCAGTTGCGTTAGCGGGAGCTAGTGTTGCTGCTGGTGGTGCAATTGCTTTTCTGGGACTAGTCGTACCACATATTGCACGAAGGATAATTGGTCCGTTGCATCAATATATTATTCCAATTTCAACGTTAATTGGTGCACTTCTGTTAATGGTTTCAGATACAATTGGCAAGAATTTATTAACGCCAACAGAAATACCTGCCGGAGTTGTTGTGGCTGTCCTTAGTACACCTTATTTTGTATATCTTTTAGTTAAAACCAAATAAGCCGTGGAGGTTTTTTTTATGACCGAACAACATGAAGTTTATGACGTTACGATTATTGGCGGAGGACCCGTGGGCCTATTCACTGCCTTTTATAGCGGCATGCGTGAGATGAAAACCAAAATAATTGAATACCTGCCATTTTTAGGTGGAAAAGTTCCATATTTTTATCCTGAAAAGGTAATAAGGGATATTGGAGGTATAGCGAGCATTTCCGGTGAAAAGTTGACCGATCAATTGATTGAACAGGCGATGACATTCAATCCGACTGTTGTTTTAGGAGAACAATGCCTACATGTAGAAAAACTTCATGATGGAACGTTTATCCTAACTAGTGATAATGGTGCTAAACACTATACACGAACGATTATCGTAGCAACAGGCTTTGGGACGCTTAAATCAACGAAATTGGAATTGCCGAATGCAAGTCAATTCGAAGAAAAGAGCCTTAATTATACGATAAAGCGCCTGGAAAGTTATCGTGGAAAACGTGTACTCCTGTCTGGCGGAGGAAATTCCGCGGTCGACTGGGCAAACGAATTGGAATCTGTAGCAGATCAGGTCACATTGGTTTACCGCAAAAAAGCTTTTAGTGGAATAGAAAGTAATATTACAAAGATGAAGAACTCATCCGTGGATGTTAAGACTCCTTATTTCGTTGATAGCTTAGTAGGGGACGGGGGACAAATTTCAAGTGCATTCGTTAAAAACCTGCAAACAAATGAAGTAGAGGAGCTTGAAATCGATGCATTGATCGTAAATCATGGATTTGAAATAGACCTTGGACCTATTGCAGACTGGGGAATGGATATGGAAGGTGGCACCATTAAAGTGAATGGGGAAATGGCGACTTCAATCCCAGGTATGTTCGCAGTTGGTGATATAGCCAATTATCAACACAAACTTCAACTAATTGCTGGTGGATTTAATGAAGGACCAATTGCTGTAAATAGTGCGAAATTGCATATACACCCAGAGGAAGAACTATCTCACTTATTTTCTACAACCTATGATTTTTCGGAATAGTATTTTTTAAAATATGAAGGATTTTCGACAATCTCACAGTATTCATTGACTATTTTTGAAAAAGGTTAATAATAGGGAGGTATTAACTATTATTTTTCTGGCAGATAAGAAAGTATAAATCCTTTCTTACTGCATAAGTGCAACTAAGGCTTATCTATATAAAGGCTTGGCGTTAAGCCAAGTTTTCTAAGCAGTTAGGTGAAATACACTTTCATAAGAATCCCTTTAACAATCGGCCAAGTTTTCTAAAAGGAGTACAATGATGAAACACTTACTATTAACACTTATAATAATTTCTTTTTCGCTCGGAATAACTAACCCGGCTGGTGCAGCAGAAAAAGAAACCATACATAGTGAAATTATTTATAATCTATTAGTTGATCGCTTCAATAACGGTGATACTTTAGCGGGGGAACAGGTTAATTTGGATGATCCCCTTGCTTATCATGGTGGAGATTTACAAGGAGTAACTGATAAACTTGGATCCTTAAAAGATTTAGGGTATACCACGATTGTATTGTCTCCGATTATGGAAAACGCACCTGGTGGGTATCATGGTTATTGGATTGAAGACTTTTATAAAGTTGATGACCAGTTTGGTACAATGGAAGATTTGAAAAAACTAGTAAAAGAAGCCCATGAACGTGACATTAAAGTAGTAATGGAGTTTGTAACAAACTACGTGTCAGTGACACATCCCATGACAGAGGATTCAAGTAAAAGTGACTGGCTGAAAGAAAATAATAATGTTCAGTCATACCAATGGCTTGATCAAGCTGTTGTACTTGATCAGTCAAACCCAGAAGTACAAAAATTCCTAATGGATGCTGCAGATTACTGGATTGAGGAAGCAAATATTGATGGATATAAATTTCATGCAGCTGATTATACCAATGAGTCATTTTTAAAAGAATTGACTGCTCACATTAATGAACAAAACCCGAATTTCTATATGCTTGGGGATATTTTAAGCGGCGAGGAATATACAGGTGATATAAAAGAGAATACACAAATTGATATGGTGGAGAATCATCCGTTATATCAACCGATAACAGAAACCTTTGCAAGTGCAGGAGAGCCTGTTTCAAACCTTTATGATGCTTGGGTAGCCAGTGGCAAAAGTGAGGACCTAACCTACTTGGATAACAAATACACTGAACGCTTTACGCAAAAGCTGCTGAAAAATGCCCGGAATCCATTAACGACATGGAAATTAGCTTTAACTTATTTATACACTGCTCCAGGAACTCCAATGATTTATCAAGGATCTGAGATTCCGATGGGTGGTGGGGCGTTTCCAGATAGTCAGGAGATGGTCCAATTTAATAGTGGAGATGAAGATTTATCAGAGTTCATCAATAGAGTTTCAGCACTTCGCTCTCAGTTTCCTCCCCTCCAAAAGGGAGACTATGAGCTATTAGGTTCAAGTGGTGCCATGAGCCTGATGAAACGTTCATATGAAGGTAAAACGGTCTATATCGCTATCAATAATGATACGGAGTCACAAGCTATTTCAATTGATGGAATTGACTCTAGTATGCAATTGAAAGGTCTGCTTGGAGATAATCTTGTACGGGAAAATGAAAAAGGTGAATTTAAAATTGGTCTTGCACGTGAAACCGCAGAAGTTTACATCGAACAGAATGATACTGGACTAAATTGGACATTTATTGGAACGGTTATAGGTATTTTTCTTTTATTCGTCTTGGGTGTCATCCTATTAAGCAGAAAACAGAAAAAAAGAGAAGAAGCTGAAGCGTAAGTAATTCAGATTGGAATGACCATCAATTTTGTATGTTAATTGATGGTCAGTTTTTTAGGGATTAAAAAACCACATGGCTGCCGTGTGCTCAGCCACCATCAACTATGAAAAATGGCAAACTGAAAATTAACCTGAGTAGGAATGCTAAAAAACTTTAGCGGACATCAGCGACCTTATATCGCAGAATTATCCCTGTTTTACTCAGGTATATGTCAAATAAGGTCTTTTGTGTCCGCATACCCACGTAAAAGCACTGTTTTTATAGAAATAGCGGCTTCTATGACCTCTAACTGCTATTTTTGCTTAATCCGTATGTTTAATTTGCTCGTTCCGAATAACCAATTACTCTACCCGTTAACAATCATTCCGCCATTTATATGAATAACTTGTCCTGTCACATAGCTTGCATCATCACTTGCTAGATAAACATATGCTGGTGCTAATTCCTTTGGCTCTCCAGGGCGCTTCATCGGCGTATTTCCACCAAAGGTATCAACTTTTCCTGCGCTAAAGGTTGAAGGAATTAGCGGAGTCCAAATTGGTCCTGGTGCAACTGCATTTACTCGTATGCCTTTATCCACTAATGATTGTGACAATGAGCGCGTAAATGAAGTAATAGCGCCTTTTGTAGCTGAATAATCAATAAGATCTTCACTTCCTTGATAGGCTGTGATCGATGAAGTGTTGATAATTATACTACCTTGACGCATATTTTGTAATGCTGCTTTCGTCATATAAAATGTTCCGAAAACATTTGTTCGAAACGTTTGTTCAAGCTGTTCACTTGAGATGTTTGAGAATGCATCTTGCGGATGTTGTTCAGCTGCATTGTTTACAAGAATATCTATTTTTGAAAACGTCTCAAGTACTTCTGTGACTGCCGCTTCGCAAAATGGCTGGTTGCCAATATCACCATTAATCAACAAGCATTTCTGACCTTCCAGTTCAACTAATCGCTGTGTTTCTTTTGCGTCTTCATGTTCATTAAGATAGACTATCGCGATGTCTGCACCTTCTTTTGCAAAATGAATACTGATTGCGCGTCCAATTCCACTGTCACCACCAGTAACAATGGCAACTTTGCTTTTTAATTTGTTGCTCGGTTTATAGTCTTTACTAATATATTCCGGCTCAGGATGCATTTTCGACTCCACGCCAGGTTGCTTAGATTGATGTTGGGGTGGTGGTGTTTTCCTTTTATTATTTTTATCCATATTATCTCCTCCTGGAATGTTAATTGATGTTTTATCCATTCCCCGAGATTAATAATTTAAATCATAAAAAATCCCTCTTCTGGAGGACTAATTGTTTCTATTAAGCATACTCATGAGCTGAGATAGCGCCTTGTCTATGCAAATAGTAATAGATTTTTCGATACTCATTTATGTCAATTTCACAGTTGATGTATTTTTGCTGATAGAAATCCAAAAGAGCGTTAATTGATTCAGGTGGCTGATTTCGATCCGTTTCAAAAATCGTTATTAGTTCAAATATACTCATACTCATATAAACCCTCCATCAAAAGATTTCGCTTAAGGTTGTCCTATCAGAAATATATGCTGGAGGCTTTTGTATAATGCTAATTAACTCAACTTGCGCAGCGTAAAATGAACGCATAAACTTTGAGGGAATAAGAAAGCCTGAAGATACACTACTTGAGTTGGCTTAGGATTAACGGTACATATTTGATATAAAATGCGACGTACTTTTTAAAAAATTTGAGTGCTATTATGACGCTTCGGAAATACACTACGCTTTCCGCGGGCTCGTGGTAAGCCCACGGAAAGCGAGTATATTCAAGCTGCGTGGTTAGAGATTCTCACTAAATACTTCTAATCGTATCTATGTCGCATTTTATATCAACTACAAAATAGGAAAATTTAAGCGGTTTTGCTAAAGACAGGAAGGAGGTTAAACAAAAAGGGCGCCCTAAATTAAAGGGAGCCCCAAATATCGTTACTAATTGTTAATATCTTTCTTTCAGTTCTGGTAATTCGACTGTTTGTGTAACATACTCTTCTGACATATCATAAACTTTCATTTGGCTTAGGGAGAATGTGTATAATGTGTTCCCAACAGATACCATCCGTTTGATTTCAGATTCCCATTTTGGATGCTGCATTTGTTCCATTTTCTGCTGATGTGTAATGGTATCTTTTACATTAATTCCATTTTCAGGTGTAATGTTGTATAAAAAGGCACCTTCGTAAACTAGTGACTGTTCTTCATACGTTGCATCACCTTTATGAACTGTTTTAGTTTCAAACAATGTTGCTGGGAAGCCAAAAATATTATCCTCTGGATGCTTGTATAAAGCATTATGATTATGGTTGAGTTCCGTATAGGAGTGTCCCTGACCGATAATCTCACTAAATTCCTCTTTTGGATTTGTTGGATCAGCCACATCAAATACTGATATTTTCAGTCCGTTAATTCTGACTCGCGGCTCACGTTCATCCTTGGTTTCAACTAACTTTGTGTTTTGACCGAAACCAATTACATGGTTATCATCTAAGGGGTGCAAGTAGTTGCTGAATCCAGGGATCTTTAATTTGCCGAGAACAGCAGGTTTTTCTGGATTCTTTAAATCGATAACAAAAAGTGGATCAACCTGTTTAAATGTTACCATGTACGCAACTTCTTCCATGAATCTGACGCTATAGATTCGTTCGTCCTTGGCTAAACCTTCTAGTTTTCCAATCGGGTTCATCTGTAAATCGAATGTATACAGGTTATTGGTAGAAGGTTCTTTTTCATTCCACATATCTCCCTTTGTTGTTGCCACACGAAATGTTTTGTTACGTTCATCCATGGCAAACTGATTAATTAGTGTACCATTAACAACCGTAGAAGCATTATACGTTATTTTTCCGCTATCGATTTTAAATTGATTGATTTCTGTATTTGCCGGCGGTCTTGCAATAGCAATATCAGTTGTACTTTCACCAGCATCGTTTTCATCTTTTTCCTGGTAATTATATTTATTTACTGCAATATAGATATTTTCTTTGGACATATACATTTGATTGGAGGCACCAAGGTAGGATTCCATAGATATTTTTTTATCCATATTGTCTAAGTCAATTGAACCTAACAGCAAGAAATTCTCATCCTCACTTTCAGGGAAAAAGTACATGGAATCATAATCCAATGGCTTTACTTCGTTACTAACAGCAGTATCCTTAACAAATGGTCTTACATCAGTATCTATAGACTCCTCTTCAAGAATACGATATGGGGGATGCTGATTTGCAATTAAATACATATGTCCATCCATCAATCGCGAAGCTGTAAGAGATCCTTCAAATGATATTTCCCGAACTTCCTTTGGGTTGTTTTTGTCAGAAACATCGTAAATTAGCACTGAAGTTTGCATACGGTGCAGAGGAAAGCGTTCTACGCTACCAGATTTGGCTGATTGTTGTTCTCGGATAGGCTCCGATTTATGTCCAATCATGATCAGTTTATCTTTGTGTAAATAAAGTTCAGCTGGACGAAAGCTTTCCTGGGAAATCGTGCTTAATACGTTACTATTATCTTTATTAGCATTGGTTATCACAACGTCAGATTCTCTAGCAAAATACACAAATTCGCCATCGGTTTTGATAATATCACCTTCATCAATACCATCAACTTGAACATTTGTTGTAGAGGCTTTTTCACCACTGCTTGCTGTGTCCATTGCTGCATCACCACTAGAACTTTCTTCTGTTGAGCTATCATTTTGCTGTACAGTCATTTCTTTTCGTTGTTCCATTCGTTCGTTAAGTAATGTCATTAGTTGTTCATTGTCTTTTATGTTTGGTATTCTTGCTACAGCTGTGAAAGAGTGCGTAAATGTATTGTCCAATTGACTACCTGCAACTGTTTCAACTTCAGCAGAAACGGTTATCATATACGTATGGTCAATGTTATACCCGTCATTAGGTGCTTGTAGTGTCAATACCGTATTATCTTCATTCCATTTAAATGAAACATCAACTTGTTCGTTGTTGTTGTTCTTGACTGTTACAGTTTCGCTTGTAAACGTATCGGGATTCATCTTTTTGGAAAAATGAATAGTCCAATCTTTGAATGTAGGTGCGTAACTTGATTTGGAAGGAATGTTTGCTGTTATTGTGTTGGAAAAGAAGATAAACGCCACTGAAATAATAACAATAAAACTTGTTCCAATTATCCACCAGATTTTCTTTTTCATAATTTAGTCACCTCTATATTTTTTTGCGTCTTTAATTTGTTAGACGACAGAAGGGGAATAATGTTACAAGATTATTACAAAAAATACTGACCCAGACTAATTGGATCAGTATCTATAATTACTTATATTCTTTATTTAAGAAGAAAATTGCGATCGTTCCTGGTCCCGCGTGAGATCCAATAGCTGAACCGACCATTTCAATTACAATATCGTGAGCGCCAAATTTATCTTTAAACATTTCAGCATATTTTTCGGCTGTCTCCAAGTCGTCGCCATGACTGATGCCAATCGTTTGGTTTGTGAAGTCAGTTCCGCGTTCCTCCATAATTTCAAGCATACGGTTTAATAACTTTTTTGAGCCTCTTATTTTTTCGAGAGGGACAAGCTTTCCGTTCTCGACATGCAGAATTGGTTTTATTTTTAGGAGCGTACCAACAAATGCCGCTGTCTTACTTACACGACCACCACGATAGAGGTATTCCAAATCATCAACAGTAAAAATATGTTCCATATGTTCTGCATGATATGTAGCTGTTTCGATGATTTCATCAACACTTGCGCCATCTTTAGCAAGTTCGGCAGCACGGAGGACGATTAGTCCAAGTCCGATTGATACACATTTCGTATCAATAACATGAATAGATGCGTCAGGGTATGTTTCTTTAACTTCCTGTTCCATCATCTTTGCTGTTTGGTATGTACCGGATAACTCTGATGATAATGCCAGGTAGATTAATGGCTGATTTGATTCTGCATACGATGTGAAAATAGTTTTAAAGGATTGTGGAGCAACTTGAGATGTCTTGGGACTCTTTTCTTCTCGCATAGCATCATAGATTGCTTTAGGCTTTATTTCTCTACCATCTGCAAATTCATTCTCGTCTAAATGGACCGTTAATGATACCATTTCGATGTCATATTCGTTATAATGTTCTTTTGAGAGATCACATGCTGAGTCTGCTAGAATTTTAATACTCATTATAATCACCTTCATTCATATAAAGTACTTGTATATACTTAAGTTTAAAACTATATGGAAAGATAGTCAAAGTATATTTGTAAGAAATGTAAAAATAATGATAAAATTAATCGAAGCTCACAAGAGGGAGGTAGCTATGTTTTTATTTGAAGCAAGACGTATTATAATTGTAATATTCGGAGCAATGCTGAATGCTATGTCACTAAACTTCTTCTTAATTGGAGCAAATGTTTACGCAAGTGGCTTTACAGGTGTTGCACAGCTTATTTCCAGTGTATTCAATGATTTCCTGGGAATCGGTGTTAGTACAGGTATTCTATTATTCATATTAAATATTCCAGTTGCCATATTAGGCTGGTATAAAGTTGGTAAAGGATTTACCGTATATAGTGTTATTTCTGTTGTTTTTACGACAGTATTTTTAGAGCTGTTGCCTATTGTAATTTTTTCAGAAGATATTATACTTAATGCTGTTTTCGGCGGGGTTTTAGCTGGAACAGGTGTTGGAATTACATTAAAGCTTGGTGCTTCCACAGGTGGTATGGACATTGTAGCGATGGTTTTATCCCGTATGAAAGATAGACCAATCGGAACTTATTTTCTGTTGTTAAATGGAATAATCATCGCAATGGCTGGGTTCCTTTATGAACCTGAAAACGCACTTTATACATTGTTAACACTCTATGTTACAACACGTGTAATTGATGCGATCCATACCCGTCATGAGAAAGTGACAGCAATGATTATTACACTTAAGGCAGATGAATTGCAAAAAGCGATACATGATACTATGGTCCGTGGAATTACAATAATTCCAGCTAAAGGGGCATACACGAAAGAAGACAAAAATATGATGTACCTTGTTGTAACGCGGTATGAGTTATATGATCTGGAACGAATAATTGGTGAAGTTGATCCGAATGCATTTACTAATATAGTTCAAACAACAGGCATATTTGGTTTCTTCAGACGTGACAATTAAAACGGTACATTACAAGGGGTAGTTAAAAATGAAAAAGTTTATCATCACATTACTCTGCGCATTTGCTCTGGTGGCGGCTTGCAGCAGTGAAGAAGGAACTAGCTCCGAATCTGCTAATGAGAATAGCGAAGAAGAGAATGACTCAGAATCAAACGGTGAGAAGAGTGCAGAAACAGAGGGAAGTGCAGCGGTTCAATTTAGGAATGTTGAAATGAATATTCAAGAAAGTACTATTAGGGTTTCGGGTGAAGCCAAAGCTATGGACAATACATTCTTCTATAAATTTGAGCAGGGGGATTCAGTAATCGTGAAGGAAACTGCTGTTGACCTAGAAAAAAATGATCAAGGCTGGGGTAGTTTTCAGCTTGAATTAGAACTTACCCAAAAGGTAAGAGAAGCACAAGTAATGCCAGTTATTACGTTGTATGATAAAAAAGAAGATGGAACAATGGTAAATAAAAATTATCTTCCAGTCGATTTAAGAAATCTACAAAATCAGTAAAAAATTAGAGGTACATATCATAATTTTGATTTGTACCTCTCTTTGTTTACATATTACTTATGTAATTTAATATCCGTGTTTTTCAAATACTTCTTTAACTTTTGTTTCAAGTTGATCCCATTCTGCATCAAACATTTTATTTATCGTAATAAAGTTTTGGTATCCAAAAACATTATCAACACCGTCAAGTTTCATCATATCATTTAGTATCTCATGCTCACTTGTATCTCCAGGCATTACAGAAATACTACTGTCTCCTTGAAATATAAGTTTGTCCGTTGTAAATTTTAGTGCATTTGGATTAGGTGTAGCTTCAGCTCTAACTCCCATTGTTAATTACCTCCCTAGATAATACCTACTTAATTTTATTTTAGCAGAAAATCAATCGGGACAAAAGGAAAACACCCTTACCATTAAAATGTGGTAAGGGTGTTTATTTTGCACGTTATAATCCCTTGTCATCAGAAAAATGATTTGAAAATCAGTAACGCACATTTAATGGAGGTTAACTTAATTGGTTGTGTTGACGTAATTGCTGCTCAAGTTGCTGTAGTTGCTGTTGCTCTTCAGGAGAACTTTCGGCTTTAGCTGACTGTATGGCGTTTTGTGCAGCCTGTTTATCCTTTTGGTTTGCTGCTCCTCCTTGAGCATTCGTTATGCGGTTAACGGCAGTTTTAGCTTGTTGAAATAAATTATTTTCCATCTAAAACCCTCCTACTGTGTGGCTGTCCGCTTCCTCACGTTTCCGTTCAACATCGCTGAATCGTGATCGGTAAGGAAATCGTTCATCATGTTTTTTAACAGAATCAGCACTGTGTTGACTGAATCGCCTTGATTTGTTACGTTTCCCCATCGGTGATTCCTCCTTAGAAAAACAGTTGCAAACACTTGCGAAAAGTGATTGGTAAAGTTTATCTATTCCGGAAGTCAACAAAAAAGTAGTGAACGCTTTGATGCGCTCACTACTAGTATGGTTCAATATTTGTTTTATATTAAAGGAAATTTTTAGAGGGCTTCTGTAACTGAAGCTTTAAATAATCCTCAAGAAAAACACCAATGCCATCTTGTTCATTAGTGGCTGTTACATGTTTTGAAATAGATTTTAATTCATCTATTGCATTTCCCATTGCGACACCTACACCTGCATAGTCAATCATTTCCAAGTCATTATCTTCATCACCAAAAGCAATAATTTGCTCTTGCGGGATATGATAATAATGTGCAATTTTTTGAAGTCCTACTGCTTTATTCATACCTTTTCGGACAATTTCAATTATGTTCCATGGCGCACCCCATTTACGGTGCTCGATAAGTTCGGCATGATAATCATCTAAATGGCTTCTTAATTTATGAATATGTTCTTCCTTTGGGTGAATTAGCAAGGATGTTGGATCTTCTTTCAGCTCATTTTTAATACTGCCAATTGTAAAAGGTGGATCCTGTTGAGTTGTTTGAAAAATGTCGATAATTTTTTCGTCGTATTGATCAAGATAGACAGTATCCATAACTTCGGCTAAAACGTTATTAACGTTCAAATCATGGCATGCATCAATGATTTTATGCGCTGTTCTGATTGGCATTGGACTATGCAATGCATCCCACTTATGATCTGTTGGATGGTGGATTAATGCACCATTGAAATTAACCATTGGCGTATCCATACCGAGCGCATGGTAATAATTAATACTTGCACGGTGTGGTCTGCCGGTTGCTATAACCACAATATGCCCATCATTTTTTGCCTGTTGAAGCGTTTGCTGATTACGGATACTAATTTCTTTATTATCTGTCAGAAGCGTTCCATCTAAGTCTAACGCAATTAAGTGCCGTTTATTTTTCATAAGTTTTCACCTCATATTAGTTTAGTTTATAAGTCATTTCCATATATGTAAAGGATTATATTACTTGTCGCTTGCAATTTACACAAATTTAATAATATGATGTTCAGTAAATAATATTATATGAGAGGGTCCTGAGAATGATTGGGATATTTCACAAACAAATCAAATCCATTCCGTGTTTAATCATTGTTGATTCAGCAAAGGAAAAGGAACCATTACCAACACTTACATATTTCCACGGATTTACCAGTGCAAAAGAACATAATCTTCCTTTAGCCTACTTGCAAGCAGAAAAAGGATATCGCGTTATTCTTCCAGACAGCATGTACCATGGGGAACGCGAGGCAGAGATTTCCACAAATAAAAAGCAAATCTCCTTTTGGGATATCGTAATGCAAAATGTAAACGAATTAAAATTTATCAAGGGTGCATTAGATGAAGAAAATTTAATTTTGGATGATCGGTTTGGAATTGCTGGCACAAGTATGGGAGGAATTACAACTGCCGCTGCTTTAACACAATTTCCTTGGGTTAAAGTTGCTGGCGTATTAATGGGATCACCAAAAATAACAACTTATGCAAAAACGTTAGTAAACAGCTTTAAAAAAATGGGTGATTTACCAGTGACAGACGAAATGATTGATCAGCTGTATGAACAGTTGCAGCATTATGATTTATCGAATCATGTGGAGAAGCTTCAGGAGCGCCCATTGCTATTTTGGCATGGGGAAAACGATTCTGTTGTGCCATTTGATCATTCATATACGTTTTTTGAAGATGCAAAGCAGCATTATTCTGACCAGGGGAAAATTCAATTCTTGAAAGAAACAAATACTGGCCATAAAGTAAGCCGTTATGCAATACTCGAAACAGTAAAATGGTTTGAAAAACATCTATAGTGTGAGTTATATCATTTAAAAATTACTAAAAATATGTTTAAATAAAGGTAGTATAATGAAGGAGGTAATGGTTATGGATGAAGCTCTGAAGGAAAATATGATGGGCGCACTTGAGAATGTAATTGACCCTGAGCTAGGTATTGACATAGTTAATCTTGGGCTAATATATGACGTTGATTTAAATGAAGAAGGTATCTGTGATGTTACAATGACATTAACAGCAATGGGTTGTCCATTAGCTGCACATATCGAACAGGATGTAAAACATGCACTATCAGATATACCTGAGGTTAAAGAAATTAACGTTAATATCGTATGGAATCCCCCATGGGGCAAAGATAAAATGTCACGTTATGCCAAAATTGCACTTGGAGTTCCAGATTGATTTATTAAATACGAGGTTGGTTCATACGAAATGAATCGGCCTTTTTTTATATAGGTGCATTTAAGCAGTATTGCTTTTATAACTGTCAAAAAGCTAAAGACTGTGATGGGTGGGAATGTGGATAATTACTGAAATGCTATACACCGCTTCGGAAATACACTACGCGCACCTTAGGGCAACGCTTCAGCTGTTGCTGTTCCCGCTGGAGTCTCCATGTATTTCCTCCGCTGGATTCTACTCACTTTATCTTGACAAATAAAATGCATATTATGATGGATAATATCAAGAATATTCAAACCATAATACCAGCAGTTGGAATTTGCGATATTCCTGTGGGACAGCGATCCTAATAGCCCCAAAAGGGAGCATTCTTTGTGAGCGAGACAGACTAAGTACGCCACGACTATGCATTTACACTAGCACGTCCTATGCGTCGGAGGCTCGTGGTGAGGCCGCGGAAGGATATTCCGCGTGGTCAGTGTGCCACACTAAATACTACGAATTGGTTACCTTAAGCTATATCGCAGTTTATATTAACTGCGAAGATTAATAAAGCAACAAAATTTACAAAAAGATCCTTCTATAAAATGAGGTAAAAGTATGCAAATTTGTCAGATAGTTGGTTATAAAAATTCGGGGAAAACTACGGTAATGAATAATTTGATTCGTTACTTTTCATCAAGTGATATGAAAGTTGGTACACTAAAACATCATGGACACGGTGGCGAGCCAGATATAGTGGAGAATACGGATAGTACGATGCATATTGAATCTGGTTCACTCGTAAGTGGTGTCCAGGGTGAGACTATAACCCAATTGACTTTCCATATGAAGATGGAGCTGGATGAGCTCATTCAGATGTATAACAATTTTTCGATTGATTTACTATTAGTTGAAGGATATAAAAATGCTTCATATCCGAAGATAGTAATGGTGAAAAATGAGCAGGATTTTTCGCTTTTAAAGGGATTATCCAATATAATTGCAATAGGAACATGGGATGAGGGTTTATTTAAAAATAGTGGACTCCCCACATTTAGTATAAATAATATTGATGAAAACATAGTTCAACTAGCTGAATACGTAAGAAGGTGTTAAGATGAATAACAATTTTTGGATTACAGATAAGCCGATTCAAATTAATGAATGCATTGATAAAGTAGTCCGGGCCGAAGCAGGGGCAGTTAATACGTTTATTGGTACAGTTCGTGAGTTCACCAAAGGAAAAAGGACGTTATACTTGGAGTATCAGGCATATAAGGAAATGGCCGAAAAGAAATTGTCCCAAATTGGTGAAGAAATTAATGATAAGTGGAACGATGCTGAGACAGCGATTGTTCACAGGGTTGGCCACTTGGACATATCAGATATAGCGGTAGTGATTGCTGTTTCTACACCGCATCGAAATGATTCTTTTGAAGCAAGCAGGTACGCAATTGAAAGAATTAAAGAAATTGTCCCCATTTGGAAAAAAGAGCATTGGGAAGACGGTACAAAATGGATAGGTGATCAGAAGGAACAAACGACCTATATACCTTCCGAGGAGGATTTGCGAAATGATTGATGTATTATTTTTTGCCGAATTACAGGAGATTGTAGGTAACGAGAAAGTCTCTGTTGAAGCGGATGGAATTACCGTGACTGAATTGAAAAACAACCTTTTATCAACGTACAATTTGGATAATCTGAGCAATGCAATGGTTGCAGTAAATCAAGAATATGCGCAAGCGGATGCAACCTTAAAGAAGGGTGATGTTGTAGCGTTTATCCCACCGGTTAGTGGAGGGTAAATACAATGAATTACCTGTTAGTAAAAATTAAAAAAGTATCGTTCGGCACAATCTAAGTAGCCGTTCGATACTTTCAACAGATTAATTAGCGCATTCCAAGCATTTCCTTAGCACGATCACTCATTTTCACTGGGGTCCATGCCGGTTCCCATACAAGATCAATTTTTATTTCACCAACACCCTCAACTTGACTGACACGGTGCAGAACACCCGATTTAATGCTGTCATGCATTGGGCAGCCAGGAGTTGTCAATGTCATTACAATTCTAATATTGTCATCAAAGTCAACTTCGATTCCATATATAAGTCCAAGATCCATTATATTAACGCCAAGCTCTGGGTCAATTACTTCGAATAAAGTAGCTCCAACTCTTTTATCCAATGACATAAAGAAAGTCTCCTTCCATTTCACTTAATTAAAACTTGAATAATTGATAAAGCGTATAGCAAGGATGTAAACGCAAGTAGTCCCTGAAATATAAATACGAAAAATTCGATATACAATAAGCCGCTTCCGGTTAGGCCAAAGACGCTGATGACAAATAACGTAAACAGAATGACAGCGTGTTTTTCATTAATCATTTCTTTCAGTGTAGGTACCTTTTCTTTACCGATTTTGTCTGCGTATTTATGTGTCCACCACAGAAATGGGACGATTTTATACAGATAGCCCAGGATACTAAAGATTATCCAGCTCATAACATATAAAAATATCAGCCATCCCCAAACAGCAGATTCACGAATACCACTAACACTGAACACGAAGGCTAGCATATGAACACCCAATCCATTGAAAATAGCTAAAACAGAAAATGAAAAAGGCTTATCTAATTTTTTCTTCAGCCGTTTTGCTAAAATTTCTCTTATATCAAGAACAAAAAAGAAAAATCCTGCTAAAAGTAAAAACCAGCCAGTTGATTGGACAAGTGTATTTTCTATCCAGAATGAACTAATTAAACTTATTAGGCCTGCAATATATGTGATGAATGCGGGTTTCGCCCATTTCATCGAATAACCATGTGACAAACTGAACATTGGAACAAGCTTATAGGAAAATCCAAAGATCAATAATGTGAACCATCCAGAAACTCCAAGGACAATGTGAGACGATAAAATTGTCCCATGACTGCCGATACTGCCAATTGAGACGTTCCATGCCAGTAGAAAGCCAGCGACAATTGTAAGGAAAAAGCTTGTAATTGCCCCAATTACAAATAGTGTCATAGTGTTCTTTTTCTTTTGCTTAAAGATGGTATTCACCATTTGAATAATAAACATCATAATTCCGATGATGGCAACTATCCCACCGTATAATGCGAATTCAGGCATTACCCCAAGTAATATGGAAAAAGCTGTTACACCAATTGCAGTTACTAGAAACTGAATAAAGCCAAACGTTTGATTCCAGATTGGTGTTAAGAAGGCAACAGGAACGAGCTGATACATCGCTCCCATTGCAATCATTACCGCATACCCTAACAGCAAAAAGTGTGCTCCCATCCAAATGTCTGGGATCCTGAACTGTCCCGCTGCAAGTACATCATTATTTAAAAAAAGAACTATTTGTGAAATAACCAGTGCCGCTAGTGCATATAGGATAAAGGCTAGTGGCAATTTTATATTTGTGTCTGAATTAAGGCTTCCGCCAGCCATCATGTTATTCACCAGATTTCGTTATTGTAATTTTAAAGCTTCCATCCTCTTGTTCTTCTGTATCGTGCTGGTAACCTCGATCGTTCAATTCTTCATATAAAAATAACGGGCGCCGGTCATTAATGATTGAAAATGACGTACCGTATTCCATTTTATCCAGTGTCTTTAGAGTACGCATCATAGGTTGAGGTGGTTCAAGACCACGATTATCAATAATCATTTTACGACAGCCACCTTTTTTGTATAGGTTACTTTCCAATGTTTTGACTCTATTTTTTCAACGATGCGTTCAAATCCTTTACGTCTCAATATTGCATGCAGCGGAACCGGGTTGAACGGTGCGTGCAGGATAAATGATTCACCATCGTTTACCTCCTTGACAGCTCCCATGATTTTATCAAAAGGCTCCTTCTTCATGCGCAAGTCTTCACGGACATCGAGCTCAACAAATTTTACATCTGCTTTCATGAAATCACCTCATATTTTATTCTGAATCTAATATCATGATAATGATTTTCAATTAAAAAAGTAGTGACTTGTATCACGTTTTGATAATTTTATTAGAGGAGAGCGAGAACATCGACAGAAGAGGGCGAACATCGACAGAAGAGCAGGGAACATCAACAGAAGAGCGAGAACATCAACAGAACAATGAAACAAAAAATCACCCCTAATTTTGGGGTGATTTTTCTCTTTGGTTAAAACAGTTCTTCTTCTAATGCATCAGTATCTAGAATGAACGATCCTGACTTATCGGAAACTATTAGATTTTGTTTTTTTAACTGTGTGAGCGTACGGCTGACGGTCTCACGACTGGAACCTATCATGTTGGCAAGTTCACGGTTTGTGAAATGTGTTGTTATTTTAATCATTTCATCCTTGGTTTCTTTTCCATAGTCTTTGGCAAGTCTTAAAAGTAGCATAATAATCTGTTCATATGTGTTATGTAGAATTTTTTCTTCTAATCTATTATGTAGGTCCATAATTTTGTCGCCTAAAACACGGAAAAGTTTAATACAAATTTCAGGATGGGTAATTAGGAAGTTCTCGAAGTTCTTAATAGGAATATAAATTAGTATAGCATCTTCCAGTACTTCGGAGTGTGCCGGGCAATCACCTTGTCTAAAAAAACCTTGGTGCGGAAACATATCGCCAGGTTGCAGAACGTTAACAATCTGTTCTTTCCCATGAATGTCAGTTTTGTAAATTTTGACTTTTCCTTGATGAATAAAGTAGACGTTTGTCAATGGATCGCCTTGCATAAATATATGTGTGCCATGACGGTACATGCGGTGTTTAGCTAGTTCAACAATTGGCTCCATTTCATAGTCAGTCAAATCTTTAAACAATGGAACCTTTTGTAATAATTCTTGAATTGTATGTGTATTCAATTTCATACTCCCTTCTTCAATAATAAACAACAGCACTTTATTTTAGTATTAGTCCAATTACATTTTATCACTTTATATAGATTCCTATAACCAATAAGTGTGAAAATTATTTGTCAGCGTGATAAATATCATGTCAAGGTGTGTTCTCACTCACAACTAAGAATAGAATTTGCGTTTATGATGAAGTTGGTTAAAGGTTATCAAATCTTAATTTGGAGGGAAAAGCAATGAATGATACTCAGTTTGCAGTGAAAATTCATGCACCGGAAATAGAGCCAAGGTTTAGGCATCAAAAAATATTTGAGGTATTTGATGAGCTGAAATCAGGAGAGTTTATGGAGCTTTCCAATGATCATAATCCAAAACCGCTTCATTATCAGTTTATGATTGAACGTGAAGATACATTCTCATGGGAGTACTTAGAAGAAGGTCCATCTCTGTGGCGTGTAGCAATAGGTAAACAGTAAAATTGTTAAGCCCTTGGTGGTTAATCCAAGGGTTTTAATTTGCAGTTAAGAAGGTATTAATATCCTTTTTAAGTTTTCGCATTAAAACTTGGCGATTTTATGACATTTACATATTAGTGAGAAATGTCACATCTGGTCACAAGGGAAATAGGTAAGCTAGATGCAGCAACTAATTTAGGAGGGGTAGCATGTTTCCACAAGATTATAATGAAAACCCGTTTATCGTTATTTGGGAATTGACACGTGCCTGTGAATTGAAATGTCTGCATTGCAGGGCAGAAGCACAATACCATCGGCACCCATTAGAATTATCATTTGAAGAGGGAAAAAAATTAATTGATGATATATATGAAATGAATAATCCGATGCTTGTTTTTACAGGCGGTGACCCATTAATGCGTCCGGATGTCTTTGATATAGCTGAATACGCGGTGAAAAAAGGTGTACGTGTATCGATGACACCTTCTGCAACACCGAATGTAACGAAAGAAGCAATGGAAAAGGCGAAGAATGTTGGGCTAGCAAGATGGGCATTTTCCATCGATGGACACTCTGCAGAGGTTCATGATCATTTCCGTGGTACGTCAGGTTCGTTTGATTTAACAATGAATGCGATAAATTATTTACATGAGCTGGAAATGCCCCTCCAGATAAATACAGTGATTTCAAGATATAATGTCGACTATCTGGATGAAATGGCTGAAATGGTGGAGAAATTAGGTTGTGTGCTTTGGAGTGTGTTTTTCCTTGTGCCAACTGGTCGTGGAAAAGAAAGTGATATGATTTCACCTGCTGAACATGAGAAAGTATTACGCTGGCTATATAAACTGTCAAGACGTGTTCCATACGATATAAAAACAACCGCAGCACAGCATTATCGCCGTGTTGTTATTCAAGGAAAAATGCGCGAGAATAAAGATCATGATGATGCGATTCGTTATGAAGACGCACTAATGAGCGGCAAGACAGGTCAAATTGATGGGCTCGGTCGTGCACCTAAAGGGGTCAATGATGGCAACGGCTTTGTGTTTATTTCACATACCGGTGATGTTTTTCCAAGTGGACTGTTACCGATAAAAGCAGGAAATGTACGCGAGACACCACTTGCAACGATTTACCGTGAATCAGAAGTGTTCCAAAACTTGCGTAATCCCGATAAATATAAGGGGAAATGTGGAGTATGTGAATTCCGGCATGTATGCGGTGGATCAAGATCAAGGGCATATAACGTAACCGGTGATTACATGGAGAGTGAACCATATTGCGTTTATATTCCAAAAGCAATGCGGAAAAAGAAAAAACAAGCTAACTAAACTGCAAAAACTTCTAGCAGGTATTTGGCTAGAAGTTTTTTCTTTTATTGGAGAATTGAAAGGCGTGTATTAATTTTATAACAGGTCGGGCGAGTAGTTGCGCACTGCCCACGATAAATAAAATGGCGCCTGCAGTTTTTAAAGGTTCAAAAAGAAAAAACACACTTCCAATAAGAAACCAAAGCCCAAGTGTGAAGTCATTTAATAAAGATATCAGTCGGTATTTTTTGTTAAATGAAAGTTCATAGGTACCGAGATGGATATCCAGGAAATTTTTTTCATCTTTTATAAAAGCCATAAAAATCCCTCCATAGGGTTTAAATACCCAATTGGAGGGATCAGCAAAACATAATTATAGGAAGAGAATGACAAGTATACCTACGATAAAGCAATAGAATGCGAAGTATTTAAGGTTTCCGCGTGCCATTACATTCATAAACCAGCGTAATGAATAATAGGAGGCAACAAGTGATGCTGCAAATGCCAGGATATAAGGTATCGCTAGTACGCTTATGTTATCATCTCCAAGAATTTCACCGGCAGACATAACCGTTATTCCTAAACTTACTGGAATATAAAGCAGGAATGAAAAACGTAAAGCTGTTTCTGATTTCATGCCAACAAGCATTGCTGCGACAATCGTTGCACCTGAACGGCTAATCCCTGGTATTAGAGCAACAGATTGAGCTAAACCAACAATAATTGCGTCCTTTATGGTTATATCACCATCATTCTTATTGCCACGTAAATTGCGAATGATCCATAAAGCAAGTCCAGTTATAAGTAGTGTATAACCGATTACGGATACTGTGCTTAACTCTTCTTCAATATAATCTTCAAATAATACACCAAGAATACCAGTTGGAATCGTTGCAATAATGAGAAACAGGATAAATTGAAAATCACTTTTTGCAGCGTTATCCTTCGTTGAAATATACCGAACCCCATTTTCAACCAACCGATATATATCTTTTCGATAAATAACAAGGACAGCAATAAGTGAGCCAAAGTTAACCAGTATTTCGAACGATAGCCCTGTTACCTCGGTTACACCAAATAGCTCGCGTAAAATAACAAGATGGCCGCTTGATGAAATCGGAATAGGCTCAGTAAAACCTTGTATCAATCCTAAAAAAGTATATTTTATTAATACCCAAAGCGAATTAATTACTTCCATTGTGTTTCCCCCAAACGAAGATGGATTTTCAACCATAACAAGTCACCAACCTATAGGCAATTGAATAGTCTAGTTGGTGAGGAGGTTGAAAATATGAATCAGAATTATCAACAAATGTATGAATTATGTAAGAATCATATGCATTCTTATGTACTGGTTGAAATGAATGATGGAACAAAAGTAGATGGCATCATAACAGGTCTTGATGATGAATATGTATATGTTGCAGTTCCAATAGGGCAAGGAGATGAGCAGCATGCAAATGCATACCCGTCTGACCAACAACAGCGCCAATTTGGTTTCGGGTATCCCGGCTATGGTTATGGGGTCGGGTATCCCGGTTATGGCTATGGTTATGGGTTCGGTTATCCTAGAAGAAGATTCAGACGACTTATCTTACCTTTGGCAGCACTTACTGCATTAAGTGTATTACCCTGGTATTAAAACAAAAACCCTTGCCATTCGTCACCTTGAAGGCAAGGGTTCATTTCAACAGTTTAAATGACTGCTTAAGTACAATTATGACACTCGCCATAAAAGCCTAGTTAATGCCAAGTTTTCTAATAAATTTTAAATTATATTATTGTTCACTTTCACTTTTTAAAGCACCTTCACCCAAAATGCTGATAGCAATTGTAACGATTACGGCAAGTATAACTGTGTTCATCAAATTGAATGGGTTGCCAGCCATACTACTTAAAACGTATGAAATAACACCACTAATTAAAAGTGCCCAAACTAATGGAAGTAGAAACCGCATAATTTACACCTCTTTTTTTATTTACGACAAGTACTGATTCGTGAAACTTTCCTCATATAGTTTATCAAATCCACATAAAAAATAAAAGTATTTATTAGTTAAGAATAAAAGTGAAGGATGGATATTCATGTTATTTTTAGTAGAGAACTGTTTTCAATGGGTTGGTTTTCATATTGTTAATTGTTTACTGGAAAATGGTTATAAAGTAGATGGAATTGACGATCTCTCCTCAGATAAAAAAAAGCACCTATCAATGTTTGTGGGAAGAAATTCATCATTCCAGCATATATTTTCTTATAAAAGGGATGCAACGTACGATAGTTCAATTAAAATCACAGAAAATCAACTTGATTTAACACTTCAACAGAATACAAGCCATTTAATTAAACTTCCAATACTTTTTGGTGAATGGATGCCTATGAAAATTAATGGAATGTATCATAATAACTCATTTATACCGTTTGATTCGGATATTTTTTTGAATGAAGCAATTTATATAGGAGACTTTATGAAAAGCCTTACCCAGTGGATAAAGTCGTCTCAATTACCAGAAATCTTAGAAGTTAAATCAATAAATAATAAACAAAGTGAGGAGATAAAACTTGAAAATTCCGTCTATATTCGAAACAATAGAACTATAGAAGAAAATCTAAAAATGGTTATAAAGCACTATGAGAAATTTGAAGACGTTTATTAATATCCTGAGTATTAACAGGTAATTAGCATTTTTCAAGTTGTAGTTTATGGTTAAAATACAGACAAGCAATCATCAATCCGGATTGGAGTGCGCGCGTTGAAAAAAGTTTCCATTGTTATATTAACAGCTATTATATTTATGATTTTATCGGGATGTTCAAATTATTTTGATCAAGGTAAATTGCAGAAGGCAGGAATGCTGGTTGAAACATCTATTCACGATCAGCCATGGGGGAAAAAGGGGTATCAAGGATTACTTGAAATAGAGGAAGAGTTTAATGTTGATGTTTTTTTCAAAGAAGGTATTCAAACCGAACAGGAAGTTAACGAGGCAGTTGATGAACTGGTTAATCAAGGGGTAAATCTTATATTTGGACATAGCAGTACATATGGGAAACACTTTAAAGATATTTCAACAGCATACCCAGATGTTCATTTTGTCTATTTTAACGGTGGTCAGTTTGATGAAGATTTGACGAGTCTGAATTTCAACTCACATGCCATGGGGTTTTTTGGTGGAATGATTGCAGCAAGGATGACCGAAACGGATAATGTAGGGGTTGTTGGAGCGTTTGAATGGCAGCCTGAGATAGAGGGTTTTTATGAAGGGGCAAAATACCAGAACCAAGAAGTTGAGGTACACTTAAGTTATGTAAACAACTGGAATGAAAGTCAACTTGCATTGGAAAAGTATGAACACATGCAGAACAAAAATGTGGATGTATTCTATCCAACTGGAGATATGTTTAGTGCTTCTATTATTAAACAGGCAAGTGAAGATGACTTGTATGCTATTGGATATGTTTCAGATCAATCATATATCGCTGAAAATACAGTTTTGACAAGTACAATCCAGCATGTTGAAAAATTATATGTTCTTACTGCGGAAAAATTTGATGAGGGAGAGCTTCGTGGTGGGGTGTTAACGTTTGATTTTAAGGATGAAGTTATCTCTTTGGGAAAATATAGCCCGGATGTCCCTGAGGAATTTAAGGATAAGATGAAGGAAGCAGTTGAGGAATATAAGGAAACTGGATTATTACCGAATGAACAAGAGTCAGATTAATTCTTTTTCTTGCACATTGGGAAAGAATGCATTAAAATTAGTACCAAGTCATAAGATTTGATATTAACATTAGTTATAAGGGGATGAAAATATGAATGTTGGTCTTTTAGGCACTGGACATTACGTCCCAACCAACGTAGTGACGAATAAAGATATGGAAAAAATTGTTGACACAAACGATGAATGGATAAGAACAAGAACTGGTATTGAAGAACGCAGAATAGCAAGTGATGATATAAATACTTCAGATATGGCCTTTTTTGCAGCACAGGAAGCATTGAAAGAGTCAAATGTAAAGGCAGAAGATATTGATTTAATACTTGTTGCTACTGTAACACCAGATACACCGTTTCCATCAGTATCATGTATGATCCAGGACAGATTAGGAGCACGTAAAGCTGCGGCAATGGACATAAGTGCAGCTTGTTCAGGATTTATGTACGGGGTAGTTACAGCTAAACAGTTTATCGAAACAAATGCCTATAAAAACATTTTAGTAGTTGGTGCAGAAAAGCTATCTAAAATTACCGATTGGTCAGACCGTAATACATGTGTGCTTTTTGGTGATGGAGCTGGCGCGGCAGTAGTAGGACCGGTTTCAGAAGGTAAAGGAATTCTGTCCTTTGAACTTGGAGCAGATGGTTCAGGCGGAAAAGAATTATACCAAAATGATGAGGATCACCTTATGATGAATGGTAGAGAAGTATTTAAATTTGCTGTGCGACAAATGCCGGATTCGTCGGTAAATGTCGTTGAGCAAGCTGGATACAACAAAGAAGATGTTGATTATTTAGTACCACACCAGGCGAATATTAGAATCATGGAAGCGGCCCGGGAAAAATTAGGAATTTCAGAAGAAAAAATGGCGACTTCCATTAAACGATATGGAAATAATTCGTCTGCTTCTATTCCGATAGCTTTATCTGAAGGTGTAAAGAGTGGTAAGATAAAAGATGATGATTTAGTCGTTTTAGTTGGCTTTGGCGGAGGATTAACGTGGGGTGCTATTGCGCTTCGCTGGGGCAAATAACTTAGTTTACGTCATAGGAGGAATACGCAATGGAGGAAAGAAGAGTAGTTATAACAGGACTCGGATCAGTTTCCCCCGTAGGAAATGATGTACAGACAATGTGGGATAACGTTGTCGCAGGGAATTCTGGAATTGATTATATAACTAGACTTAATAAAGATGATTTTCCCGCACATGTAGCTGCAGAAGTGAAGGATTTTGATCCAACACTTTTCATGGAGAAAAAAGATGCAAGAAAGATGGATTTGTTTACACAATATGCTGTGGCTGCTTCTAAAATGGCAATTGACGATGCAAATCTTACAATCGATGAAAACAATGCTAATCGAGTTGGAGTTTGGATTGGGTCTGGCATTGGTGGTATGGGAACATTAGAAGATCAGCATACGAAGTTTTTGGAAAAAGGATATCGTCGTGTGAGTCCTTTCTTCGTGCCAATGATGATTCCGGATATGGCAGCAGGTCAAGTATCAATCCAGTTTGGTGCAAAAGGAATTAACTCATGTACTGTAACAGCATGTGCATCAGGCGCAAATTCAATTGGTGATGCCTTTAAGGCTATTGAGCGCGGTGATGCTGACTATATCATCGCAGGCGGAACCGAAGCACCGATTACAAATATGGCATTTGCGGGTTTTTCTTCGGCAAAAGCATTATCAACAAATGAAGATCCAAAAAAAGCAAGCCGCCCATTTGATTTAGATCGTGATGGATTTGTAATGGGTGAAGGAGCAGGTATTCTAATTTTAGAAACACTAGAATCTGCACAAGAGCGTGGTGCGCACATTTACGGTGAGATTGTTGGCTATGGTGCAACAGGTGATGCGTATCACATTACTGCTCCAGCAGAGAATGGTGAAGGGGCTGCACGTGCCATGCAGCATGCAATTGAGGATGCAGGAATTTCCCCTTCAGATGTCGACTATGTGAATGCACATGGAACAAGTACACATCTTAATGATAAGTTTGAAACAGTAGCAATCAAAACGGTTTTTGATGAATATGCTTCTAAACTGCCAATATCGTCGACCAAAGGGGTCACAGGGCATTTGTTAGGTGCAGCTGGTGGTATTGAATCAGTCATATCTATTAAATCGATTGCGGACGGTCAAATCCCTGGGACAATGAACTATGAAACACCAGACCCGGATTGTGATCTTGATTATGTTACCAACGGATCTCGGAAACAGGATGTCAACGTCGTGATGAGTAATTCACTTGGATTTGGTGGACATAATGTTTCGTTAATTTTTAAAAAGTTTAACTAGTCTAAGCAAGAGGCTGGCCTGAGGAGGTCAGCCTTTTTTATGGCGGTTTAGAAACTATAAATACTTTTTACTGGAGGTTTTAAGAAAGCAATTTACGATTTCATAAGAATACCTTTAACGAATGCCAAGTTTCTGAGATTTGGCAGGGGGAAGCGTGTGGAGTGGCCGGACCGCGAATAGTCGTACAAGAGTTGTATCACTTCGCTCTGCTTACAGCTATTCATGTATTCCATTGCCCATGCATAAAATAAAATAAATGCACTGGACAAGCATGGGTGGTGGAAAAAATGGGGACTGTCTTTTTATTTTTGATAGGCTTTGGACTGGCTGTTACAGGTGGGGTAACAACGATAGCATATATGAATTTCCTGCCTTCTGGGATTTCTTGGGGGGATTATTTAATTTTCATCACAGGACGGTTGGAATGTTATTTTTTACCAATAGGCTTTATATTAATGGCAATTGCACTTTTTCGATACCCTCACAATATGTAAACTTCTCGCAAATCGAATATTTTTTTGCATGATGGTCATAATGTATTTTAAATGATTTCATTTTAGAAAAAGACAAAGTGCAAAGAAGCGAGGGTTGTATATGTTGTATTTACACGATGTTTGGGTTAATTGGTTTGAAGGTGAAGAAAATGGCTATAGTGTTTGCTATTTTCATGAGTGGCGAAAAGAAGACGGGATAGAGCTGTTAGATCAGGTTCCACTACTATACATATCTGAAGTGCTTTATAACTACATAGAAAATGACATGCATGATTTACCTAAAGGACTTCTTGATATGATTCACAAACGTGCCTATGTCCGCAAAGGCCAGGAGAGAACGGTACTTGATTACGCATGTGTTGTTACCGATGGCAAGGATATTATTGCTTTTGATTCAATAGGCTATCGGATACCTATTCGTAAAAGCAGACTTATTCCACGTCAAGAGCAGCTTGTGTTTGATATGATTAAAACCACCAAACCAGAATCGTTTAAATTTGAAGGAGAAATCGTCGAAAAAGAATATCATATGCTTTCGATGGCTCCAGAACTTGTTCATGGATTGACACGCAGAGAAAGGCAGCTCAAGCAATTGTTGATGATTGCCCTTGATCAATTGAGAACTGCAAATAACCTGGAAGAGCTTCGCTACTGGCTGACCGAATGGGATCCGAAAAAATACCCTTATATTCGGTATATGAACGAGGATAAAGTGTGGGAAGCACTTTATGAGGGTGTTAAGCAAGGGTGGAGTATTGGGCATGAAGAATTGTGCAGCAAGATGATTAAAGGACAGCCATTTCTGGAAAGAATGTGGGAGCTTGAACAAGCGCCTGAGCAAAATACATCGAAGCAGAAGTAGAGCATTGGCGGGCTCGTCGAATTCACGGCGGATATAGCTGAAACGATAAAGTTCGACACAGAATCGATAAAGCCACCTCAGAATTGATGGAAGTTAAACTCGGAATAGATAAAGTTCGACAAGAAAACGATAAAGTTCACCTTTCACGAAAAATAAGGGGTGCTCCGATTAAATAAAATCGGAGCACCCTCTCCATTTAACGCTTTTTCTTCACGCGTCCTAATCCCATTGCTTTTTTAGCTTTTGCTAATGATTTATTAGCTGTTAATGAAGCCTTTTCTGCCCCTTTATCTAAAATCTCATCCAATGCTTCTGAATTGATTAACTCGTTGTAGCGCTCCTGAATAGGTTTCAGTACATCCACAATAGCATTCGCAACGTCCTGCTTAAATTCACCATATCCTTTACCTGCATAAGCAGCTTCGATAGCTTCTACTGATTTACCACTACAACTAGCGTAAATAGTCATCAGGTTAGAAACGCCAGGTTTATTTTCTTTATCAAACTTCACAATGCCCTCTGAGTCAGTGATAGCACTTTTAATTTTTTTCTCAATTTTCTTCGGTTCATCAAGCATGGAAATAAATGATTTTTCATTTTCATCTGACTTACTCATTTTACTTGTTGGTTCCTGCAATGACATAATGCGGGCCCCGACTTTAGGTATGTGGACTTCAGGTATCGTGAATATGTCATTGAATTTATTATTGAAACGTTGTGCCAGATTTCGTGTCAGCTCAAGATGCTGTTTTTGATCATCACCAACAGGGACAATATCTGTCTTATATAACAAAATATCCGCAGCCATAAGAGGAGGGTATGTTAGTAATGAAGATGAAACGGTTTCTTTACCTGCTGATTTATCTTTAAACTGTGTCATCCGCTCCAGCTCACCGATATAGCTGATGGACTGCAGCATCCAGCCCAGCTGTGTATGTGCTGGAACTTCTGATTGAATAAACAAGGTTGATTTATCCGAATTAATTCCAGCTGCAAGGTATAAAGCTGCTAGTGAACGAATGTTTTGTCTTAGCTTCAGTCGATCCTGAGGTACGGTTATTGCATGCTCATCCACAATACAAAAGTAGCAATCGTGATCCTCCTGAAACTCTACAAATTGCTGAATTGCACCTAAATAATTACCAATCGTTAATGTTCCACTCGGTTGAATTCCAGAAAATATTGTTTTCATTTTCCACACTCCAATATATTTTTTTCCATTAAAAAAAGCCCATTTATCCCTATCGAAAAGGGACGAATGAACCGCGGTGCCACCCTGATTATCCTACATGTGCAGGATCACTTACTGTTAAATTAGCTCGAAAGTCCAATTCCAATTCACCGTGGTACTTGTTTCCACCAGCCACAAGCTCTCTAAAAATCCAGCGGGTAATTGTACTTTATCTTTGTCAACGCTAAGTGTATTAATTTTGCTTTATTATATATGAAGATAGAGGAGAAAATCAAGTCTCATTGATCAACTGGTATATTTACAGGAAGTAGATGATGGGACAATTTATTTTTAGTAAAAGAATTTCAGAAAAGTACAGGAAGCCGTTTAACAAATTAACATAATAATTCTAATTATGATAAAATACAGGTATAAATTGAGCACTAATCTTAAAGATTGTTGAAAGGAAGAATAAGCTTGAAACGTAGAGTTGTGATTACAGGGACGGGTGTTATTTCACCATTGGGAAATGATACAGAAACCCTTTGGGATAACATAAAGAAGGGAAAGTCCGGTGTTAAGCGACTGGAATCCGAGGAATATGAGGATATTAACACAAAAATTGCGGGTTACATAGATGATTTTCATGGGGAGAAGTACCTTGAATCTAAGGAAATAAAACAGTATGATTTGTTCACACAATATGGGTATGCTGCTGCAATGCAAGCATTAGAACAGTCAAAAATAAATTTGGATGCGGTGGATAAGGATCGAGTTGGAATTTATATTGGCTCCGGTGCTGGAGGTCTGCAAACTCTATTACATAATCATAAAACAATGCTGGAAAAAGGAGCCAAACGGGTGTCCCCATTCTTAATCCCAACGTCTATAAATAATATAGCTTCGGGATTAGTTGCGATTAAGACAGGGTTTCGTGGACCTAGTTTTGCAACAGTTTCTGCCTGTGCGACGAGCAATCATGCTATTGGAGAAGCTTATTTAAATATAGCTCATGGATATTCAGATGCAATTTTAGCAGGTGGGGCAGAGGCTACCATTACACCACTTTATTTTGCCGGGTTTTCAAAAATGCGTGCAATGTCAACTAAAAATGATACACCTGAAACGGCTTCTCGTCCATTTGACCTTAACCGTGACGGCTTTGTTATGTCAGAGGGAGCAGGTGTTTTATTTTTGGAAGAATATGAACATGCAAAGAATCGTAGTGCACCTATACTTGGTGAAATTATCGGTTTTGGAAGTACAACAGATGCATACCATATTACAGCGCCGAATTATCAGGGGGCTGTAAAAGCGATGAAGCTGGCAATCGAGCGGGCACAGATTCAGCCGGAAGATGTGGACTATATCAATGCCCATGGGACAAGTACTCCGGCGGGTGACATTTCCGAGACAAAAGCGATTAAAGAAGCATTTGGGGAACATGCGCAACATCTCAAAGTCAGTTCTACGAAATCCATGACAGGTCACTTGTTTGGTGCAGCAGGAGCTATTGAGGCCGTGATTACACTGAAAAGTATGGCAGAAAATATTTTTCCGCCGACAATTAACCTGGAAAGTCCAGATCCAGAATGTGACTTGGATTATGTAGGAAATAAAGCTGTGAAAGGTAACATTACTATTGCTTTATCCAATGGTTTCGGATTTGGCGGTCATAATGCTGTGATTGCTTTTAAGAAGGGCTAACTCTTTTGTCTTACTGCATAAGTGCAACTGAGGCTTATCTATATTAAGGCACTTGGCGATAAGCCAAGTTTTCTAATGATGTTTGCTTCTAAAAGTTTGTGATATTTTCATAAAAACATGAAGGAGGAGTATGAATGTCTTCAATATCAAATCAAACGACTCTAAGTCAGAGTGTTTCAGTAAGACGAAAGGCACTAGAGGAACGTTTTCCGGTATGGCCGCGGGATACAATTGCAAGACACTTTTCAAAAGCATGTATTCAATATAAAGATAGACCTTATATCTACATAAATAATGAAGTAGTTACATATGGAGAAGTCTGGGACAGGGCAGTTCAATATGCAAAGGCATTTATAAAACTAGGGGTGAAGCGAAGAGATCATTTGGCGATTTTAATGGATAATGATTCCACCTTCCCATCATTGATGATTGCCTCTTCTCTAGTTGGAGCAGTATTTATTCCAATCAATGGGATGCTTACGAAGGATGAATTGAGATATATAATTTCTCAGTCAGATACCCAGTATTTAATTTTAGAGCAAATGATAAAGGATAAACAACATGGTGAAGCGATTTCCGAATTACTGGATGAAGCGGATTTTCAAGAAAATAGTGAATTAAAGCAAGTTATTTGCTTTGAAAATGAAAAACAGGATTCCGTCAAAAATCATTTTCTAACATGGGATGATTTTATCAAAGGATCAGAATCCGTTACATATGAGGAATTGGAACAAAGGTGGGGTGAGTCCCGTTATCCAGATGAAGTTGCTATTATAATGTATACATCCGGTTCTACCGGGAGCCCAAAAGGTGTAATGCTTACAGATGATATGCTTCTTCGTTCTGGATATGGTACATGTATGAGCAGGGCGATTGAAGAAGGACGGGTGACGTTTGCGCCTCTGCCATTTTATCATTGCTTTGCTATTATTGAAGCAATTTTTGCGATGTCCTTTGTCGGTGGTTCGTTCATATCAGCACTTGGGGCATCTCCGCTTTTATCACTGCAGTTAATGGAGAAATACAAGGCAAACGATTATCTGTGTGTACCTTCCACATTGGTCCCATTATTGAATCACCCTCGTGTTTCCGAATTTGATTTATCCAATCTTTTTGCCATGTGGTGTGGTGCAGCGCCAGCTCCAGTTCCTGTATGGAAAAAGGCAATAGACGTACTTGGTTTAACCGAAATAATTACTGGATATGGTCAAACAGAGGTGGCGTCATCAGGGGTCACGACGGAAATTGGTGATTCGCTTGAACGCATCTCATCAAGAGTTGGTCGTCCGAAGCTCAATGGGAGCAGTGGACTTCCGGAATTTAATGGCAGTGCAGTTCAGTATAAAACGATTGATCGGGATACCGGGGAAGACTTGCTTGCTGGTTCTGTAGGAGAACTTGCAGTTAGGGGTGCTACGGTTACCCATGGCTATTATAAAAAACAGGATGAAACGGCAAAGGCAATTGATAAAGATGGATGGCTCCGTACAGGGGATGTTGGAAGAATTGACGAAAATGGTTATCTGCAGGTTCTTGGCAGAAGTAAAGAAATGTATAAGGTATCAGGAGAATTGGTATCCCCTCGTGAGGTGGAAATAGCAATCTCCCATCATCCAGCAGTCAGTCAAGTAAACGTTATTGGTGTACCAGATGCCTTAACAACAGAAATAGGTGCTGGTTTTATTGAGCTAAAAGAGGGTGAAACCTGTACAAGAAGGGACATTATAGATTGGTGTTCTTCCCGTCTTGCCCGTTTTAAAATCCCTCGTCATATTTGGTTTATAGATTCTACTGAGTGGCCAATGACGAGCACAGGGAAAGTGCAAAAATTCCGTTTAACGGAAGTAGCAGAAGAAAAACTATCAAGAAACAATTGATAAAATTTTCATGACGGGAGGATTAACAAATGGCAGAAGCCTGGCAACAGGAAAAGATGCGTGTCCAGTATAAGGATACGGACCAAATGGGTATCGTACATCATGGCAATTATGTAACCTGGTTTGAAGTTGGCCGTACCGAATGGATGCGTCATTATGGGATTGCTTATAAAAAGATGGAAGTCCTAGGTCTTCTTCTCCCGGTAATAGATGTAAATGTAAATTATAAAAAATCTGCCCACTTTGACGATTGTATCGCTATTTATACAAAAATAGCCAACGCTTCTCCAGTGCGTTTGGAGTTTTTATATGAAGCCAGAAAAATTAGTGAAGCAGAATTCAAACAAAGCGAAGGGAAAGAAACAGTTGTACCTTCCGGGGAGCTGCTTGCAAAAGGTTCAACAATGCATATGTGGGTAAATCAGGAGTGGAAACCAGCACGCATCAATAAAGTTGCTCCTGAAGTTTATGCTGTTCTCCAAGAGCTAATATAAGAAATTAGCGAGCGAAAAAGACAGGAAAACGATATTATTATTAAATACTGAAATGACCATCAATTTGGTGGTCATTTTTTAGTGTTACTTTTGAAACAGTGTGTACTCTTGATTTTATTACTAGGCGTTTTCATTTTCCATATATCATAGGTTCTATAGTAAAACAAGACTTAGCGTTTATGCTAATATTTTAATTGTAATTAATGAAAAAGAGTAAAGAATATGACATGCACTATTTACTTAAATAGCTGAACAAACGACATAATCATTTAACCAAAATTGAAAGGAGTCTTACTTGATGAGAAATGAATTAATGGAAATGCTGGAAGAACGGAAAGATGAAATGATCGAAATCCGTCGCCATTTACACGAGCATCCTGAACTTTCTTTTAAAGAAGAAAGAACAGCAGCCTATATTGCCGATTTTTATAAAGGAAAGAATGTTGAAGCAGAAACGAACGTCGGAAATGGATATGGAATCATTGTAACGTTAAAAGGTCAATTGCCAGGCAAAACCATCGGCCTTCGTGCTGATTTTGATGCGTTGCCAATCACAGAAGAAACAGCTTTTTCGTTTAAATCAAGCAATGAAGGTGTGATGCATGCGTGTGGACACGATGCCCATACAGCGTATATGTTAATTTTGGCAGACTGCCTCATCCAATTAAGGGATAACATCAAAGGAACCATTAAAATTATTCATCAACATGCAGAAGAGCAACCTCCTGGTGGTGCAAGAAGCATCATTGATTCTGGAAAACTTGGTGAGTTAGAGGCAATCTTTGGCATTCATGTTTTACCAATGGCGAAAGCAGGAACAGTTGGCTATCATAGTGGATATTCATTTAATGGGCGTACTTATTTTAAGTTGCGGATTCAGGCAAGCGGAGGGCATGGATCATCCCCTCATAAAGCAAATGACGCTATTGTGGCAGGATCCTACTTTGTAACAGCAGTACAAACAATTATCAGTCGTAGAGTAGACCCGCTTGCTACAGGTGTCGTAACGATTGGTTCATTTGATGGAAAAGGTAGCTTCAACGTTATTAAAGATAGCATTGAGCTTGAAGGTGATATTCGTTATTCGAATGATGAAACACAAGCGGTTATCGACAAAGAATTTCATCGGATTGTGGGTGGAGTGGAAGAATTGTTTGGGGTAACTTGCGAGCTAACGTATACACCTGACTATCCACCATTATATAATGATCCTGAATTGACTGCATTTGTTGCAGAGACCTTGGAAGGGGTTAAGGATAGAAACATTACAGAAGTCAGAGAATTTCCTAGGATGGCACCATCAGATGATTTTGCGTATTACTTGGAAAAAATCCCTGGTTCTTATTTCTTTATTGGATGTACCCCAAAAGGTGTTACAGACCCTTACTTTAACCACCACCCAAAATTCGATATAGACGAGGATGCGATTCTTATTGCAGCCAAATCAATGGGTCATGTTGCTTGCAGTTATTTGGATATGGATTAAATGACTCGTTTCGTGACACATGAACCCGAGTGCCACCCTGATTCGGAGGGATGAGAGCGCGAAAGAGGAGCTGAAGCAGTCGAAAGGTTTCTCATGAAAGGGATGAGAGCGCAAAAGAGGTATTTAAGCCAGTAAAAAGTCCTTCATCGAGGTGATGAAGGACTAAAGGCATCATGAAATTTTATTCGTAGTAAGTCCACTGATGAACCCCGACAACATGAAAATTAGTTGCCAGTATTTGTCGAATCGCCCTTTTCGATTGTACTACTTGGCACCAGTCATGAATGGTATTGGTGGTAATCTTTTCGTTTAGGAATAGAATCTTAAATTCTTTTACACTTCTTAATACAGTGCTTGTAATTGGCTCTGTGAATCCACATTCGTGACAAACACATTTCCTTTTCATTATAGACACGGAAAATGAATCACATTTAGCACAGGTAGTCCCTTTTTTTAGTTGGTCATAATCGTAGGAAGGTATTTGTTTATAAGGAGAATCGGTGTTATTCAACGACAATAATTTTTCTGCAAGTTTTTTAGCAGATAAGAAAGTATAACTACTTTCTTACTGCATAAGTGCAACTAAGGCAATTCGCCCAAAGGCTTGGCGAATTACCAAGTTTTCTAATGACTTTCAGTTAATTTTGAAGGTATTATATTTAAATTTTCCATGTATTGCTTAACTTGAGTTGGAAAAATAATTGGTTTATCTAGAGGCGCTTGGTATAAGGTGAATTTAGGATTAATAAAGACTATGGAAGCATCAATTTGGAGTTTGAATCCGAGGCTGAGAAGTAACTGACGTAGTAAGGATTCGCTTCTACTCAATTGGAGATATGGATTAATAACTTCTAAGTTGGGTTTCTTGAATAGCTTATCATACTCATAATAATAATCGCCTTCATAGTTTTTCACTTCAAAAAAATAGATTTTACCTGCCAAGATAATGAGGGAGTCAATTTGGAATGTGGTATTATTTACTATCAGTAACAAATCATTTAATATCAAGCATTCACACTGTAGTTTTTCTGTTAAGCTATCAAATAACACCTCTCCTTCGTAGCCTTTTTTAAGATTGAAATAGTGCTGTGCTGCCTTACCTTGCTATCTAAATTCATTCGTTTGCTTAATAATTCTATGATTATTAATTCATTCGATTTCGTACGCGATTTATAGGGCATAGTCCACCTCCTCTTATTTATAGAACTGATTTTATTATACTATAATAGAATATTGAAATGGAATACAAAAGGAGCATGAAGCTAATGATTGACATCGAGTCTGTATTATAACTATAATATGAACATATACCGATATAAACATATATAAAGCTGAATTGAAACGGAAGGCGAGGGAATTATAATGGAGGAAAATAAAGAAGCTGAAGAAAACGAACTAAGAAAAGACTTGGATGAAGAAACATTGTTTGTGGTATCTCAAACTTTCAAGGCATTAGGGGATCCAACAAGAATTCGGATTCTTCATTTACTCTTTAATAAAGAATACTCCGTAAATGAGATAGCAGAAACGCTGCACCTTAGACAATCTACTGTTTCACATCAATTACGCTTCCTGAAAAATTTACGACTAGTTAAATATCGTAGAGCGGGTACGACGTTATTTTATTCTCATGATGATGAACATGTAATGAATATGTTAAAACAAACATTGGATCACGCTTGCCATCATTAATAAAATCACACATTTAATATGAGCGAATTGTTGCATAGGAGGTGTTACAAAAATGGGACACGACCACGGTCATGATCATACACATGGTGCAAACAAAAAAGCTTTAATGATTAGTTTTTTAGTAATCACGGCTTATATGATTATTGAAGCAATAGGAGGATTCCTTACTAATAGTCTTGCATTGTTATCTGATGCAGGTCATATGTTAAGTGATTCCATATCACTCGGAGTTGGCCTGTTAGCCTTTAAATTCGGGGAAAAAGTAGCTAATTACAGCAAGACTTACGGTTATAAACGATTCGAAATACTAGCAGCTGTGTTTAATGGGGTCACCCTCGTACTTATTTCAATTTATATTTTCTACGAGGCTTACAGAAGATTTACAGAACCACCTGAAGTCGCAACGACTGGGATGTTAATTATCGCTTCTATCGGCTTATTGGTTAATATTTTTGTAGCATGGATATTGCTTCGTGGAGATACAGAAGAAAATTTAAATTTACGTGCTGCTTTTCTTCATGTGTTAGGTGACTTATTGGGTTCAGTCGGTGCAATTACTGCTGCATTGCTAATCATATTTTTCAATTGGGGATGGGCCGATCCACTAGCAAGTGTTATCGTTGCTGTTCTCGTGCTTATAAGTGGCTGGAGAGTTACGAAGGATGGAATTCACGTGTTAATGGAAGGAACACCAAAGAACGTAGATTTAGATGACATCATAAATACGATGGAAAGCGCTGAAGGCATTAAAAGCATACATGACTTGCACGTTTGGAGTATCACTAGCGGACAAAATGCACTCTCTTGTCATGCGGTAGTAGATGGAGACTTATCTGTTCATGAAAGTCAGAGGCTGTTACGAACGATTGAACATGAATTAGAGCATAAAGGTATTGGCCACGTGACAATCCAGATGGAAAATAATGAACACCCACATGAAGATTCGCTGATGTGTCAAAATGACCATGAACAGTTGGGTCATCAACATAATCATTAGAAATCTTTATAAAAAACCTCCATTGAAGTATCAATGGGGGTTTTTTGCCATAAGAAGTAAGTTCTATTCATCCATTTTATATCGTAAACTTTAATATATAATGGATTATATCCATTACTAAAACTAGCATATTAACATACACTACTTTCTCCTTAATTACAAGTAAAATTGAACGAATTTTTTCGACAAATTTTGAAATATGATGTTCTAAATTTCCTCGTTATCCGTTATAATATAATTAAAATGTGAATGGGAGATTGATAGAAAATGGAGAAAAAAAACATCATGATCATAGCAACAATAAGTGTTATTCTCCTACTTGGGATTGCAGTTCCAATGACTTTACATACAAGCAGTGGTGAGGAAGTCTATAAAGCTAGTCCACATTTGGAAAGACAGACAAACATAACCCTAATTGACACGAGCAAAAAATTGCAGCGTTTTACATATGATGCCGGGGTAGACTTTGAGTATCCAGATGCCGTTCGTGGTATTTATGTTACAGGACCATCTGCTGGAGGAAGCAGATTTGAAAAACTTACTAGTTTAGTAGAAAATTCGGATTTAAATGCAATGGTAATTGACGTAAAAGAAGATCATGGTAATATAACATTTAAGCCAAAAGAAGGTTCACCATATGAGGATATTGGAATTAATTATATTAATGAACCACGAAAATTACTAAAAGTCCTTGAAGATAAGGGGATTTATCCAATAGCAAGAGTAGTAGTTTTTAAAGATTCCGTTTTAGCTAATAAACGTCCTGATTTATCTTTTACTAAGAATGGAAAAGTTTGGACTAATAATAAAGGGGAAGCTTTTGTTAATCCATTTGAAAAAGAAGTATGGGAATACAACTTAGAAATTGCCAAGAAAGCAGCTGAGCTCGGTTTTCAGGAAATTCAATTTGATTATGTTCGTTTTCCGGAGGGCTTTGAAAATTACGATAGTGAATTGAGTTATAGCCAAGGTGATTATAAAGATGATAAAACGAACAATATTAAACGGCGTGTGAAGGCGGTAACTGACTTTGTTTCATATGCAAAGGAAGAATTGGAATATTATGATGTAGATGTCGCAGTAGATATATTTGGTTATGCTGCAACAATTCAAGAAGCGCCGGGTATTGGACAGAACTTTACGAAGATTTCAAAGAATGTGGATATCATATCTTCTATGATTTACCCAAGTCATTGGACATCTTATTTTGATATTCCTGTGCCTGATAAAGAGCCATATAAGTTAGTAACGGAATATGCTAAAGTTGAGAATAAAGTGTTAGGAAAATTGGAAGAACCACCAACTTCCAGACCATGGATTCAAGATTTTGAAGCACCATGGTTATATAGTGGCGCAACTAAACAGTATGGAAAAGCTGAAGTAGAAACACAAATAACTGCATTAAAAGAAAATGGAATTAATGAATTTCTAATTTGGAATGCAGGAAATACTTATACCGAGAATGTTGATTATACACCTCTCAATTAATATAATAGTACAAACTCATATAACCATTATGAACAATCGGGCTTCTTTAACGTATAGAGCCCGGTTTTTTTACGTATAATAAACTTTAAAATCGATCTGTGGAAATAACTGGCTATCTTTAAAAAATAAGAGGATAATGGACTCTGTAGAAGATAAATCATGAATTTATCCATTATTTGTTATTCATAAGCCATATTCTCTATCAAAATCGATTTAACAAAGGCAGGCTCATTCGTTATAATGTAAAAGACTACTAAAGATTAAGGAGTAGATCTATGAATTGGTATCAAAAGCTAAACAAATATTTTCCAATCGAGGAAATGAAGTCCAAAGAGCATATGGATATGCTTTTAAAGGAGAAAGGTGACGTCTATTATAAGGATGAAAGCCCTGAGCATGTTTTGATGTATGCTGAGTTTAATTCATTTCTATTTATAGATTATGTCTGGGTCTCTTCGAACTCAAGAGGCAAAGGAACTGGACATAAGCTGATAGAAAAGCTTAAAGAAAAAGATAAACCAATCATTCTAGAAGTGGAACCAGTTGATTACGATGACACAGACACAGCGAAGAGACTTCATTTTTATAAGCGGGAAGGTTTTACCCACGCACAATCCATTGGTTACAATCGCCGCTCATTAGCTACAAATGAGGATACTCCTATGGAAATCCTGTTTTGGTCTCCAAGTGATGATTCCGAAGAGGAAATTTATGAAAAAATGAAAAAGATGTACGAAGACATTCATACCTATAAAGACGAAGAAATATATGGTCGAGCATATCAGCCTGTCGATGAAGTACTAAGTTACGATGAAGATCGTGAGTCTGATAACATATTTGAAAATCTAAAAGAAAAAGCATGAACAAGTTTTAGCCTCTTGTTATTTTAGCAGCAAGAGGCTAAATTTTTTAGGAAGTTTAGTATAAATACCTTCTTACTGCATAAGTGCAACTAAAGCTTGGCGATAAGATAAGTTTTCTAATTATTTTTCAATTAAAAGGTTTAATTTAAAATGAATTAGGGTAAGTTAAAAATACATGAGAACATTTCATGAACATTTATCAACACAGTAAATTTTATAGGAAATACTCTACCTTTCGTTTGACAAATGTAGTATAATTATACATATTGGTTATTTAAACTTATTTTAATCTAATAAGTTATTCAAATGTTTATGAAATGACCATATACACTTTTAGATTGAGGAGTGAAGTTTCATGGTAACACTTTATACCTCACCAAGTTGTACATCTTGCAGAAAAGCAAAAGCATGGTTAGAAGAACATGATATACCGTTCACAGAACGTAATATATTTTCCGAACCATTATCGCTGGATGAGATAAAGGAAATATTACGTATGACTGAAGATGGTACAGACGAGATTATATCAACACGATCAAAAGTCTTTCAAAAATTGGATGTCAATATTGATCAGTTGCCGATGAAAGATTTATTTAATCTAATCCAGAAAAATCCTGGATTATTACGTCGACCAATTATTCTTGATGAGAAACGTTTGCAAGTAGGGTATAACGAAGATGAGATTCGCAGGTTCCTACCTAGAACCGTAAGAACTTTCCAACTACGTGAAGCTCAGCGGCTGGTAAACTAAGTAATCGTCGATGTATAACAATTACTAACAAAAACGCAGAACCTGAAGTTAGAGGTCTGCGTTTTTTTTCATTAAAAGCTAGTGACAAATTGAACGAAATAGGTTAAAATATGAAATTAATTATTAATTTATAGGCATATGAATTTTCAATTTGTATAAGATGTCATACAATAATAATATAAGATAAAGAATGGTTAATAACGTGTAATAAAGGGAACACGAATAATAATAAACATTAAAGGTGAAGTAGTCTCTTCCACCATTACTATTGACCGTGTAGTCAAGCTTTTTCTAATAGAAGGGAGAGAAATAAGATGGAAATAGAACGTATAAATGAGAATACAGTAAAATTCTATATATCCTATATCGATATAGAAGATCGTGGATTTGAACGTGAGGAAATTTGGTATAATCGCGAACGTAGTGAACAATTATTCTGGCAAATGATGGATGAAGTTAATTATAAAGAAGACTTTAATGTCGAAGGGCCATTATGGATTCAGGTGCAAGCCTTGGATAAGGGGCTAGAAATTGTTGTAACCAAAGCACAGGTATCCAAAAATGGTGAGAATATCGAGTTGCCAACTGAGAATGGAAAGACAATCGATATCTCAGTTGATGATAAGATTGAGGATATGCTGGATGACAAGTTTGGTGAAGGTGATGAAAATTCATCCAAGTCCAAAAAAGAAGAGGACGAAGATGGAAACTTATCACTAAGTGTAATGTTTAATGACTTTGAAGATGTTATTCAGTTAAGTCATTATTTCCAAGATAACAAAGATAAAACAGATAAAATAGAAGATACACTCTTCCATTACGACAATAAATATTATCTGTATATAGAATTCCCACAGGATGAGGAAATTAAAGATGAACATCAAGAAGATTTGATTAGTCAGATTTTTGAATTTGCGAACGACACGGAAGTAACCATTCACTTTCTGGAAGAATACGGGAAACAAATATTTGCCGATAACACATTTGAACAAGTACGTTCCCATTTTCCAGCTATCATTGGACGCTCTTAATAGAGTGTCTTTTTTTATGGCTGTTTTTCTATTAGTTGATGTTGAATAGAAAACTTGAAGCGTTGCCCTAAGATATGCGAGGTGTATTTCCGAATCGGTGTCGTAGCACTCAAGTATTTTTCCACATTATGTCAAAGCTTATATCCAACTACGAAGATGAAAAATAACAAGACTTACGAAAAGAGCCTATTTTAATTGAAGGAATTTGTCACTCTCTGTCGAATAATTATAAAATGGAGGTGTAAAATTAATGCTTCAGGCTAAAACTAAATATGGAACCGTTGTTACGCCAGCAACCTTATCTAAGTCGGAAATTAAAGTACTAAAAGAGCGAGAAGAGTTCAGCTGTCCAACCTGTAATGAGCCAGTAATGATGAAAGCAGGCACGCAAATGATTCCGCATTTTGCTCATCATTCCAAAAACAATTGTCCTTCGAGTGAAGGTGGAGAAGGGGCATATCATGAGAGGGGAAAAATGCTGTTATATCAATGGCTTAAGCATCAACAGCTTACTGTTCAGCTGGAGGCGTATTTACCAGCGATAAGGCAGCGGCCAGATATTTTAATTTCGATTAACAATAAACTCGTAGCAATTGAGTATCAATGTGCACGGGTTCCGGTTGAACAAATCCGTGAACGTAATGAAGGGTATCTCAGTGTAGGTATAACCCCAATTTGGATTTTGGGTGCTAATCGTCTGACACAACATAATCGCAATCATTTAAAAATTGATCAGTTCCAGCTTCAATTTATTCATCAATTTTCTTCTGTTTTACCACTCATGTTATTCTACTTTTGTCCCAATAGTCTTCAGTTCATTTCATTTAAGGATTTTTACTTTTCCAAAACACAAACGGCAATAGGTAAATTTCATACGAAAAAATTGAATCAAATGTCATTTAAAGATATGTTCCAAGCTAACTTCTATTCTAAAAACGAATTGTTTCATTCTTGGAAGAGAGAAAAACGTTCATTTCGGCTAAAGAAGGCAAACCGCTTATATGGACGGGAATTGAATTGGCACGAATGGATTTACCTTAAGCGGACACACAAGGAGTTCCTCCCATCAATAATCCACCTGCCGATTTGCACACAATTTATGATGAAAACACCACCATGGGACTGGCAAAGCAGAATTTGTCTTGAAGTCATAGATCCGCTCCCAATAGAAAGCCATGTTTCAATTAAATCGTGTCAGTATCTACTTAGACGTCATATCCATCATCCTAAAGAATTCCCCTTAATCAAGCAAGCGGTGAACCCGGTTCATCAATACCTTCAATTGCTGGAACAGTTAGACGTAATCCAGCAAGTTTCTCCTAATTATTTTGCCAAAAAGAATCCTATAAAATTTCATAAAAATATTGAGCAGGCCTTGGCTGGCGACGAGAAGCTGCTAAATTTGTTAATTACAAACAAATTACGAGCATGATTACCAATTATTTCGTTATACTAATTAGAATGAAGGAATTTTTTCATTTTATCTAGAATTAGTAAGGAAAGAGGATAAAGGAGGAAACCATAGTGGCAAAAGCAACAAAGGAGTTACCAAAAAGAAGTGAAATTCCACAAGAAAAAACGTGGAAGCTGGAAGATATTTTTAAAACGGATGACGCATGGGAGAAAGAACTGCAAGCACTGAAAGATGACATCCCATCAATTGAAAAATTTCAAGGAAAAATAGCGGAGTCTGCGCAAAATCTGTATGATGTATTAAGGCTTCAGGATCAACTGTCAGAACGAATTAGCAAGCTATTTACATATGCACATATGCGATCTGATCAGGATACAACAAATTCAACATATCAGGAGATGAACTCAAAGGCTGAGAATCTGCTGACACTTGCATCAAGTTCAATGAGTTATATTGTTCCTGAAATCCTGGCAATGAACGAAGAAAAACTGCAAAGCTTTGTTAAAGAGAAAAAGGAATTAAAGTTCTATGATAAAACACTTGATGAGATTTCACGTCAGCGGCCACACGTGTTAAGTAAAAAAGAAGAGGAATTACTAGCTGAAGCGTCAGAGCCGATGTCTAGTGCAGAAAATACGTTTGGAATGCTGAATAATGCCGATTTAACTTTTCCAACGATTAAAAATGAAGATGGGGAAGAGATTGATTTAACCCATGGGCGTTATATAGGATTTTTGGAATCCAAAGATCGCAGTGTGCGTGAAGCTGCTTTTAAAGCAATGTATGAAACGTATGGCAAGTTTAAAAATACATTTTCTGCTACATTAACTGGCACGGTTAAAACAGATAATTTTAATGCAAAGGTCCGTAATTATAATTCCGCACGTCACGCAGCTTTAGATGGTAATAATATTCCGGAGCAGGTGTATGATAATCTGATTGAAGCAGTTAACGATAAATTATCATTGCTACATCGATATGCTGAACTGCGTAAGAAAGTGCTCGGACTCGATGAATTACACATGTATGATATGTATACACCACTTGTTAAAGATGTTGATATGACAATTCCTTATGAAAAAGCACAGGAATATGTGATTGATAGCTTTGCACCACTTGGTGAGGACTATGTGAGTAAAGTAAAAGAGGGCTTTGAGAGCCGCTGGATTGATGTCGAAGAGAATAAAGGTAAACGAAGCGGTGCATACTCATCAGGCGCGTATGGTACTAATCCATATATATTACTGAATTGGCAGGATAAAGTGAATGATTTATTTACTTTAGCACATGAACTTGGACATTCGTTACACAGCTATTACACACATGAGTCGCAGCCATTTCGTTATGGAAACTATTCAATTTTTGTAGCAGAAGTAGCATCGACATGTAATGAAGCGTTACTAAATGATTATATGTTAAACCATGTGGACGACGAGAAACAAAAACTTTATCTGTTAAATCACTTCCTTGAAGGATTTCGTGGGACTGTTTTCCGTCAAACAATGTTTGCAGAATTCGAGCATGACATTCATAAACGCATGCAGGAAGGTGAGGCTCTAACTGCAGAGAAGCTAACGGAAATCTACTACGAATTGAATAAAAAATACTTCGGAGATGAAGTTGTTTCGGACGAAGAAATTGGTCTAGAGTGGGCGAGAATTCCACATTTTTATATGAATTATTATGTCTATCAGTATGCAACTGGATATTCGGCAGCTACTGCACTCTCCAATCAGATTCTTAATGGGGAAGAGGGCGCGGTCGATCGTTACCTTGACTTCCTGAAAGCAGGAAGCAGTGATTATCCGATTGAAGTCCTGAAGAAAGCGGGCGTTGACATGACATCCAAAGAGCCGATATTGGCAGCACTTGATGTGTTTGAAGAAAAGCTTAATGAAATGGAAGAACTGCTGTTGAAATAAGGAAATGGGCTGTCACCGTCTTAATTGTGGGTGACAGCCCTCTTTTAACAATGCATAAAATCAACTAAGTTTCGTCATTAAAGCTTGGCCATAAGCCATGTTTTCTAATAAAACTCATCCTCGCATTCCTCCACGGTAAACATTTCTATGTGTAAACGTATAAATGGTTAGATAAATTGAAATAAATAACATTGGTAATGTAATATATAGTGGTATCAACTGCATTAGACCGAGAATGTTTAAGAAGATGACAATAACTGTTGTGATTAAAAAGATAAATGGGAGGAAATCCTGCATGATATCCACTCCAATCATAGTATGTTAGTATATCATATGTGACAGAAAAATGAATTAGAAGTGTGACATTTTTGTGAAAAGGTTCACCTGCGATTGAAAAAAACTCCTGCTGTTGATAACATTATAAATGTGAGATGAATCACAAACAAAAACCCCTTTTGTTTGATCATGAAACTTTCTCCCATCCCCCCTTTTGTTTATAATAAAGGTCGGAGATCTATTTAGGATATACGCTGCCCCGTATATCCTTTTTTATTGTTTGACTATGATTTTCCCCGTTTTCGCTGGCTGTCTTCCGAGTTTTCACCAATAGAGGAGAGCCATTAAAATCAGACAAAAAAATACCCAAAGCACAATCAACTCCATGCTTTGCGTATTATTCATCATTATATCTCCAAAATGTCCCGTATTTCACGGGGATTTTTTCTACTGACCGCCTTAACAATAATTTCTTCATTTCTTTTTCTGTCTTAGCTGTTGTCCAGTCATATACTACCGAAATTTCTTTGTTACCGACAACACCATAATTTTTAAGGAAGTTTTCCAATGGTGGTTTGCTTGAAGGTACTGGGTCTTTCTGTAGAATCTGTTTCAGCACTTGGACATAAATATCATATGGATAAAGACCGGAAATTTTAATCCCTTCTTCTTCAGAAGCTTGATTAAAAAACACAATCGTCGGGATATAGTCTACTTCCATTTCCTTTGTCAGCTTTAAATCACACTGAAATGCCTTTTTAGCTGAAGTAGAATATAAATCATCTTCAAATTCGTCAATGTCGAGATTTGATTGTTTTGCACATTCCATCAATACTGCTTCATCTGAGATGTTCTTCTTTTTCAGGAAGACATTCTCCTGTATTTTTCGTAAAAAGATTCGTCCCGCTTTTTTCCCTTGCAGTTCGGCTGCTTTTATTGCAAGCGATGCAATCCATGGTGACGAAACCGGATTCTCAATCCATAAATCACCATCACAACTCATACCTGTGCGGTTAGCTGTTTTTTCCCAAATATCTTTTAACCGCTTCGGTTTATCAAATTTATCTTTATTAAGTGTATTTAAATGCCCGCTGATAATCGGACGTATAGTGAAAAATCGTCCATATTCGATAGATAACTTTTTTAGATAAGGTTCCAGCGACCAGCATTCGGGACAAAGCGGATCTACAAAAACATAAATTTCAATTGGTTTTTTTACAAAATCAAAGTAGCTATATTTTGCCGATGTGTTTGTACTTTTTGAGCTTATTAGCCCAGATTGACTCCAACTCACATCGATTCTCCTTTCTATTATTACGGTGTATTCATCATATGGTGTGCCGTCATGGTCAGTTTTTCAAATATAGCTGTCTTGTACGGTTCCTCAATTTCTGCTTCTTCCAATGCTGCATTCATACATTCCAACCAAGCGTCTTTTCGTTCAGGTGTAATTTCAAAAGGTAAATGACGTTTGCGCAGCATCGGATGACCACGTTCTTCGGAATATAGTCTTGGTCCACCGAAAAATTGTGTTAAAAACATTCTTTGTTTTCGGGCGGTTTCCGTTAAATCATCTGGAAAAATTGGAATCAGCTTCGGATGATTACCTACTTTTTTATAAAAAGCTGTTACTAGTTTATCGATTGAATCAAAGCCGCCAATTGCTTCGAACATTGTTCCAGGTTTGGTCATACAGTTATTCTCTCCTACTATGTTTGTTTTAATTGTAGCAACGTAAAATTTTAAGAGCAACTAATCTGATTTATTCTACTGAATAATTGCTGTCGTTATTAACCTTGGAAGAGAAGAAACGTTGTATCTTATTAGGTGTTTGACGTTGTTTAATATTAAATTTTTCCAATATATCCTGCATCATCTTAAGACCAATTTCCTGGGAAGTAGCTTCTATTTCCAATTCATAGTCAGATGTGTCACCATATGAACTATAATCAAGTACTAATAACACGTCTTGATAATTTAGCTCACGTCGTTTGGTCGTCAAACTTCCGAAGTATTTTAAATCATCTAGATAAATACCCTTATTTTCCAATTGCTTGGAAGTATACTCTTTTGCTACAAATTCCCCGTTTATCCATTGAACAGCTTCCGGTTTTGTTAAGGTATCATGAGTTTCAAGCAAACCGGTATCATGTGGTTCTTTTAATGTTAGTGTAAATGTGTTATTTTTTTCCCTGATCCTTAGTGCACATCCATTTTTTTTAAGAGAAAAGTCAGCCGTTTCAAAATAATGATTTGTTTGTGTTTGCGCTCCATTTGGAAAAGGTAAACTATATAAGATGCGTTCAAACTCGTCTTTTGTTAATAAATTTTTATATTCGATTTCAATTTCCTGTGCCAATTAAAAACCTCCAAATATGAAAATTAATAGAAGTTTAAAAAGTTAAAAGGATGGTTGAATTTGTTTAAATAATAGAAATAGCTACATCCAATAACCAGTCACTTTCACTTTTGTTAATTATGGCGAATGATATACAAATATGCAAAGATTATCCATTTTCATATATTATGATAAAATGGGAAAAAAGATGATATAGGTGGTGTAAGGATGAATTGGGATGTAATACTTGCCCCTTATTCACAGGCAGTGGAAGAATTAAAAGTAAAATTAAAAGGAATTCGTGCACAATTTGAACACGAATCAAGACATTCGCCAATTGAGTTTATTACGGGGAGGGTAAAACCAGTTCCCAGTATCTTAGAGAAAGCAGAAAGCAGACAAATATTACTGGACCGGGTCGAACAGGAATTGCAGGATATTGCGGGAGTTCGAGTTGTTTGCCAGTTTGTTGATGATATTTATACAATTGTAAACATGATCAAATCACGTAACGATTTAAAGATTGTTGAGGAGAAAGATTATGTATCAAGAAAGAAGGAAAGTGGCTATAGATCTTATCATATGATTATCGAATATCCAGTTGAGACGATACATGGCGTGAAGATGATAGTAGCTGAAATTCAAATTCGCACATTGGCAATGAATTTCTGGGCAACAAACGAACATTCATTAAACTATAAGTATAAAGGCAGCATTCCATCGAATATTAAATCAAGACTGCAGCGAGCTTCTGAAGCAGCATTCAAATTGGATGAAGAGATGTCTATTATTAAAAATGAGGTACAAGAAGCACAACGAATATTCCACCGAAAGTAAGGAGAGAGTTGACTGTGAAATTTGCAATAGTATCAAAAGGCGATGAAAGATCAAACAAAATTAAAGCTACTATGAAACAATATTTAACAGATTTTGATTTGGAATATAATGAAGATGATCCGGGATTAGTTATTTCTGTAGGCGGCGATGGCACGTTCCTTGAGGCTTTTCATCGCTATGTGCATTGCATTGATTCAACCGCGTTTATTGGAGTACATACAGGCCATTTAGGATTCTATGCTGATTGGGTGCCAGATGAAGTTGAAAAATTAATTATTGAAATTGCCAAGACTCCTTTTCAAATTGTTGAGTATCCATTATTAGAAGTGATTATTCGCGGAAAAAACGGTGGAAAAGAGGATCGTTTCCTCGCTTTAAATGAAGCTACAATTAAAACGACAGAAGGGTCAGTTGTATTTGATGTAGAAATTAAAGGGGATCATTTCGAAACATTCCGGGGTGATGGCTTATGTATTTCAACCCCTTCAGGCAGTACAGCGTATAATAAGGCGCTAGGTGGCGGAATTATTCACCCATCACTTGAGGCGATTCAGCTTACTGAAATGGCGTCAATTAACAATCGCGTCTTCCGTACGATTGGTTCACCATTAATTTTGCCGAAACACCATACATGCCTGTTGAAGCCGGTTGTGGACCGCAGCTTTTTAATCACGATCGATCACTTTACGCAAAATTATACACATGTAAAATCAATCCAATGCCGTGTGGCAAAAGAACGAGTCAGATTTGCAAGGTTTAGACCATTTCCATTTTGGGACAGGGTGCGCGATTCATTTGTTGCAGATGATGATAAGGAATTTTAGTAATAAGGTAAAGAGTGTGGCAGGTGAAGTGTGTTGAAGTGGATAATTGAAAATGAATATCAAGGACTGATTATTCGAGAATATTTAAAGCAGGTACAAGCTTTCTCCAGAAATGTAATTAAAGCAATCGTTCATGATGGTGGGGAAATCTATGTGAATGGGTCACCCAAAACAGTTCGCTACCAATTAGAAGTTGGTGATACACTTTCGGTTACATTTCCAAAAGAGAAAAAAGGTCCTTTTATGACACCTGAAGAAATACCGCTTTCGATTGTTTATGAGGATGAGGATGTATTAATTATTAACAAGCAGCCACACATCGCAACTATTCCATCCAACATTCATCCTTCTGGAACTATTGCAAATGGGGTTCTTTTCTATTACGAAAACCACGATATACCATACACAGTTCATATTGTGACACGACTAGACAGGGACACCTCAGGGTTATTACTCATTGCGAAACACCGCTACAGTCATTCGATTATGGCGGCATCACAAAAGGCAGGCAGGATAAACCGACGTTATCATACAATAGTAGAAGGCCATTTAGAAAATAAAAAAGGATCCATCGATGCACCTATTGGACGCAAAGAAGGTTCCATTATTGAAAGAACAGTAACAGCAACAGGGAAGCCTGCTATTACGCATTATAATGTTGTAGAAGAGTCGCTAACCCATTCACTCCTGGATGTTCACCTGGAAACGGGGAGGACCCATCAAATACGCGTACACTTTTCTGATTTAGGCTATCCAATAGCAGGTGATGACCTGTATGGAGCTTCCACTGAGGTGATAAACCGTCAGGCACTTCATTGTTATCAGCTTTCATTTGTACATCCTTTAAGCAAAGAGAGAATGAATTTCACAATACCTATAGCTCATGATATGGTCGAATTGATTCACTCAAAATAATGAAATTTCTCCCCGACTAAAGGCTGTATTGATGGTACAGAAACGATTTTTTCCTCGGGTAATCGAAAAGCAGTCAACATATTTCCAAATACACATCCAGTATCAATATTAATTGTTTTATTAATTATACGCGGCTCTTTTATCGGTGTATGGCCATAGACAATCCAGTGACTACCTTGATAATCCTGGGCCCAATCGCGTCTAATCGGACGGCCATCCTCATCAAACTTTCCAGTAATATCACCATAAAGTACAAACGTTTTTACTCGATTATCTGTTCGTCCTATATATGCTTCTTTAATTCCTGCATGTGCGACAATAGTTTTTAATTCTGGTATTTCCAGATATAATGGAGTATTTTCGTATAACTCGATAAACTGTTCTTTTAACGTTTGCTGTTCAGACTTCGGTAATGATGTATATTCCGCTACCGTTGTTTCCAAGCCATAACGCTGCATGACATCGTTTCCTAAAAAGTAACGATATAATTTGTTGCAATGGTTACCTGGAACATAGTAAGCTTTCTTGTGTACGATTACCATCTCATATACAAGTTTAATTAACGCTATGGAATGTGGACCCCGATCGGTAATATCACCTAGAAATACAGGAGTTCTGCCGTCAGGGTGCAAGAAGATTTGTTTTTCATGTCTGTAGCCTAATGTATGAAAGAGCTCTTTAAGCTCATCCATACATCCATGTACATCACCGATAACATCTATTTTCATTATTCTTTCCACCTAGCCTCGCTAAACATATATTCTTTCGTTCTAGAATGCACATTAAGAACAATACCAATAGACAGCATATAGGTGATTGTTGAACTGCCGCCGTAACTTATGAATGGGAGTGGGAGTCCTGTAATAGGTAACAGCTGGATTGACATACCGATATTTTGGAAAATTTGATAGGCAAACATACCAACAAGACCTGTTACAAGATAGCTGCCATAAGTATCGTTACTTAACAATGCAATGTGGATCAGACGATAAACTAATAAGAAAAATAACATTACAACAAGACTTGCACCGACAAAGCCAAATTGCTCTGAAATTGCTGTGAAAATCATATCTGTATGGCGTTCCGGTACATAAACCTCCATATCACCAATGCCTTTTCCAAATAACTGGCCTGATCCTATTGCCATCATCGCCAATATCAATTGATAGCCCGCATCATAATTTTGCTGCGGATTTAGCCAGCCGTAGAATCTACTTGATACGTGGTCAAACACTGATTCTTCCAGGTAAACAGCAATTGGCCCAGGAAATAAATACCATAGGACAATAGCCAGTAACACGATATCAATTACGATAAAAGCTATTGAAAAAAGAATTCGCCATTGGACACCTGATACGAGAATCATAAAGCCAGTTATCGCTATCAGCACTAACAATCCACCCAAATCTGGCTGTACTGCCAATAAAGCCATTGGGGGAGCAGAAATTATAATTATTTTCGCAAGCAGTCCTAAATCACTTTTAATCGTTTTCTCAATATATTTAGTGTTATGACGAACCATTACATGTGCAAGTGTCAAAACAAGGATTACCTTCATAAATTCACCAGGTTGGATCGTTCCTATCACCGGAAATTTAAACCAGCTGACAGCACCATTTGCTTCATGGACAATTCCAGCCGGAAATCCAGCGAAAAGCATAAGCAGTGAAGTTAATCCAATCCCATATAGTATCCAGGTGATTTGATGAAAACGGTCATAATCAATAAGCATGACTGCAGTTATTACGATCCCCCCAGCTATGAACCATAATGCTTGTTTAAGCATAAAATTTGACCCGTCATATTTTTCCGGTAAGCTGGGTTCGATTGTAAATAAAGTAAATAGACTTACTAAACCTAAGAGTATTAAGATGAATACTAGCGTATAATCAATATTAAGATTTTTCATATTTAACCATGCTTTCTGTATAATCTAGTTTGTTTCTATCCTTTAGCAATTTTACACGATAATGACAAATAAATTAAGTCCTCATTTCAAAAAGAAATAAGCAGGAACATATTGGGAGTTAATTTTATAAATGCTATAATTACTGGAGGACAAAGATAGAAGAAGGATGTGATCATATGGAACATATAGATAACCAATTGCAGACCCTTATAAAAAATGAGCAAATAGAAGCATTCCGAGATGAATTTCTGGATTTGCATCCATATGATCAAGCCGTGTTTTTTATGGAACAGCCAGAAGATATTCGACTAAGAATTTATATGTACTTATCACCTGAAGAAACAGCGAATTTCATGGAAAACATAGATCTTGAAGATATTGAACCGTTTTTCATGGAGATGGATCCACGTTTTGCAGCGATGGTATTTGCGGACATGTCGACTGATGACGCGGTAGATATTTTAAATGAATTAGAAAAAGATGCCGTTGTTAGTTTTCTCACCATAATGGACAATAAAGCTGCCAACGAAATTAAACAATTACTGCATTATGAGGAAAAAACTGCCGGTAGTATTATGACAACGGAGTTTGTAGCGATATATCAAACCAAGACTGTAAAAGATACAATGCAGTATTTGAAGGCTGAAGCTCCAGTAGCTGAAACAATTTATTATTTATACGTAGTTGATCAAGATAAACGGCTTGTTGGGGTGCTATCGTTACGCGATTTGATTATTGCTGATGATGATACACTGATATCAGATTTAATGAGTGAAAAGATTGTTTCCGTATCGGTTGCAAAGGACCAGGAAGAAATTGCTCAGATGATGCGTGATTATGACTTCCTCGCCTTACCGGTAGTTGATTTTCAGAACCACTTATTAGGAATTATTACTGTCGATGATATTTTAGATGTAATGGATGAGGAAGCAAGTGATGACTATTCTAAACTGGCTGGTGTATCCGATATCGATCGACCAAATGATAACGCGTTTATTTCAGCAAAAAAACGCCTGCCATGGCTTGTAATATTATCGTTTTTGGGAATGTTTACAGCAAGCTTGATTGGTCAGTTTGAAAATACACTTGATGAGGTTGCAGTTCTAGCGATTTTTATCCCGTTAATAGCAGGAATGGCCGGAAACACGGGTACACAGGCACTAGCCGTTGCAGTTCGCGGACTTGCGAATGGTGATTATGGCAAACAGGGAAAGATGAAGCTGGTATTGCGTGAAGCTGGAACAGGGCTAATTACTGGGACAGTTTGCGGACTAGTCATTACTATAATTATTTTCCTGTGGCAGGGCCAGTTCTTTCTCGGATTACTAGTAGGCTTATCGATTATGGCAACGCTAATTGTTGCCACGCTAGCAGGATCACTAGTACCAATTTTGATGGATAGACTTAATATAGATCCGGCTGTTGCATCTGGGCCATTTATCACAACAATCAATGACATCATTTCAATTCTTATCTATTTTGGGATGGCAACAGCATTTATGAGCTTTTTGGTATAGGCATAGGCGAAATACACATATTCGAAACTGGGTTCATATAATGGTCTGACTAATGGAATACAAAGGAGAGAATGCATGATGGGAGAAAAAAAGTTTGCCAAAAGCCCATTACTCTATATTCATCAGCCATCAATAGGAACACCAAAAGCTCCAATGCAACATCAATACACAACGCCAAAAAATGCACCAGCTGAACAGGTGGTGGCTCAGGAAACCAAAAGTGTGCAGAAGCGTCCCTTAAGACGAGATCATTTTAATAAAAAAAGTGACGGGGAAGCAGAAGATACAAATGAAGAAGCAGATGAGAGTGATGAAAGCTCAGATCAAGAGCGAAAGAAATTTAAGGATATGACATTAAATGAGCGTGTTGACTATTTTGTTAATCCACCCAAGCATGTTCCTGCAATGAAATGTGAAGTTAAAACAGAAGAACGAAATTATCGCGGTACCATTGTTGATTTTCTGGAAGATAATGTTATCATGCGTCTTGGCAGAAGAACATCAACAACAGAAATACCTTTTGATTCGATAAATGATATTCGTCTTATTGGTTTCTAAAAAAAGAAAGTGCGCCGCATTGCTGCTGGCGCACTTTTTTGGGTTTATTGATTAGTTAAAAGCTGAAACTGCAGGAAGGCATGTTATATGACAGAAGCAATTTAGATCAACCGTCAAGCAGATTCCTGTAGCACGTAAAGGTTTCGTTTCCTGGTCTACTGGGTCCTTTGGATTGTCGTCATTGTCACCTGGGTCTCTTAATAATTCCACTACAGCACAGCAATCATCCATCACACGCTTAACGCGGAAGTAAAAGCTTGCCTGAACATCCCCAATATCATCTGGATGAGCACCGAAGCCTTTAAAAGGTTTACAGCTATCTTTACAGTATAATATTACTGGTACTGTGTCTAATCCATTGCCATTGTCTGTTTCCCCAAGCAAATCACTGATGGACCGTTCGCAGCTCGTGTCACAGCAATTCTCTACAACATCATTTTGTGCATCAACTATTTCTCTTAAAATATCGCATACACAGTTACCTGTATCAAAGTCTTTTCCACAACCCATGAATTATATCTCCTTCCTAAATATTATTGACTTGTTGTCTTTAATAGGATATGTGTCAGTAGGTATATGGTGTGGGCATTCGTCAGCATTATTGAGATATTTATAATAGAAATCTTTTTTAATTTGGGGCATTTGTCTATACCCATTGAAAAAAGATACATAGACTAATAGCGACCATGAATCTCAAAGGGAGTGTTAATGAAATGTCTGATAACAGAAAAGTTATTCATGTTAAGGATTTAGTAATAAAAGCAGATAATGTTTACTTTGACAGACCTGATCGTCGTCGTAGAGATCCTTTTTTCGGAGGTAGACAGGATGATGATGAGAGGGTAGAAGGTTTAGAAAGCTCAGGTCATCGGCATCGGGACCACGATGATGAAAGTTCAAGTTCCGATTCTAGCGACAATGATAATCGTGGACCATTTTCCTGGATATAGTAAGCAGAAGGTTGCAGACAGCTTTGGGTAGCTGTCTTTTTCTTAGTTTAGAAAATTATAAAATATAAGTGTTAATGATAACTGGACTTTCGAATCAGCAACGTCCAGCTCCAGCGTTTACGATAAGAAATAAAGGATGTTTGACTAAAACTCCCGCATCTTGTGGCTACATCCAACTGCCGGGATAAGCTGTCGCAGTCCATACGGTGCACTTACGCTATTGATCTAAGGGAGTGAATGAGAGTGAAGCGTGACATTCGTTTGCTTAAGCAGTTGAAAATAATTGAAAAACATTTAGCTAAAAATGAAAAATGGTTCCAATATCCAGAGAAGAAAATGCATGTTTTTGAGAAGGAAATGGATGACTGGAATAAAGAATTTTTGCAAGGGGTTTCTGAATTTGAAAAAATAATGCATGAATTTGAAAAAAAAATGGAATAAATTCTACTAATAAAGGGTATTGTTATATAGTTATCGAATATATAGATATAAAATGGTGTTCTTGGCGATAAGCCAAGTTTTTTAATACAAATAAATTTAAAAACAGGTAGAAGGGGATGTTCACGGTGGGTTATATTTTACCGATAAATCATTATCAGTATAAAGATTACCAGCAGCGTGTAACTGAAGATAAACAGGATCCTTATTACATTGAGAAACCATACAAAGCAATGTTGGAAGCAAAACACCTGGATATAGCTAGGCAAGAAGGGCGGCTCAGAACAATTAAAGACTCTGGATACAAGCTATCTGCTGTAAAATCACCAACTGCCGAAAAAATACTAGCTGATGTTACAGGAAAAGGCCATCATTTTAGTGATAGTATATAATAGTAAAAGAGAGCCCTTGCCAATTAAGGCTGGGCTCAATTAACCAGGCTTTCTTGCCTGTTAAATATATAATTAGGTTTTAACCATTAAATTCTTGCGATAAACAGGATTTCTAAAGTCAAAATAAGCTATGTCTCTTTTTCGGTAAATGGTAGTACAAATAATTCACCTTTCCCCTCATTCCACTCTGCATAAAAGACTTCTTTTACTGAATGGAATTCTTGTTTGGTTAGTTCCTGTTCGAGCCAGCCCTCCGATAGATTTACTTCTTTTAGATTATCCCACAATACCTCTCCATCATTAATTAATGTAATTGGCAGCCTGATAGTTTTAGGAGCTATATTAAAATCTTGTTTGGTCGTAGTTTGGTGAATGGATTTTTTCATCACGGAAACCGTGCCGTCTGTTTCCAAGATTGCGTATTCCACTTCCGAGATGGAAAATACGTCTTTAGACCTAAGTAAGTGTTGTAATTGGTTGATATCCAGCTTATTTTTCTTCATTTCTTCTCTTATTAATTTTCCTTTATGAATAATGATTGATGGCTGTCCTTCCAAGAGTGAACGGGTTCCTTTATATTTTTGCGTAATAATTTCTGTCAGGTATAAAACAATTCCAGCTACTAATACTGCGAAGGCAATTTCAATTATCCCGGCTTTATCATCAAAAATTGCATTTCCGACAAGTTCACCCAAGACTAACGCTGCAATAAAGTCGAATGCAGTTAGCTGTATTATTTGTGTTTTACCTAGCACCTTAGTCAATATAAATAAGGCAAGGAAGCCAAACAATGTTTCAATAAATATTGGCATTAAATTTTGCATCAGAAGCTCCCCCTCATAGCACTTTCTCCATTAGGATATCCGAAAAGGGAATCACCATACATCAGAAAACGTGGCTTTTCGCTAAGCGTTAGTTGCACTTATGTTGCAAGAAGGTTCGTAACTGCAAAAAAAAAGCGACAGTCCGTTTGGAAACAGACTATCGCCTTAATTTAGTTCTTTTACCATTGTTACATGAGGGATGCCAGCGTCCATGAATTCACCGGAAATTGTTTTGTATCCGAGTCGCTGGTAGAAATCAATCGCATGTGTCTGGGCATTCAATTTGGCTTTGCCGTAGCCTTCATTTTTGATGATGGCTTCCATTGACTCAATCATTTTTGCGCCATTGGATTTGCCTCGCTGATCCTTGAGAACACAAATTCGTTCTAATTTGCCGTAGCTGTCTACAAAACGTACCCGACTGGCTGCGATTGGCTTGTCATTATCGTAGCCAATCAAATGAATAGCTTGCTCATCAAACTCATCAAGCTCCTCTTCAGCTGGTACGTTTTGTTCATCAACAAAGACTACTGTTCGTACATTATATGCCTGTTGTCTCTGGTCATTTGTCTCAACTACTTTTACTATCACACTTTTTCCTTCCCAAAAACGAACGATTCATAAACAGTCCATGTTCCATTATCCAATTGATACAAAAGCTGGAAGCGATCTACAGTATCCTCAAATTGGATGTCTTTCATTTGCATGCTGCCAAACACGTCAGAATACTCATCATGTGAAAGTTTCTGAGCAATAGTTATATGTGGTACAAAGTTGTACTCCATATTTTCCGGGAACTTGCCTGTCTGCATTTTTTCAAATAAATCGATCAGCTGCTTTGTAGGCTCAACCTTCAGATAAATTGTGTTGGTTACAGGTGCAAATGTACTTACTTTGTTAATTTGTAACTTAAACGGTTCTGTATCATTTGCGATATGCTTTAATTCTGTAACAAGTTCATAGATTGTTTCATCATCAGCTTCAAATGCTTCCTTAAGTGTAAGGTGTGGTGGAATCAGAGCATAATGCGGATCGTAACGTTTTCTGTACGAGTTAATGTCATCTTGAATTGGTTTTGATGGAAAAATAGCTATACCATATTTCGTCATAAGAATCCTCCTACATAATTTTTAAAAAATTGGCTTATTGGCTTATCGCTAAACGGAACCTAAGAAATGTTTTCTTAGAGTATCTTTTACTTTGGAGTACAAACCTTAGTGGCGAAAGCCTTAGTTGCACTTATGCATTAAAAGAAATGCTTTATTGTATTTTGGTCTACCTTTTATTATAACAAAAATTTACTTAGTGTATAAAGAAGATTTTCAGAAATTAGTAAATATTTAGCCGAAAAGCGTTGATAGTGCTCGCTTTAAATCTTTTTGCCAAAATTTCCAAGTGTGTTCGCCTTCTTCCAATTCATGATACGTATAGCTCATGCCTATATCCTTAAGTAGTTCATTAAGCCTACGGTTTGGTGTTATGAAATCGACTTGTTTTCCATCTGTTGTATCTACCGCTGTTTCAGCTGTTCCAATTGTATGATAAATATCAATGGAATGGGAGTTTTTGGCGTTTTTAACGGCTTCTGTAACAGTGTCATCAACATAAGGCGATTGCATGATTACTTTGCCAAATGTGTTTGGATATTTCAAGGCTGTCATGAGAGCTAGTGTTCCAGCAAGTGAATCTCCCATTAGAGCACGGGACTGACCCATATGGTAAGTAGGGAGCAAGTCATCAAGGAAAGGTACTACTTCATGTACCAGGAATTTAATATAGGCATGCTGCTGATCACCAGTTGGGTGGTATTTTTTCTTGCGGTCATATTTATCCTGATAATGAATCCCAACAAAAACGGTATTATTAATTTCATCATTTGAGTGCAGCTTGTCACTTAATGTGGCAACGCGACCAAGCTGATAGTAATCATCACCATCCTGCATAATACATATGTGGTACTTGTAAAGAGGTGAAAACGATTCTGGCTGATATAGTTTAAGTGTCATTGTTTCATTTAAATAGTTGCTTTCAATTTCTTTGTCGACCATAGTTCCTTTTCGTCCGATTGTATACACCTCATTTGAATGTGTCTTGTTAGCTTCCTTTATTTCTGGCAAAATAAAACAGTTTACAAATAGAGTCTATCATGTTTGGATTGGATATTCTATGCACGTTGTTTAAGTTGACCTTTGTACAAGTCATAGTAGTTGCCTTCTTGCTCAATTAATGACTCATGAGATCCTTGCTCGATTATTTCACCATGCTCGAGCATGATTATTTTATCTGCTTCCTGAATCGTATTTAACCGATGGGCGATTACAAAACTGGTTCGGCCTTGCATGAGCTCTTTTAATGCATCCTGAATTTTTAATTCGGTTACTGTATCAATGTTACTTGTTGCTTCATCCAAAATAAGTATTGATGGATCGGCTAAAATCGCTCTGGCTATCGTGATAAGCTGTTTCTGACCTTGGCTGATTCCGCTGCCATCCTGGTCCAGAATAGTATTATATCCATTTGGTAGCCTTACAATAAAGTCATGCGCATTTGCATTTTTGGCAGCTGAAACAACTTCTGAATCAGTGGAATCCAGACGTCCGTAACGGATATTTTCCCGGATGGTCCCGTTGAAAAGAAAAGCATCCTGCAGCACAAACGCCATATGCTGTCTTAGACTTGAACGTTTTATGTCTTTTATATCCACACCATCAAGCGTTATTTCGCCGGAATCATAATTGTAGAAGCGGGAAATTAAATTAATAATCGTTGTTTTTCCGGCCCCAGTATGACCGACAAATGCAACTGTTTGACCAGGATGCGCCTCAAAGGTGACATTCTTTAAAATAGATGTATCTTCATAGGCAAATGAGACATTTTGGAACTTTAAATTTCCGTCAGTTTGCTTTAGGTCTCTTGCAGTCTGTTCATCGGTTTCTTCCTGTTCTTCATCGATTACATTGAAAACCCGCTCAGCACCAGCAACAGCTGACAGTAAAATATTAAACTGGTTTGACAACTCGTTTAATGGGCGGGTAAATTGTCGTGCGTATTCGGTGAAAATAACAATAACCCCAACTGTGATAATCTCCTCAATTGCAAGTATACCGCCGACCAACGCAATCAGACCAAAGCTTAAAAAGTTGAGCATGTTCATGACCTTTGGAATAAATCCGGAGATTGTCATCGCCCAAAAACCAGAATGCTGCAGGCTTTTGTTCCTTCCCTTAAACTCATCAATCACACGTTTTTCCTGGGAAAAAGCTTTAATAACGTGCTGGCCTGAAACAGTTTCCTCAACATATCCATTCAGATCACCCAAATGATTTTGCTGCAGTTTATACAATGGACCAGTTCGCTTGGTGATCCAGCGTATCCCAAGGAACATAACTGGGATAATCGTCATCGTCACTGCTGTCAGGAGGGGACTCAAGATAAGCATGACAACTAAAGTACCAACTAGGGTTAGGATACTCGCAAAAATTTGAATAACCGACTGGTTGAGAGTGTTATTTACATTGTCGATGTCGTTGGTAATGCGGCTCATCAATTCGCCATGCTGTCTTTTATCAAAATACGAAATCGGCAGGCGATGGAACTGATGGAACAGGTTTGAACGCAGCGAATAAACCGTATTCTGTGCAATACCTACCATCCAGTAATTTTGTAAAAAAATCGATAACGAATGGAACAGGTAGATAATAACCAGCCAGATTAACAGCATGCCAAGTCCTGATGCCTCTTGTGTCACAATATAATCATCAATCGCCATTCCGACCATGAATGGCCCAAGCAGACTTAATCCGGAACTGATTACCACCATGAAAATCACCAGTGAGAGCATCGCTTTTTCACGAGCAAGATATAGCCAGATTCGCTTGATCGTACCAGAGGTGTTGCGGGCTTTATCCTTTTTATCATGTTGTATATTCTCGAGCGGAATCTTTTTATATTGAAAAGGGCGTTTAATAGCTTTAAGTGGCATCAGGAAGCTCCTTTCCAAACTGTGACTCCACAATTCTGCGGTATAGGCTGGACTGCACCAATAGTTCACCATGTGTACCAAGGGCAAGCACTTCACCATAATCCATCAGTAAAATGCGATCAGCACTCATGGCAGTAGAGATTTTCTGAGTAATGATTAACGTTGTACAATCATCATGCTGAATCGCATCAAGCAATTTGGATTCAGTAGCAAGATCCAGAGCACTCGTACTGTCATCAAGCATTAGTATCTTCGGGCGGCGGATCAATGCGCGCGCAATTGAAATTCGCTGCTTCTGACCGCCAGATAAATTGACACCTTTTTGACCGATTTTTGTATCATATTGATCAGGCAAGTCCATAATCGTGTCATGAATTTGCGCATCCCGTGCCGCCTGAAAAATTTCCTCCTGTGATGCATGTTCTTTTCCCCATGCAATATTATCAGTGACGGAACCAGTGAACAGGAGCGGGTTTTGAGGAACATAACCGATACTCCGTCTAAGCTGTTCTAATGTATAGAACGTAATCGGGTCATCATCAATATAGATATTACCGTTTTTTACATTGTACAATCGTGGAATCAACTGGAATAATGATGTTTTACCAGAGCCTGTAGCACCAATTATCGCAAGCTTTTCACCTGGGTTCACTTGGAATGAAATGTCCTCAAGTACTGGATCTTTTTGGTTTGGGTAATTGAATGAAACGTTATCAAACTCAATTTTCCCACTAGGGACAGCAGCCTCATCACGTGCATCCTGATGGTCAACAAGGTCAACATTAACACTAAGCACCTGATTTAAACGTTCGGCAGACGCTTTTGCGCGTGAAAATGCCAGAATAATAAATGTGAACATCGAAATTGCCATTGCCACGCGTAATGCATAATTCACTATCGCAACAACGTCCCCAACAGATGTCTGCCCAGATACTGCTAGTGAGTTTCCATACCATAAAATGAAAATAAGGCTTAAGTTCATCACAAATAATAAAATCGGCATCGATGCTTCAATAAAACGGAATGTCGACCGCGTCATCGTTGCCAGATCGCTATTCGCTTTGGTAAATCGCTCTTCCTCATGATCACGGCGCAGAAACGCTTTAATCAACCGCATCCCAGCGAGATTCTCCTGCATCACGCGGTTCACATTATCTACGCGGCTCTGCACTTTATCAAACATCCGGCTCGCAACCTTAAGCACCCATAATATAAAAACAACAAGAAGAGGCACAGAAATTAGGAAAATCAGTGCCAGCCTGGCATTTACAATAAATGCCATCACCACACCACCGATAACAATCAATGGCGCCTTTGTCATAATACGCAATGCCATAAAAATCGTATTCTGAAGCTGGCGGACGTCATTTGTAAACCGTGTCACAAGCCCAGATGTCGGATATTGATTCAAATTTGCAAACGAGAATGACTGAATCTTATGAAACAGCTTCTCCCGAACATCATAAGCAAACCCCAAACTCGTATGCGACGCAAAAAAGGAATTCAAAATCCCTGCGATAAACGCAGTAAATGCAAGACCAATCATAATGAAGCCCCACATCATAATAGTATCCATATCCTTATTCATCACCCCATCATTAATCATTTTTCCAAGAAAGAAGGGGAGAAGCAGCTCAACCATAAGCTCAATTATCGTCAGGCTATATGCTACTGAAATAGGAATTTTATACGGTTTCAAAAAAGAAAAAACATTCTTCACGTGATGAACCTCCGATGCAAGAAAAACTTGGATTATCGTTACCTTGAAAGGCGAGATATGTATAAAATGGACAATTGTCATTCTATTATAATAGGAAAACAAACATATTTCGAGTGTGGAAGTATTTTTGAAGCGTTGGAAGCGGCTGTATTTTTTGGGAGAAGGGCGCGAAAACTGAATAAACTCGGATGAATCCTGAATGTTGTGCCACGAATCCTGAATGACCGGTGCTGAAAACTGATTAAACGCAGAATTACCTTATGAATCCTGAATAATCTCGTCGAAAACTGAATAAATCCAATTGGTAACACCTGAAGCGAGCAAGAGCAGAATTTTCCGGACTTAGTCCAAAAACGTATTGACAGAATTTATTACTCTACTATATAGTTATAGTTGTCCGATATTTACTATTACACGATTCCGTAGCTCAGCTGGGAGAGCGCATGCTTGACAGGCATGAGGTCGTTGGTTCGAGCCCAATCGGAATCATTAAGTCTTAAAAGCCTTTGGTCGTTGATCCGCAACGTCAGGGGCTTTTTTATATCGATTAGAAATAACTATAAAGCAAAAGAGGCTGATCCACAACGTCTTATACAGACTTATGGATCAGCCTCTTTTTATTTAACGACTATCAATTTATTGAAAAACGACTTGCAAGACCATGGCATCCGCAACATGGATGAACCCAGCATTATTGTTTTTAACGAAGGTAATAAATGTCTCTGCCTTTGATTGGTACTTGTACCATTAAGCGATCAAGTAGCACAATTTGGGTTAAACTCGACGATTTCCATGTTTACTCTATATAAAAATGTACAGGCTGCCATCTGTTCTGTGGGCCGTAATCTTCAGTAGCGGCTTGTGCGTTTTTCAAGCACCAGCCGATAGTTGCGATGGACAGCTTTTTTCATCGGAACAAAAAGAAATCGTGTTGATTTTTAAAAATAAGCTCATACTATTGACAAAAATCGATTACAATTGTAAACTAAAGTTGTTCGATTACAAATGTAAACGAAATGGAGGTATTCCAATGGCCATAGAAGAAAAGATAGAGATTACTGAATCCGAGTGGGAAATCATGCGTGTTGTCTGGACGCTTGAAAAAGCTACAAGTAAAGATATCATTCAAGTTTTACAGGATAAAAAAGATTGGAAGCCGGCGACTGCTAAGACATTTATAGGGCGTCTCGTTAAAAAAGGCATGCTCAATACGGAGCCGAAAGGCAATAAATATATTTATTCGGCTGCCTTCAGTGAAGAAGACAGTGTGAAAAGCGTTACGGATCGTCTTTTCGATCAAATATGCAGTAAAGAAGTAGGGAAAACAATTGCTGATATGATTGCAGGGGCGACATTGAGCCATAAAGATATTGAGTTGCTGCAAACTGTTTTAGATAAAAAGAAAGACGAGGCTGTCGACGAAGTGGCATGCAATTGTATGCCAGGTCAATGTAAGTGTAGAGATAACCACAATATGAATTAAGGAGTGAAAACCGTATGGAAAAGATGTTGAATATAGAAGGGATGACGTGTGCATCATGCGCGCAATCCGTTGAAAAATCAACGGGGAAGCTGCCAGGTGTAAAAGAAGCAAGTGTCAACCTTGCAACCGAAAAGTTGAAAGTAGATTATGACGAAAGCTCGGTTTCCCTGGAAGAAATTTATGGAGCCGTGGAACAATCTGGATACAAAGCGGTGGCGGATACAGAAACCAAGACGTTCAAAGTGGAAGGGATGACGTGCGCATCATGCGTTCAATCGGTAGAAAAAGCGACGAGAAAGATTGAAGGCGTCATCGAATCAAATGTGAATATGGCAACTGAAAAAATGGTCATCCAGTATGATCCAGCTATAGTGTCCGTAAAAGATATCAAAGAGGCCGTAGCTGGTGCGGGATATGAAGCATATGAAGAAATTGACGCAGCAAGCTCTGTGGATACAGACCGGGAGAAAAAAGAGCAGCATATCAAAGACATGTGGCGACGCTTTTGGCTCTCTGGTCTATTTACCATTCCATTACTTTTGATGTCGATGGGACACATGATCGGACTGCCTTTACCAGGGTTCATTGACCCAGAGTTGAATCCGGTCAACTTTGTCATCACGCAGCTGATCCTGACCACCCCGGTAATGATTTTAGGGAAAAGCTTCTTCACCGTAGGATTCAAAACATTGTTCAAAGGCCATCCGAATATGGACTCTTTGATTGCTTTAGGAACAAGTGCAGCTTACTTGTATAGTTTGATTGCTACGATATTCGTGTTAATGGGAGATGCAAGCTATGCGATGAATTTATACTACGAATCAGCGGCAGTTATTTTGACTTTGATTACGTTAGGGAAGTATTTTGAAGCACTGTCGAAAGGGAAAACTTCAGAGGCTATTAAAAAATTGATGGGCATGGCTCCAAAAACCGCGATCGTTGTGCGAGGAAAAGAAGTGGAAATCTCCGTGGACGAAGTGGCAGAAGGCGACATCCTTATCGTTAAACCCGGTGAAAAAATGCCGGTCGACGGCATTGTAGTTGAAGGGGCGACTTCCGTGGATGAATCCATGCTGACCGGAGAAAGCGTTCCAGTCGAGAAAGCTGCAGGCGACAATGTCATCGGAGCAAGCATCAACAAAAATGGAACCATCCGCTATAAGGCGACAAAAGTAGGCAAGGATACAGCCTTATCACAAATCATCAAATTGGTGGAAGATGCGCAGGGCTCAAAAGCACCAATAGCTAAGATGGCTGATGTCATCTCCGGTTACTTCGTGCCGATCGTTATCGTCATATCCTTAGTTTCCGGATTAGCCTGGTATTTTGGCGGTCAGACTGGATTATTCGCGTTTACCATCGCTATTTCCGTGTTAGTCATCGCCTGCCCATGTGCGCTTGGGTTAGCGACACCGACTGCAATCATGGTCGGTACCGGTAAAGGTGCGGAAAATGGTGTTTTAATTAAAAGTGGTGGAGCGCTTGAAACTACCCATGAAATTGAAACGATCGTATTTGACAAGACGGGCACGATCACAGAAGGCAAATTGAAAGTTACTGACGTCATTATTGCCAAGGAAGAGATATCAAAAGATGAGTTATTGACACTGGCAGGATCGGCAGAAAAAGGGTCAGAGCACCCGCTTGGTGAAGCAATCGTGGAAGGTGCGGAAGAAAACAACCTTCATTTTAAAAAGGTCGAAAACTTCACAGCCATTCCTGGTCATGGTATCGAAGTGACCATTGAAGGCAGTAATGTACTATTAGGCAACCGCAAGTTAATGGCTGATAACAAAGTTGCACTGGATGCTTTTTCCGAGACGTCCGATCAATTGGCCAATCAGGGGAAAACGCCAATGTTCGTGGCGCTTGATGGAGAGTTGGCAGGTATCATCTCAGTAGCAGACACGATTAAAGATACAAGTGTGAAAGCAATTGAAAAACTCCATGACATGGGCGTGGAAGTTGCCATGATCACCGGGGACAACAAACTTACTGCAGCCGCTATCGCCAATCAAGTAGGAATCGACCGTGTCTTAAGCGAAGTGCTGCCGGAAGATAAAGCAGCCGAAGTGAAGAAACTGCAGGAAGAAGGAAAGAAAGTAGCAATGGTCGGTGACGGTATTAATGATGCACCTGCACTGGCCCAGGCGGATATCGGGATTGCTATCGGATCCGGCACCGATGTCGCGATGGAATCAGCAGATATTGTCTTGATGCGAAGTGATTTGATGGATGTGCCGACGGCGGTCAACTTGAGTAAGTCGACGATTAAAAACATCCGACAAAATCTATTCTGGGCATTCGCTTATAATGTATCAGGAATTCCGATTGCGATGGGAATCCTATACTTGTTCGGAGGACCATTGCTGAATCCGATGATTGCAGCGGCGGCGATGAGTTTTAGTTCCGTGTCGGTATTGCTTAACGCATTACGCTTGAAAAAATTCAAACCCTCTACTGTTTAAGTTGCTGAGTTAGCGGAAAAAGACAATAAGTATCAGAAGGAGTGTGAAAAGCAATGAAAAACAATTTGGATCTTGTGCTTTATACGCGCCCGATTTGCTCAGACTGTCAGGATACGAAAGAGTATTTAGCATCTGAAAATATTGAGTACCAGCATAAAAATGTTGGGGAAAACCCCGAATTTGAAGAGGAGATGAAGGAAATCTCCGGCAACCGGATCGTTCCGTTGTTCGCTTTTTATAAAAAAGGGGTTTTCGGCAAAAGAAAACTGGTGAAAAACCTCATTGGATTTGATAACAATAAAGAAGAAATTAAAAGCTTGTTAAAATAAGCTAAATAGCCCCCTCTGAGTGACAGAGGGGGCATTTTATGGTGTGCCAGGCATGCACACATTCTTTAGGGTTAGAGTCCCGAACCGCGAAGGCAGTAGTAGCGGTTAGCTTAAGACAAGGGTGTCTGGGGTGACCGAGAATCTGAAGGAAGTCGGCGGCAAATCTCCGCCTTGAGGAACACGGACTTCATAGAAGGCTAGGTGTATTTGGGTGAGACTGCCATACAAGTTAAAAGCCCTTACTGCCGAAGGATACACAAAGTAAATACGTTTTGTAATACTTAGATTAATTAATATTTCAACTCTACCTCATCACAAGTCCAATGCTTTCAGGTTAGCGTATACTTTCAACAAAAGTTCTCATCTGTTTTACACCAAAACACAAATCTTGCAAAATAGGAGTTTTTTGAGTAAAAGAGGCTGGAATTTCATGCGATATAAAAATTCTACATGGGGAACCCGGCCCTGCGATCGTAGAATATAGTAATAAAAACGAAATTGACATTGTGATAATTGGAAGCAGGGGTCTTAATGCCCTTCAGGAATTTGTGTTGGGGAGTGTAAGCCACAAGGTCGCTAAGCAAGCGAACTGTCCTGTACTTATTGTGAAATAGGTTTTCTAAATAAGGATTGGTCAATGGTTGTGATATATTTGGAAATGGATAGTTTTATCCCTCAAGTAAGGGATGTGTGTCATGTTAAATTTGTAGAATTTACTTCTTTGTTTGTGATTTCGTAATAAGGTCAGTAAGATTTAGTTGCAGTTAAGAAACCAACATAGCTGTCGATTGCGCAGCCACCATCTATCATGAAAATGAATTTTTAATCGAATTAGAGATGTGTTTTCATATGGAAATTTGAGGTTTGGCGGACAGCAGAGACCTTATTAGGAAGAAATCCGCGAAAATGGTGGTGTTTGCGGATACGAGGGACCTTATTTGGCACAAATGCCCTCTATTAACCATGATATATGAAAAATAAGTGCTTCTGTGTCCGGATAACTTCGAAAAGGTCACTTTTATATAGAAATAGCGTCTCCTGTGTCCGCTCGTTAAGCCCTTTATAGAAGTTAAAGAATACCCCGTGCCTTTGCAACACGCAGACACCAGCTATTATGAAAATGAATTTGTAATCAAACTAGTTCATACAAGAGTATAAATTCTTCCTTATTGCATAAGTGCAACTAGGGCACACGCCATTAAGGCTTGGTCAGTGCCAAGTTTTCTAATCAGCATAGTTCAACTATTTACCTAACCTTTCCTTTGCTACAAAACCTGATACGTTTCTAGTAGAAAATTGCTATCATACCTATTCTTAAGCTTAATATTAATTAATTCTTGATAAACCAAACGTATTAAATTTTATTTTCCTCAATTGAACCAAATGGATTTCATTGAAAATTTTTGACAGGCATGAGGTCGTTGGTTCGAGCCCAATCGGAATCATTAAACTCAATTAGCTGTGAACCCTCGAAATTCGAGGGTTCACAGCTTTAAGGAGCCTTTCCTTCGTTCATTAAACAAATTTCTTTCCATTCTTCTGGTTTTGTAATAGCATAGTTCAAGTGATTAAGAAATTAGCTATTGGAGGAACAACTGATGTCTGATCGCAACAAAGGCATTATATTATTATTGGTATCTGCTTTAGGTTTTTCACTTATGGGGGCCCTTGTGAAGCTATCCGGTGATTTGCCAACAGTACAGAAAGCATTTTTTCGCAATATTGTAGCTGCTATTATTACATTAGGCATCGTGATGTATCATAAAGAAAGATTGTTCGGAAAAAAAGAGCATCAGAAGCTTCTGCTTTCCCGTTCTGCACTTGGGACTGTTGGAATTGTTTTGAACTTTTATGCCATTGATCGTTTGGTTTTATCTGATGCTGAGATGTTGAATAAACTCAGTCCGTTCATTCTTATTATATTCTCGGCGATTTTTTTGAAAGAAATCGCTCGCCGGTTTCAGGTCTTTGCTGTAATCGCAGCGTTTATTGGCGCATTATTCATCATTCAGCCCGAATTTTCCGTAGAGATTTTTCCGTACATTATTGGTGTACTCGGAGCAGTGTTCGCTGCTGGTGCTTACACATTTCTTCGGGTTTTGGGAAATAAAGAAAAATATTATACCGTCGTTTTTTACTTTTCTTTGTTCGCAACAGTGGCGCTACTGCCGTTCACAATTCTTTTTTACGAACCGATGAGTATGAAGCAATGGGCATTCCTTATCCTGGCTGGGTGTTGTGCCACTGTCGGTCAATTTGGAGTAACGCTTGCTTATAAATTTGCACCAGCTAATGAAATATCGATTTTCTTTTATTCGACGGTCGTTTATTCGGCATTATTAAGCATTGTTCTATTCGGACAAATTCCGACGATACTCAGTATCATTGGCTATATCATCATTTTTGGTTCATCGTTTTATATGTTCCTGAAAAATAACCGGATGGATATGCAAAAAGCAAAATAGGCAATATTTATAAAAAATAAGTTAGCTTGAGAGAAGAGTAGTATCTATAATGATGCTGCTCTATATTTAATTTCGCACGATGAGATCATTTATCCTTTGCATGCATATAATCAATTAGGAACTTTAGAACAGTATTATTAAGTCAAGAGTCAGGAACAGATACATAGGTAAATAAATTACTCACATAGGGAGTGAAGGCTCATGAAGGTGCTCGTAACCGAGTTAATGTGGGATGATGGAATTGAAGAGCTCAAGCGCAATGGCTATTCCGTGGATTATGATATGGAGTTGTCACGGAAAAGAAGTGAACTGCTTGAATTGGCACCGGCCTATGATGCACTCATTGTCAGGAATGAAACAAAGGTCGATGCTGAATTGCTTGATGCAGCAATAAACACCAAAGTCATCGGCCGTCTTGGTGTTGGACTCGATAACATTGATCTGGACGCGGCAAAAGCCAGAAACATGCCAGTCATCCCGGCTATACATGCGAATGCGACGTCTGTTGCAGAGTATGTAATGGCATCAATGCTGGATGCCTATCGTCCTTTGGCTGAAGCAGATGCTGATGTTCGTCAGGGCAATTGGGATCGAAAGTTCTTTACGGGATACGAATTAAACAGGAAAACGCTCGGACTTGTCGGAATGGGTGAAATTGCCCACCGTGTTGCTAAACGGGCCAATGCTTTCGGAATGAATATCATGGGCTATGATCCATTTGTTAAGCCATTCGATCATATACTGGCAGAAACCGGTGTTCGGCCGGTAGAAACACTTGATGAGTTGCTTACTCACTCAGACTTTGTTTCCATCCATGTCCCGCTGACAAAAGCAACACGGCATATGATCAGCAAAGATAATTTTGAATGCATGAAGCACCATGCTTATGTGATCAATTCAGCAAGAGGCGGAATCGTGCATGAGCAGGATTTGGTGGAGGCTGTGCAATCTGGGGAAATTGCCGGGGCGTATCTTGATGTACTGGAAACAGAGCCTGTTCAGAAGGGTTCTCCACTTTCCAAGGTTGAATCCATCCACCTTTCCCCACATATTGCCGGTTTAACAGATGAATCGCAATCCCGTACAGCTATGCTGGTTGCGAGAGAAGTGATGAAAGTTCTGGAAGGCGGAAAGTCTCTTTGTGCGGTGGTATGATTTGCGTTGCGTCTCCAGGTATGGAAGAGCATGACATTACACGGCTACTAAACTAAATCCAGTATTCCAATTCTCTGCAGGACCAACTTTTAAAGACCTCCAAATCCTCACTGGATACATAGGATTGGAGGTCTTCAGTTTGATATAATTCAAATCCGTCACGGGCATGTTTCCTAACATATTTAAATCCTGTTCTACTATTTCACTTGGATGAACAGGGAAGGGAAGATAAACGATTTATTACATGAACGATAAAACGGAGAATCTACTATTTCAGAATCTGTCATAAGATAGGAATAGCAATGCATCTTCTTGATATGCAGACCTGCTGAGATCAGCGAAGAGTCATATGCACGTAAAAATAATATATTTCTGTGAGTTACTTTCAAAGTATGATCTTCTTCTAAATCAAGGTAACTGCCTAACTCCGCAATCCAATCATTTTCGGTATATTGCTCTTCAAACATCCATATACGTACAGGATTTTCTTCTTTAAACATATCCTGTAATTTATGAAATATACCTACGATATCCTTAGGTTCATTCTGAAGTATCACTTCCTGGTCGATAAAATAAATATGATCTTCTATTTCACTTTTCGTTAAGAAATTTTCCAGTCGTTGCTGAATTTGTATGTAATTCCTTTTTTGTTCGATGATAATACAATAACTGTCTTGATGAACACCCGTAATAAGGAATGTTACTACATGTTCAAGATAGTTATCAAAATTATTAAAGAGGTATAGTATATCTCCTCTATTCATACTTCTGAAATATTCAGGTATATGACGATATGAAGGGGTTCTCTGATCAATATTAAGATTATCCTGAAAAAATTTCATAGGATCAAAATTTAAAACTTTTGCGATGTTTAGAGCAATGTTAAAACTGGGATTACGCTTTCCAGTTTCAATTTGTGAATAAAAAGCCCTGTCAATATAAGCATCTAAAGCCACTTTTTCCTGCGTGAATTGTTTTGACTTACGAAGTCGGATTAACCATTCTCTCTTCATTACTCCCCCCCCAGTCTTATGATGCAAGTATTTACTATACCCTTTAGGTAGTAAGATCAATATGCCTTCGTTTGTGGCAATTCGACACATTTCGCTTTTCGTCTTGAATTGAAAGCATCCTGTAGGTAACATTTATTATATTAAATAGAAAGATAGAGATTGCTATACTTATTATACCATGAAAATTCTGATTTATTTTCGATAGATTAAATATAATTATAATAGGGGTATTAAAATGATGATATATTTAAGTGACGAAGCGTTATTAAACGCATATAAGAAGGCGTTGAGACTAAAACTGGAAAGAGATTTTATTGATTTATTAATGATTGAGCTTGATAGAAGGGGAATTGCTTTCAGAAACTATGAAACAGAGTTATTAACCGAACTGACTGCGGAATGAACATGAGTGTTATGAGAACCCGAATTCTGTTCGAATAGCCTGGAACGGTCCCTCATCAGGGTTATGAGAACCTGGTCGAGTATTTTTCTGCAGCGTTGGATCAGCACTTCCCATTTAAAGGATGGAAGGAAATCAAGATGAAGTCGTGGCGCAGTTTATATCAGCTACTTGTTAAGATTCATTTCCTGGAAAAGCACCAATCTTTTTAAAACAGCCTATCTAATAACTTATTATAAGTCATTCGTTCGTTAAACAGTTGGTACAATTTGGATTGCTTGTCTCAATAGAAACCTGTTTCCCCCCTTATTCTTTTTGTTATAATATAATTGACGTATGGAGGGGTGTAACAATGCATCATTTAGCAGACAAATATAAAGAAGAGATTTTTGAAACGGTTTTTGAGAACGCTTACCATTGTTTCGTTGTAGTAAATGGTGATGGCTTGATAACATACATGAATATTACGTATTGTGACTTTCTGGAAACAAATAAACAAGAAGTGATTGGCAGACATGTAACCGATGTCATTGAAAATAGCAGAATGCATATAGTTGCTAAATCCGGAAAGGAAGAAATTGCTGACCTTCAATATATCCGTGGTAATCATATGATCGCAAATCGTATTCCTGTACGTTCTGATGGGGAAGTAGTTGGCGCCGTTGGAACCGTCCTGTTTCGTGATACAAAAGAATGGAAAAAGATGAACAGTCATATAAAGGATTTATTACTGGAGCTCGAACATTACCGCAGTCAATTGAATAATCAGCATGGAACAACATACTCGCTTCATGATATTGTAGGCAGTTCCCCGCAAATGAATGAATTGAAGAATAAAATAAAAAAAGTTTCACCTGGCGATGTTTCCGTATTGCTAAGAGGAGAGAGTGGAACAGGTAAAGAACTGTTCGCGCACAGTATTCATCACCTGAGTGAACGAAGTAGTAACCCTTTTATTAAGGTTAACTGTGCAGCGATACCTGAACATTTACTGGAATCGGAATTATTCGGCTATAAAGAAGGTGCTTTTACAGGAGCTAAAAAGGGTGGCAAATTAGGTAAGTTTCAGCTTGCTAATGGTGGTACCGTTTTTTTAGATGAAATTGGAGATATGCCATTAAGCGCCCAAGTAAAGATTTTAAGAGTTTTACAAGAAGGAGAAGTTGAAGCGCTTGGGGCAAATGATACTCAAAAGATAGATGTGCGGATTATAGCTGCCACAAATCAGTCCCTGGAAAAATTAATCGAAGAACAGCGCTTTCGGGATGATTTATTTTACCGGATAAATGTTGTACAGGTTCAGATACCTCCACTTAGAGAACGAACAGAGGATTTGCGGGTTTTATCCAAATATATCCTTAGCAAAGTGACAAAGCGCTCAGGTAAACGGGTTATCGACTTCGACCAGACTGTTTTGGACTGTTTCATGACATATCAATGGCCGGGGAATATTAGGGAATTGGAAAATGTTATTGAATCGGCGGTCCACTTAACGAATACCGAAATTATTACATTGGAAGACTTACCAGACCATATCCAGCCCAATTCCTATATCCTGCAACAGAATGGCACGTTAAAGGAAATCCTGAATAACACGGAAAAGCAAACGATTGAAAGAAGTTTAAATAAAGCAAACGGCGATAAGATGAAGGCTGCAAAACTGCTGGGAATCGGCAAATCTAAATTGTACGATAAGATAAAAAAATATGGAATATAAACTTTCCGTGATTTCGGAAATGTATTCCGTATTCGTGGAATTACTATATAAGTAAGGGCTTACATTACTATTAAATAAGAATTCAAATCCATTTTCCGTAAAATCGGAATTTGGATTTTTTTCGTTCGAGCTAAAAACGTCGATATTGTGACATTTTCTTAAGATCGCTGAAGTTGGCATGGTTTTTGCATATATAATTGTGAGAGGAGTGTAAAAGATGAAAAATACCTATACATCATTTAATGAAGCAGTTAAGAACATTCAGGACGGTTCCACTATTATGGTGGGCGGATTTGGCCTTGTCGGAATTCCGGAGAATCTGATACTTGCTTTAGTGGAATCGAATGTAAAGCATCTGACTGTAATATCCAACAATTGCGGTGTTGATGATTGGGGTCTTGGGCTGCTGCTGAAAAATAAACAGATTGATAAAATGATTGGCTCGTATGTTGGGGAAAACAAGGAATTTGAACGCCAGGTTTTATCAGGTGATTTAGAGGTTGAGCTTGTTCCTCAAGGCACATTAGCAGAGAGAATTCGCGCGGGCGGAGCTGGAATACCTGCATTTTATACACCAGCTGGAGTCGGGACACCACTTGCAGAAGGTGTGGAAGTACGAACATTTGATAATAAGGAGTACTTGCTACAGACTGCATTAAAAGCAGATTTCAGTCTTGTTCGGGCAGCAAAAGGGGACAAAAACGGAAACCTTGTGTACAACAAAACAGCCCGTAACTTTAGTCCATCGATTGCTGCAGCAGGAGAGGTGACAATTGCTGAAGTTGAGCAGCTGGTTGAACCGGGTGATCTTGACCCAGACCATATTCACACCCCTGGTATTTATGTGCAAGGGCTAATTGAAGGCAAGCAAGAGAAACGGATCGAACGATTAACATTAAGAAAACAAGCTTAAGAGGAGGATAATTATTTATGGTAAACCAAGCCGATAAAGCCACAATCCGTGAAAACATTGCAAAACGTGCGGAGCAGGAAATTGAAAGCGGTTCATATGTGAATTTAGGAATTGGCATGCCGACAATGGTTGCAAATTATATTCAGCAAGGTAAAGAAGTTGTTCTTCAGTCAGAGAATGGCTTGCTTGGTATTGGCAGATCACCAGAAGAGGAGGAAGTCGATCCTGATTTAATTAATGCCGGAAAAGAAACCGTTACAGCATCATTAGGTGCATCTTATTTTAGCAGTTCGGAATCCTTTGGCATGATTCGCGGAGGACACCTCGATCTTGCTATCCTCGGTGGCATGGAAGTTTCAGCAACAGGAGATTTAGCTAATTGGATGATCCCTGGAAAAATGATCAAGGGGATGGGTGGCGCAATGGATATTGTCCATGGAGCTAAAAAAATTGTTATTATCATGGATCATGTTAACAAACATGGCCAGCCGAAAATTTTAAAAGCATGCACACTTCCGTTAACAGGAAAAGGTGTTGTTAACCGGATAATAACGGATCGAGCAGTAATTGATGTTACTGATGCTGGACTAGAATTAGTAGAGGTAACGAACGGCTGGACAGTTGATGAGGTTATTCAATCTACAGAAGCAGAACTTATTGTGAGTGAAAATTTGAAAACGGCATCACTTTAAAAAAATGGAGGGATTCACATGTTAGTAGATAATAAAGTTGTTTTTATTACAGGTGCAGCAAGTGGAATAGGGTACGAGATTGGTGTTGATTTTGCTGAGAATGGAGCAAAGGTTGTTTTCTCAGATATCAATGAAGCAAAAGTTAATGAAGTTACGGAAAAACTGAGTAAAGAAGGGCATGACTGCTTTGGAATAAAGTGTGATGTAACAAAGGAAGATGAGCTCACCTCAGCCATTGATAAAACGGTTGAACGATATGGCAGAATTGATGTTTTGATCAACAATGCCGGGTTACAGCATGTTGCGTCAATTGAAGACTTTCCAACTGAAAAATTCGAATTCATTACAAAGGTTATGCTTGTTGCACCATTTATGGCAACAAAACATGTATTTCCAATCATGAAGAAACAAGGATATGGCCGGATTTTAAATATGGCATCGATTAATGGATTAATCGGTTTTGCTGGAAAAGCCGCTTATAACAGTTCAAAACATGGTGTGATTGGACTGACAAAAGTTACAGCGCTAGAGGGAGCTGAACACGGAATTACAGTTAATGCTGTATGTCCAGGTTACGTGGATACCCCGCTTGTCCGAAATCAGCTTGAAGATTTGGCAGGTAACCGAAATGTTTCACTCGAAAAAGTGTTAGAGGATGTTATTTATCCGTTAGTTCCACAGAAACGCCTGTTATCTGTTAAGGAGATCTCTGATTACACAATGTTCCTTGCCAGTGATAAAGCAAAAGGTGTAACAGGTCAGGCAGTTGTATTAGATGGAGGCTACACAGCACAGTAAAAGGGACATGGGGACAGGTCCCTTGTCCCGGAATATCAAACACAGCTCAATAAATAGAATCTGCTAATCTATGAGGAGTGAGAAGATGAACGATGTATATATTTTAGAAGGGGCACGAACTCCGTTTGGAACTTTCGGGGGAGGCCTTAAAGACAGCGACCCAACAGATCTTGGTGTAACAGCAAGCAAGGAAGCAATCAGACGCAGCGGGATAAGTCCTGAGGATATCAACTTAACTGTGATGGGGAATGTTATTCACTCGTCCAAAAATGCTCCATATCTCTCGAGACATGTTGCATTAAAAACCGGTATCCCACATGCAAGCCCAGCTCTTGCGGTGAATCGCCTGTGTGGATCAGGGTTACAATCGGTAGTTTCTGCAGCTCAATCAATCATGCTTGGTGAAGGTCAAGTGGCGCTTGCTGGTGGTGTTGAAAGCATGAGTCTGTCACCACATGCACTAAGAGGAAGTCGTTTTGGAACGAATTTGGGAACACCTCAAATTGATGACATGCTCTGGGCCGCTTTGACAGATGAATATATTGGCGGTGGTATGGGATTAACGGCAGAAAACCTTGCAGAAAAATATTCTATCTCACGTGCGGAGCAAGATGAATACGCTTACCTGAGCCATCAGCGGGCAGCAGAGGCTAGAAATCAGGGTAAGTTTGCAGAAGAAATAACGCCTGTTGAAGTGAAATCCAGAAAAGGTTCAACTTATGTTGAGAATGACGAGCAGATCCGTGAAGATACAAGTACCGAAAAACTTGCTAAATTAAAACCTGCCTTTAAAAAGGATGGCACGGTAACTGGCGGAAATGCCAGCGGGATAAATGATGGTGCTGGTGCAGTAGTTTTGGCAGATGAAAAGTTTGTCCAAGAAAACAAGGCAACCCCAATTGCGAAGATAATCTCATGGGGAGTAGGCGGTGTTGACCCAGCCTATATGGGTATTGGCCCGGTTCCTGCCATTAATAAAGCTTTGGCGAACTCGAATTTATCATTAGATGATATTGATTTAATAGAAGTAAATGAAGCATTTTCGGCACAATATCTTGCTGTTGAAAAAGAGTTAGGTCTGGACAGGGAAAAAGTGAACGTCAATGGTGGAGCTATAGCATTAGGTCATCCAATTGGCGCAAGCGGTACACGAGTGCTTTATGCCGTTATAAAAGAATTACAGAGAAGAAATAAAAAATATGGAATAGCTTCTTTATGTATTGGTGGTGGCCAAGGCATCGCTATGGTTGTAGAAGCAACGTAATTTAATTGATTTATATTTTTAGGAGGGGTTTTTGAATGTTTGGTATTTTACTAGGACTTGTCGTATTAATGGTACTAGCGTATCTGGGATGGTCGATTATATGGGTAGCACCAATTGCTGCCGGGGTAGTGGCAATCACAGGTGGTTTGGATATTCTCGAGGCATACAAAGACACATATATGGGTGGGTTTGTCTCGTTCGCAAAAGACTGGTTCCCTGTATTTATGCTTGGGGCAGTATTTGGTAAATTAATGGAAGATACAGGGATGGCAAGATCTGTTGCAGTTGCGTTTACTAAAGTTATCGGCACGCAGCGTGCAATATTGGGTGTGCTGGTTTCCGCAGCAGTATTAACATATGGAGGAGTAAGTTTATTCGTAGTTGTATTTGCTGTTTATCCTCTTGCATTAACATTGTTCCGTGAAGCAAATATCAGCAGAAAACTGATACCAGCAACGGTTGCGCTTGGTGCATTTACATTTACCATGACAGCTATACCCGGAACACCACAGATACAAAATCTGATTCCGATGGATTATTTTCATACTGACGCTATGGCAGCTCCTGTCATGGGGATAGTTGCAGGGATAGTAATGGCTGTTGGTGGTTACTTGTACTTACGCTGGCGCGAAAAAAAGATGACAGCGAAAGGAGAAGTTTTTACGGAGCCAAAGGATAACAAATTTATTAATGTGGAGGGAGATACACCTTCATTTCTGTTATCGATATTACCACTTTTAACAGTTCTAATTACATTGAATGTATTTGGCTGGGATGTAGTTGTAGCGTTAATAGCAGGAATTGTGTTAATTATGGCGCTTAATATTTCGAAATTTAAAGGTTTTGTTAAAACAATTAATGCCGGAGCAGTTGGTTCTGTAACAGCGATAATTAATACAAGTGCAGCAGTAGGATTTGGTACGGTAGTTAGGGCTGTTCCTGGGTTCGAACGGTTAACAGAACTGCTAATGGGAGTAAAAGGGAATCCGTTAATTTCCGAAGCAATTGCTGTTAATATACTTGCTGGTGCCACAGGTTCGGCTTCAGGTGGTATGGGTATAGCTTTGGAAGCTCTTGGAGATAAGTATTATCAAATATCCCAAAACACAGGAATAGATCCAGAACAGCTTCACCGGATTGCATCACTTTCGTCAGGCGGACTTGATGCCCTTCCACACAATGGAGCCGTACTGACACTATTCGCAATAACAGGAATGACACACAAAGACAGCTATAAAGACTTATTTGTCGTTGCAGTGCTAATACCAGTAATTTCCGTAATCGTAGTAATCCTACTAGCTACAATCGGAATCTTCTAGTCGTGGGTCAGGTTCCTCGTCCCGGGGGACAATGGGGACAGGTTTATTGTCCCAGATTGTTTTCCTAATCAGCCAAAGATAAACTGTTTCTATTGATATTTTATTCTATTTTAAGAAAAGGACAAGGAGATGATATTTATGGCAGATTGGCTCACAAGTTTAAAAACAGACACACCTCAAGAAGGGTTCGAACTTGCGATTACACTCTCTAGAAAAGGCGTAGGATACACCCAGACTTCTCCAGATGTTCGTGAAAAATTAAGGGCAGACTACGCAGAAAGTGCAGATAGTTTAACAATGGCATCACAAGTTATAGCAATACATTATCAAACAGTTGCTGCAGCAAATAACTATTGGAAATAAGAACATATCTAAGGACCGGGCGGTTTTCGCTCGGTCCTTTCTGTGGAGTTAATAAATCCTTTCATACTGTATAAGTGTGACTAGGAGGTTTGGCATTAAGGCTTACACTCCAGAGTATAAGGGGTTCTTAGAAAGCAAAATACGCTTTCCTAAGAATCCCTTTAACGGTGGGACAAGGAACCTGTCCCTCATGTCCCTTATTCTTCAAACATTGCGCTTACATTGGGGGTTTCTTTTTTAGATTGGTCTGTTACTTCAAATGATGGTTTTTGGCTGAAATTAAAGATAGTTGCGATGATGTTTCTTGGAAATGTTACGAGATAGGCATTGAAATCTGCTACTCTGGCATTAAAAGTTCTTCGTTGCGCCTGAATATTTTCTTCAATATTTGTAATCCGGTTTTGCAGGTGATTATATTGTGAGGTGAATTTAATATCGGGATACGCTTCCAATCTGCCTAACAGGGTGTTAACAGAACCGTCTAACCGTTGGGAGTCTGCTAGTTTATCTTCCACATTTTTATTTGAATTGCGATTTACCTGTGAACGTAAAGCGGTTACTTCTTCAAGCAATTCCTTCTCATTTTCTACAGCACTTTTCGTCGTTGAAATTAAATTTACAATTTCATCCGCCCGATTTTGTAAAAGTACATCCATATTGGAAAAGGATTGTTCCACTTTTACTGCGCCTTTTTTAACGTTATTGTATGTGATAATGATATAGAGAAGAAACAGTGCAATTACACCAATGATAATAAACATCGTCATGACTTTTCACCCCATTTACGCCTTATTCCATAGTTTTAAGTTCAAATCTAACTCTTCCACTAGCATTAATGCCTGGTTAATATCTTCAAAGTAATTATAAATCGATTCCTTATCAGCCTTCTTATCGATATTAAATTCGAAATGGTCTTGGAGTGTGTTTAACAAGAAGTACATTTTCCCATCCTTAAATGAAAAATAAGGAACAATCTTTTCGATAGTTTTAGCGACAATTTTTAGGTGCTGATTCGGTATACGTTCTTTTGACCTTTCTTTTGCTCCATCAGCCAAGGCCAACATTTTTTCCATGAAGCCTGGTGTTAAAATATAGCGTGCTTTGACTTCATCTGTTGTCTTAACTGCAAATCGCTCATTAAATTCCACGTTGTCAAGCTCGATTTCTTCAAGCTTAGGCTGCTTATGAAATATATCCAGTTTTTTAAAGTCGAAAAACAGATCTTTTCTTGGTGCTATGACAGTAGTTCCTTGAAAATCTTTATTAAAATCAACATCAAAGAATAACCCTTGAAAAATGACGGTTTCCTGTTGGTGTCCATCGGTATCTGACCATGTGTCTATAGCTGTCACTTCGGAAAAAGCGATATCTGTTTTGGGGCTATCATCCGGTTGTAATTCTTCCTCATTTCGTTCCAGACTGGAAGTAACCTGTTTAATATTTTCCGGCGTAGTATTTTGTGCTGATAATTCATGTTCCTTCTCGGTTTCAGACTGATCCGGGTCATAGACACTTCCCCAAATTAAATCGTCCCCGAGATATTTATCTGGTTTCTTTGGGAAAACTCTCGTATCTAAAAATGTTTCTTTAGGTATATGTTTTTCTGGTGCGTATTGGAATTCAGGGTTAATAAATGTTACAACCTTCCGTACAATTCTTTTCTTCATGACGCCTTCGAATGACTTGTATGTTTTGGACATCTTACTAAATCCAATAATAAGTACGACAAATGTTGCAATAAAAAAAGCAATGAAATAGTCTGAGAAAATCAGGCCAAGTAAGATAGGGATTAATGCAGCTACTGTAGTTATTTTCGCTTGTTTATTACGTCTCTTTTTTAAATTTTTTCGGTTTGCTTCTAACTCCTCAATCTCACCCTTTATTTCCTCTTCATAAAATTGGTCGAACTCTTCTCTCGTTTTCGAAATCTTTTTCACGGTACATTCCCCTCATTTATAGGTGACATTTCTATAACTACATCATACCGAGGGAAAATAAAAACGTATACTATACTCTGGTATACAATTTTAACAATACGTAGTTGGCAGCTAGTGCTGGAATTTTAATAAGAAAATAAAAACGCAAGGTATTTCACTATGAAATACCTTGCGTTTTTTTTAATGCTCACAATAAAATTTAATACAATAACAGGACGAAAGTGGAGGATTAAAAATGGAAGCTGATAGTGACATGAAAAAGGAAATAGCAGCGCTTACGATCGAGATGGGCCACAGAACATTAGCAACTTGGGCTACTGACTGTGCGGAACATGTACTATTTCTTTTTGAAGATGAGCATCCTCATGACAACCGACCAAGAAAAGCAGTAGAAGCGGGACGTGCATGGATACGTGGTGAGCTATCAGTAAGTGAAGCTCGTTCTGCCGCAGTTGCCGGACACGCCGCAGCTCGTGATACTGAAGAAGACTGCGCTCGTGCTACTAGTCATGCTGCAGCAATCGCCCACGTAGCAGGTCACACTGTACATGCTGCTAATTATGCTGCCAAAGCAGATAATAATGAACGTGCCTGGCAGTATCAGCACTTACTTGAATTGATGGATGATTTTTAAATAGCAATTCCAAAGTCAACACCACTTGACGGATCCTCATTCCGTTATTCCCTATAAAACCCTTGTTTAGAGCTTGGTTCAGGATCCTCGTTCCTTTATTTGCTATTTTAAGCCTCATATTCCATTGAATTTGTACTGTTAACGGAACGAGGATCCACATTGTATTTCGGATTGGAAAAGCTTCACCACTTAACTGAAGAGTCCTGCCGCAAAGTTGGACAACTCCTTATTCCAATCGCCTGAATCCCTCCTGATGGAGATAGTCAGCCGCGGCATTATATATTGAGTGGGTTCTGTCTAAATCATTCCCAGCATTGATTTCCCCACGTCTATACAGCTGGAAACATTCTTACTGCAAGACAATTATTTATAAAATAACCATCTTGTTAAGACAATACACCCCCAAACGCTAACTATTTTCTTACGATAATCCAAAATACCTAATAAAAAACACACAGTATTGAAACCAAGTTGATGTTTAATCGTAGGAAGGTTATGAAATATTTGAAATAACAGAAATTTTAAAGAGTTAATAGGGAATGAGTAAACACTTTTAAATGAATGACGACTAGAACAGGGGGGATTTTTTTTGCTTAAATTGATTTTAAGAAGAAAGATTTTAGTTACTTTAGTTACAGTGTTGATAATCATCTTAGGAGGCTACTCATTAACAAAGCTTGATCAAGTGCTGTTACCAGAAGTGGAATTTGATCAAGCCTATGCAATTGTAAGTGCTGGAGATATGTCTGCAGCTGAAGTAGAAAGGTCAATAACAAATCCACTGGAACAACGCATTCAAGGCGTCGATGGTGTAGAGGACATAGATTCAACTACGGCAATTGGGCAAAGTTCGATCTACATAATGATTGAATCCGGTCGAGGGCATGAAGTTTCACAAGAAGTTACATCGATTGTACAATCCACGACAGCTGATATAGCTGGAATAACAGATGTAGTTACAGATCAAGTAGGAACAACACAGAACTATGAATTTTATATGGATATTTCGAATGGCGATATGGATAAGATGACAGAATTTGCTGAGGATATATTAGAACCTCGTTTAGAAAACCTAGCTGAGGTTGATAATGTATCTCTAATGGGAAATCAGAGTTATGAAATGGCAGTTGAATTTGATAGAGAGGCAGTCAATGACAATGCGCTTGATATTTCAAAAGTCACTTCTGTAATTCAACAAACAAATACAGAAGCGACTCTTGGGGAATTAAGTGCTGAACAAAATGAACCATCGTTGCGATGGCAAACAAAATCGCAATCTGTAGAAGATGTGGAACACATTCAAATTCCTACTCAAACAGGATTTATTGATTTACAAGAGATAGCCAATGTTACCTTAAAGCCTTTAGCTTCTTCATCATACGTATGGAAAAATGGTACAAAGGATTTTATTTTTATCCAAATCGGTCGTTCAGCGAACACAACTCAAATTGAAATGGCAGAATCTGTCCGAACGGAAGTCAATGATATACGTGAGGAAGGGTTAATAAGTGGGTTCGAATTAAATGAGATGGTTGCGCAAGCTGATTATATTCAGGATTCGATTGATGGTATATCCAGCAATATACTTGTTGGTGGAATATTAGCGATCGTGATCTTATTACTATTTCTACGCAATTTAAGAGCAACCGTTATTATTGGTGTTTCCATACCGACATCTATTTTACTCACATTTATTACGATGTGGATATTGGACTATAGCTTCAATATCTTAACCCTTATTGGTTTGGGGTTAGGGATTGGTATGATGGTTGATTCGGCCATCGTAATATTAGAATCAATTTATAGAAAAAAAGAAGAAGGCCTAAACTCGGTAACAGCAGTTATCCATGGTACAAAAGAAGTAGCAACAGCAGTGATTGCCTCCATGCTGACAACAATTGCGGTGTTTTTGCCGATTGGAATTATGGGTGGCGAAGTGGGTCAATTTATGATCTTATTGTCTGTTGTTGTTGCTACAACATTAATTAGTTCTGTAATTGTCGCATTTACATTAATACCGACTTTAGCCGAGAAGTTTCTTAAGCTTCCTAAAAAGAAGAAGAGAAATGATTCAACGATAGTAAATAGTTATGGAAATTTCGTTGCATGGATTGTAAAGCAAAAGAGGAACAGTTTCTCGGTTGTTTTCATATTTTTCCTATTATTTGTCGGTTCAGTTTTTCTTGTACCAAAAATTCCGATGAATATCATGCCTGATATGTTAAACCGATATTCAGAGCTTTTAGTCGATGTAGAGTCAGGTTTAACCGTTGAAGAAAGAGAGGAACTTACCAATAAAATCAATGAAACCCTAATTGAGATTGATGATGTGGAATCAAACCATCTTATTGATGAAAGTGGATCCTTTTATACATTTATCAATATGACGAAAGGTGAAGATATTACCAGAGAACAAGAAGAAGTAAATGAAGACATTTTACAGTCATTACGCAACTTAAGTGAAGATACTCCTATTAAAAGTGTCCAAAGTATGATGTCAGTAAGTACAGGTTATCCAGTGCAAGTACAAATAAGTGGTGAAGATTTCGAACAACTGCAAATACTTGGCGAGGATTTCAGTAAGGAGCTTGAACAGATTCACGGCATTGAAGAAGTATCGAATTCTATTGAAAGAACTTCCGTTGAAAAGGTAGTTGAATTAAAAGAAAATGCTATGGAAGATGCAGGTTTATCAGAAAACCAAATCAGACAGTTTATCCAACAAGTATTTTTAGATATGCCAATTGGTGAGGTGACAGTCAGCGAAGAGAGTATTCCGTTAAATTTAAAATGGGGTAAAAAAACTACGACAGAAGATGCGTTGCTTGGCCTAAAGGTACCGACACAAAATGGAGAAGAACCCTTATCTACGTTTATTGAACTTCAAAGTGTTCAAGTACCAAATGAAATTTCACATCATAATGGGGAACGTTATATCACAATTTCTGCAGACACGAGTGATACGGATTTAGGGTCGGTTAATAGGGAAGTTCAACAATTAATAGATAATATAGAATCCCCCCTTGGTTATACGATTAGTGTTGCTGGGGACTTGGAAGAACAGCAGGAATTAATGCAAGATATGATTTTAATTTTAGCCATTTCAATCTTCTTAGTTTACTTAGTAATGGCCGTACAATTTAATCATTTATCACATCCATTAATCGTTATGTCTGTAATACCTATGACTATTGTTGGTGTCATTGCTGGATTGTATATCACCCAACAAGAACTCAGTGTTATGTCTGGAATGGGTATTATAATGTTAATCGGTATCGTGTTAAATAATGCAATTCTATTAGTTGATCGTGCAAATCAATTACGTAAGAAGGGTTATACCTTAATTGAATCCATCTCTGAGGCAGGAAAAAATCGTATTCGTCCTATCTTTATGACGACGTTAACAACAGCAGGAGGCATGTTGCCACTTGCTCTAGCTGGTGGTATATCAGGAAATTATCAAGCACCAATGGCAATAGCAATTATTTCGGGGCTACTATTTGCAACATTAATCACATTAGTCTTAATTCCAGCAGTTTATCAAATTTCTCATATTATCGGAAATGGATTTCAACGTGTATTTAAGAAAAAGAAATCAACAAGATTAGATGATTTAGCAGGCTAGGTTTTAGGGGTCATATGCCTACAAGGCAGTTCCATTTGAGGTGTCTGACCCCAATTCTTGTTTATTACGTCTCTTTTTTAAATTTTTTCGGTTTGCTTCTAACTCTTTAATCTCACCCTTTATTTCCTCTTCATAAAATTGATCGAACTCTTCTCTCGTTTTCGAAATCTTTTTCACAGTACATTCCCCTCATTTATAGATGACATATCTGCAGCTACTATATTCATCATATCGAGGAAAAATAATAACGTATACTATACTCTCGTATACATTTTTAAACTAATGAGCAAAATGAAGAATGTGTTATCTTTCCAACTAAATGAAATTCTGCAGATATTTACAGGGAAGGAGTGAATTTGATTGACTGATGCTATTAAAGCAAACATTGAAAAAATACTTCAAGATAGCCATGTTGGGCCAATGGCTACGGTACAAAATGATAAGCCGCATTCCAGGTATATGACTTTTTTTCAGGAAAATTTAAAACTCTACACAGCAACAAGTAAAGAAACCCACAAAACCGAAGAAGTAGAAAAGAACCCTTTCACACATATCTTACTCGGATATGAGGGGGATGGGTTTGGCGATGAATATGTAGAGTATGAAGGGAAAGTTACCATCAGTAATTCTGATGAGCTGAAAAAACAGCTGTGGATTGAAGACATGAAACATTATTTTGATGGACCTGAAGACCCAAATTTCATTGTACTTGAAATTGAGCCAATTCAAATTCGGTTAATGAATAAAAAAGGCAAAGCGCCAAAAGTGCTGGAATTATAAAAAGAAAGCAAAAACGCAAGCTCTTTCACTGTGAAAGAGCTTGCGTTTTTTTAATAATATGGACGAAATGGAGGAGCAGAAATGAGTCATGCCACCGATCAAGCTGTCCATACTGCTTATTATGCAGTATCGACACTTACTGGAAGGAATGAATAATTTTTAATTAGCACATTCGAAGCCAACATCCATTTGGCGGATCCTCATTCCGTTATTCCTTACAAAAACCCTGTTTGGAGCATGGATTAGGATCCTCGTTCCGTTATTTGCCTTTTTAAGCCCTATTTTCCATTGAATTTGTACAATTAACGGAACGAGGATCCGCCTCATCCCTTCTAGAGCAGCTTTTCACCCTTTTAACGGAACGAGGATCCACTTGTATTTCGTGTTGGAACAATTTCACCGAGTGGGTTCTGTCTAAGAGCATAACAGCTATTTTTTTCCAATTGTGGGATTGCAATGAAACCGTCTGGATAGTATAGTAAAAGATGCAAGTAGTTCAATTAATGAAAAAAGGTGAATGGAATGGGTCGAAATTCGAGAAAAATGGAAATCCTAAATGCTGCCTCAAGGGTTGTCAGTGAGCACGGCATCTTTGATTTAACGCTGGAGGCTGCAGCTAAAGAGGCAGGTATAAGTAAGGGTGGCTTGCTTTATCATTTTCCCTCAAAAGAAGCATTGGTTAAGGGGATGGTTGATCACCTTACGAATAATTATCGGCAGAAAATAGCTGATAATGTCACTGCTGATCCAAATGATAATGGGAAATGGACACGTTCCTATGTTGATGTCACATTTAATCAGACATATCAGAATAAAGATATGAACTCAGGATTATTAGCTGCCAAAGCTGTTAATGAAAAATTGCTGGATCCAATTCGTGATTTGTATTCTGAGTGGCAGGAAGAAATAGAAAACGATGGGATCGACCCAACCAAAGCAACCATTATTCGATTGGCAACGGATGGAATATGGCTGGCAGAACTTTTTGATATATATCATATTGGCGAAGAGAAAAAAGAGATCGTATATAAAAGATTAATTGAATGGGCGAATGAATGATTTACTGAAAAGCAATTAGCCCTATTTTATTCTTAATTTTAAAGAACCTAAAACCCTAATTATGTCAGGGGATTTAGGTTTTTTTTGCGTTCTCTCGCAAAAATTATTCGACAAATTTTTCTGATTATCTGGTTGCACACAAACCGTCCAGATGGTATAGTATCACTTGTGATTATAAACCGTCCGGATGGTACAGTATTAAATGGATAACTAAACCGTTTTACATGAAAGGAGAACTATTATGAATAAAAAAGTCATGTTAACTGCAGCTGTAACTGGTGCTGGTGATACAACGAGTAAAAGCAGTCATGTACCAGTAACACCTAAAGAAATTGCTGAAGCGGCTATTGAATCTGCTAAAGCTGGGGCAACCGTAGCCCACATTCATGCCCGTGATCCCGAAACTGGTGGTATAAGTCATCAGGTTGATCATTATCGCGAAATTGTTGATCGTATTCGCGAATCTGAAACAGATGTAATCATTAATATCACCTCAGGTGGTGGCGGTGACTTCATTCCAAGCTTAGACACGCCAGCTGCTGGTGGTGACGGTACAGACATTCAAACACCTGAACAACGTCACAAACCGGTAGGAGAATTGCTTCCGGAAATGTGCACACTCGACTGTGGCACTACTAATTTTGGCAACATGATTTATATGAGTCCCACTGATTGGCTAAGAGAGCAGGCGAAACTTGTCCAGCAAAGTGGTGTGAAGCCTGAGCTGGAATGCTTTGATACAGGGCATCTTCGTTTTGCTAATCAATTAGTCAAGGAAGGACTTATTGATGGTGATCCAATGCTTCAATTCTGCTTAGGTATCCCCTGGGGAGCGGCTGCAGATGTAGAGACAATTCAATATTTGAAAAGTCGTCTGCCGGAAAATGCTCATTGGTCAGCATTTGGAATTGGACGCATGCAGCTTCCGATAGCAGAAGAGACAGCAAACCTTGGCGGTAATGTCCGTGTCGGTCTTGAGGATAATCTTTATCTTGAAAAAGGTGTTTTTGCACGTAACGATCAACTTGTTGAAAAAGCAGCAAACATGCTGCAGGCAAATAATATTGAAATTTTGAAACCAGAGGAAGCACGCCTTCAATATGGTTTAAGAACCCCTTGAGGAGGAAATGACGATGCATGAAAACGAACAACAAATAGAAAAATTAGCTGTCATAGGAACAGGGGTAATCGGTAACGGATGGATCACCCGATTTTTAGCTAAAGGGTATGATGTAGTTGCTTTTGACCCGGCAGAAGGAGCAGAAGAACGCACGCACCAAAGTATTAAACGAGCGTGGGAATCGATGGAGAAAATTGGTCTGGCTGATGGTGCATCACCTGATCGCTTAACATTCGTTCCTACCGTAGAAGAAGCAGTCCAGGATGCTTATCTGATTCAGGAAAACGTTCCAGAACGAGAAGATTTGAAAAAAAGCGTACTGGAATCAATCGATCAGTTTGCAAAACCAGATGCGATTATCGGATCTAGTACATCCGGTATAAAACCAAGTACATTACAGAAAAATTTAAAGCATCCTGAGCGTTTACTAGTTGCACATCCCTTTAATCCAGTACACATATTGCCGCTTGTTGAACTTGTTGGAGGAGAATCAACAGAACAAACGATAATTAATCAGGCTGTTAAATTCTATGAATCTATTCATATGAAGCCATTAGTTGTACAGAAAGAGATTGAAGGACATGTGGCAGACCGTTTAATGGAGGCACTGTGGCGCGAAGCCTTGCATATAGTTAACGATGGCATTGCAACAACTGAAGAAGTTGATGCTGCGATAGTTTACGGTGCTGGCTTAAGATGGGCACAAATGGGACCGTTCCTGACATTCCATTTGGCAGGCGGCGAGCAGGGAATGCGTCATATGCTGGAACAATTCGGCCCGGCATTAAAACTTCCATGGACGAAATTGGAAGCACCTGAATTAACCGATGAATTGAAAGAAAAAGTAGTTGAAGGCTGCGAAACACATGCCGGCGATAAGTCTGTTGCGGAGCTGGAAGATAAACGTGATGAATTCTTGGTGAAGCTCCTTGATCTTGTTGAAGAATATTGGCCGGAGTCGAAAGGTATCGCTACGAGTGAAAAATAGAGAGGAGCATGATCATGTTTAGTTACCAGGATTATGTCCGCACTGATTGGGTTGACTATAATGGCCACATGAATGACTCTGCCTACGCGAAAGTATTTAGCATAGCCGTTGACCGGTTCATGGATTTTATAGGATTGGATGAAGATGGTCGAAGTAACCTGTCTTATACCATTTTCACGTTAGAAACACATCTTTGCTATCTTCAGGAAGCGCATCAGGATGAACAAATAAATGTGTCCGTACAAATATTGGATACTGACAGCAAAAGAGCCCATGTGTTTTTTGAAATGAAAAACGATAATGGTACTTTACTTGCAACAAGTGAACAGATGTTAATGGGAATGGATACTCAGCAGGTAAGACCAGCACCATTTCCAGGGCAGGTTGCGACTGAAATCAAGAAAATATGGGACGAGCATAAACAATTAGAAACACCTAAACAAGTTGGAAGACGTATTGGTATAAAGAAATAAGCATAGAAGGAGGAGAATTTATATGAATAAAATAGAGGTCAATAATCTAACAAAAATATTTGGTTCTCATCCTCAACAAGGGCTAAAACACTTAAAAAATGGCAAGAAAAAAGGTGAAATTTTAGAAGAAACAGGCATGACGGTTGGTGTGAATCGGGCTTCCTTCTCCGTGAAGCCTGGAGAAATATTTGTCATTATGGGTCTTTCCGGAAGTGGGAAGTCCACCTTAATCAGATTAGTTAATAGATTAATAGAATCTACAAAAGGCGAAGTATTGATTGATGGTGAGGATGTCACCAAAATGGACAAGAAACAGCTGATGGAAACAAGGCGCAAAAAGCTAGGAATGGTATTTCAACGGTTTGGTTTGCTTCCACATCGTTCAGTACTTCATAACGTGGCCTATGGCTTGGAAATTCAAGGTGTCAGCAAAGAAGAGCGTAATGAGAAAGCTATGAAAACCATCGAGGATGTTGGGCTTACAGGTTATGAGAACAGTAAGCCAAGTGAACTGAGCGGAGGAATGCAGCAGCGTGTCGGGCTTGCCCGAGCACTTACCAACGATACTGATATTCTACTGATGGATGAGGCGTTCAGTGCGTTAGATCCAATCATCCGTACAGAGATGCAGGATGAACTGTTGAAAATGCAGAGCAAGTTAGGGAAAACTGTTTTATTTATTACGCACGATTTGGATGAGGCATTGAAACTTGGTGAACGCATTGCAATTATGAAGGATGGCGAAATAGTTCAGATTGGTACTGCCGAAGAAATTCTAGAAAGTCCGGCAAACGACTATGTTTCAAAATTTGTTAAAGATGTTGACCGTTCCAAGGTATTGGAGGCATCACATGTCATGCGGAAACCAGAAGTGTTGCTGTCATATAAAGATGGCCCACGTATGGCAGTCAGAAAAATGGAAGACGTTGGAGCATCCAGTATTTTCGTTGTTGACAAAGAAAAGAAATTCAAGGGACTATTGACGATTGATGATGCGATAAAAGCATATAAAGAGGATATATCTATGGAGCAGTTTCTGATAAGTGATGTTCATACAACTTCTCCGGATACACCGCTTGATGATCTGCTTGGTGTTGCAGCAGATGCAAAATATCCGATTGTGGTACTGGAAGATAACCATTTGCTAGGCATTATTTCCAGAGTATCGATTCTTTCCGGATTAGTGCTTGGTAAAGAAAAAGATGAGGAGGTTACAACATGAATTACTTTAACTTCCCATTAGAGCAATGGACAAATTCATTCGTAAATGACTGGCTATTACCTGAGTTAAGTGGTTTTTTTAACCAAATCAGTATGATCTTGAGATCATTCGTGGAAGGTGTTACAAATCTTCTGGTTGCAATCCCTCCGGAGGCTATTACAATTGTCATCTTTTTACTTGCCTGGAAACTATCTGGCAAAGGTTTAGCACTGTTCACACTAATTGGCGGACTGTATTTGGGTTCTGTTGGGCTGTGGCCTGAATCTCTGCAGACACTGGCAATTGTAATTGTTTCCACTATCATATCTGTCATTCTCGGAGTCCCACTCGGTATACTCAGTGCAACAAATAAAGTTGTAGATCAAATTACGCGGCCCATTTTAGACTTCATGCAGACACTGCCGATATTTGTTTACTTGATTCCGGCTATTCTGTTATTTGGACTTGGTGGTGTTCCGGCTGTGATCGCGACTTTCGTATTTGCTACACCGCCAGCAGTTAGGTTTACAAGTTTAGGAATTAAGCAAGTACCTGAAGAAGTCGTCGAGGCATCCAGGGCGTTTGGATCAACACGTAAACAATTATTATTGAAAGTACAGCTACCTTTGGCAGTACCAACTATAATGGCTGGGATAAACCAGACTATTATGCTGGCATTATCAATGGCAGTTGTTGCGTCAATGATTGGAGCGCCAGGATTAGGGGCTCAAGTATTAAAAGGTATATCAACGGTTAATGTTGGTCTGGGCTTAACGGCAGGATTAGCAATCGTTGTACTAGCAATTATTTTAGACCGATTAACACAAAGCATCGGCAACAAACTATAAATTAAAGGAGAGGTTATTATGAATAAAATTCTACTAAGTTCACTTGCAACGCTTTTACTATTAATGGTTGTAGGCTGTTCATCAGAATCAAGTGACGGGGCAAGTGCAGACAGTAAAAAATCCGATGAAAAACAAACAATTACACTAGGTGTTACACCATGGACAAGCACTGTTCCTCCAACAAAGGTAGCTCGCATTTTATTAGAAGATATGGGCTATAAAGTTGAGGAAACACAAGCAGATGCAGGTAGTGTATATGTTGGTCTTTCACGAGGCGATATTGACGTGTTTATGGATGCTTGGCTGCCTGTACATCAAATTTATTTAGATAAATATTCAGATGATATTACAGATACCGCAGTAAGCTATCCTGAAGCAGCTGCCGGTCTGGTAGTTCCAACTTATATGGAAGATGTCAACAAAATTAGTGACATAAAAGGAATGGAAGACGGTTTTAATAATAAATTATTTGGCATTGAAGAAGGTGCAAGTGTAACCCAGGTTATTGATGAAGCTATTAAAGGATACGGGCTTGACATGACACAAATTAATTCTTCTGAAGGTGGAATGATGGCCCAGGCAATGCGTAAAATGCAAAACGAAGAACCGGTTGTATTTTACGGGTGGCGCCCACACACGATGTTCAACAAGTTTGACCTTAAGATACTTGAAGATGGAGAAGGGTTTTTTGAGAAGTCATCTGTCCATGTTATTACCAACAATAAGTTGAAGGAAAATGCGCCAGATGCACATGAGTTTTTAAGCAATTGGAGCATTCCAATTGACGATGTTGAAAACATGATCGTTAAGATTGAAGAAGAAGGCATGGATCCAAAGAAAGTAGCACAAAACTGGATTGATAATAACCAAGACAAAGTGGATAAAATGCTGGGTAAATAAACCAGATGTATGCCTTGTGCTGATTCAAGTTATGGTCAGCACGGGCATTATTTTTAGCAGTTAAGAAAGTATAACTATTTTCTTACTGCATAAGTGCAACTATGGCATTCACCAAAAGGCTTGCACTCCAGAGTATAAGGGGTTCTAAGAAAGCAAAATACGCTTTCATAAGAATCCCTTTAACGAATGCCAAGTTTTCTAATAGTGAGGTGTTAAGTATGGCAGAAATTAAAGAAAACAACCAGGTCATTGTTGACAGGGAAGTTCCTTGTACCGTACGAGATGGTGTTAAGCTATATGCCAATATTTACCGTCCGAATGATGGTGGGATATATCCGATCTTATTATGCAGATTACCATATAATAAAAATCTTCCTGACTTTTCACATCGGTACATAGATCCAATCAGAACTGCAATGAACGGGTTTATTGTGGTTATCCAGGATGTACGGGGACGATTCGCATCTGAGGGAGAATTTATGCCTTTTGAACAGGAAGCAGAAGATGGTTATGACACGGTCGAATGGGCAGCTCGGCTCCCATATTCGGATGGAAATGTTGGGATGTTTGGGCTATCCTATTATGGTTTCACGCAACTGTACGCAGCACTTGAAAAACCGCCATCGTTAAAAGCTGTTTTTCCTGCAATGACTGGAAGTATTTCCGGAGAAGCATTCAGCAGGGATGGTGTGTTTAATTTTGCTTCAGCAGAGACATGGATTCTGGAATCAGTGGCACCTGATTATCTAAAACGAAAACAGGATAGCAGTGAATATGCCGAAACAATCAAAGTAATTACCAATGACCTTAATAAAATAGAAAAATGGCATGACTTCAAACCGATAAATCAATGGCCGCCAGTCACGAAGCATCCGGAACTAAGAGAATTGTTCAGGAAATATCTTAATAAGGTATATCTGACGGACTCTCTTTCAAAAGGAACATTCACCTCAGAGGAATTAAAATTGCCTGCATATCACCTTGCTGGTTGGTATGATAACTTTCTAGGACCAACCATCAAAAACTATCAGGATATGAAAAAATCGGATCATAATCAGAAATTAATCATTGGACCGTGGGGACATGGGGCATTTAATTCTGAAATTGGTGAACGTTCATTTGGCATTACTAGTTCAGGATTGTCGATCGAAGGCAAGGAGGATATCACATCTCTTCATATAAACTGGTTTGACTATTGGCTTAAACAAGACAATACTGTTTTACCGGAAGATGACGAGCCAATTAAAATATTTGTAATGGGTATTAATCAGTGGCGTTCTGAGAAAGAATGGCCATTAAAACGCACAAATAACACACCATACTATTTTCATAGCAATGGCAACGCAAACGCTAATTTGGATTCAGGCACATTGACTACCGTTCGACCTGAAGCAGAACAGGCCGATCAATTTGTTTACGACCCAGAAAGTCCAGTTCCGACTAACGGCGGCAGTGTCTTATTTTACAATGGAAAAAATGCCGGACCTCGAGATCAAAGCGAAATAGAACAGAGGAAAGATGTTCTTGTCTATTCGTCCAAACCCATTAATACGCCTATAGAAGTAACAGGGTGGGTGAAGGTTGTGTTATGGGCGTTCACGGATGCACCTGATACTGATTTCACAGCAAAACTTGTTGATGTATTTCCAGATGGAACGGCCTATAATCTCACAGACGGGATTGTTCGGACATCGCATGTTTCTGGTGGCAATGGGCAGGAAAATCTTAGTGGCAAGACTGTAAAATATGAAATAGATCTATGGGCTACAAGTAACGTATTCTTGTCTGGACATAAGATTAGGGTCGAAATCTCTTCCAGTAATTACCCATGGTATGATGTTAACCCAAATACTGGAGAAACTACGCTAGATACATCGGAAATGGTACAGGCGACACAAACAATAGTACATGATAGCGAACACCCATCGCATTTAGTATTGCCAGTGATCCCAATCGAATAAAATTAGCAAGGGCTCAATATTTAATATGGAAAAAATTCTTAGAAGAACTAGGAACGTTGCTGGCCTTCTGGTGGATCCTCATTCCGTTATTCCTTACAAAAACCCTGTTTGTAGCATGGATTAGGATCCTCATTCCGTTATTTACTATTTTTAGCCTGATATTCCATTGAATTTGTGCTGTTAACGGAACGAGGATTCACATTGTATTTCGTCCTGGAAAAACTTCACCTCTAAACTGAAGAATCGGCTGCCGCATTATTCCAACCGTCTGAATCCTTCCTGATGCAGATAGTCAGCAGCGGCTTTATACGTTGCGTGGGTTCCGTCTAAGTCGTCACCAGCATAGATATTCCACGCGTTATAATCGTTCGTTAACATTAGTGTCTGGTTTTCAGAATTGATCCATGTTTCTTCAATAAGCTCTGATTCAGACAGCGAGTCAATTGATTGTTTTATCACTTTACGAAGCTCCTTTTCCGTAAAGTCACGGATATTAACCATCCCTTTCGAATCGAACGGGTAGTTATCATTTATTTGTTCAGCGTAAACAAAACCGTTTCCGTTTGGATGCAGCCGATAAACTACTATTTTCTTATCCATTACACTTTCTTCAAAGTGGAAATTGATTCGACCAAGGGAAACATCGTGACGCTGTAGTTCAGGAAATGATTCAATAATTGCTAGTTTTTCTTCAAATGTAAGCATGAGACCTCCACGTAGAATGTGATTTAATATTCAACCCCTATTATACCACTGGTTTTTTTAAAAATACGAATGATTGTGTTGTGTGCTCATTTGAATTAGTTACTCTTTTGCAAACCAAGGTTCTGTAGACCTGCTGGATTAGAATTTTTAAAAAAGCAGGCTATACCCTGGTATCAGTAAAGAATGTTGATAAACAAATTGGATGTATTTAGCCCTCCGTACAGAGAACAATTTGACAAAGTTATATAAACCTTCTAAACTAAGTTATGTAATATGAACTTGTTCATTAAAAGAACATGTTCACAAAATGAATGGATTCAATTTAATGATGAATCTCTGTGTAAACAACAAGATGAGGTTTACATATCATAAAAATCCAAAGGGGGGACTAATTTGATTGAATTAAAGAACATAGGAAAAACTTTTGATGATGGATTTCAAGCATTAAAAGATATTGATTTAACTTTTGAAGAGGGAAAAATAAATGTATTAATTGGTCCAAGTGGTTGTGGTAAAACAACAACTATGAAACTGCTAAACCGATTAGTAGATTATACACAAGGCGAGATTCTGATCGATGAAGAAAATATTAAAGACATTAACCCGATTACCCTTCGCCGCAAAATGGGTTTCGTTATCCAGAATATTGGCTTATTCCCTCATATGACCATTTACAATAATGTAGCAACCGTACCAAAACTATTGAAATGGGAAAAGAAAAAAATCCGCAATAGAGTTGTTGAACTGTTAGAAATGGTCAATCTCGATCCAGAAACTTATATGCTACGCTACCCTTCAGAACTTAGTGGTGGTCAGCAGCAGCGAATTGGTGTTATTCGTGCTCTTGCTGCAGAGCCTTCTACCATTTTGATGGACGAGCCTTTTAGTGCTCTAGATCCCATCAGCAGAGAACAATTACAAGATGAACTGCTTCGTCTTCAATCTGAAATCAACAAAACGATTATATTCGTCACACATGATATGGATGAAGCGATAAAAATTGCTGATCAAATTATTTTAATGAAGGATGGAAATATTGTCCAGAAAGGTTCTCCTCAGCAAATTTTAGAGAATCCTGCAAATGATTTCGTGAAGGATTTCATAGGAGAAAAAAGATTAGGAATGGACAGAAAGTTGCCACAGCTTAATGAGTTTATCTCCAAGGATTATATTGCTGTTTCGGATGACACTTCGGTTGAGCTAGCGATGGATAAGATGATAGCGAATCAAATAGCTGAAGCACCTGTTGTGAAGCATGATGGAAGTTATGCTGGTGTAATCAACTTGTATGAGATGCTGTCAAACAAGGATCAGGATTTGCAGGATTTAATAAATCAATCCAGCTCTGTAATTACTGAAGAAGAAGAAACGGAAAATGTATTAATGAAACTTGACAAGTTACATGGATCAACACCAATTATCTCTGCAGGTAATGCACTCGTTGGTATTTTGGACAAAGACAAATTGCTGCAGGCTTTGAAGGATGTAACAGAAGGTAAGAGTGGTGTTGCCTAAATGGAATTTCTATCAAAGTATTTGACATATTGGTCTGAAGATTATTCATCCATTTTAGATTACATGTACGAACATATTCTTATTTCATTTACCGTGATCATTTTAGCAGTTGCTATAAGCGTACCATTAGCTATTTATATGACGAAGATGAAGAGTAACAAAATTAAGGGTCTTATTTTTAACATTGCTAATGTGTTTCAGACAATACCAACTATTGCCATGTTAGCAATAATGATTCCTTTAATGGGAATTGGTTTCAGACCCGCAGTAGTGGCTTTGTTGTTATATTCATTGCTGCCATTGCTACGGAACACGTATTCAGGTATGGAGTCTGTTAGTTCAGAAATCGTTGAAGCAGCGAAGGGAATGGGATTCAGTACATTTCAGAGGTTGTTCAAAGTTGAATTGCCTGTTGCTTTTCCTTACGTTATGTCCGGGATTCGTGTAACTGCCGTTTATATAATTAGCTGGACAACATTAGCTGCATTAATTGGTGCAGGCGGATTAGGTGACCTTGTACTGGCAGGTATTGGTTACAATGATCAATATATGATTTTCACGGGTACTATATTGGCTATCGTAATTGCAGTTTCACTAGATCTAGTTTTAGGTAGAATTGAGAAAATAGTAAAAAGAGCTTAAAAAAAGGGGATTTATAAATGAATATAAAAAATTTTTTAGTCGTAAGTTTAGTTGCTTTAATGTTTCTAATTACAGCATGCGGAAATGATAGTTCAGCAGATGGTGGAGAGGTATTTACTGCAGCCGCAGCAAAAAATACCGATTCTAAAATAAATGTACAAATTTTAAAATCATTAGTGGAAGACCAAACAAGCCATGAAGTAGAGATTGTCGAAGATCTTCCAGCGAGTGCTCAAATTTTTGCTGGAATTGATCGTGAAGAATTTGACTTTGCTAATTTATTTTCTGGTGAAGTATATAACAACTATTTTGATGATGTAGAGTATTCAACTAATCCGGAAAAAACATTGAAGCAAGCCCAAAAATTCTTTGGTGAAGAATACGATATCAAGTGGTATGACCCAGTTGGCTTCATTAACAACTACAGTATTGCAGTAAATAGAGACTTTGCAGAAAAAAATAATGTAGAAAACTTAACACAATTAGAAGAATTTGCAGATGAAATGGTATTAGGTACTGATAACGCTTGGATTGAACGTGATAATGATGGGTATAAAGGCTTCCAGGAAACATATGGCTATAAATTTTCTGAAGCCCGCGGAATGGACGTTGCATTAATGTATGAAGGAATTGCAAACGGTGATTTAGACGTTGTAACTGCCTATACAGTAGATCCTCAATTAAAGGAATATGACTTGAAAGTTCTAAAAGATGATAAACATTTCTTTCCGCCATATGAGGCTTCTTTAGTGGCACGAAATAGTGTGATTGAAGAATATCCGGAAATTGATGATATCGTTGAATCTACAGTTGGGCTAATTTCTACCGAAGAAATGACCGATCTAATATATGAAGTAGATATTGAAAAGAGAAGTATCAAAGAGGTATCAGAGGAATTTCTAAAAGAAAAAGGAATGTTAGACTGAAGAAAAGGTGAATAAACATGGAGTTCATTAGTAGACTTGTCCAATATATAATTGAAAACTACAGTGAATTGTTATCTCTATCGATAGAACATCTATTAATGGTGGCCTATGGTATAGGACTGGCACTGGTTGTTGGCGTACCACTTGGCATTATCGCAGCAAAGTTTGAAAAGCTAGCACCAGTTATCATCTCGCTTACGAATATATTGCAGTTGATACCTAGCTTGGCAATGCTGGCGATATTAATGCTCTATCTAGGTTTTGGATTTGAAACAATTGTCGTTGGATTATTTTTATATTCCTTGCTTCCTATAGTGAAAAACACCTATGTTGGAATTAAAGAAGTTGATGACAGTATAATAGAAGCAGGAGTTGGTAACGGGATGACGACGCTTCAACTACTGTTAAAAATACAATTCCCCTTATCTATTCCGTTTCTATTGGCTGGGGTAAGACTGGCAGCAGTAATCGCTATTTCTGTTGCTACACTTGGCCCTTACGTTGGCGCGGGTGGCTTAGGAAAAGAGATTATATCAGGGATTAGTCTCCAGTCGGATGTAAAAATCTACGCTGGTACAATAATTGCTACTTTAATGGCGATTATAGCCGATATATTGCTAGGGAAAATCGAAGGGAAAACAAAACGTCGGCTTGCCTGATTCTAACCGAACCATAAGTTGCAGAAATTTCGTGAACTGGAATGATGAAGAAGCCCCTTGGTTGTCTTGACCAGGGGGTTGTTATAAGCAGTTAAGAAAGTACAAATCCTTTCTAATTGCAAAATTACAACCAAGGCTTTCACCATAGTGGAAAAATACATTAAATAAAATTTTGAGGTGTGCGGCTAATGAATGTAAAAAGAAAAGAGATTCAAACGGCTAGAATGTGGCGTTTTTTTCTTGATGCAACTTCAGAGCTTATTGAAGAGAAGGGTTTACACCATATAACTATCCGGGAAATTGCGGATCGGGCTGGGTATACAAGCTCTACAGTCTACAATTATTTTCGGGATTTATCTCACTTGAAGTTTTTTGCTGTCATGCGTGATACGGATAAATACTTAAAAGATCTGCCTAATTACATGGAAAAAGGTAACAACACAATTGAAAAATGGTTGTATGCATGGGAATGCTTTTGTAAACATTCCTTTCAATTACCTGAAGTGTACTCCCTTCTCTATATTGAAAATCTTGGTACTATTCCAGAGGAACTTATGCAGAATTATTATCAGGTTTATGCAAATGAATTAATTAATCTTTCTGAAGAAGTGCAATCCATTATCACACATCACAATATAGCTACCCGAAGTTCTCTCTATATTCAAAGTGCTAGAGAAGAAGGGTTTATCCATGAAGAGGATATTGAGTATATCGCTGATACGACTATGTTGATCTGGACGGGGATGCTAACAAATCTCCTCAATTTACGAAGAAATGTTTCAAAAGAGGAAGCTGCAAAACAAACAATGGATTATGTATACAAAAGTATTATGTCTACAGTCGTTCCTGAAAAAAGAAAAGAGGTTAACTATATATATGGTGACCGAAACGAAAACGGAAGTAGTACGTCTTAGAGGAGTGGAATAAGTTGGTTTTTAATGTAAGTGATTCAAATGATAGAAAAACAATAACAGAGTTTCCAAGAGAGATAGAAAAGAAAGATCATGTGTGGATTCCTATGTCTGATGGGACAAAATTAGCAGCAACAATCTGGTTGCCAAAAGATGCAACGGAAAACCCTGTCCCAGTTATTTTGGAATATCTGCCATATCGAAAAGATGATTTCACAGCAATTCGCGACTCAATTCGTCATCCTTATTTTGCCGGGCATGGATATGCAAGTATTCGTGTTGATATACGTGGAACGGGCAATTCAGATGGTTATTTGCCAGATGAATATTTGAAACAGGAACACGATGATGCATTGGAAGTGTTCGATTGGATTGGAGAGCAGTCCTGGGCAACAGGAGATGTTGGAATGATTGGGAAATCCTGGGGTGGATTTAATGGGTTACAGGTTGCTGCAAGACAGCACCCAGCCTTAAAAACAATTATTACACTATGCTCGACTGATGATCGATATGCAGACGATGTTCATTACCGTGGAGGAAATATACTGGCATCAGATATGCTTTGGTGGGCATCAACCATGTTCGCTTACAGTGCTCGTCCACAGGATCCAGAAGTAGTTGGAGAAGGCTGGAAAGAAAACTGGCTGGAGCGATTGAAGACAACACCATATGTTAATGAATGGATGAGCCACCAAACCAGAGATGCCTATTGGAAGCATGGATCGATAAATGAGGACTACTCGGATATTAAGATCCCAGTTTTTACTGTTAGTGGATGGCAGGATGGCTATACGGATGCAGTATTTCGTCTAGTTGAAAATCTTCCATATGCTAAAGGGTTGATTGGACCATGGGCTCATGAATATCCTGAAGTTGCAACGCCAGATCCGACAATTGGTTTTCTGCAGGAATGCCTCCGCTGGTGGGACCAATGGTTAAAAGGTATCGATACTGGAGTTAAAGAGGACCCGAAATTTATAACTTGGATTCAAGAGAACGAATTACCGGAAGTTAACTATGATGAAAGACCTGGAAAATGGGTGGTCGATTCTTCATGGCCTTCAAAAAATGTTAATGAAAAACATTTCTGGCTTAATGACGGGAAACTGGAATCTGAGTTGAATTCTAATGACAAGGTATTTGTGCCAAGCGTTCAGGAACACGGATATTATGCAGGTGTATTTTGCCCATTTGGAGAACCAGGTGATTTACCGTCTGATCAGCGATTCGAAAACGGAAAATCAGTCGTTTTTACAACGGATCCCTTTAAGGAAAGTTTTGATATGCTGGGGCATCCGATGTTTGACATGGAATTTACGGCGGATCAGGAAAGTGCTCTTGTTGCTATTAGGCTTTGTGATAAGGCACCAACGGGAGAATCTACTTTACTTAGCTGGGGAATGTTAAATTTAAATCACCTTAATTCCCATGAGCATCCAGAAGCTTTGGTACCTGGAAAGAAATATCAGGCATCTATTAAACTGGATAGTGTCGGCCAAACAATTCCAGCCGGGCACTCACTGGAAGTAGCTATATCACCAACGTATTGGCCGCAAGCTTGGCCATCGCCAAAACCAGTGACATTGGAAATTTATGCAGGGGAATCAACGAAAGTAAGACTGCCTGTCCGTACACCACAGCCGGAAGTGGATGGTGCAGTTCACTTTGACTCGCCGGAAACGGCTCAAGTGATTGATAGAGAAATTCTCAGAACCGAAAATCGGACACGACAGATTTCGCATAATACCATAACAAATGTATGGCAGCTTGAAGACTTTTCGGACGAAGGAGAGCGTTTGTTGCCTCATAACGGATTGAAGCATGGAAGTATAAATAAAAATACTTACACGATTCAATCAGGCAACCCTTTAGCTGCCAAGGCACAATGTGAATGGGAACTGACAGTTGGACGAGACGACTGGGAAGTAAAGCTAATCACCAATAGTGAGATGACAAGTGATAATGATACATTTTATCTAACAAATACAATGACCGCTTTTCATAATGGAGAAGAATGCTTCCAAAATACCTGGAAAAAAGAAATACCAAGAGTCTACCAGTAGAATGAAAAATAATTTATAAAAAGAGAAGTGCCTGTCGCATGGAAATAATCGTTTCCCCGTGACAGGCATTTTTTTGGGACGCAGGGACAGGTCCCTTGTCCCAGCTCATCCTGCTGAGGCGGCCAAGTGGGACAAGGAACCTGACCCCAATGTCCCACTAAAAAGAAGGAATAACCATGAGTGTTGTCGAATAATTAAAGAAAACATCACTTTAATTATGCTGGAGGATACGTATGAAAGTTTTAGAACTGAAAAGCGTTGAGACGGAGTTGGGTGGCAGTGTACTGCTCAGCGATATTTCGTTTGCGGTAGAGGAATCGAGCGTAGTGGCACTGGTTGGACACAATGGCGCGGGGAAATCGACATTAATGAAGACAATATTAGGTGAACTGCAAAAAGCAAAAGGTGAAATAACCATTAACGAAACGTCAACACAAGACGAAGATTTTTTAACCTATAAAGAGCAAATTTCCTATTTGCCGGAAGAACCGCTTTTACTGACAGAACTTACTGTCATGCAGCATTTTCAGCTTTACGCAATGAGTTATGGTATAGAAGAGGCAATAATGGAGGAGAAAATAAAAAGCTATACCTCTGGCTTTGAACTGGAGGATAAACTAAATGAATATCCTGAATCATTATCTAAAGGTATGCGCCAAAAAGTGCAGACCATCTGTGCGCTGCTTCCGGATACACCGCTGCTGTTAATCGATGAACCATTCATGGGACTTGATGTCTATGCAATGGATTATTTAGAGGAATTAATACGTGAAAAAGCCCATAGTGGAACAGCGGTATTATTGACATCCCATCAGTTGGAGCGGGTAAAGGATATTGCAGATACATATATTATGCTCCAGCACGGGGAAGTGTTGGATCAAGGCCCGATAAGTGATTTTAAAACAATTAGACGGAGGAAGCATGATGAGCGTTACAAAGACTGATCTTCGTGCATATTGGTTAATCCGCAGGGGCCGTTTCGCCAAAAAGAAAAAGGTTTACAAACAAGTGGCAGCAGTAGTATTTGATCTAACGACAGCCATTTATGTTGCTGCATTAGTTGGTTATATAGGGATGAGTTTGTTTCTTACCGGTAATATCACCGAGGAGCTCGCACCGTTTTTTACTTTTGTGGAAGAGAATGCGAGCAAAGGCTATTTACTATTATTAAGTGTGCTGCCAATCCGTTATATCGTTAGGTCTTTTCAGCATCCAGGTATATTGTTTTCCACCTCAGAGTATCAGTTGGGATTGCTGCCATTTAAAAGAGAAAAAATTTGGGCATTTATATACGTAGAAAAATTACTGAAGCTCCTCTTGTTTTTCGGTTCATTAGCAGCACTTCTGATTTTAGTAACGCCCATTTCCAGTTCATTAATAATCTCGTACCTAACACTATTTGCTGTGTATGATCTGGTAATGACAGTACCGCAATGGAAACTGTTTCAACAGCGTTTTTGGATGAAAGCTGGTTGGTTGCTGCTTTTTATTTTAAGTAATCTTATTGCAGTTATACTGGAGTCGGAATTGATTGGACTCATACAACTTGTCTTGATTATTTTCGCACATATTGTTATCCTGCGACGCTTATTCATGGAAATTAACTGGGTTCGGGTAACTGAACTCAGTGATTACTATATTTGGAACATGCTGGTGGTCTCACAAGTTTCGCAAACTAAATTTAAAAAGAAAAAGTCCTATAGTATTCTTCAAAACTCAACGAGGCGGAAGCGTTCTTTTGCTACTAAATTCTCTATCTACCATAGGCTTTGGCAGCTGTATCTTGCCAAAAACCTTGGTGTAATTGCACAGGTGATCGGTGCAATCCTGCTGATGCTGGTTGCGTTTCAATTTTTCGAGGAATGGATTTATTATATTGGGATGGCAATTGCAATTCATGTTTATACAGTCTTGTGCGCCAATCTGTTTCATAATCGTTTTCAAGCAGACATTGTCGAACTGCTCCCATGGGATCTATCTATGTATAAGCGGACATATTTCAAGTGGATGGCAATGGGTGGCGGGCTCTTATTTCTGCCGATCTTTTCATACTTCATCAGGCATTGGGATGTATGGGCTCCTTTTCAGTTAGTGTTCATAATTAGTGTTTTCTTGTATGCGTATCACGTGAACATGGATAAAACAATCATCCTGCTGGCTAAAAAATCTGGATTCCTTCAATTGCGGGAGGGGTTAAGTCTTCTGTTCATTATTTTAGTTGCAATCAGTCATATGCTCCCAGTAATTTCGCTTACAGCCATAGGAATTGCCTGGGGCTTTATATTTTCAACTGCAAAACAATAATGAAAATGGTCCCAAATCTATTAATTAGGTTTGGGACCTACCTTACTTAGAAAAATTAGTTTTTAATGCTATGAGCCGGAAGGTCCCCAGATTACGCTGCTATCCTCAAAATCATCCGGAGAGGCGAGCGGCAGATTTACAGACGATGGATATTCTGTGTTTCGCAAGATTTGATAATATCCGCCGATGAGATCTTTCCTTTGAGTTGTTGTTGGCAGCAAATGCGGAGTGTCCGCAGTTGTAACCGTAATTCGTATACGATGACCTGGAGCAATTTGTGCGAATGACGGAAATACTTCGACGTCATAACGTCCCACTTCTCCTGGTATCACTTTCTCTTTTGAATCTGCTGTATAAGGATGATTGGGAACAACTAGCTTCCCGTCTTCATCGTACCAGCTTAATTCTTTATTTAAAGCACGCTGACTTCCAATAAGCGCACCTGTTGTGAGCGGGTAGGATTTCCCGTTTGGTCCAATATCTTCAACTGTTACGACGAATTGTGCATCTTCGGTTGTTGTTTTTGCATACAAGGAAGCACTAATAGGCCCAGCTAACACCTTAGCCTCTTCAAATGGTTCGGTCGTAAAGGTTAAGCCGCCGACTTGTGATGTCCAGTCATTTCGATCCATAGTTGGCCAGCCTAACAATTCTCCAATGAAACTTGAAGACCCCATACTCGATTGTTCCGTCTGAAGCGTAAAAGGACTGCTTACCATTCTCCAATCAATATAATCTTTGCCAAAAAAGAACTTAGGTTTCTCAGTAGATAGATAACCGTCATTAAGTGATGGGGCAGTCCACGTTCGTCCATCCCTAAAATAATAAGTCTTTACATCTGACTGTTTAAACGGATAATGAGTAGTGTTGACCCAACGTTTAGAGCGTAATTCAAACGCATGGAGCGGTGTTTTAGTTTTATCAATTCCCGTCTGTTTTCCTTTCAGCCATCTATCAAACCACTGAAGTCGAAGCTCTTTCAGCCGTTCATTTAACAGAGCGGTTGTATGAAACCATGGCCCCATAACGAGTTGATAGCGTCCAGTTACAGGTTGTGATTCCGACATCGGAGCGTTAACTGGCCTGCCAGCATATGCGTTTTGTAAGCCCGAGTAATTCAGTGGTGTACCACGCTGGAAAATATCAAACCAGCCGCCAACCATAAATGCCGGAATCTTGTTTTCTGCAATTCTTTTTAAATAATTATTCGGTGAACGGCTTTCCCAAAATGTCCCTGCGTATGATTTTTCTCCTCCAGTTAAAAGATTTGTTACAAGTGGAGTATAGTAATTTCCCAGTTTTCCAGCTCGCTGCAGCTGTGTTTCAATCGCGCCTAATGGGTCCTCAGCTAAATCGTCCGGCGGAAGGAGATCAAGTGCTCCACGTAAACCTAACCAAGGCAGGCTGAACTCCACATTCGGAATACCTCCCTGTGTAACGGTATCTTTGTAAAGATCGTTAGCAGCAATGACTGGAAAAATAGCTTTTAAAGGAGAATTCTTCCCAACAAGTGCAGCCGTATAAAACTGGTTAATTCCTAAATATGAGGCCCCGGCCAACCCAACCTTACCATTTGAACCGGATAGATTATGGGCACTCCAATTTACGAGTTCTGCACCGTCTTTCCTTTCACGTTCCCCAAAAAATTCCCAAGATCCTTCCGATGAACCTGTACCGCGCACATCCACGGTGACGTTAATATATCCTCGTTTAACTAAGTACGGAAAGTGTCCTGTTGCTCCAGCAAGGTCCGTTGAAAGATGCGAAGTTGTTTTCTTATATGGTGTTTGTGCCAATATCACAGGGAATTCTTCATCAGCGGGCTCTCCAGTCTCAGGGTTAGCTGGTCTGTATACATCCGCTAACAAAGTCACTCCATCCGACATAGTAATGGGTACATTATGTTCCACTGCAATTTCATAGGAAGCGGATTGAGGCTGCCACTTCCCTCCAGGATAAAAGGAAGCCTGAATTCTCTCCTTATCAAAAAAAGAGTATCCACTGAAGATGAGACTGAATACAAGTAAACAAAATATCAATTTTTTTATCAAAAAAACACCTCTGTAATTTTCTATAAATTATGAGGTGTATTGAATTACTATTCAATCCCTTAAAATGTAGGGTTATCACGGAAGTCAGTTTGGGACAAGGAACCTGTCCCTCATGTCCCGCGTTTCTCTAATTCTGTTCGGATATTCATATGGTCGTCTTTGGTGTATGGATAGAGGAATGTTGCGATTAGTGCCATGATGACGAAGATGCCTGGTGCGATGCTCATTGTCCATTGGATGGTTGTCATGGCTGTTTCGCTTTGAACTTCGTTTGCTGTATAGCCGGACAATTCAAGAATAACGCCGATCAAAAATATGGCTATGGAGTTAGTAATCTTCATGAAGAAAGTCATCACTCCAGCATAGACACCTTCACGTCGTGCTCCTGTCTGGTACTCATCCATATCAACCACTTCCGGCAGCATCGCCCATGGAAGCACGTGCGCAACGCCATATCCTATACCAACAACTACCCCGATAATATAAACGACGAAATCAGCTGAAGCCTGTGATACCAACAGCCACCCGGCCTGTCCCGCAATCCAGATAAACAATCCAATTATTAGTGCACTTTTCTTACCTACTATTTTGGTAAGCTTTGCCCAAACAGGCAGGGACAAAATACTGATACCGATTACAATGACAAATAGAATCTCCATATCAAATTCACGATTCATCCAGTATTTCATGTAGTAAATGACGAAACCTTCAATAATATTTGCTGCTGCATAACACCCAACGTATATCCATAATAAATATTTCAGTGCTCGATTCTGCCGTAAATGATTGAATTCTTTTTTAAATTTAAACGTTTCTGGTTTGGGGGCATCCGCGTTTTCTCTTGTAAAGCCAAACATAATAAGTGCTAACGTCAAAAGGAAAATCCCAACACACATTGCCATGATCGACCATCCGTATTGATCGGCAATCATTTTCGGGATCGTCGCTGCAATCAGCCCAAAAAACAATTGGAAAAAAATCCGGTAATTATTGATGCTCGTCCGTTCATCATAGTCAGTGCTATATTCGGTGATAAGTGAGATGTATGGTACATGGAACAATGTAAGTGATGTCATAAATAATATATAAAAGAGGGCATAATACAGAAAAGTTATCAATTGATCATCAAAACCAACCTGACTCCATAGCAGAGAGAAGAAAATCGCAAGTGGAACTGCAGCTACCAGGAAGAAAGGACGTCTTCGGCCCCAGCGTGTTTTGGTCCGGTCAGTAATAACCCCAATGAACGGGTCAGAAATAGCATCCCAGCCACGGCCAATCATGAAGATTGCACCTGCTAATGCCGGTGAAAGACCAACAACATCTGTCATGAAATATAAAAAGTAAAGCCCAAGAATGGTAATCCCAACAACGGAAACACTTTCCCCGGAACCAAACAGCATCTTACGGCCAAATACTTTCATCCTAATTCTCCCTTAAATTTTTTTAACATATCTTTAGAACCTCATGACAATGGTTAATGCAATTCGCTAGAAAAAGGTAGCTTGATTCAATATATGTTTAAGCGTTGTATTTATAATTAAGAATTCTAGATTCATTCTGCGATAACCTCTATTCACTATCATTCAATTACGAAAAAATATTTATCTATTCCATGCCACTTTTTCCCCGCTACATACGATAGTAATAGTGACCACCTCTTTCTATATATACAATCGAACGACAGGCTGAAAAGGTGGCATTAGTACGTAAAAAAGGGAACTTCTCATCAAAAAGAAGTTCCCTCATTACAAACAATATTGGACTAACACCATTTTGTATTACCGAACGATCCGCCTTACACCAGCAATATACAGCACCCCCAGCATCACGAACAGACCCAGAAAGCCATTACGAAATCCAATGGTATCGATCATCAGTCCGAACAATGGAAACAGGAGCATAATGATGAAGCTCTCGACTACGCTAATCATCGAAAAGAAGGTAGCGCGGACACTGGATTCCAATCCCCCCTGGATGAAGTTCGAAAATATTGGTTCGTATAGTGTCACAAGCTGCGAAAGAATCAGGAATGACAATACGATTGCCCAGTCCGGTGACAGGGTGAATAACAGGAAAAACACAAGATATAATAGATACCCATAGTTTGTAATACTGACAAAGCTCCATTTTGACTCAAGTCTGTATGCTAACTTGGCCATTAAAACACCAAGCAGCCCTTCAACTGTGAAAATAATTCCGATTGTCATCGAGCCGTAACCCAAGCGTGTGAAGTATTCCTGACCATAAAAAGTCAGGATGACGATCGATGTTCCAATCATGATAAAAAAGATGATCGGAATATGGGCAGGCTGATTGGTTCGCCAAATCCTGATGCCTGACTTTAGCTGATTTATCCATTGCTGCTTTATACCGGTATGGGAGCTGGAATTCTTCTCCCGTTCTGGTTCGTGTAACATGGCAATTGGAATCAGGGCCAGCAAATGGGTGATAATAATACCTCCATAAACAAGCTCCCAGTTGATTTCAGCCATCCAGCCACCAGCCAGTTTGGCAAAGCTAAGCGATAGCAATGCAAGTGCCGTCATGTTACCAAATACTCGTGTATACTGTTTTTCCTTACCTTTTTCTTTCAGTGTGTCATAAATAAGTGCTTCTTCTGCACCTGACTGGAATGTGATACTTGTTCCAAGTGTCATGAGCGCCAGGCCGAATAAGGAAAGTGAATCACCGACAAGCATGAAAGTTCCATACCCAACACTTAAGATGTTACCGATAAACAGACTCACTTTCCGGCCGTAAACGTCGGCGATTATCCCGGTTGGAATTTCAAGCAGGACGACACTTAAGTGCATCAGTGCTTCGACTATTCCAATCTCACTCATGCTTAGTCCTTTGTCATTCAAATAAATAACCCATAGAGCCCTGTCAAAAAATAACTGAGCAACAAATATATAAATATAAATAAACCGAATGTTTTTTGTTAAACTTGTTGTTTTCAATGTTAGATCCTCCGTGAACTGACGCAAAAAAAAACCACAGGCAAAATAACTTACCTGTGGTGCGAGCGAAGGATGAACCTTTCTCAATTACATACCGATAATATCAGGGCAAGAAATTTTTACGTCAGATAAGTTTTTTGAATTGAAAGCTAAAATTAGACATACGTATCCAATTTAGCTGAACAATTCCAAAAACAGTTGCCATGAACGCAATAAATCTCTTCACTTTATGCACAACTTTAACTAACGTAAACATTTCATCTGCCTCCTTTTCTAATAAGTTAATTACATAATAAATCAACTTGGATGAAAAAACAATCCCTATTGTAGCTATTTTATTATAGCCTAATCAATGGGACAAGGGACCTGTCCCCACGTCCCGCAAAAACAAACATGATTTGTCCTTCTCCTGAATAGCAATATAGAAAGAGGGTCTATCAGGAGGAGTAACTATGCTGCAATTAATGTTGGAAATGTTTACGAGCGAACGTATAGCGGAAGACATTTTATCAAATCCAATTACCGAGCTTATTTTCGTGATTCTGTTCATTAGCTTTTTCCTTACCGTTTTGGTTCATCTTGGTCTATTTACGAAGCTTAAAAAAATAAGAAATTATATAGAAACAACAGATCAAATGGATATTGAACCACTTAACACATTTAAGGCACAGTTTGACAGAATTCGTGACAAGGAATCGGTGAAACCGGAGACTTTTGTACAGGAGAGATTTTCCGGTTGGCGTGTGTTTAATGTGCCTGTTGTCAATCTCATCAAAATGGTTCAGATGACCGTTTCCATTTTTATATTGATTGGGGTATTGGGGACGTTTATCGGTCTGACAATTTCACTTGGCAGTATTAATGCGACGGGCGCTCAATTGGTTGAGAATATAGCAGCAGTTTTATCAGGAATTGATGTGGCATTCTACACGAGTATAGCGGGGATGGGGCTTTCTCTTATCATGACCGTGCTTATTAAAATTTTTAACACGGAATATATGCTTACGGATATTATGTTAAAAGTAGAATCCAATCTAGATGGGGATGAACAGGAAGGGATGAGCCGGCTGATTGAAGTGTCAGAAACCATAAATCATTCCATTCAGCATTTGCAGGAAACGAATCAGGAATCACTGACAGGGATTGAGAACGCATTTTCAGGCTTTCAGGAATATACAAGCGGACTGCAGCAATCTGCAAAAGATCTGGCCAAGTTTAATGAAGGGCTTTCCAGCAATCTGCAGGAATTTCAGGAACTGTTCCACCATATGAAAGAGGTGACAGATGGGTTTGGCGAATCAACCAAGAATTTAAATGACAACTTTGATTCACTGTTTTCCTATTTTAAACGAATGGATGGAAAAAATGAGCGTATGGCTAAAGCGTTTGAGAATACCTATGAAAAAGTGAAGGAAGTTTCGACAGCTCAAATGGATACTCTGAATCAATTCGAGGAATCTGTTGTCGAATTAAAATCGTTTACGTCTTCGGTCATGGAAGGGCAGGAATCCATACAAGCTGCATTTGAAAAAATTACGCAGAAAAATAATGACCTGGCAGATAAAATGGATACGCATAATAAAGAATTTAAACAGGTCTTTGGAAGCGATCTCAGCTCCAAACTGGCCGGAATCATCTCCTACATTGGTGAGCTATCAAAGCAATTTGATAAGATGGGTGATTCGATTGTCCAGTTGCCGCAAGCCCTTGATGTGATCAATCAAACACAGGCTGAATATAAGTATCTGTTAACAGATCGTTTTGACGAGCTGAAAGAATTTAACCGAACGTTTAATAGTCATTTGAAAGCACATTCTGAGGAATCAAAGGCATTTGAAAAACAAATAAATGAAGCAACCCATACGTATGAGAAAGTCGGACTGCAGAATAACCAGCTGATTAACGACATAAACAAGACGATATCCCAGATGAACAATACGTTCAATCAACGCGAAAATCAGTTGGAAGTAAGTGTTGACGCTTTAAAAAATACACTCTTTAACTATGTGGCTAATCTGGAGGGGGTACTCGGAGATAAGCTTGATAAGGTTGCACGAAACATAACTGATTCAATGGAAATGACGAATGAAGGGATCAAGAAGGAATTCCAGGAAATACGGCGTCTATCTGAAGAAATCCAACAAAGCAATTCCCGTTATACCCAACAAACACTTCAGGATCTCGGTCGTGAGATAGAGGGGTTAAATCGGCAGCTGAATTCCTATAGCCAGCAACCAAGAAATAACGGTATAGGGTTGAGACAAAATGACTACTAAATACCAGCGACTCTTTAAAAAGGAGCAGGATGACGGACATTTTTGGCCATCGTTTACCGACCTATTGACAATTATCTTATTATGCTTCATCTTAATTTTCATTACCATGATGATCATAAAATCCCTGCAAATCGAAGAAATGAAAAAGACGATCGATCAAATAATGGGAGTACGAGCCAAACTCGTTAATGAGCTGCAGACGGAATTCAGCGGTTCAACTCTGGACATTGAAGTAGATGAGAAGACAGGTGCAATCATCTTTGATACAGAAATTTTATTTGCATATGATAAGTCCGAATTGAAGCCAGAGTCATTTCAGTTTTTGGATGAATTCGTCCCTAAGTATCTGAATATCTTGCTGCAAAACGGCTATGAAGAATATATTGCAGAAATCATTATCGAAGGTCACACCGATCGTGACGGCAGCTATTTATACAATTTAGAACTCGCACAGGAAAGGGCATACAGTGTCGCAGCCTACATTCTCAGCGATGATTTTCAATATAAAAATATTCAAGACCATCTGCAGGAAAAATTAACAGTGAACAGTAAATCTTATACCGACTTTCGGACGAATGAATCAGGTGATTACAGTGCGGCTGATTCCAGAAGGGTGGAATTTAAATTCAGGCTGAAGGATGAGGAGATTCTTGAGAGGACGCGTGAAATTCTAGCGGAATAGGCGGAGGATAAGGGACCCATCTTTCGACAGTTGAGCGGACACTACCTAAAACTCAAAGGGGTTTGATTTCTTTACCCGCACCAACATAATGAAGGTTGCGAAGAAAGATTTAACTTAACTTAGCTTTTTATAAGTGGATATTGGATTGGCCAAAAACTAAAAGACTAGAATTTTTAAAAGGGTTATACAATTGCTGGAGATAAACAAGCTATCATTTTATAGTCACCAATAGAGGGGCACTATTAGTCACCCTTGCTTTTTCTTTGCTAATTCATCACGGTCAAGTGCTCGTGGTGGCTCTTCCAACCACCCGTATTTAATCATCAATCTAGCCCCTTCATCCGCAAATTTTAAGTTTTCCGCTACAAGTCTGCTGTACATGACTCCAAGATCTCTTCTAGGGCTCACTGACATACTAGCTCCATAATAACCAACACTGATTGCCGTTAAGGCTGTAGTATAGAACAGCATCTTTCTATCAGAAAACGTGTATGTGATTGAATCCGTAACCTCTGTATCCAATGTCGTAGGACTAGGAATATCACATTCGCTTAAATAAGATCCAAATATCTCACAATGTTTTTGTGCTATTTCTTTCCCTCTTAGAATAAATTCAGTTACATCCTTCTTATTTGCAACCTGACTATACCCAATCATAGTGGCTGAGCCTAGTGCATTTCTTTGGAAATTGGCATAAAGATTCGTAATTTCAGTACCAGTTAATGGTCTTTTCTCTCCAAGGTATCCGGCAAGAAAGCTTTTCTTCTCCACAAAATCGAAGTTCTCAGGGGTTGGAAGAAGTGGTGGCTTCATATATAACCCTTTTTTTAACAATAGATCATTGGTCTTCTTAAGAATATCATCTGATTCACGTAGACATTCACTAAAAAAAGTATAAATATCTTCTCTCACCGCAAGTGGTAATGCTACGCTATATGCATTCAGCCCCAATTTACCTAAATTGTTAGTAGAGAATAAAGAATAAGTATCAGTAAATAACCTAGGAGCCGTAACGTCCACATCTTCATCTAACTTAAACCCGTGTGGAATAGGATAGTTTTCATTATTTAGTATTTTTGATATTGTTTCGATATGTGATTTTGATATATCCAAAGCATACTGAAGTAATGCCTTTATTTCCATATCTTCAGCTATATTAACTTCGTATTGTAAATGACAAATGACACCACTATCATTCATATACGTGTTCCACAAATTGGTTATTTCAGCAGAAGTTAACTTCATTTTTTTTATCACCTTTCATTTATTTTTCGTCCAACAAATATTTTAAGTCACTAGTTAATAATTTACCCATAATCATGTGAAATATGAACATCAGTGTTTTTCCTTTTTTTTCATTAGAATCAATTTCATAATTCAAAAATAAAGGAGTAAATCCAAACTATCTGTAAATGCTAGACCTGTTGATTTCCATTGCAGGCGGACGCTTTCACCCTCAGGGTACAAGTGCGACATCAGTTCAAACTGAAGGGACAGAGGGTCAGGTTCCTTGTCCCTGTTTGGGACGAGGGACCTCACTACGTCCCCATAAAATACTCAAGCATTGCTTGGTGTGCACAATAAGGAAACGATGCACCTGGCTGTTACCGTTTAGTAACACCAATATTACAGTTTGATGAAAAAAGTAATTGCGAGAATTATGGACAGGAAGAATCCATACATTGTAAGGATGTATTTGAAAATTAAAGGAGTATGTGAAAACACAGAACAGAGCCTTGGAATGTACCATAGTGTAAATGTGAACGTTCAGGTAGCAGCTATGGAGGTGTTTTTAATGGCTTTTTTTATAGGAATATTAATTGCATGGTTGTTCTATTTTAATTATTTAAGAAAACCCGCGGAAAACAGCTACATCCCCTCATTCAAATTAAGGTATGAAAACATTGGTACGGACCAAAATGAAAAACGGGAACGGATTGAGCCAAGCTTCATTACTCGATATATCAATGTACTCGAGGCTGATGGAGGGCGGATTATTAACCTTAGCAGACAGATGAAGGAGAATGCTGTGGAAGTGTTCGAATGTGAAGATCAGGATAGTGCGGATAATACAATTGACCTGTTATTAACAACATTCTCAGGATCAGTAGCAGACCACGATGCACGCCCTTTATACATCAACATTACAAATGAAGATCAAATTATAAATATAACAATTAGCAACGATAGGGATGACAATGCAATAGAAGTTGTTAAGTGTATGGATGAAAGAGAGTGCAAGGATCTTATCCGAAAAGTGGAATCACATTATGAAAAATATAGACCGGTGCTTGTCTATATGCGAGGGAGCACATGATTTTTGGAGCCAAATGGATGTGGCGAAATTGTAAGTGTAATGAGTGGATCCCCCCAAATTAAGTATCCCTATCCCCGGTGAAGGGTTGGGGACGAACCAATGTTTTAAAAGGAATCTAAAAGTCAGGTTATTTGTCGGCAGATAAGAAAGTATGAATCCTTTCTTACTGCATAAGTGCAACTAAGGCTTATCTATATTAAGGCTTGGCGATAAGCCAAGTTTTCTAAGCGGACACAGGAGCCGCTATTTCGCTAAAAAACAGTACTTTTTGGATATAAGCGGACACACTGGACCTTATTTTACATATATCAGGGTAAGACAGGGATGTTTTTGCCAAATAAGGGCTCTGGTGGCCGCTAAAACTAAAATAAGCTTGGTTTCGGTAAAATAGCGTACCTGGTGTCCGCTTATATTCTTTTGTGGCTTTACCACCAGTCATCAACCCTCTAATCAATCTGCAGCCGAAAAGGATTTGAAAGTATCAATTTCTTTTGCAAGGGTAGTTTGCATTTTTTCGCCGCATTCTTCGCTGCAGACTGCGAATAAGCCGTCCCCTCCATTTTTCTTGGCTTCAGAATCAGCTGTAGTAACGATCATCGGAACACTTGTCCTTCGTTAATTTAAATAAACTTGGACAATTTCCCTTCTTGATCCGAGTAGTCAATTCCCTCAGTAAACTTGACATTGAGAGCATGTAATGGTTGATCATCAGCAATTTTCTTCATACACCATGCACATCTGAACATTGTCAAATCTCCTTTTTATAAATACGTATTTTTCAACCAGAGAGCAGGGGCATCCTAAACTTCCAATCCTGCAATCCCAAAACCACCGGGTCCTGCATGAGTTGAAATCATAGAACCAGCTTGCATCCATTTTATATTTTTAAAACCATTTTCTTTAGCGATTTCTTCCACCCGCAGCTTGATACTTTCATCAAGTCCGATCGAATATTGAAAATAAAGCTGTTCCCGGTCAATGTCGAATTGATTTAAATAATCATGCAACGAACGGTATACATGCATCATGTGCTGGAACTTAGCCGACTCGGTCATTTTCATCCTCCTTTTTAACTATTACCGATTTTACTTGGCTGTTTCTACAATACTATAAGTAAATCGCACTGGACATCATTGCATTATGTTTTGCAATAAGTTAAAATATTAACATAATTCTAAACATACTGACCAGTTGGTTATTATTCTTGATTTTATGGAATATAATAACCAATAGATAAGTCAAAATAATAGTTTGGGGGGGTTGAAAATGGATTTTTCATACTCTGTAAAAGTAGTAGAACTGCAGAAAAAGTTATCCCGTTTTATGGAAGAACATGTATATCCCAATGAAAAAGTTTACAAAGATCAGTTGAATCAGCAGAAGAGTCGTTGGGCTTATATTCCTCCTGTTATGGAAGAGTTAAAACAGAAGGCTAAGGCAGAGGGGTTATGGAATTTATTTTTACCTGAAAGTGAATATGGAGCTGGATTAACCAATCAGGAATATGCACCGCTTTGTGAAATAATGGGAAAATCTTTAATAGGTCCTGAGGTGTTTAATTGTAGTGCACCAGATACAGGGAACATGGAAGTTTTGGTTCGTTATGGCACGGAACAGCAAAAGAAACAGTGGCTTGAGCCACTTCTTGCTGGAGAGATCCGTTCATGTTTCTCGATGACAGAGCCTGATGTTGCTTCAAGTGATGCGACAAATATTGAGGCAAGCATCGTAAGAGATGGTGATGAATATGTAATTAACGGGAGAAAGTGGTGGTCTTCTGGAGCAGGAGATCCACGGTGTGAAATTGCAATTGTCATGGGGAAAAATAATCCGGAAGTTGCCAGGCATGAGCAACAATCTATGATTCTGGTACCTCTGAATACACCAGGAGTAAAGATTGAACGAATGCTTCCAGTGTTTGGTTATGATGATGCTCCTCATGGCCACGCAGAAATACTCTATGATAATGTCCGTGTCCCGGCAGAAAATATGCTCTGGGATGAAGGGAAAGGTTTTGCTATAGCACAAGGGAGACTGGGACCTGGCCGGATTCACCATTGTATGCGTTTAATCGGTTCTGCAGAAAGAGCGCTTGAAGATTTATGTAAGCGCATACAAAGTCGGGTGGCATTTGGCAAAAAGATAGCGGAACAGGGTGTTGTACAAGAGTGGGTTGCTGATTCACGAATTGAGATTGAACAGGCACGCTTATTAACCTTAAAAGCAGCATATATGATGGATACAGTTGGAAATAAGGAAGCAAAAACAGAAATTGCTATGATTAAAGTTGTTGCACCAAATATGGCATTAAAAGTTATCGACCGTGCAATTCAGGCATTTGGCGGAGCTGGAGTAAGCGGTGATGTCAATCTTGCCCATCATTGGGCTAGTGCGAGAACGCTGCGGATTGCCGACGGACCTGATGAGGTGCATCGCAGGCAGGTGGCAAGGTTAGAACTTAAAAAGTATTCATAGAAGAGGGGAAGTGCGATATGAGTGTACTTGATTCATTTAGACTAGACGGAAAAACAGCTATTGTAACAGGTGGAGGAAGAGGTCTTGGAGCACAAATAGCCCACGCATTCGCTGAAGCTGGGGCAAATGTTGTTATTTGCTCAAGAAAGCTGGAAGCATGTCAGGAAATGAGTGAGAATTTAAAGAATTTAGGAGTCGATTCATTAGCTTTTGAATGTGATATATCGAATCCGGAAGATGTCAAAAAAGTAGTAAATAGCACTATTGAACATTTCGGCACTATTGATATTTTGGTTAATAACAGTGGTGCTACATGGGGAGCTCCCGCTGTTGATATGCCATATGAGGCATGGCAGAAGGTTATGAATGTTAATGTGACTGGAACTTTTCTGATGAGTCAGGAAGTGGGTAAAACTATGATTAAGCAGAACAAGGGCAAAATTATCAACATTGCTTCAGTTGCTGGGTTTGGCGGGACTGATCCAAGATACATGGATACAATCGGCTATAACACTAGTAAAGGGGCGGTTATGACATTTACCAAGGACTTAGCTGTTAAATGGGGTCAATATAATATTAATGTAAACGCAATTGCACCAGGATTCTTCCCAACAAAAATGTCACGTGGACTGCTGGCAGAAGGAGAAGAAAAAATTTTAGAAGGTACACCACTGAAACGATTGGGAAGTGATACTGATCTGCAAGGGACGGCATTATTTTTAGCTTCAAAAGCGTCTGATTTTGTCAGTGGTGATGTTATAGCTGTTGATGGCGGATCACACGCTTTATAACAAAAATCGTGCTAACCGATTTGATAGAGAGAAGCCTAAAAATAATACACTAGCGGGGTTAAGCCTATGAAGAATGGAATAACCGAACAAAGTATCTTGCTATTTGAGAAAAAAGGTTTTAGTCATACGTCTATCCAGGATATTGTGAACCAACTGGGAGTGACAAAAGGGACATTCTATTACTACTTTTCTAGTAAAGAACAGCTGCTGATGGAAATTCATCACGAATACATTACTAATCTTTTAGAGGGACAAAGTCGGGTTATCAATAATGGTAGTCTGACTTCTAAACAAAAATTGGCAAAAATAATCGGATTATTGATTAACGACGTAGCCACCAATGGACCAAGTGCTCGCGTGTATTTCAGAGAAGTAAGGCATTTAGCAGAAGAAAACATTAAATACGTTAAAGAAAAAAGAGAGCAATTTCGATTAAATGTTGAAAAGATAGTCCGAGAAGGAATGAACAAGGGTGAATTTAAGCATGATTTAAAAGTTGACATGATTACGTTCGGTATATTGGGCGTTACGAATTGGACCTACAGCTGGTACAAACCAAATGGAGAAGTTTCATCAGACGAATTAGTGAAAATTTACGTGGATATGATTCTGAACGGGATACAGTAAAGGAGTGAATAGCAGTGGATGTTAAAGTGCGCGTAGCTGAAACAGATATGCTGGGGCATGTAAATAATTCAAGTTACTTTATTTATATGGAAGAAACACGGCTTGATTTTTTACAGAAGCTAGGTATGGAGGTTCATAGCGACGATTATATGATTGTACTGGCTTCAGCGAAATGTGACTTTGTGAGACAAGGATATTATGGACAAACGCTGGAAATCAATACAATTGTAAAAAGAATCGGAAGAACAAGTTTTACATTAGTCAATGAAATCAGTGATAAAGAATCGGGTGATTTAATCGCAAATGGAGAGGTAATTATTGTTTACTTTGATATTGCCAAACAAAAACCGGCTGAACTTCCGGAATCTTTTAAAGCACCACTACAGGAACATCTGGACCCAGCATAAGAAGAATCGATAAAACTAAATTAAACAGATGATATAAATAGGAAAGGTGAGTGACAATGAATTCGAATCATTTCACATTTTGGCCCAACCGGTTATCGAAGACCCTTACAGTACCTGAGACTACTTTATATGATAATTTGACGATTACTGCTAAGAAATATCCAAATAAGGCAGCTATCACTTATTATGGGCAAACATTTACGTATGAACAGCTGGTTACTGAAGCAGATAGCCTTGCTGGATACTTAGAAAAGGAATTAGGTGTCAAAAAAGGTGAAAAAGTGCTTTTATTAATGCAAAATTCACCTCAATATATGATTAGCTTTTTTGCACTGCTTAGAGTGCAGGCGGCAGTAGTCCCAATTAACCCCATGAGTACAACAGACGACCTGGCTTTTTATGTAAGAGACTGTAACATAAAACAGGCGTTGGCTGGACAGGAATTACACCATAAACTTACCCCATTGAAGAAAGACACATCTCTCGAAAGAATTATTGTTGCAACATATTCAGAATATACTTTAGCGGAAAATGCGTTAGGTGAAATACCGCCTGAAGTCATTGCACCGGTAAATGTCCCTGATGATGATATCGAATGGAAGGATGCTTTATCAGCAAAACAAACTCCTTCACCCTACAAGGGAAAAAGTGAAGATGTCGCAGTGATTCCATATACATCTGGAACGACTGGATTGCCTAAAGGCTGTATCCATACGAATAGAACAGTCCAGGCAAATGCAACTGGAGCATATCATTGGATGAACGTGACACCAGATGCTGTGGCACTTGCAACACTGCCGTTTTTCCATGTGACAGGACTGGTGCATAGTCTGCTTACACCAATCACTGCAGGTGGAACAATCGTACTGCTTACACGCTGGGATCGTGATTATGCCGCAAAGGCAATAGATAAATATGGCTGTTCGCATTGGATTAATATCAGTACGATGTTAATCGACTTCCTATCTAACCCGAATCTGGCAAACTATGATCTATCATCATTGCAAGCTATTGGCGGGGGCGGGGCTCCTCTGCCTGAGGCGGTTGGCGAACAATTATACGAAAGAACAGGTCTGCGTTATATCGAAGGTTATGGGCTGTCTGAGACAATTTCACATACCCATTTTAATCCGCCAGATCGGCCGAAACTGCAGTGTTTAGGCATCCCGTCGTTTGATGTGGATGCACGGGTGATCGATCCAGCTACTGGGGAAGTCCTTGGTATTGATGAAGAGGGAGAACTTATTGTGAACGGTCCTCAAGTATTCAAGGGATATTATAACCGGGAAGAGGATAACCGTGATTCCCATATTCAAGTAGACGGAAAAGAGTTTTTCCGGACAGGTGATATTGTCAAGATGGATGAAGAAGGATACTTTTTCATTGTTGATCGTTTAAAGCGAATGATTAATGCTGCGGGCTATAAAGTCTGGCCAACAGAAGTGGAATCTATTTTGTATAAACACCCTGCGGTTCAGCAGGCTTGTGTCGTTCGTGCTCCAGATGAAAAACGCGGAGAGACTGTCAAAGCATTTGTGGTTTTAAATGATGATGCAATCGGAAAAGTAACTGAAGATGAAATAATTGAATGGTCTAAAGAACAAATGGCCGCATATAAATATCCAAGAATTTTAGAGTTTACTGATAGCTTTCCGACTACTAGCAGCGGGAAGGTTTTGTGGAGAGAATTGCAGAAGAAAACAGCTGATCAATTACAATAATTAGCTTCACAGATTTAGGTTCTTTTACAAGTTCTGTTGCCCTATCGCAGTTCTTATAAACTGCGGTATAGCGTCCATTCATCCTAGATAAATGCTAGTCCACTTTTGTGTCAAAACAACAATTTTTTAGAAGACAGTCTGGATTTAAAAAAATTACTAGGAGCTGATAGCAGTATGGGTGAGTCAATAAATACCGTTACCGGGAAGATTTCAGTTGAAGACATGGGGAAAACATTAATACATGAGCATTTTGTATTTGGCTACCCGGGGTTTAGCGGGGACATAACATTAGGTGCATTTAACAAGGAAGAGGCATTACGTGCTGGAATAGAGACGGCAAATGCAGTGATAGAGTTTGGGGTTAAAACGGTTGTCGACCCAACACCAAATGAGTGTGGACGAAATCCAGAGTTATTAAAGGAAATTTCTGAAGCAACTGGATTACAGATTGTTTGTGCAACTGGATATTATTATGAAGGTGAAGGTGCAACACCATACTTTAAATTTCGTCAATCATTAGGTACAGCAGAAAAGGATATCTATGAAATGTTTATGAAAGAAATAAATGACGGCATAGCCGAAACAGGTATTCGTCCAGGAATCATTAAGCTAGCATCCAGTAAAGATGAGATAACGGCGTATGAACAGATGTTTTTTGATGTTGCCGCGAAGGTACATCAGGAGACAGGGATCATGATTCTTACCCATACCCAGGAAGGAACAATGGGCCCTGAACAGGCAAAGATGCTGGTTGAAGCTGGAGTTGATCCTGCCAAAATTGTTATCGGCCACATGTGCGGAAACACAAATCCGGAATACCACAAGGAGACACTGAAAACGGGTGTAACAATTGGATTTGATCGATTTGGGCTTGAAAAACTTGTCGGTGCTCCACTTGATGCAGAACGAATTGAAACACTACTGGAGCTTTTGGAAGAAGGATATGAAAAGCAAGTTATGCTTTCACATGACTCTATTACACATTGGATGGGCAGGCAGCCCGAAATGAGTGAAGAGGTTGCACAGCTGGTTCAAAACTGGCATCCGCTGCACATTTTTCAAAACATTGTCCCTGATCTGAAAAGTAAGGGTATTTCTGATGAAGCTGCTGAACAACTGTTCCGTCTTAAATGAGGATTCGATATAAAAATTAACTGATAAATGTAAGCGTTATCTTAAATTAGGGCTCTTTTCGCAGGTTTTGTTGCTTTTCAATCTTCGCAGTTGATGTAAAAGGCGAAGTAACTGACAGAAAGAATCAATTTCTTCTGTTTAGACTGCTAAACCATCGCTTTGTCAGAATGCTTCGCTTTCCGCAGCGATGGGTATAGACATTTCAAAATTTTCACTAGTTGGCATTTCATAGATTTTGTGTCAAAACAACAATTCTTTTTAGAAATTAGCTTAAATTAAACTTTTTTAAGGGAGGAAGTAATGATGGATAAAGCTTGGCATAAGCATTACCCGAGTCATATTGAGAAGGAATTAAAGATTCCGGACAAGTCACTTCCAGAAATGTTAAACGATTCAATTGCAAAATATGGAGATCATGCAGCACTTCATTTCTATGGAAATGAATTTACGTATAGAAAAGTTGGTGAACTGGCTGGTGCGTTTACAGCTGCTCTTCAGGAAGAAGGCGTCGAGAAAAATGATCGGGTAGCGATTATGCTACCGAACTGTCCGCAGTATGTATTCAGTTATTATGGAATCCTGCAGGCGGGTGGTGTAGTCACTCAGGTTAATCCAATGCTTATCGGCAAGGAATTGGCATATATTTTAGCGGATTCTGGTGCGGAGACGATTGTCATTTATGAGCCTTTGCTCCCGGTTTTAAATCAGATCATTGATAATACTTCTATTAAACGTGTAATTAAAGTTAATTTGGAAGGAAGGGATACCGAGGATAGTCTGGCTATCGGGTTTAATGAATTTTTGAGAAAAGCTAAAAGACCTCCTCAACCCGCAGCAATCAATGCTAATGACGACGTTGCAATTTTACAGTATACAGGCGGAACTACCGGCCGTTCTAAAGGCGCAATGCTTACACACCGTAATCTTCTGGCAAATGTGATGCAGACATACGAATATTTTAAAGATGCAATTACACCTGGAGAAGAACGGTTTCTAACTGTTATTCCTTTATTTCATGTTTATGGAATGACGTCTTGTATGAATCTGTGCATCTATACTGGTGCGCTGAGTATTATGCTGCCAAGGTTTGAACTTGAAGAAGTATTGAAAACCATTAAAAAAGTACAGCCGACCTCCTTTCCGGGTGTGCCAACGATGTATATAGGATTAATTAATCATCCAAAAGTGAGTGAATATGGTCTAAACAGTATTGAAATTTGTAACAGTGGAAGTGCACCAATGCCTGGGGGAATTCTCCGAACATATGAAGAAAAAACCGGGGCCACCATATTGGAAGGATACGGACTTTCAGAGAGTTCACCGACCACACACAGTAACCCATATTTCGGCACGAGAAAGCCTGGAAGTGTTGGTATTGGTTTACCATCAACTGACTACAAAATTGTTGACCTGGCAGATGGTGTAACGGAACTTCCTGCAGGTGAAGCAGGTGAAATAATTATTAAAGGTCCGCAAGTGATGAAGGGGTACTGGAACATGCCTGAAGAAACCGAGCAGACACTTCGGGACGGCTGGCTTTACACAGGTGATATAGCTTATATGGATGATGATGGCTACCTGTTTATCGTTGATCGTAAAAAGGATTTAATTATTGCGAGTGGCTACAATATTTATCCTCGTGATGTTGAAGAAATTCTGTATGATCATCCTGCCGTACAAGAAGCAGTTGTAGTTGGAATCCCTGATCCATATCGCGGGGAAACCGTTAAAGCGGTCGTTGTCTTAAAAGCAGGAGAGGCTTGTGACGAAAAAGAATTAATTGCTTACTGCCGTGAAAATCTGGCTGCTTATAAAGTTCCGGAAGTCATTGAGTTTAGAGAAGAACTGCCAAAAACAAACGTCGGGAAAATTCTGCGACGAAAAATAAGAGAAGAATCCGTTTAAACATTTACGAGGATATTCATTTTTTAACTAGGAGGAATAACGTGAAGTCTGTATTAAGGAAAAGCTGGCCTAAAGGTATTCCGGAGACACTGGAATACCGGCTTGGTGAAAGGCCTTTGCATGAATATTTAATTCGAAATGCAATCGACCGGCCAGAAGAAACGGGATATGTTTTCTATGGAAATAACCTTACCTGGGAGCAATTGAATAACAAGACACAACGCTTTGCACAGTTTTTAAAAAACCGTGGCATAAACAAAGGAGACAGAGTTGCGTTATATATGCAAAACTGCCCGCAATATCTGATTGGCCACTATGCAATACAAATGCTCGGTGCAATAGTTGTTCCATTAAACCCTATGTACAAAGAAGCAGAGCTGGAATACGCGATAAATGAAGCGGAAATCCAAGCTATCGTAGCAGGTCAGGAATTGTATGAGCGGCTTGAGAACATTAAGGATGAATTGCCTTCCCTGGAATTTCTGATTACGACTAATTATGCTGATTTTCTTTTAGGTGAATCGAACTTGCCATTGCCTGATGAGTTGAAAATTGAAAAGAAAGAAATTAAGAATACGTTCGACATGGAAGAAGCAATTGATACTTCTGAACCTATCGGAGAAACAGAAGAAGTTGATATTTGGGAAGATGTTGGATTGATGGTTTTTACTTCCGGTACAACCGGCAGACCAAAAGCAGCAATGCTAACATTTGGAAATGCACTTTTCAAAACCGCTGCATCTGCACATGGTTATCAGGTTTCTTTATCTGATAAAACGCTGGCAACTGCACCGCTTTGTCATATTGCAGGAATGGTTATGGGAGTGAATATTCCAGTATATAGTGCAACTCAATGTGCTTTGCTTACACGTTTTGAACCGGAAGCTGCAATCAAGGCAATTGAGAGTTATAAACTGAACAAACTATATACGGTGGCACCAATGAATGCCGCGATATTACATTATCCAGGAATAGAAAAAAGAGATTTAACATCATTGGAGTTGAATTTTGCCACAAGCTTTGGAATGGCAGTAGATGAAAAGCTGGCGACAGCATGGAAAAAGCTTACTGATGGCTGTCTGCTTTTCGAAGCATCTTACGGATTAAGCGAAACGCATACATGCGACACTATGATGCCGATTGATCAAATCAAATTTGGGACGTGCGGTATTGCCACATATGATACAGAATTTCGTATCACCGATCTGGATACTGGTGAAGATTTACCTCCTGGGAAACAAGGTGAAATAGCAGTGAAAAGCCCAGGAGTCTTCAAAGGTTATCTTAATCGCCCGGAAGCAACGGAAGAAACGTTGCGGGATGGCTGGGTATTTACTGGAGATATCGGAATACTTGATGATGATGGCTATTTATATTTCATCGGTCGTGTTAAAGAAATGATTAAGGCATCAGGTTACAGTGTGTTTCCTGAAGACGTTGAATCATTATTAAGCGCACATGAAGCAATTTCACAAGTGGCAGCAATTGGTGTTCCAGATAAAAAGAGAGGCGAAAGTGTGAAAGCCTTTATCGTTTTAAAGCCGGATTACAAAGGCAAAATCACCGAGAGCGGAATGGTGGAATGGGCTAAAGCGAAAATGGCAGCTTATAAGTATCCGCGTGAAGTTGAATTCCGTGACAGTTTGCCAGCAACATCTTCTGGTAAGGTACTCAGGAGATTATTAAAAGAATCATAATGTAGCAGGCAGACACCAGACAGTATGGACTTTTTAACTAGAACAGCGAATCAAATCATCTTTACAACAGGGGAGAAAGTTATGGAAAAAGTAAAAGAGGAAAATATGCAACAGGCAATACAAGAATTACTGGAGCGAAAAGAAAAGGCTAAGCTGGGAGGCGGTCAGGACAAAATTGACCGTCAACACCAGTCAGGTCACTACTCCGCAAGGGAACGTATTGATAAGCTTGTCGATCCCGGCACTTTTCTGGAATGGGGAATGCTTGCCCATTCTGATCAAGTTGGCAGTGAAGAAAAGAGTGCAGGGGATGGGGTCATAACAGGATTGGCAAAAGTGAACGGGCGTCCAATCGTTGTACAAGCGGCAGATAAAACAGTCTTTGCTGGCACAGAGGGAATGGTTTACTTGGACAAAACAAAAGCTGCTCATGAGTTTGCAGTAAAGCGTGGTTTTCCGTTACTCAATCTAATGGAAGGCGGGGGATTGCGCATGCCTGATGGGATGGGATCTGATGGAATAAGCCAGATGCTTTTCCCAAATGAGCTTCTGATGCATCGTCGCCAAGTCCCTTTGATTACTGCTATTTTAGGGGACAGCTTTGGCGGACCGACATGGACAGCGGTTTCTTCTGATTTTGTCACACAAGTGAAAGGATCTTCTATGGCTGTAGCTGGACCTCGTATGCTTGAAGTGGCAACAGGGGAGAAGATTTCAAACGAAGAACTTGGCGGCTGGCAAATACATGCCGATCACACTGGGCAAGTAGAACGTTTTACCGAAAATGAGGATGAAGCAATTGAGGAAATAAAACAGTTCCTGGAATACATGCCGTTAAATGGCGATGAAGAACCTCCATTTAAAGAAACGGAAGATGACCCGTACCGTAAACTTGATGAGATTGTTGACTTGGTTCCGACTAGGCAAAAACGAGCTTATGATATGAAAAAGGTGCTTAAACTGATTGTTGATGACGGGGAATACTTCGAATTGAAGGCACTATATGGCACAGCTCTTATCACTGCCTTGGCAAGAATTGATGGAAGGGCAGTTGGGATAATTGCAAATCAGCCGATGAAATATGCGGGAGCAGCTGGGGCTAAGGAATGTGAGAAAGCTACTGACTTCATTTGTTTGTGCGATTCTTATAATATTCCGCTTATTTTCTTACATGATATTCCCGGTTTCCGTGTTTCTAGTGATGCTGAAAAACAAAAAATGCCGACTAAAATTATGATGTGGAATCAGGCATTAGCACAGTCAACTGTTCCGAAGATTTCAGTTGTAATCCGAAAGAGTATTGGTGCTGCATATGGAAATATGTGCGGTCCGAATATGGGTGCTGACTTTGTTGTGGCATGGCCCACAGCAGAAATTAATTTTACAGGTCCTGAAGTTGGCATCAACGTTGTCCACGGCCGTGAAATTCAAAAATCAGAAAACCCGGAAGAAAAAAGAATGGAACTATTGAAGTCGTGGGGCTTTGACAGCTCGCCTTATAAGGCTGCAGGGAAGCACCTGCTTGACGATATAATTGATCCGCGTGATACACGAAAATTCCTTTCACAAACGTTGGAGTATGCTTGTATAAAAAATGGCTCTATAAGTGAACGCCACCTTGCAAACTGGCCAACGGGGTATTAGAACATACTGAACGTTAAGTATTCTCCAAAAGCAGAAAGGAGGGTGATTATATGAGGTTAGCAAATAAAACGGCTATTGTAACTGGCGGTGGTGGTGATATCGGCAGGTCGACAGCATTAAGGTTTGCTGAAGAAGGAGCCCAAGTAATGGTATCTGACATTAGTGAAGAAAATGGGCGAAAGACAGCAGAGTTAATTAAAGATAGAGGCGGCACCGCAGAATTTCTGCTGACAGATATGACAAATCCTGAAGATGTTGAAAGGGTGGTACAGCGAACAATAAAAAAATTTGGTCGTCTTAATATCCTATTTAATAATGCAGGGGTCAATAGTGACGAAAAGAAAATACCTGATGTTTCACTGGAAGAATGGAAACGTGTTATGGATATAAATATCAGCAGTGTATTCCTGGGAATGAAATATGCTCTACCGCACATGGAGGCAGGCAGTTCAATTGTTAATACAGCCAGTATTGCCGGAATTAAAGGGCAGAAATTGGTTGCAGCATACTCTGCCTCAAAAAGCAGTGTGCTTACACTTACAAAGACTGCTTCAACTGAATTCGGCAGGAAGAACATTCGTGTGAATGCTGTTGCTCCCGGGATTATAGATACCAAAATGGTGGAGGATTGGAAGAAAACGGAGAAGTGGCCTGTATTATCTACTGCAAATGTATTACGGCGCATCGGTAAACCAGAAGAGGTAGCTAACGCAGTTCTGTTTTTAGCATCAGATGAAGCTTCATTTATTACGGGGGAGACCCTTGTGATTGATGGTGGAACACTAAATTTATAAGAATATCCGATACACAAGCATATAAAGAGAACTAGAATAATAGAGCCTAAATAAATGCAAGGGAGGAAAACCATGAATTTATTTTTGCAGCAATTATTAAATGGTCTTTCTAATGGTAGCGTTTACACGCTTGTGGCTTTGGGACTGACGATGGTTTTTGGGATTCTGCATGTTCCTAACTTTGCACATGGTGCTTTCTATATGATTGGAGCATATATAACGCTTACAGTTATGACTCTATTCGGGATCCCTTACTGGATTGCAATGTTTCTTTCGATGATTTCGATTGCAATCATTGCTGTTGCAACAGAACGTTTTATTTTTAATCCATTAAGAAAAGCAGAGGCGCTCCATCAGATGATTGGGGCAATTGGAATTTTACTGTTTTTGACAGCTCTTGCTCAAATAGTTTGGGGGCCTAACTACCAGCAAATGACTAGCCCATATGGCCACGCTGTAGATTTCCTTGGCGTCACATTTACACAGCAGCGGTTAATTGTAATCTTCGCAGCGGTAGTTATTATGCTCATTCTACATTTTTTCCTAACTAAAACGATGATTGGCTCTGCAATCATTGCAATGGCACAAAATCGAGAGGGAGCCTATCTGGTTGGTATAAACGCCAACGTAGTTGCTATGCTGACGTTTGCTATATCGGGAATATTGGCTGCAGCTGCCGCAACACTCTCTTCCCCTATTAATCTAGTGTTTCCGAGCATGGGCGACCTTGTAATCATGAAAGCATTTGTGATCATTATTATAGGGGGCATGGGAAGCATTCCTGGTGCGATTATAGCAGGGTATTTACTTGGGATAGTCGAAAGCTTTGGTGCGACTTATATATCGGGGGATTATAAGGATGTCATTGCATTTGCGCTGCTCGTAATTATTTTGACGGTGAAACCAACAGGGTTATTTGCGAGGAGGATTAGCTAATGGCAGAAATGATTAATAAAAAAAGCAGTATATTATTCATCCTTGCTATTGCGCTGCTTATGCCCTATATTGTCCCGAACGAATATATCCTGCATGTTTTAGTACTGGTTTGTATTTGGTCAATCAGTGTATATGGAATCAATATTTTTACCGGATATACTGGGAATTTATCACTCGCACATGTAGGTTTCTTTGCTATTGGGGCATATACGTTGGGACTTTTAACAGTGAAAGCAGACTGGAACTTTTGGTTCGCTCTGCTTGGCGCATGTGTGTTGTCTATCATCCTAGGAACACTAGTGGGCCTGATTTCCCTGCGAACAAGCGGTCATTTTTTCGCCATTTATACAATGTGTGTCGGTTACATTATTTATCTTGTAATTGATAAATGGGATGACCTTACTGGCGGGGTTCGAGGACTGGTTGGAATCCCAAGTCCTGCTTCCATTGGGCCTGTATCATTTGACAGCTTAACAGCTCAATATTATTTGGTTTTGTTAATCCTGATACTCACCATCTTAATTTCAAAACGAATTATTCAGTCGCTGCTGGGGCGGACATTTGTAGCAATCCGCAATAGTGAAGAGCTTGCATTGACAATCGGGATATCAACAAAGAAGAATCAGCTTTTAGCCTTTGTTATATCTTGTTTCTTCGCAGCATTGTCCGGAGCACTGTATGCGTCATTTGTTCAGTTCATTGGCCCGGAAGTTGGTTCCATATTGCTGGGTTTTGAAATGTTAATTTACCTTGTGATTGGAGGAATTGGTACATTAAGCGGACCGCTTGTCGGTACATTGTTAATCGTGACCTTAACGCAATCACTTCAGTTCCTGCAAGAATATCGAATGGTTTTCTTCGGGCCTATTCTGCTTATAATATTGATCTTTTATCCCCAAGGAATCGTTGGATTGGTAAACAATATTGCAAATAAATTCAAACGAAAAAAGGTCAGTTCTCAACCAGCCGGCGAAAAGAATCTTGATAAAAAGGAGGTTGGCTAATGGTACTGAAGGTTGAAAAATTAACAAAAGCATTCGGGGGCTTAACTGCTGTCAACAATGTCAATCTTCAAGTGGAAGAAGGAAGTATTCAGGCAATAATTGGGCCAAACGGTGCAGGTAAATCAACATTTTTTAATCTGATAAGCGGTTTCCACCTCCCGTCTTCCGGCAAGATTATTTTCAAGGGAAAAGACATTACAAAGCTGCCTCCAAACAAGATTGCTAAACTCAGAATTGCAAGAACGTTTCAGACTACTAATCTGTTTGAAAATGCGACTGTTCTGGACAATGTTGTAATCGGCAACAGGTTAAGGACAAAGTCAGGTGTGTTTGATGCTATTTTTAGGACAAAACGTGAGATTAGAGAAGAGAAGGAAAGTATGGAAAAGGCTTTTGAAGCGTTACGATTTGTAGAGCTGACTCACTTGGCAGATCAATCAATTGGGAGCATAACACAGGAACAAAAAAAACGAGTAGCAATTGCTTTAGCATTGGCCACAGATCCAGAGCTGGTCCTTCTGGATGAGCCGGCAGCAGGCATTAATCCAGATGAAACAGATGGGCTCGCTGCATTGATTAAGAAGATGGCAAAAAGTGGTCTGACTGTTTGTCTCATCGAGCATAAGATGTCGATGATTATGTCCTTGGCAGATCGGATTATGGTGCTAAATCAAGGCGAAAGAATCGCCGAGGGCACGCCTGAAGAAATTCGTAATAATCCAGTTGTAATTGAAGCTTATTTGGGGAGTGAAGAAGATGAGTCAAGTAAAACTACAAGCGTCTGAACTATCCGTAAACTATGGGCCGTTTACAGCTTTGGAAGGGATTAATATGAATGTGAAAAACGGCGAGCTGGTAGTATTGCTTGGGGCAAACGGGGCAGGGAAAAGTACTATTTTCCGGGCAATCAGCGGATTAAATAAACCTAGCTCTGGTGAGGTTCATTTCTTAGGCAAAGAGATAAATGGCTTGTCCCCAGACAAACTGGTGAAACTTGGTATCGTTCAGTGCCCGGAAGGCAGAAAGCTGTTTCCAATGATGTCGGTCTATGAAAATCTGCATATGGGTGGTTTTGTGCTTCGAAAGAGTAAGAAGGAAATAAAAGAGTCACTCGAATATGCTTATGACTTGTTCCCCATTTTGAGAGATAAGAAAAATCAGGCGGCAGGTTCCCTAAGTGGGGGCCAACAGCAAATGCTTGCTATCGGCAGGGCTTTAATGTCAAAGCCAAAATTACTTATGCTTGATGAACCATCGTTAGGTCTTGCCCCGCTAATAGTGAATCAAATGTTTGAAGTCATTCAGCAAATAAATCAGCAAGGAACCACAGTACTTCTGGCAGAACAGAATGCAAACGCTGCCCTCAAGATTGCCGATAGAGGTTATGTAATTGAAAATGGCCAAATTGTGCTGGAAGGTAAGAGTGAGGAGTTATTTAACAACGAAGAAATACGCAAAGCTTATATAGGGGCGTAAAGGTTTGCTCTTAAGGGGGGTGCTGCTGCCATTTAGTCTTGAATCTTTATCTTTACTGTTTTAACAAATAAGGGGAGGTACAAAAATGAGGATGACTAAAAAATGTTTACTGTTTGGAATTCTGGGTTTCCTGATTATACTGCTGGCAGCTTGTGTGGATGTTTCAAATGAAGAATCAACCGATGAAACAGATAGTGACCCTGTTGCGGAAGAGACTACAACTGACGAAGCTGAAGTAGAAGAAGGGGAAAAAGTCGTTAAGATTGGTTATAGTGGACCATTAAGTGGTCCTGGTGCCCAGTATGGTGCCAACGTGCTAAACGGTGTGAAGATGGCAGCTAATGAGATTAATGAAAACGGTTTCGAAATAGACGGGACAACATATAAAATTGAACTTGTCGCATTGGACGATAAATATTTGCCTAATGAAACTGGTGTCAATGTGAAGCGAATGGTATCAGAAGATGATCCCGTGGCAATTTATATTCCACACAGCGGGGGCGTTTTTGCAACACAGGAGTTTAATGAGGAAGACGATTTCATCATTATGGCCTACACAAGTGAGCCAAGGATGTATGAGCAGGGAAATGAATTACTGGTTGGAGTTCCTCCAAAATATAGTGTTTGGAGAGAGCCGTTCACTGATTACATGATGGAAAATTTCGGCCCTAAAATGGCAATGCTTCCAACTGCCTCGCAATATGGGAAAGACTGGACAGAATCGATAACGCCAGTTTGGGAAGAAAATGGCGGAGAGATCGTATTCGAGAATGATATTGACTTCAGTAAAGAAACTGATTATTTCACAGTCGTAACGAACGCATTAAACGAAAATCCGGATGTACTGTTTGTTGGTGGACCATCCGAACCAACCGCTCTAGTGATTAAGCAAGCCAAGGAGCTTGGATTTGAAGGTGGATTCATGATTATGGATCAGGCGAAGATAGAGGAAATGGCAGGGTTTTTGGGTGGTTATGAAATGCTGAATGGGTCAATTGGCCTTCTTCCTATTGAAAGTTACGAAATGGAAGCTACACAAGAATTTGTAAAAACATACAAGGAAAAGTTTGATGCTGACTATGCAACATCCGAATCTGCTTTAAACTATCAAAGCATGTTCGCATTGGTAGAAGCAATGAAAGCTGCAGGTTCAGTAGATGATACACAGGCAATCATGGATGCTTTTAATAAAGGGATTGAAAATATTCCTGAAGAAAATATGGTAACAACTCTTACTGGTATTAATGAAGATGGCAGTCTTCAATGGGAATCAGAGGCTGCGGCCGTTGAAAATGGTGAGGTTATAGCAATTCCGGTTGACTAGCAACCTATTTTAAATACTAGAGTCGACTTTATCAACTGCAAGGATTAAATTGCACAAAGACGTATGAAAAGAGCTTTTAATAAGGAAGGGACAGCTTTTATTAGCAGATAGGAAAGTATAAAACTTTCCTGCTGCATAAGTAGTGCAACTAAGGCTTTCACCAGTAGGGCGTGGCGATAAGCTAAGTTGTCTAAGGTTCTTCCTTCCTTCCTTTCTAAAAAGAACATACCTACCAGTTGGTATTCATACTTTAAAAGAATATGGAGTGATAAATATGCATTTACGTTTAACAGATGAGCAAAAGATGGTTCAGCAGACAATACGGAAATTTGTGGAGAAAGAATTGATTCCTCTCGAAAATGAAGTCCTTCGCAATGAGAGAGAAGGAAGGCCAAGCTTACCAAAAGAAAAGCAAGAGGAGCTTCAATTAAAGGCTAAAAAAGCTGGGTTTTGGGGAGTGAACACACCTAGTGAATATGGTGGAGCAGATATCGGGCAGATGATGCTGGCTGTTGTATTGATGGAGCTGTCAAAAACGTTTGTACCATTTGAATTCGGTGGCTCGGCAGATATTATTCTTTACCGTGCAAATGAAGAACAGAAGAAAAAGTACTTAATACCTACTATTAATGGTGATAAAAAATCATGTTTTGCCATGACAGAGCCTGGAGCAGGATCTGATACAAGAAACATAAGGACAACAGCTGTCAAGGATGGAAATGAATGGATTATAAATGGTGAGAAGACGTTTATTACAGGTGGAAATGAAGCTGACTTCGTGATGGTAATTGCTGTAACAGACAAGGAAGCTCACCAAAAAACTGGAAGAGACGGTGTGACCTGTTTCATTGTTGACAGAGATATGGGCTGGAAATCGGAATACATTCATACAATGGGTGAATGGGGACCAGCAGGACTAGTCTTTGATAACGTACGTGTACCAGAGGAAAATATCCTGGGAGAAATACATGGCGGATATGATCTTGGTCTTGAGTGGATTGGATTTGCCAGATGGATCGTTGGTGCCCGGGCAGTCGGATCTGCTGAGCGTTTATTGCAAATGGCAATCGATTATTCGAAAGAACGGGAAACATTTGGCAAACCTATTGCTGACAGACAAGCGATTCAGTGGCAGATTGCCGATTCTGCAGTAGAAATTGAAGCGGCTAAATGGCTGGTACTTAATGCAGCTTTCACATTGGATCAAGGTGAGGACAACCGTCATCTGGCGTCAATTGCTAAGCTGTATGGTTCCAATATGGGTACTAGAGTAGTAGATCGTGTTCTCCAGATTCATGGCGGAATGGGATATACAAAAGAATTGCCAATTGAACGCTGGTACCGAGAAGCAAGATTATGGAGAATTTACGATGGGACAGATGAAATTCAGCGGTTAATTATTTCCAGGAACCTATTAAAAGGAAATGTTAAAGTAGGGCAATTTATTTAATATCACTTAGGAGCAGGAGGAATTAATATGACAGGCAGATTTGCAGGGAGAACAGCATTCGTTACAGGTGGTAGCAGGGGAATTGGTAAAGGGGTTGCTCAAAAGTTTGCTGAAGAAGGAGCAAACGTAGCGATTATTGATATCAATGAAGAAGCTTTACGTAATACAGCAATAGAGTTCGAGGAACAGGGCTTAGAAGTTTTTACAAAAACAGCAAATGTGATCGATGCAGATGAAGTGGAAACAGCAATGAAAGAAGTTGTTACAGCGTTCGGGTCTCTGGATATTCTTGTCAATAATGCCGGCGTTATTCGGGATAACCTATTATTTAAAATGACGGATAGTGACTGGCAGCAAGTAATGGACGTCCATTTAAAAGGCTCTTTTAACGCTGCCCGTGCGGCCCAGAAATACATGGTCGATAATAAATATGGGCGAATCATTAATACTTCATCAACATCTGCTCTTGGTAATCGTGGGCAAGCCAATTATGCAACAGCCAAGGCAGGTTTACAAGGTCTAACCAAAACGCTAGCCATCGAGCTTGGTAAATTCGGAATAACAGCAAACGCTGTCGCACCCGGATTCATTGAAACGGAAATGACAAAAGAAACAGCTGAACGAATAGGGATTCCATTTGAAGATCTGGTGAAGGCAAATGTCGGCACCATTCCTGTTGGCAGAAGCGGAAAACCTGCTGATATTGCAAATGCAGTTGCCTTTTTTGCAGATGAGAATTCTTCATTTGTGAATGGCCAAGTAATCTACGTTGCCGGCGGACCAAAAGATTAGGTGTTATTTAGCAGATAAGAAAGCATTCTTTCTTACTGCATAAGTGTAAGGCGTCCCGCTATAAAGGCTTGGCGACAAGCCAAGTTTTCTAAAATAGTTGTTTTTTTTAACTTGCTAAAAACTTCAACTGCGGTGTCATAATAGCAGCATAATATAAGAAATGACCCAAATATAAATCTTCTAAAGCATAAGGGAGTGAGCTCGTATGTTAAAAGACTCAATTGGAAAAAAATCCACTAAAGTCAAAAATATTGTTGAAAGAGGAATGGTTAAACGATTTGCTGAATCCATTGGTGATTTGCACCCTATTTTCATGGATGAAGCGTTTGGAAAACAAACAAGTTACGGAAAAAATATTGTACCGCCAACCTTTCCAAGAGTTTTTGAATATGGAGAAGTTGATGGATTGTACCTCCCCAATGTTGGATTAATTCACGGAGAACAAACCTATCATTATGAGAGACCATTGCTGGTAGGTGAAGCGATTTACTGTTACACAGAGGTGGCAGATTACTATGAGAAGAATGGGAATAATGGCTTAATGGGTTTTGTTATCTTAAAAAGGTACGGGGAGGATCCAAAGGGGAACGTTATTTTTACAGAAGAACAGGTTGTCATTATTACAGAGGCAGTAAGAAAGGAACTGGTTCGATGAAAAATATAATGAATTTAAAAGAAGGTGAATCACTTGAAGCAGTAACACTTAACCCTGTAACACGACTTGATTTGATTAAATATGCCGGTGCTTCTGGGGATTTTAATCCTATTCATACGATTGATGACGAAGCAGAAAAAGCAGGGTTGCCTGGTATTATTGCACACGGAATGTGGACAATGGGAAACCTGGCAAAACTATTTACACCTTATTATGAAGCCGGATTTATTCAGGATTACAAGATACGGTTCGCCGGAATGGTTTTTTTGAACGACGTTATTACGCTGAAAGCAATAGCGCAGGACCCCGGTGAAGATTGCCTGAATTTTAAAGTGGCAGCTGTTAATCAGGATGGGAAAGAAGTTATTAAGGGAAAAGTTAAATTTAAAAAATATTAATAGAGGAGTGTATGCATTCATGAAAAGGGATGCTGTTATTGTATCAGCTGTCAGAACACCGATTGGTAGGCAAGGAAACGCTTTGGCTTCTGTTCCAGCACATATTTTTGGTGCTGAAGTAATCAAGGAAGCAGTGGAACGGGCAAATGTTGATCCACAGTTGGTTGATGATGTGATTTTAGGAAATGTATTAAGCGGTGGTGGAAATATTGCTCGATTAACAGCTCTACAGACAGGATTGTCATTAAATTTGCCAGGGCTTACAATCGATCGTCAATGTGGTTCAGGAATAAATGCTATCAACCTTGCTGCACAGGCTATTAAAGCAGGAGATGGCGACGTCTTTATTGCTGGTGGAACAGAAAGCATGAGCCGTGCCCCATATCTGATGGAACGTGCTGAACGAGCATATAGCCCTATACCACCTAAAATTCGAGGTTCGCAACTTTCGCCAAAGGAAATTGGTGATCCGCCGATGGGCATTACAGCAGAAAATTTAGCAAAGAAATATAAAATTAAAAGAAATGAGCAGGATGAATTTGCTTTACGAAGCCAGCAAAGGATGGCTAGAGCTATGGAAGAGGGTCGTTTTGACGAACAAATCGTTCCAATCCATGTTCCGGTTCGAAAAGGGGAACCTATTGAATTTAAAACAGATGAACATCCCCGTCCACAAACGACAATCGACGGCTTGGCAAAGTTACAACCAGCCTTTCAGAAGGGTGGAACAGTAACAGCAGGAAGTAGTTCTGGTTTAAATGACGCGGCATCAGCACTTGTTGTTATGTCACGAGAAAAAGCAGAAGAATTAGGTGTTAAACCACTAGCCACCATTCGGGCATCAGCAGTTTCCGGCGTTGATCCGAGTATTATGGGTATTGGGCCTGTTCCAGCTACAAAAAAGGTAATGGAAAAGTTAGGCTTTGATTTAGACGATATGGATATTATTGAAATAAATGAAGCGTTTGCTGCACAAGTCCTTGCATGTGATCGGGAACTTAAAATGGACCCTGAAAAAGTGAATGTCAACGGTGGAGCAATTGCACATGGACACCCACTAGGTGCAACAGGAGCAATTCTAGCAACCAAAGCAGTATATGAATTAGAACGTTCAAAAGGACAATATGCTTTAATCACAGCTTGTATTGGCGGGGGTCAGGGTATTGCGACGGTCATTCAACGCGAATAGACGTTACGTTTTCTAATCCAGCGTTTGTTTAGGAAGGAGGGTACCATGACAACTTCACATGAAATAGAGGTGTATGTTAGATTTTGCGAGACAGATGCGGCAGGCCACGTGAACAATACAAGTTACTTTTTCTATCTAGAAGAGGCCCGTCTAAAATATTTTGATACACTTGGCATCGTTGAAGATGAACGATTAAATTTTATCTTAGCCTCAACTACATGTGATTATGTAGCGCAGGCATACGCTGGTCAGACGCTTAAAGTTAGCACAAATGTCTCCAAAATAGGGGTGAAAAGTTTTAGTGTGAACCATGTGATAACGGAAGCAGATACAGGAAAGGAAATTGCAAAAGGTTCTGCTGCACTTGTTTGTTTTAATTACTTTGAGCAGAGAACAAAATCGATTCCAGCATCATTAAGGGATAATTTGGAAAGTAAAATAGTCAAGTCCACCATATAAGAGGTTGTTCAAAAAGTCCGGTAAAAATGACACATCGAATTTCTTCGTTAGCTTGCTTTACCGTTCCTTGGAAAAGAAAACCACTTTTCCTGCGTGCGATGTAGATTCGGGGTAGCTTTCCTTGTGCTCACGTATTAGAAGCATACGTTCCGCTACTCAAAGCTTCGCTGACTCGAACTTTCGACGCACAGGAAGTGCTAGTGTCGGCGTTGCAACAGGACGTTGCGAACATAGCCGACTTGGTCCTTTTTATCCTTCTTTTTGAACACGCACTATAAGGAAAAATAGATTTAAACAGGAGGAGATTGAATGATGGAACAGAATGAAAATAAGCATGTATTGGTGAAAACGCATGAGGGTATTATGCAAATTTCCCTGAATCGCCCGGATAGTTTAAATGCCTTTAGTCCTGAAATGATTACAGGATTAAAGGATGCGATAAAACAGGCTAAGCACGATGAGAAGGTTCGTGTTATTACCATTTCAGGCTCAGGCCGTTCATTCAGCGCTGGTGGGGACGTCAAGACAATGGGGGAAAGTGACGCCTTAAAAACGTATAATCATATTGGTGAATTAAATGAGTTAATTCTTTCGATGAGAGATTTGGAAAAGCCAATTATTGCTGCTGTGCACGGTTTCGCTGCAGGCGCAGGATTTAATCTTGCTTTAGCATGCGATATAATCCTAGCCGCAAAGGAAAGTAAATTTGTTTTAAGCTTTTCTAAAGTGGGCTTAATTTCTGATGGGGGAGGTCTATACTTTTTGCCAAGGTTAATTGGTCCATACCGTGCGAAAGAACTACTATTTAGAGCCGAACCAATCAAGGTCGGCGAAGCTCACTCTTTAGGTATTGTTAATCATGTGTATCCATTAGATGAATTTGAAGAAAAAGTACTCGAGTTTGCTAATGAAATTGCTGCTGGTCCTGCAACAGCTTATGGATTTATAAAGAAGATTGCTGATCAGTCACTAACTTCAAGCTTACCAGAGATCCTTGAACAGGAACGCATAACCCAAGCAACAGTCGTTTCTACAGAGGATCACCGGGAAGGGGTTCAAGCATTTAAGGAAAAACGAAAGCCTAATTTTAATAAGGCTGACGGAGGAGTCTTAAGTAACAAATAATTGGTAGTTTTGGGGAGTCATCAAAGGCTCCCCTAAGTATAAGTGTATAAGGAGTTTGAATATACATGCAAAAAGAAACAGTAAAACAACTCAAACAATCTATGAAATTGCCTGTCATTATGGCACCAATGTTTCTCGTTTCGAATCCTAAGATGATTATTAAAGCCTGTGCATCTGGAATTATCGGCTCATTTCCAGCCTTGAATGCTCGCACCAGTGATGATTTAGAGGAATGGATGAACGAAATCAGCACAGAATTAGAGGAAATGAAAAGCAAAAATCCAAATAAAGCGGTAGCACCCTGGGCAGTCAACCTTATCGTGCATCGCTCGAATAAACGATATGAACAAGACCTTGCCTTAATTGAAAAATACCAGCCGCCAATTGTAATTACGTCGCTTGGAGACCCAAGTGCTGTCGTAAAGGTTGTCCATGAATATGGTGGGTTTGTTTTATCCGATGTCATTAATATGAAGTTTGCTAAAAAGGCGATCGAAAAAGGAACAGACGGATTAGTACTTGTCGCGAGCGGTGCAGGAGGGCATGCTGGAGTGTTGAATCCCTTCGCTTTTCTTCATGAAGTTACGGAATTTTGGGACGGGCCAATTGTTCTGGCAGGTGGTATGTCGAAGGGTGAGGATATACTGGCAGCAGAAGTACTTGGAGCGGATTTTGTTTACATGGGCTCCAGATTCATTCCATCTGCAGAGAGTTCAGCTGTAGAAGACTATAAAACTATGATTATCGATTCATCTATAGACGATATCCTATATACCGATACGTTTAGTGGTGTGAATGCAAACTACCTCATTCCAAGTATACGAAAGGCCGGATTAGACCCTGATATCTTAAAGGAAAAAGAGAAAATAAACTTTGATAAATTAAATAACTCCAAAGCAAAGGCATGGAAGGATATTTGGGGTGCAGGGCAAGGTGTTGGGGCAATCAACAAGATTCAATCTGTTGCCCAAATCGTCGATGAACTCCAGCTTTCCTATAATGAAGCAAGAGCTGGAATCGTACGTCATGACAAAATATAGGAGGTAATGAGTTTGCTAGAGGAATACGGAATAAAACAAATAAGGCTTGATCTTCCTTTTCGGCTAAACCATGTGAATTGTTTTATTGCTGAAGGGGAGGACGGCTGGAAGGTTATTGATGCTGGACTTCATAATAAGGAAACGGCAGATAGGTGGGACCAGGAATTAGCAGGAAAAAAGGTTACCGATATTTTAGTCACTCATTATCATCCTGATCATTTCGGTTATGTCGGAGCTATGCAAGAAAAAACGGGTGCACGTGTTTCGATGACAAAGATTGACGCTGATGCGGGAATCAATGCTTGGCAAGAGAGCTTTATACGTGACCTTGCAAGGAATTATTCGCTGGCCGGTATTCCTGGTGAGATTGCCAATGATATGACAACCAATACAAATGAATTTGTTTCCCGTGTTACACCTTATCCAAAAGTGAACCACAACTTTCAGGAGGGTGAGATAATCCTAATTGGCAAGTATGAATATGAAGTAATCTTTACACCTGGGCATTCGGACGGCTTGATTACTTTTTATAATAAAGAGAAGAATATGCTGCTTTCGACCGATCACATCTTACCAAAAATAACGCCGAATATTTCGTATTGGTTTCATGGTGATCCCAATCCATTGGCAACCTATCTAGCATCTTTAGAGAAAATAAAAAAGCTTGATGTCGATTTTGTAGTGCCTTCCCATGGTCAGCCATTTTACGGGGCGAATGATCGAATTGACGAAATAAAAACTCACCATGATCATCGGCTTGAACAAACATTAGAATTAATTAGCGGCGGAAGTACAGTGTACGATGCGTGTCAGAGATTATTTCCCAAAAAACTGACCACTCATGAGATGAGGTTTGCTATTGGTGAAACACTCTCCCACCTGGAATTTTTACGATATAAGGGAGAATGTAGACGGGACATTAAGGATGGGACGTATTGGTATGAGGTTGGGTAGAGATTTAAGCGGACAAACTGTGTCGAAGTGAAATAGGGCTTTTTCTGCCTAATAACCGCTCTGGTGTCCGCTCAATTTCTCTTGCAGCTTTATCCAATCTAAAAATCAGCAAGTTTCTATCAATCTGCAGTCGAAAAGGATTTAAAAGTATCAATTTCTTTCGCAAGGGTAGTTTGCATTTTTTCGCCACATGTTTCGGAGCAGAATGCGAATAAGCCGTCCCCTCCATTTTCCTTGGCTTCAGAATCAGCTGTAGCAACAATCATCGGAACACTTGTCCCTCGTGAAGTTAAATAAACTTGGACAATTTCCCCTTCCTGATCCGAGTAGTCAATTCCATCAGCGAACTTGACATTGAGAGCATGTAATGGTTGATCGTCAGCAATTTTCTTCATACACCATGCACATCTGAACAATGTCAAATCTCCTTTCTATAAATACATTTAATTTAAGTTTAAGGTGTCTTTTCGTATTTTTCAATCAGAGAACATGAGCAACAGAACTGTACCTAAACCTCCAACCCTGCAATCCCAAAACCACCAGGTCCTGCATGAGTTGAAATCATAGCACCAGCTTGCATCCATTTTATATTTTTAAAACCATTTTCTTTAGCGATTTCTTCCACCCGCAGCTTGATACTTTCATCAAGTCCAATCGAATATTGAAAATAAAGCTGCTCCCGGTCAATGTCGAATTGATTTAAATAATCTTGCAAAAGCTTTTCGGCAACGCTACTCATTTTGCCACGATATTTCTTGGTAGAAACCAGTTTTCCATCGATTAATTCAATCCTTGGCTTTAGTTTCAATAAGGCCCCTCCGAGATAGGCGACATTGCTTACACGTCCACCTGCTCTGAGAAACTCTAAGCTTCCGGGTACGAATGCCAATCTTGATTTCGGAATGATAGCTTTTATTTTTTCTACTAGACGATCAGATTCAATCGCAGGTTCATTCTCCAGCAAGGTAACAGCATGCATCACAATAGCTGTTAGTCCACCTGTAACATTTAACGCATCAATGAGAAAAAGATCATCGAAGTTCTCTGAAGCGATCACCGCGTTTTGGAAGGAAGAAGATGCCTTTGATGTATAGCCAATGTGAATAATGATACAATCAGGAAAATCCGCCTGTATCTTCGTAAAAAAATCATGATATTCATGGGCATTTGTCGATGTTGTAGAGGGTATCTTTTTGGAGCGATCATAATAATCGTAAATATCCTCTACGGGTAAAGAACCATCCAGATAATCCTGCCCATCCATGACTACATGCATCGGCACCACCTGAACAGCATGTTTCTCAGCCAAATCCTCTGGTAAGTCTGCTCCACTTTCTGTCGATAAAATAATTCTTCTCATATTACATCCCCTTTCATATTAAAAAGCTATTACCGTTCATACTAAATTATCAATTCTATTCTTACTATACCTTAAAAGGGAATGTCATTCATTAACTAGGAAAAATTATTTCTCCATTCCATGATACTTTTTCCTCACTACAATCATTAGTAATTGTATCCCCACTATAAATACAATCGAACGCAACCCTTAATAGGTATCATTGAAAGTCAGTTTATAAATAGGATACCTTGACACTGGTACAAATCATTTTTAAACACTCCCATTTTTGCACAAATATGTTTTTTCCATATAGCCACTGGCCATTGATTTAAGGGAAAGCAAATTAATCAGGAAGGAAAATAAGTAAAAAAGACTACTATAGTTTCATAATGTGAAATATTTTTATTGCGCGGTCAGACATGTATCGATATAATTAATGAAAATTAAATATTTAAAATTTTCAATTTTGAAAGCGATTACAAAAAACTTGTCAACCTTATATACATCAAATCTATTAGGTATATCAATATTTTTTTTGTGGAGGAATTAAAATGATAGAGTCTGTGAAAAAGGCTAGTAGAATTATAAATTGCTTTACAACTGAAGATCCCATCTTAGGAAATGGACAAATTGCAGAGAAACTTGGGTTGAATCGTAGTACTACACATCATTTAATTAGCACCCTATGTAATGAAGGGCTGTTGATGCGAGCTAGTAACGGAAAGTATCGTCTTGGTTGGAAATTACTTGAATTAAATAACAATGTAATGTTTCAACAAGATATATATGACAAAGCTATTCCGATAGTTAAGGAATTGACCCAAAGATTTAAAGGGACGGTTCATATAGGTATGTTTGACAAAGGCGAAGTTGTATTTGTTTTGAAGGTTTCTTCACTAGATTCATACTACATACAGACACATGTCGGAGCTAGGAAACCAGCTTATTCTACTAGTGCTGGAAAAGTATTATTATCCTTTAATTCATCTTATCTGAAAGAAACAATTAGTAGAGGGTTATCTCGTCAGGCTCCTAACACGATTACTGATACGACCAAGCTTAAACAAGAGTTAGCAGTAGTGCGTAAAACTGGTTATTCAATTAGTAATAATGAGAACGACACACATACATATGCAATTGCGGCACCAATATTATCTTATTCTGGAAAAACTATTGCAGCAGTAAATTTGGTTGGTCCAGTATCTTACATGAAAGGAAGTAATCGCACTATAATGATAAAAAGTATTATGAACACCGCAAATTCCATATCTCAGGAATTAGGTTATATCGATATATAATCTTAAGCAGAATGGATACGTATCAAGGGGGGGTTAATGCCCAGAGAATAAGAATAGCTCATAAACTAACTGAGTATTGCATATAAGGCAATTACTGACCAGCTTTAAAGGAGGTAACTTTTTCGTAATTAACTAGTATATAACTTAAATCAACGATATTAGTGTGTACGAAGATCAAAGCATAGAACAATTTAGTTTGTGCTTTACTCTCATTATTTCTTGTAAGTATATAGTTGATAATTTCGGATGGAAATGGTTTTTTAAAAACTTAAAAAGGGGTGTTTGTAATTGAATAAAATTAGCGGGATTTTTGTATTTAGTTTATTTATGGTTTTAATACTTGTTTTAGGTGCATGTAGTGAGGGAGAAGCGGGTGGTAAAGAGACGGAAAAGAATGCGAAAGAATACAGCTTTAAACTTGCTCACATAGCACCAGAAAATCACATTTGGAATGATGCTGCAAAAAACTTAGCAAAAGAATTGAAAGAACGTTCTGATGGTCGTATGACGGTGGAAATTTATCCAGGTGGGCAGTTAGGAAGTGATGCCGATATGGTGCAACAACTTGAAACAGGTGCTCTAGATTTCGCGTTCATTACTAATGCTCACTTAACATCGATGTCAGATGCATTTAGTGCTTGGTTCTCACCATTTTTATTTGATTCATACGAAGATGTTCTTGAGGCGAGCAAAAGTGATGTAGCCAAAGATGTTTTAGCAACAGTTGATGATACTGGAATAAAAGCGATGAATTATTTCTTCTCAGGTAATCGTGTTATGTTATTTAGAGAAAAAATTGAAACACCTAAAGAGATGGAAGGTTTGTCTATGCGTGCGACCCCAAGCCCAGCACTACAAGATTGGTACCGTTCCTTGGGCGCAAATCCTGAATCTATTTCATTACCAGAAGTATATCAAGCTGCCCAAACAGGTGTTATCGATGGAATGGATATGGATTTAGATGCAGCAGTTACTTCTAATTTTAATGAAGTTACTGGTTATGGGGCATTAACGAATCATATGGTTTGGCCATCAATCATGGTTACAAATAAGGAACAATTTGAAAATATGCCTAAAGAGGATCAAAAAATTATAGAGGAAGCAATGGCGGCGACGTCTGAATATGCAACACTTAAACGGTCTTCACAAGAGGAAGAGTTTATTAATACTCTAGAAGATCGGGGAATGGAACTTTATAAAATAGATGAATCTTTGTTTACACCATATACTGAAAAGTTTGATGAAAAATATAAAAGTAAGGACCCATTAATTAAAGAATTTATTGAGACATTCCGTTAGGGGGTAATTTTTTGAAGACTTTGGATACATGGATTGAATCGGTTGAAAAAGTAATTTCAATTATTTTAATCGCAACACTAGCCCTGGTAATAGCTACATCAGTATTCTATCGGTACTTTTTAAATGCACCAATCTATTGGGCAACTGAAGCAAGTATATTTATGATGGCATGGCTTACTTTTGTAGGGGGAAGCTTGGGACTTAAATATAAGTCCCAAGCTTCTATAACATTTTTAGTGGAGAGGTTATCAATGAATGGAAAACGTATTTTGGATATGTTTTCGCATATTGTTATCTTAGTGTTCCTAATAATTTTGCTGTATTTAAGTTATGATTGGATATTTTCTTTATCGAGTCAAAAGTCATCTGCTATGCGAATTCCTATGTGGGTACCTTATCTTTCCGTACCAGTTGGCCTAACCTTCAGTTTTATTCATTTATTGAATTACACTATAGATTTAGTGAAAAATAATAAACAAGAAGGTAATGCCTCATGACAATGATTATTGTTGTATTGTTGTTCATTGTATTTTTGCTCGTTGGAATCCCCATATCATTAGTATTAGCTATTACTTCGCTTTCGTATTTATTACTAAGTGGTCTGCTAACGGCAATGGGGTCTGCTCCTCAGTCTATGTTCTCTGGAATAGATAGTTTTGGATTATTAGCTATACCTTTATTTATGTTAGCTGGTGAGTTAATGAATGGTGGGGGAATTACGAAAAAGCTAGTAAACTTTGCGAGAGTTTTAATTGGTCATTTTCGAGGTGGACTAGCATATGTAGCAGTTATTGCTAATATGTTTCTTGCGTCCATTTTGGGCTCTGCAAATGCTCAAGCAGCAATGATGAGTAAAGTAATGGTCCCCGAAATGGAAGAGGAAGGTTATAGACGTGATTTTTCTTCTTCTCTAACTTTAGCCTCCTCTATAGTTGCGCCAGTAATACCACCGAGTATGTTATTTATTATTTATGGCACTTTAACTGGTGCTTCTATTGGTGATTTGTTTATGGCGGGTATTATCCCCGGAATTTTATTAGGGATAGGTTTTATTATTGTCATCGGTATAATGGGTGCGAAACAGGGTTTTCCGAAAAGTCAAAGAGCAAGTTTGAAGGAAATCTTAACAACCTCTATAAAAGTGCTACCTGCTATGCTTATCCCATTTACGATAATTTATGGTATTTTAGGTGGTATATTTACACCGACTGAATCAGCAGGTGTTGCTTGTATTGTGGCGTTCATAGTAGGTGCTTTTATTTATCGAGAATTAAAAATGAAAAAACTTCCTTCAATATTTATAGATACCGTGATTAACACTGCAACAATTACCTTTCTAATTGTGACAGCAAATTTATTTGGCTTTGTTTTGTCGTTTGAAAGAATCCCACAGTTGATTGCTGACTCAATGCTTGGTATTTCAGATAACCCGTTCGTATTTTTATTGTTAGTCAACATTTTTCTCCTGTTACTTGGAACGGTATTAGATGGAATTGCTGCATTAATTATATTAGTACCGGTTATGATGCCTTTACTGGGAATCTATCAAATAGACCCAGTTCATTTTGGGGTAATCATTTGTATTAATTTAACACTTGGTTTATTAACACCACCAGTAGGGACAGGGTTATTTATCGTCTCTTCCATTGCAGAAGTTAAGTTTGAGAATCTTGTTAAGGCGATAATGCCATTTTTAACAATGGCAATAATAGTGTTAATCATACTCACATATTGGGAAGATGCTGTATTGTGGATTCCAAGCCTTATTAGTGACTAACTTTATTATATGCTTGTTAGAAAAGCTGAAAGGTAAAAACTTATATCACTTTCACATGGTGAAATCAGACTGTTGTTACTAGTTTGAAAGTTTATTATATTTAAAATCAACAGACTAAAAGGGGGGGTAGAAAAGATTTAATGGAGAGTTTATTATCCGTGAATCCTTGGCTTTTGTACAAATATACAGGTAGGTCTGAAAAGCAATAAAAGGGCAAATCAACGAATAAAATAATTCATCTTAAAAAACTATCAGAGTAATATTATTTTCTAAATGATAACAGTGTACATCAAAAGGTCTTAAGTATTCACAAAATGTAAGCGCTAACTTAGTAGATAAAACTATCATGAAGACATATCATAGGAAGAATTTAGAATATTAATGAAATGAAATCAAAGGTTCATGGATAATCAGAAACTAAGGAGGATGAATAATGGGTATTAGAACAGGTGAAGATTATATCCGGGCTTTGAAATCAAGACAACCGGAAGTTTGGATGAATGGAAGAAAGGTTACGGACCTAGTCAATGAAGACAATTTTAAGCAACCGATTCGCGAAATTGCAAAATTGTATGATATGCAACACGATTCTAAGTATCGAGACAAAATAACGAGTATATGTGAGGAAACCGGTGAAAGAGTATCAAATGCGTTTATTGTTCCTAAAAATTACGGTGATCTGATGGCTCGTAGAGAATTATACGATGTTTGGGCAGAGGCAACTTTTGGATTGATGGGAAGAACGCCGGACTTTTTGAATGTGACCGTTACTTCCATGGCGAGTAGCCCGGACTTTTATAATCAATACAATTCGGACTGGGCGGAAAATATTAAAAACTATTACAAGTATATTCGTGATAATGATTTATTTATGACACATGCATTGATAAATCCACAAGTTGACCGGAGTAAATCTTCTCATGAACAAAAAGATCTCTTTACACATTTAGGTGCTGTCGAAGAAACTCCCGACGGACTTATTGTTCGCGGGGCAAAAATGCTTGCAACACTTGCCCCAATTACGGACGAGGTTATTATTTATTCATTCCCGGGTTTTAAACCTGGTGACGAGCGGTACGCGTTGTCTTTTGCTGTCCCGATTGATACACCGGGGCTACGTTTAATGTGTCGCGAACCTATGCAAGATGGAAAGCGTCCATTATTTGATCATCCACTTGCATCAAGGTTTGAAGAAAATGACGCTGTTCTTATTTTCAACGATGTTCTTGTACCTTGGGATCGCGTCTTTCTTTATAACAACGTGGACGCGGCCAACAAACTTTATTCAGAAACTGGTTTAAGTCAAAACACTCATCAAAATGCGGCGCGAGGATTAGTAAAACTCAAGTTTGCTCAAGAGGTAGCGTCAAAGGTGGCTGATGCAATCGGTGTAGACGGGTTTCTAAATGTACAAACTCAATTGGGTGAACTGGTACAGTCTGTTGAAACAATTAGGGCTTTGTTACGCACTGCAGAAAATGAATATACTATCAGATCTAATGGGGAGGCCATACCTAATCCTATACCATTGGAGACTATTCGAGGCATTTTGCCGAAAGCTTATCCTCGGGCTATTGAGGTTATCCAGACAATCGGAGCAAGTGGATTAATCTTACCTCCAACGGAAGCGGATTTAAACAACCCGGAATTAGCAGAAGATATTGATCGTTATTATGGTGGACGTTCAGGTATATCAGGTGAGGAACGGGTTCGCTTGTTTAAGTTAGCATGGGATTTAAGTGGTGAAGCGTTTGGCCAAAGATTAGTGCAATATGAACGGTATTATTCAGGTGATCCGGTTAGGAAATTGGGCATGTTTTATAGCAAACATAAAAGTCAAAATTCCTTCGATATGGTAGATCGAGCATTGGAAGAAGCTAATGATTTTAAAAATCGATATCCTAAGAATCCAGTTTAAGGTTTATATTAATCCTTTTATAATAGCGCATAATTCGACATGTCCAATGGCTGAAAGGACGCTTGAAAGGTAGAAATAGTAGAATCAACATCAAAGTTCCAAGTGTGAAAATAATCATTTTGAAAGGACGTGATTTTTGTTGGAGGTTCATGCGGCGAATGAAAAACTTATCTTACCTAAATCAATTATTACAATAGGTGCCTTTGATGGTGTACATCGTGGTCATCAGAAAGTTATCCGAGAAACGGTGAGAGAAAGTGCTATTGAGGGCGTTCAAAGTGTGGTATATACCTTTGATCCACCACCACGTGCCTACTTTCAAGATGCACACATTTTAACATCTGTTAAAGAAAAGATACAAAGATTTAAAAAACTAGGAGTCGATTATGTAGTTATTGCACCATTTGATGAATCATATACAAAACGAAGCCCTGAAAGTTTTATAAATGAGTTAAAACGATTAAACCCAAAGAGTATAAGAGTAGGAGAAGATTTTCGTTTTGGAAAAAGCCGCGAAGGAGATGTAGATCTTCTGAAAAAATACTTTTTAGTTCAACCTATTCATACAGTTTGCTGTACGAAGGGTACACGTATTTCATCAACAAGAATTCGTGAGTTGATTTTAGAAGGGGACATTCAACAAACAGAGCCCCTTTTAGGATGGTAGGATAAAGTTAAATAAATAAGAGTTTACAAGTTTACTAAAAAAATGGAGGTATTTAATATGTCAAAGTTTAAAGCATTTAATTTGTTAGGTTGGATTGAAGAGAATAAAAGTGAAATGAAACCACCGGTAAATAACAAACAGCTTTGGGCTGACTCCCAAACCATTTGTATGATGGTTGGAGGACCAAATAAACGTCGTGACTTCCATGTAAGTCCCTCAGAAGAGTTTTTTTACCAAATTAAAGGTGATTGTTATGTTGAAGTAATTAATGATGAAGGAAAACGAGAAGTTGTAACAGTTAAGGAAGGGGAAGTGTTTTTATTACCAGGTATGGTTCCTCACTCTCCACACCGAGTTGCCAACACATATGGACTCGTTATCGAGCAACCTCGTGGTGAAGGGGTAACGGAAGATATGGTTTGGTTTTGCGACAAATGTGATCATGAATTACATCGCATAACAATGGTATTAACAAATATTGAAAAACAGCTTAAAGGCGGAATTGAAGAGTTTGATTCAAACGAAGAGCTTCGTACATGTAATAATTGTGGTCATGTTATGTCCGAAACAGTGGGACTTTGGAAATGAGAGTAGATTTTCATACACATATTATTCCGGAAGAAATTCCCGATTTTGCGGATAAGTTTGGTAGTGACAAATGGCCCGTATTGGAAAAAACGTGTAGTTGTGGTGCGAATATCATGATTGAGGGAAATGTATTTCGTGAAGTTACGGATCAGGTGTGGAGCCCAGAAAAAAGAATTCAAGATATGGATGCTGAAGGTGTAGATATCCAAGTGTTATCTCCTATCCCAGTAACATTTTCTTATTGGGCTAAAGTAGAAGAAGCGGAAGAAATGTCAAAAGTACAAAATGACTTTATCGCGAATACGGTTAAACAGTATCCAAATCGTTTTGTTGGATTAGGTACTGTCCCTTTACAAAATGTAGAAGTAGCTATTAAAGAGATGGATCGTTGTATACATGTATTAGGATTAAGGGGTATTGAAATTGGTACAAATATCAATGGAAAAAATCTAGATGAACCCGAATTTACAACTTTCTTTGAGATGGCTGAAAAATGGGGAGTACCAATATTCATTCACCCCTGGGAGACTTTGGGTAGAGATCGCCTGCCCCGTCATAATTTCATGTATACAGTAGGAATGCCGAGTGAAACAGCTGTAGCAGCAGCTAGTTTAATTAATAGCGGTATTATGGAAAGGTTTCCTAGATTGAAAGTTTGCTTTGCCCATGGTGGTGGATCGTTCCCTTATATTTTACCGCGGTTAGACCAAGGGTGGAATGCGTGGCCAAATTTACGGTTAACAAGTATGCCACCTAGTTACTACGCAAAAAAGTTTTATTTTGATTCATTGAATTATGACCCATTAAATATTAGGTATCTAGTAGATCGTTTTGGTCATGAAAAAATTATAATGGGTTCTGATTATCCATTTCTACTTAGGGAAGTTCCACCGGGTAAAGTGATTGATGAAACTATTAAATTAAGAGATGAACAAAGAAAGGCAATTTTAGGAAAAAATGCGCTTAACTTCTTAAATGTTGATATAAAGGAAGAAATCAAATGACGAAAACACCAGAGGAAAAACTTGAAGAACTAGGACACGTTTTGCCACCTCTAAGGCCTTCATGGGGTAGTTATGTAAGTTGTGTGAGAGTGGGGAATTTATTGTTTACTGCGGGACAAGGTGTTGATCAATATCATGGTAAATTGGGTAATGAATTAACTACTGAAGATGGCTATCTGGCAGCTCGTCAATCCATGCTAAATTTATTAAGTGTAGTTAAAAATGAAGTAGGCGAACTAAGTAATGTAAAACAGTTTGTTAAATTACTTGGTATGGTTAATTCGACAGAAGATTTCATAGAACTACCACAGGTTATGAATGGGGCTTCCGATTTAATTGGCGAAGTCTTTGAAGACAAAGGAAAACACGGTCGTTCAGCTGTTGGTATGGCACAACTTCCTAATAACACAGCAATTGAAATAGAAATGATTATTGAAATAGAAAATTAGGGAGGAATAGGAAGTGACTAATGAGGTAGCAGCTAATAATAGACTCATACAGGATTCAAAGCTATTTATTGATGGTAAATATATAGAAGCTCTTTCTGGTGAAACGTTCGAGACTATTAACCCAGCTACAAATAAGAAGATAGCTAGTGTTGCTAAGGGTGGCAAAGAAGATGCTAAACAAGCAATAAACGTGGCGCAAAGCACATATGTAAATGGAGTTTGGAGCACCATGTCTGTTAATGAAAGGTCGCGTATCTTGTGCAAGATGGCGGATTTAATTATGGAAAACGTGGATAAACTTGCCTATGTTGAAACATTAGATGTTGGTAAACCAATTAAGGAAAGTCGTGGATTTGATATTCCCCGTGCAGCAGACAACTTTCGATTTTTCGCTGAAATGGCTAAATACATGGTAGATGAACATTATGATATGCATAACCATATGTCTTATGCACAATATGCACCAGCAGGGGTTACAAGCTTAATTATTCCTTGGAATCTTCCCTTCATGCAAATGACATGGAAGGCCTCGGCAGCATTGGCTGCTGGCAATACAGTGGTGGTTAAACCAGCCTCTTATACACCACTAAGTGCTGTCTTGTTGGGTGAGATTGCTAACGAGGCTGGCCTTCCTCCTGGTGTGCTCAATATATTGACTGGGCCTGGTGGTTCTGTAGGAACAGAAATGGCTACCCACCCATCTGTTAGTCGGATTTCCTTTGTTGGGGAGTCGACTACGGGAAAAACTGTGATGCGTAATGCAGCTGAAAATTTAACTCCTGTCTCATTAGAGCTTGGAGGAAAGTCTGCTAATATTATATTTGCAGATGCTGATTTAGAAGAAGCGGTAGCTGGATCAATTGATGCCATATATCGTAATCAAGGGGAAATCTGTTTAGCAGGTTCAAGAATTCTGGTGCAAGAAAGCATATATGATCAATTCTTAGATCAATTTGTAGAAGCTGTAAAGAAAATTAAAGTAGGAGACCCAATGGATGAGGTCACTGATATGGGAGCTCTTGTATCACGGGAACACATGAAATCTGTGGATGACTACGTGCAACTAGGAATATCAGAAGGTGCCAAACTTGCCTATGGAGGAAGAATGGTTGCAGGAATGGAGACAGGCAATTTCTATGAACCTACCATTTTATATGATGTTGATAATAAGATGCGAGTAGCGCAAGAAGAAATTTTTGGGCCAGTACCAGTTGTTATTCCGTTTAAAACAGAAGAAGAGGCAATTCTAATAGCCAATGATTCAATTTACGGATTAGCTGGGGTTGTATGGACTAATGATTTACGACGAGCTCAACGCGTATCCTCCTTGGTAGATGCAGGTTTACTATGGGTCAACTGCTGGTATGTTCGTGACTTAAGAACTCCATTCGGTGGCTCTAAAGCAAGCGGCATTGGACGTGAGGGTGGTAGACACAGCTTCGATTTTTATACAGAAGCAAAAACGATTACCATTAAAAAGTAAAAACAAACGAAAGGGGATAAATTGATCGCCTTTCGTTTGTTTAGTATAGGGGGCTATATGATGTCAGTGCAAATAAGTCAATTTGCAACAGAGCTATTAGAGGCAGAAGAAGCGCGTCAAGGAATTAGGCCACTAACTGAACAGAATAAAAACTTAACGATTGAAGAGGCATATCAGATACAACTTGAGATTGTGGAAAAAAAGCTTGCACAAGGTAAAAAGATCATTGGTAAGAAGGTTGGTTTAACTAGTGATGCTATGCAACGTATGTTGAATGTCAATGAGCCTGATTATGGACATTTGTTTGATGACATGCAAATAGAAGATGGAGGAAACGTCAATGTAAGTACGATGATTGCACCGAAGGTCGAAGCTGAAATTGGCTTTGTTTTAGATACAGATTTAAAAGGTCCAAATGTCACTTATTTAGATGTCATGATGGCAACGAGGTATATTGTACCTACGCTTGAAATTATCGATAGCCGAGTTGCTGATTGGCAAATTAAACTAGCTGATACGGTTGCAGATAACGGATCATCCGCGAAAGTGGTAATTGGTAATCAAACATCAACGCTAAATCAAGTAGACTTACGTACTAATAGTATGGTCTTGTTTAAAAATGAGAAATTGATTGCAACTGGGGCCGGTGCTGCCGCTCTTGGACATCCGGCAGGGGCTATTGCCTGGTTAGCAAATAAATTATCTGAGTTCGATATTACATTGAAAAAAGATGAATTAATTTTACCTGGTGCTTTATCTGGAGCTGTAGCTGTAACTGCTGGTGATAAGATTGAAGCTAAATTTGGTTCACTTGGTAATGTAACTGTTTATTTTAAATAGCTTTTCGTAATTTTAGGTATTCCAGCAAAACTATTTTGAATGAGAGAGGAGAAATAAATTGGAAAAAGTAAAAGCGGCTATAATCGGCTCTGGAAATATTGGGACGGATTTGATGTATAAATTAGAACAAAGTGATGTGATTGATTTAACTACTATGATTGGAATAGATGCGGATTCTGATGGATTAATAAGAGCAGAAAAAAGTGGATATAGAGTCTTTTCTAACGGGATTCAAGGTTTCGTTGACAATCCAGATTCAGCAGATATTGTCTTTGATGCAACATCTGCAATTGCCCACGTGGAACATGCAAAAATTTTAAAAGACCTCGGCAAAATGGTGATTGACCTAACCCCTGCTGCTGTTGGCCCTTTTTTTTCTCCAGCGGTTGGTAATAAAGAAGATAATAGTAAATTGGATAATGTAAATATGATAACGTGTGGCGGTCAGGCGACGATTCCTATTGTCAATGCCGTTAATCAAGTTTCAGATGTGAAGTATGGTGAAATAGTTGCTACAATCTCTAGTTTAAGCGCTGGCCCAGGAACAAGAGCAAATATTGATGAGTTTACAATTACTACACGCCGTGGAATTGAAGAAGTCGGTGGTGCCAATACCGGGAAAGCGTTAATTATTTTAAATCCAGCAGATCCACCAATTTTAATGCGAAACACAGTGTACTGTGAAGTAGAACATATGGACGAAGCAAAAGTGAACGCTGCGATTAAAGCAATGGTTGATAAAGTAAAAGAATACGTACCAGGATATCATCTCCGACAAGATCCTATATTCGATGGGAATACCATAACTGTATTTCTTGAGATTGAAGGAGCGGGAGATTACTTTCCGCCCTATGCAGGCAACCTTGATATCATGACAGCTGCAGCCAAGCGTGTAGGCGAAGACTTTGGTCGTTTAATGTTAGATAAAAAGGCAGCAGTACAGAATCATAAGAAATAGACTGGAGTGAATTAAATGAGTAATGGTAAGTATTTACAACTAACAGAAGTAAGTTTACGTGACGGAAGCCATGTGGTAGCACATGCATTTACCGAAAAACAAGTACGTGATGTTGCGAAGTCGGTAGATGATGCTGGGATGCATTATCTAGAAGTCAGTCATGGAGATGGCTTAGGTGGATCTACTTTGCAATATGGGAAATCCCTTGTTGATGAAATGAAGTTGATTGAAGCAGCTGTCGATGAATGTAAACATACAAAAGTTTCTGTGCTACTCATTCCAGGGATTGGAACAATACATGAGTTAGAACAAGCACATAATTTAGGAGCTCAATTAGTACGTGTTGCGACCCATGCAACTGAGGCCGATGTATCTGCTCAACATATTAAAAAAGCCCGGGAATTGGGAATGGAAGCAATTGGTTTTTTAATGATGGCACATTCTGTCTCTGCTGATAAATTGGTGGAGCAAGCTAAACTGATGCAGAGTTATGGAGCTCAAGCTGTTTACGTTACGGACTCCGCAGGGGCACTGCTCCCACATGAAGTACGTGAAAAAATTCGCGCAATGCGTAAACATTTGGATGTAGAAATTGGTTTCCATGCTCATAACAATTTATCATTAGCGATAGCAAACACACTTGTTGCGATTGAAGAGGGGGCGACTCGAATTGACGGAAGTATTCGTTGTTTGGGGGCAGGTGCTGGGAATGCTCAAACCGAAGTATTACTCGCGGTCTTGGAACGAATGGGGATAGATCTGGGCATAGATTTGTATAAAATGATGGATGTAGCTGAAGATGTTGTAGGGCCTATTATTCAAGGTTCACAGGAGATACGCAAAGGAAGTCTTGTTCTAGGATATGCTGGGGTATATTCTAGTTTCCTACTTCATGCAGAACGTGCTGGAAAAAAATTTGGAGTTGACCCACGTGATATTTTAATAGAACTCGGAAAAATGAAAGTAGTTGGTGGTCAAGAAGATATGATTGTTGATGTTGCTGCTGATTTATCCAAAAAAGCTAAAGCGGGGGTTTAAATATGTCTTTGATTACAAGTAAAGAAAAAGAAATTATTAATTATTTGTACGCAGCAGAGCAGGACGCACTTGAAGTGATTAAAGTGACCGATGACTATCCGGAACTAACTATTGAAGAAGCCTATGGGTTACAAGATGAATTACTTGCTCATAAACTAGTAGAAAATAGAACAAAAGAAGTTGGGATAAAGCTTGGGTTAACAAGTAAAGCCAAACAAGAAATGATGGGAGTCAACGAAGCTATTTATGGTGTGTTGCATAATGATATGCTGGCTTACGAGTGGGAGCCTGTGGATTATGCACAACTTATACATCCAAAAGCCGAGCCAGAGATTGCCTTTTTCATGGATCAAGATTTAAAGGGTGCAGATATAACTGAGGAAGATGTAATAAACGCAACAAAATATGTTGCTCCTGCAGTTGAAATTATTGATAGTCGTTACAAAGATTTTAAATTCACCTTAGTCGATGTGGTAGCAGATAACTGTTCCTCTGCTAAATTTATTGTAGGGAGCAAATGGGTTTCTCCAAACACAGTAGATTTAGGTAATATTGGGATGGTGATGACTAAAAATGGTAAGGTAGCGACAACAGGGTCGAGTGCTGCTGTTTTAGGACATCCTGCAACAGCCATCACTTGGGCAGTTCATCAGTTAGCAGCACGGGGAAAAGGTCTAAAAAAAGGTGATATTATCTTAAGTGGTGCGATGTCCGGTGCAATTGCCTTTGATTCGGGGGATTCTATTATTGCGGAATTCGATAATTTAGGCAGTGTTTCTATGTTTTGTAAATGAAAATAAGCCCAAAGGGGATATAAAAACAAGGTAATCACCAATACTTAGTAGGTGATTACCTTATTTCTTTACTCGAATAAACTTTTCAGTGACCTTAGGAAAGAGGAGGGGGATAACTTATAAGGTATTCGTATGCTTATGTGGAAAAGTGCCAAGATTTCAATGGCACTCGCGGGCTTGCTAATAAGTTTCTCCCGTGACTAGGTATTGCAAAGTCTTGTACTGTTTAATATGAGCTCTGTATAAGGCCTGGTTAGTAATGACGAAGCTTACCATGGGGTTTTATGTTATGCCTGTTGTTCTGACCTCAATACCTTTTGCATGTGCACTATCTCTTCTGCTAGTGTATGAATGCGATTCAAGAGTTCTGTATTAACGATTTGATTATCCTCAGTATAATGATCACAGTTAGCATAAACATATGATGGGGCCACATGAGATCGCAGATACCCCGCTATCGGTTTTAATTGATTCTCAATCATTAGATAATGTTGGTATGTTCCCCCATTTGCAACGAAAGCCATAACTTTGTGGCGAAATATTGATGGTTTGACCAAATCAAATACATTTTTTAATGGGGCTGGTATTGAACCATTAAATATTGGGCTTCCAATAAGGTAAGCATCGGCACTAGACATTTCTTCTATAATTCTTTGAGTATCGTTATTATATAATTCAAAGCTTCTACCGTCACTAAATTGCATATCATATTCTCTTAAATCAAGGAGCTTGGTTTCAATACTAGAGTCTATACTGTTTATTTCCTCTATAACAGCTTTTACTAGTATTGATGTTTTTTTTCCCACAATCGTTCCCGACACTCCAACTATTTTCATAATTAAACCTATCCTTTCCAAACAATATTTTTCTTTATTAACCATTAGTTAATTTAAGCTATGACTCTTCATATTACATTTCAATTATCTTTAAATTCACTTAATAAAACAACTCTAAAATTTCACAATATTAAATATTATTTAGTTTATTTTTAGGAATCTGTCAGATCTATTGAGCCTGAAGTAACAGCTGTAAAAGCAAAGGTATAAGTAGCCTGGACAGGAGTTTGCAGATATAGTAACTGAAATTGGAGAAGGAATTACATATGTTTCATTTGGCGATAAGGTAGCTATTGAACCTGTGATTTACTGTGGACGCATAAGTTCACCTAAACCTTTTCCCTTGAAGAAGGGCACTTGTTGAACCACAGCTGTTTCGTTTCATGGAAACAATGGTACTTATGGTTTATTAGGAGAACTTCCATATTAGTATCTAATTAATAAAATAGAAAAATAATATGTGAAAGTAAAAGTGAAGATACAAGTAAAAAGGGAGACCTAAACCACATAGGATTAGGACTCCCTCTCAAATTAATTATTAATCTCTACATTTCCTTCCTCATCTTCTGTAATTAACCCTTTGTCAACAGCTAGATCAATAGCTTCCTGCATATAGCTTTCTAATTTATTACTAGTACGGTTATAGCCAAGTTGCCTTGCTATTTCGCGTGTTAAGTCTTGCTTTGGCAGGCGAAGGGAGGTATGCATGATCTTTAGAATTCCATTGGCATACTCGGTCTTACTAATATCCTGCAAGGCTCTTCGATAACGATCTTTAATCCTGAACTCATTATAAGTCTTGAATTGTTCCTCATCTTTCCAGAGAAACTTTCCTTTTTTATCAGTTGTTTCATATAGCATCATGCCTTTAACTGAATCATTAATAACTTTCTCTAACTTGGCACCACTTCGACTAAATCCCCACGAATTGGTAATTGATTTGGTTAGTTGAGAGAAGCTAACAGGTGCTTCTTGCTCAATAATCTGTTTGATTTGTGCTCTGATGGTTGGCATTCCTTCAACTGTGTAAAATGAATCGTTATCCATATTAACATCTTCCAATAATGCAGGCTCATAATAATCTTCCTTTGATTCCTTCTCAGCCTCTGGGATAATCAGACTGCTGATTTTTTCTTGGAAGGATTCCTGTTTATTTTTTGACACGGGAACTTTTGGTTTAACCTTTTCAAAAGAATTATTCTCAAATTCCTTTAGTTGTGCCAGAAGATTGTCAATTTGCTCTTTCTCATTATGCCACCACTCAATTGACCATACTTTAATAATATGCCAGCCTAATCGATCTAGCATTGTGTCAGTCAGTTTGTTCCGGTCGCGGGTTGTTGAACGATTCGCATATCTGTGCCCATCAATTTGGACTGCTGCAATATAGTTTCCTTCCCGCTTTTTGTCAACAACTGCTAAGTCTACTTTAAATTCACTGCTGCCAACATTTGTGTCAACCTGATAGCCTTGTTCTTGGAGTGCCTTTTGTATGATAGGAATGATGGAGCTGGAATTTGGTCGGCCATTTTTAATGCGATTCTCTAGCAATAATGGTTCATTTCCTCTTTTGGCAAATTCCATAAAGGCACGTAAACTATGGACACCCTCTGCTTTAGTTCGTGATAGATTGATTTGGTCTGGTTCCATTGATGCAATAATAACCATTTCCTTTTTTGCACGGGAAACTGCAACATTTAGGCGACGCCAACCACCGTCACGATTTAATGGTCCAAAATTAAGTGTCATATGTCCTGTTTCATCTGGTCCATAGCCAACTGTAAAGAGAATAACATCGCGTTCATCTCCCTGAACATTTTCTAGATTTTTTACAAAGACGGGTTCCTGTACTTCATCGGTGAAATATTTTTCCAATGTTGCATCTTGTTTTAGTCGCTCATCAATCATGTCTTCTATGAGTGTTTGTTGTACTTGGCTGAACGTTACAATTCCAATACTTTCATGCTGTTTCAATGGGTCTTTTAGTCTTGAAAAAATCTCTTCAACGATAACTTCAGCTTCGATTTTATTACTTCTCGTTTTCCCTCGATCATAAGTGCCACCAACATTTCTAAATGAAACTCTGGAAACAATATCATCAATAGAAGGGAAGGTTACTAGTTTATTTTCGTAAAAGTGATTGTTTGAAAATGAGATTAAACTTTCATGTTCACTTCGGTAATGCCATCTTAAATGTTTTTGTGGCATTCTTATCGATAAGCTATCGTCCAGAACGCTTTCTAAATCTTGTAAGTCAAAATCATCCTCTGTTTGTTGTTGTGAACTAAAGAAGCTTGTTGGAGGAAGCTGTTTCGGATCTCCCACCACGACTACATTCTTCCCTCTTGCCATTGCACCAATTGCTTCACTTGTAGGTAATTGGGAAGCTTCATCAAAAATTACCAAATCAAATTTTGATGATGAAGGATCAAGATACTGAGCAACTGATAACGGACTCATTAGCATACATGGTTTAATTTTGGGCAAAAGATTAGGAATTCGTTCAAACAGTTGTCTTAGAGCGATTCCACGTCCTTTGCTTTTAATAGCCTTTAATAGAATACCAGGCTCTGAGCTTTTAATAGCATTATTCATAAGGTTAGGTACACGTTCCATTAGTTTTACGTATACCTCTAACTTAGTCAATTCACTTATTTCGTCATCTAGCTCATTGAACTTCTTTAGCTTATTTTCAAATGATGCTCTTGTAAACTGTGCTAGTGATTCATTGCTGGTAATTTCTTCGTCTATTCGGATACGGTACACGCCATATAAATAAGAAGAAAGAAGTTCCTTATGATTTATTTCTCCTCTAAGATATGGTGCTGTTACATGGCCTAATCCAAATGTCTCAGCTTCCTGTACCACACGTGAGAGGTTACAGTTATCCTTTAATTGCGGTAGCGAATTAATTAAGCGAGATGCCTTTTCCCTGGCAAAGTTTACCCAGTCAGATTGCTGTGGTTCATGGAAATCTGTCGCTACCAATTCTTTTTCAATCGTTTCCCAGCTTTTCATAATGGTTTCATATGTTGTTGTATATGTTTCTATTTGTTCCTTCATCTCGGAAGTGGTTAGTAATTGATTGTTATCCTGTAAAGCTTGAGCAACTCCAGCTAAATAGCTTTGTGAGCCATTAAATTCCTCTATAATTGACCGAGTGGATGTCAGCCATTCCACAGCTGTTTCGATGTCCGTCCACTGGCCCTCTGTTTCATGCCATAAATTAGGGAAGTGAATCTTCATTTGCTGATCATTATCATCCAGTGTTTTTTGTTTTTCTTGAATATCTTGAACGCTGGCAATAATGGTTTCCAGTTCATCGGATCCAATCTTATCTTTTGCTTTAAGGTATTTCTTCAGTTCTTTTGTTATTTTATTTTTACCTAGTAGTTTTTTGAAAAACCAGCTGTTTTCAGCAAGTCTTAGTTCCTGTAATAAAGACTCCGTATCCATTTTAATAATTGATTTATCAAAGCGTTCTTCAATTATTTTCGTTTTTTCATCTCGTTTTTGACCATTACTTATAACTTCAAGGATTTTCTTTTTTGTCTTGTCAAAATTCTCTTCCCCTAGCAATGCAAAATTCACCTTGGGACGGTTTTGCAAAGAGAGGATAATGGTGTGAACAAATTTGTACCATGGATGGTCTTTTTTTTTGCTGGTTAGTCCCAGTTTTTCCAAATCATTTTCTATTTCCAGTAAGTGTTGTGATTTTTCCTCAATAGCGGTTAATTCTTTTTTTAAATCATCATGCAGTTTTAATGAATAATCAGTCTGTTTAATTCCTGTCCATACATTCTTACCGAGGTCACCACATGCCTCGCCAGCAATTGCTATGTCTTCAATTAACTGTTTGGATTTCCGGAATGTGACTTCATCCATGTTTTTCACTTTTTCCCGGTTAAATTCAATTGTGTTAGTTGCTGTTTTCATATCAGAGTATACTTCTATCATTTCAAATATACTTTGGCCAATTGTCGTTGGTTTGTGCAAATCCTGCACATATTGGTTTAGTTCTTTTTTTAGTTCTGTTATTTCCTCATACTTCGAACCCCATTCTGTTCCTTTTGTTCGTTGTTGTGCTTCAAATGAAGTTTCCAACTGAGCTAGTATGTCTTTCTTTTGGCCCTTGTTTGAGTAAACTTCCAGACAGAAGTCACCTAAGCCGATATCTGCCAACCTTTTTTGTACAACACTTAACGCTGCCATTTTTTCGGCAACAAAAAGCACTGTTTTTCCAGTTGCCAGGGCATGTGAAATCATATTTGTAATGGTTTGCGATTTCCCTGATCCGGGTGGGCCGTGTAATACGAAACTATTATCGCCACCAGTAGCGAGAATGGCTTCGGTCTGGGTACTATCTGAGCTTAATGGAGTATATAACGTTTCTTCTTCATCTTTTTCCGTTGTTAAAGGTTCAGTCATTGCTTCATTAACTTCTCCGACATAATTCCCTTCCACTAAACTTTTGACTACTTTATTCTCCTTTAATTTTTCGGAATGATTTACAAGGTCGTTCCACATAACGAATTTTGAAAATGAAAACACACTGATACTGGCGTTTTCCTGAACATCCCAATTTTTCATAGGCATTATGAGTCTACGCATGGTTGTTAGGACTTTCTTGACATCTGCACCATGATCGTCTATTGGAATATCATACAAACGGGACGCATCAATTCCAAACTTTTGTTTTAAATATTCGATGAGTGAGATGTTAATTTGTACTTCCTCATCACGTGCCCGGATATAATAACCTTTTTTGGCAGACATCCGTACTAAATCAACTGGTAATAATAAAATCGGAGCAAAACGTTCCTGCGTCTGTGATTTAGGGTCATACCACTTTAGAAAACCAAGAGCAACAAATAAGGAATTTGCCCCGCTTTCCTCTAAGGTATTCTTTGCTTTTCTGTACAATTTCACGAGTTCTTTTTCTAATTTAGTATCCGTGAGTGTTGAGCGTAACCGGTTATTTTGCATATCCTCCTGAAGTATTTGTGATTGCAGTAGTTCCTTCTGGTCCCTAAAATCACGAGCTTTGTTTCGCCACTCATTTGGAAGAGGCTCAATAAAAACCTTCTTACCCATGGCAAGTATATCCTCAGTCTGTGCTAAGTCAGAACTTACCACAGGAATACCCTGTGTATGTAAACGGAAATTTAACAAGTTATTTCGTAAACTCATATCGATAAGACGGTTTTGCCAGTATGTTACTTTATCTTCCTGTTGACCTAACTCATTTGAATCGGATTCATTGTCAGGAATGATATCCAATTGTTCGACACCATAATTCTTATTAGGTTTAACAGGCCCTTCAACTTCCGCCGCGCCTTTAATCATTGCTCCCTTATCAATTTTTAGTGAAAAAGGTTTCACCTGGCCAATTCGAGCTCTGCGAACATCAATAAAGTAATGGAAGGAATCCTGCTTATCTAAACTATTTTTAGCAGATTGAACAGCACTTTTGAATGTGGCATCCATGTTCGTTAGCAAAGTAGACTCAACAACGATAAGTTCACTTATACCACTTGCCATATTCTTGGTTAAAATACTTTTATCATCTTGAAAACTCTCAGATGAGCAATATTCCTTTAGCCAGAAAGCAGGGAAGGCATGACCTTGTAGGAAAACCACAATAGGGTGAAGACCGATTGCTTCCGCACATGCCGCAAAAAGTAATGTTGAATCAAGACAAGTCGCTAACTTATGTTGTTTGATCATATCTGGAAAACGGATTTTCTGTCCTTCTTGTTCAAAACTTGCTGGGGGATTTGCATAAGCGATTTGGTGTGATTGAATGGCAGAGAAAATTGCGGAAAGTTGTGCTAAAGCACGGTTTGGATCACCACTTTGATATCCGTCCATGGCATTATTACCTGTGTTTTTCTCCAAAATTTCGGATGCCTGCTTTACAATTTCCATGATAAACGGGCGGTTAGGCGTTATAAAACTGGCAATAATTTCAGGAAGAACAGAAGACCCCGGCCATGAGTCAAAGGATAAGATATCAATTGGTAAGTACTCTTTATAAAGTTCCTGTTCTCCTGAGGTTATTTTTAATTGAAGGTGTCCAGTCACTTCTTCATCTAAACTGCTCAAGAAGTCAAAGGATAAAAAGAGATCAGGATGTACCTCGATTATTTCTCCAGCATCCAGTTCTTCAATATTCATGGAATACGAATCGGAAAAATTAGGATTTGCTATGATTTCAATTTTAATATCGTTTAATGTATGTATCGAAGCATTTTTAATCGCAAGAAACTTGATAACAGGTACATGGTTCTGCTGCAATGCAAAGCTGACCTTTTTGTCATACTCATATTCACAGTGAATTACTTGTTCCATAATATTAAACCTCCTTATTCAAAATATTAAGCATTATTTACTATTATAACAATCTGAGCGGAATTTTGTTGAATTTTAGGGAAATTATTGGAAAAATGGTAAAATGTAAGATAAATAAGTGCATTCAGGTTTCTCTTTTGTTGTATATGAAAATTAGTGCTGATTATGCTCCTTTTCATGCCACTTTTCCCTATCAAAAACGATAGTAATAGTAACCACCCACTTCTTATATATACAATCGAATGCTAACTTTAAAAGGTGTCATCGAAAACCAAGTCTTTATAATAAGGATACCGGCACGTTGATGTAGAAGTGGTTTAGGCCTATACATTTTTTTGCACAGTCTATACTGTATCATTGAAAATAATATGTTATTGAAGATGATAAAAATTATCTACAAGTCATCCAATAAAAAATAATCGGTTTAGCACTTACCATTTATAACGCTAATTTGATAGCGGTAAGGGAAAAGGAATTTGAATTTGAAGCATTATGAATAGGGGAAAACCCATTCGTTTTGTGCATGTGTCGGCTCATAGTTGTAAAACCATCATCACACCTTTTGAATTTATCATTTTAATTTCCTGAACATTTGATAAAATAGGAATAAGTACTTATGAATAGGAGCTATTAGCTATATAGGTGAAAGGATAGTCAAATGAAAAAATTCTACTAAAAAGTTTCCACAAAAACTGCAATCGGTGAGTAGATCGGTTTAGCGCAAAATTGGTATATAGTTTTTCACCAGGAAAATCATACTACAACCACGTTACGATATTGTATGTTTTTTAGATACTTCTGATTTACAATTTAATGAGGCATTAGCTAAACTACCGGAATGATCCCCTGTGTTTTTAATGGTGACTTACTTCCTATTGCAGCTTTTGAGGCAGAAGGATCCAAAGTACAGTGTAACACTTTCAACCTACTTCAACTACACTATCCGCGTCCGTCTCATCGACATGCTCCGCGAGAAAACAAGTTCATTCCCAAGAAATAATTGCCTATGAAGAAATTAATAAAGCGTATGATGGCAATCGCTGCTGCATATGGATACTAGCAATAGTCGACTAGTCTGGCATTGCATTAGAGGATAATGTTTTGGGGTGAGAGTTAAATCAAGTCTTACAGCTAATCATTGGAAATGGGTGCAATGTTATATCATTGAAAGTATGTCATTGCAGAAAATCGTGCAGCAAAATGTTTCATTTTGATAGATATCATTATCATTATCCTTCAAGTGAAAGAATTATTGAATTGAATTGAAGATATGATCTAAAGAAAATCAATTATCGATGATACTCAAAAGCTGCACATATTTTCTAATATAATCAAAATATACAAATAATTGGAAAATACATTCTGCGTGGTAGAATAATATTTATAAAATTATTTAAACCTTAGAAGCTATAATCAGTTCATTTCTAATTTAATATTTTTCAATTTTTCTGCTATGGAAGCGAATCAGTTTTACTCAAAGTAAGATAACAAAAGTCATAGAGGAGGCTACCCATGAAATTACAAACACTTAAACATAAAAAGTGGAAATTTTCGCCCATTCCTAACATAGAAGAGTCAAGCTTCAATAAAACGCTAGAACGTTTTCACGCGATGGGCGTAAATGGCTTAACAAGAGAAAATATACAAAATTCACTTGATGGACGTATGTTGAATAACAATGGGCCGGTTATTTTAAAAATTGAAACAGGTAGTATAAATGAGAGGGACATTCCCGGGATTGAAGAAGTGAAAGAACGTATCATGGATTTGGAAGGCCGTAATAATTATACGAATGAAACGATTAGTCATATGAAAAATAAACTCGGTCAGGATGAAGTCAGATATATATCTTTTGAAGATATAAATACGAGAGGATTAACAGGAGCACGTAATGGTCAAAGTGGATCAAAGAAAGATACTTGGGGTATTTATGCATATAATAAAGGAGTTCATTTTGAGGAAGATAGTCAAGAAGTGGAAATTTCAAGAGGTGGCTCTCATGGGGTTGGTAAGATTGCATCAAATGCCGCTTCTGATTTACACGTTATGTATTTTGCGAACTGCGATGAAAATGGAGAACAACATTTAGGTGGAACCGTTCAATTAATTGAGCATGTTTATAATGGGCAGGCATTTAGATCTACTGGTTATTTTACTGATATTGAAGTCTACGATGATAATAGCTCAAAGTTTTATCCATATGAGAATAACTTTCACGAAGTATTTCAGAAGGATTCAAGAGGTTTAAAGATCATTATTCCTTATTTTCGAAAGGAATATGATGATGAAAAGGCTATCATAAAAAGTATTTGTGACAGCTTTTTTATAGCGATTTTAAAAAATGAACTGGAAGTGCATGTGAATGAAGAAGAAGTTAAGAAAGATACGATATTAAATTACGTTAAAGATCAGGATTATTATAATCAGGATATAACAGAAGCAAAAAAAGAATTTACCCCTCTGTATCTAGATACGTATCTGGAAGCACCTTCTCGGGAAATCATCGTATCTAATGGAGAAGAGGACTTTCAATTTCAACTTTATTTTAAATACAATGAGGAAATTCCAAAGGGAAGAGTTGCCATTGTTCGGACGATCGGAATGAAGATAGAGGACTTTAAGGTAACAGGTAATGCTACAAAGCCGTTTAACGCGGTACTTATAGGTGGATCTAAAGAGGATGCCTATTTAAAGTCATTGGAAAATGAATCGCATACCAAACTATCAAAAGATCATTTTAGTGATACGCAATTAAAAAGACTTGCTACGAGGTTTATCAATAATTTATCAAAAGAAATTAGGAAAGTCATTGAAGAAGCAATCAAACAACATAATCCTACTGACGGTTTAATGGATACGAAGGATATCTTGTACGTGGTAGAAACACAGTTAAAAAAAGACTTGGAGAACTCCATGGGTACAGTGAAGATAAATAATGGCAAATCCATAGTGAAATCTACCGGAAAACAGTCAAAGAAGGAAAGGCGTAACAAAAGAGGAGGTAGGAAGAGTGAAGCTAAAAATGAAAAGAATTCTCCCCAGCGAAAACGTGATCCTCTAAAATGGCAAAAAAGTAATAAGGAAATGGATAATACTCAGGAGGAAGGAAAAAAGCTGTATAGTGCACATCCAGAAATGGTAGAGAGAGTCATAATATCTGATAAAGAGATGATAAAATTTGATTTTACAAAAAGCGACCAACTGGGAGGAGAAAAAGTATGTGACATCTCGTTGTCTATCATTGATGGAATGGGGGTAGAATATACAGATGAATTTAAAATACAGAACAACTATCAGGAAATTCTAGACGTCAATGCTGCTAAAAGATGCGCTTATAAAAAGAACGTTATTCAAGGTGTACAAATTAAAGATGGAGTTGCTCAGCTGCAGTTAAAACTGAGAAAAACGTTCAACCGATCATTAAAGTTCATTTACTATGTGGAGGTGTAAGAGATGATTTATAGAAAAGATGCCAACTTTCCATATCCTGTTTTATCTGATACCTCTCACAGTTATGCTGCAAATCACTTTGATTTAGATGTTAACGTCAGTGAGAATGCAGACTATTACCATTTTAACTTTAATTATAAAATAGATTCGGAGTTTATAAGTGAGCAAATCAGTAGAAGGAAGGCGCAATTAATCCTTATTATTCAATCAAAGGATAATAAATTTTATAATCTGAAACAAGGACAAAGAACCATAGAAATTCATAAGTCCCGTATCTCATTAAGCAAGCGTACTTCCGTTCAATTGCATATTCAGGCGTTGGAAGATATTAATTTTGCGAGTAATGATGATTTAAACGAATTCTATATTCAATTTAGAGAAGAAGTGAATGTCCCTAAGTTCTCTTTATTAGGATATTCAAATGTAAATGTATTTGATGGCAGTATTACAAAACCTTTTGATCTCTTTGAAAAAAGAGTGGATGAGAATTTGAAATCAGATATAAAAGTGGAGTTGGGACAGGAAACCATAATTATTCACTATAAAAACCCGGAGTTTCAGTTTAGCCATCTTCCTAAAAGCAATGTATTAAATAATCCTTATATCTATGCAGGCTTATCCAAAGCACTTCAGGCTTTTATAATAAATAATAGTGATGATGGAGATGTAGATATTGAGGATATGCAGGAACCTGATGGGTCGCTGGATTTGAAGTTATATAATTTGATGAGAAAAAAAATGGTTACAGAATTGAATATGGATAATATAGATGAAATCATTTATATGATTTCTGACCGTATTATTGAAAAGTATACTGCTGCAGTAGAGGGGGTAATTATGGATGGAAGTTAAACTGCTAGCTAAAGGTTATAAGACAAACGATACCTTATATCAGGATTTTCTTGAGGGTAAAATAAAAGAAAAAGAAGAATATTTTTCAAATGAAAAAGTCTATATTAGAGAAGCCCCTGATTTCCCAATCTATATGGGGAAAGGAAGTGAAGAAGAGAAAAAGAAGGACTTTCTCCAAGCTTTTTATGTGGTTTCTCAATCTTATTTAAACACGGAAAGGGATCTGCTTCTTGATGAGACGTTCTGGCATTCATTATTGTTAAGTCACAAACGGAATTTTATATTAGAAAAATATCCTGAGGTGGAGAATGAGAAAAGCAAATTCTATAGTATTGTTATGAAAAAGTTCGATTGGGAGAATTATATCTATAAAACCATATTAGGTGCACAATATATCAATGATAATATTCAAGATGAAGATGAACGTAAAAGGTTTTATGAATTAATAATAGAGAATCTGGATCTGTATAACTATATTATTAAATATGAGATATTTCGGAACGATAAATTTTTAGTTAATATACTGAGTATTATCGATGAACTTAATCTTTCAAAAGTGTTGAAGGCCAAAATTAAAGGTCGTGAAGATCTAGGGGACGATGAACGTGTCGGAAGGAGAGTCATCTTTGAATTTAATAAAAGTTATCCGGTAGTTATGTCCCCCATGCTTGATAAAGAAGAGCTTAAGAAGATGTTCAAGGAATATTTAAGCTATTACTATGATATATCTCAAGTGTCTTCACAGGAAGGTAGTTCAATAGTAGAATTAGAAATCAAAAATTTTAAAGAAGTAGATACTGTAGTTCAAACTTCTAGTTATGACTATTCTTATCAAGAGGAAAGTTACTTAGAGCCAAGTATTTCTTCCCGTGAAAAAATGGCCGCCGATACAGCTTTAAATGAAGAATCAGGATACCAAGTGCCTCCCACATCTATTCAGGTTAAAAAAACTAAAGAAACGAATGAAGAAATGGAGTCTGAAGTACAAGATGAACTTCTTGCTTATTTGGAGAAACATAAGCTAGAGTATGTAGATCATCGTAGTAAAGGTGGATCTATTTGGGTGATGGGAGATAATAGGATTGAACCATATTTAAAACCCTTAGAAGATGAAGGTATACGTTTTAGATTTAAGCCTGTTGGTGGTAAATCCTCGAAAAATAGACCTGCCTGGTTTTGGTATGATAAGTAGCTTGGAATTGATTAAAAGGAGTGCAAATATGTACTCCTTTTATTGAACCTTATATACAAAAGAAAGAAAACATGAATTTTGGATTGATCTGCCTCCCGATTAACACCTTAATTTCTTCCTTTAAAGTAACTAAACTATTAACTTTATATAGCTTAAGTTAGAAATGGAGCATCACAATAGAATAGGCCTAGAAAGAGTCTTCCCGATAAGTACCTAGCCTATGTAGGTGCTTATTTTTAATGCATAACATGAAATCTATCAATGCAATTGATTTTTTAAAAGCTAATTTGATAGTTAGAGACGGACCTTAAATGTGTTAAATCGACAAAATTAACTAATTTTTTACTTAAAATGAAAGGATTTAAATTTATAATATAGAATACATAGAAGAGGAAAGAGGACGAACAACCAGAAATTTACGGGGTGTATATATGAATGGGGAAAATAAACTAATTGTAAATACTGAACAGACAAATCTATTAAAAGAAATAACATCTTCACTGGAGACTTGCCAAAAATTTTATTTTAGTGTCGCTTTTGTAAATTTTAGTGGCCTTCAGCTTCTTCTCGACGCATTGAAGGAAACAAAGTTAAGAGGAGTGAAAGGTAAGGTGATGACTTCTACTTATCTAAATTTCACGGATCCAAAAGCGCTGGATAAATTAAGGGAATTTAATAATGTTGATCTGAAGGTATTCGTAACTGATCGTAATGTTGGATTCCACACAAAAGCATACATATTTGAATATGAGGATTACTTTAAAGTGATGATCGGTTCCTCAAATATAACTCAGTCAGCTCTCAAAAGTAATGTTGAATGGAACGTGGAGATCATATCAAAGAACGAAGAAACATTCATCCAGCAGGTTATTTCAGAGTTTAATGGATTATGGGATCGTAGTACTATGGTGGACGACTTTTTCATCCAAGATTATAAGCGATTTTTCAATAATATAGACAGAGTAGCTGCCTCGGGATCAGCTATCTATGAAAAAGCGGAATATATTGTTCCAAATTCAATGCAAAATCGCGCCATGGAAAATTTGCAAAGGCTAAGAGGACTGGGGGAAAAGAAAGCTCTTGTTATTGCAGCGACAGGGACTGGGAAAACATATATGTCAGCTTTTGACGTTAGAAATTTAAAACCCAAAAAGCTACTATTTGTAGTACACAGAGAAGAGATCCTTACTAAAGCGAAAGAAACCTATGAAAAGTTACTCCCCAATGAAGATATTACTTTTGGAATGTTAACAGGTACAAAAAAGGACTTTGATGCGGACTACGTCTTTGCTACGATTCAAACGTTATCTCGCTATTACCAAAACTTTGATCGCGGAAACTTTGACTATATAATTTATGACGAAGCACATCATGCCACAGCCGATACCTATCAACATGTCATTGAATATTTTGAACCTGATTTTATGTTGGGCATGACTGCAACACCTGAGAGGGGAGACAGTCGTTCAATTTTTGAGATATTCGACTTTAATGTAGCACTTGAGGTCCGCTTACATGATGCTCTTGAAGACGATATCGTGGTGCCCTTTCATTATTTTGGAATAACCGACATAGATGAAATTGATCTTAGCGATGTATCGGTTGATGATTTAGACGAAATAACGAAAAGACTCAAGGTAAATGAACGAGTCGATTTTATTATTGAAAAAATGCGGTTTTATGGACATGATGGAAAAGTACGAAAATGTTTAGGATTTTGTGCAAGTAGAGAGCATGCCCGTTATATGGCAGAGGAATTCAATAGGCGTGGAATACCTAGCACTTATTTGACAGGAGAGGACTCGGTAAAAGCTAGAGAACTTCGAATAAGTGAATTAGAAGATGAAGAAAATGAGTTACAAGTAATCTTCACAGTTGATATCTTTAATGAGGGTGTCGATATTCCTTCTGTTAATACGGTTTTAATGCTTCGCCCTACTAACTCTCCAATTGTGTTTATTCAACAACTTGGACGGGGCTTACGAAAATATCAGGATAAATCCTTTTTAACAGTACTCGATCTTATCGGTAACCACACAAAAACATTTTTGATTGCCATTGCTTTAAATGGTAGTCGATACTACGATAAAGAAAGTTTAAAGGTAGCCATATCAACCGGATTTGCACATCTTCCCGGTGCTACACATATCCAAATGGATAAAATATCACAAGAAAGAATTCTAGCACAAATCGACCAAGAGAAGTTCACTTCGATGAAATATTTAAAAGAAGAATATTTTGAGTTTAAAAAAATGAACCAGGGGCGTGTCCCTGATTTGCTAATGGATTACTATAAATACGATGGAGCACCTGATCCAGTCAGATTCATCGTAAAAGAAAAATCTTACTTAAATTTTGTTGCTAAAGTGGAAAAAGATCAACAGCTTAACCAACTACTCGCTAATGAAACTTTTGAGAAGACATTGAAATGGCTTTCTGGAATGCTTCCTTTAAAGCGAATTTATGATTTTATAATAATAAATTATTTAATAGAGAACCAATCTATTACATTTGATCAAGCAAAACATGAAATCCTAAAATGGGTTAAAAAAATAGATGATGATAGTACTTATCATGCAATGGAGTTCTTAAATCAGAATTTTTTTGATGATACACAAAAAAATAGAACGCCTAAGTTAGCAAAATTGGATGGTGAACAACTAAGTAGAACCGTTGCGTTTGAGGAGCTATTAGCAAATCCTAACTATGCAAGGTATCTAATAGATTTGGTTGATTATGGCTTATTCCGATATGAACGAGAATTTGGGGGAGATTACTATGGCGTACCTCATTTTAAGCTATACGAACAGTATCAAATGATGGATGCGGCACTACTTTCAAATTATAGAAAAAGTCATAGTTCATATCGAGGATCTGGTTTACTTTCGAATGGCAACGACTATTTCTTATATATCGATCTTCATAAGGAAGCGGATATTAAGGAAAGTATTAACTATAATGATAAGTTTATAGATCGAAAACATCTTCAATGGGAGACGCAAAATAATACATCACAGAGTTCTGAACGAGGCAAGAACATTATCTTTAATCAGGACAGAGGAATCAATTTACACCTTTTTGTCCGTAAATATAAAGAAATTGAGAAGAACAATGTAGAACCATATATTTATATTGGTGAAGGAAATACTATTTCATATAATGGTGAACGTCCCATTGAGGTTCAATTAGAATTGGAGCATATAATCCCACCACAACTTTATACAGAACTTACAGAAAAAGTATAGGCTGCTTCATATGAAGTAGCCTATACTTCTTCTATCAGCTGTTCTACCGCGGGAATGTCCGCTGGTGCCCATACTAGTGATTTCAAATTTTCACGTTTTAACCACACCAGTTTTGAATGCTCACTTAGAGTGGGTTCTCCTTTAACGAGCTTAGCCTTCATTGCCACTAAGTTAATAATAAAACTATCATATTCATGAATGTTTTCGTGAAAGACAACTGAAGCACTAATCTCACAAGAAAATTCTTCTTTAATTTCACGTTCTAACGCAGTATGTAATTCTTCGCCTTTTTCCACCTTGCCACCAGGAAATTCCCACATATTTGCAATAGACATTTCCGGTGAGCGAAGCGCGCACAATACTTCTTTATGTTCGTTTTCAATTATAGCTGCGACAACTTTTATAGTCTTTTTCAAGATAATCCACCTTTCTTTATCCCCTATTAATCTAGTACAAGTTCTATAATATTTAGTACTTCACTAGCATATTACAATATTATATATAGGCCAAGTATTCCACCGTAATAGGCTGGTCTTATCCTAAAGATAGAGAAGAGACAGGGAAATTAATTTGACAGTGGAAATGAATTTGTTGAGAATGCTACAACAAGTGGCAAATTTGTCATTCTGGATGTGACGGTTAAAAATGACCAAAAGGAACCCCTGACAATTGATTCCAGTTATTTTAAAATCAAGTCAGCTGACGGAACAACATACGAGCCTATTACGGATGGTCAGGTTATGATGGCGATGGGCGATAGTATGGGAGACTTTTTCCTGACACAAATAAATCCAGGTCTAAGCAAATCAGGTAAAGTTGTCTTTGAAGTGTCGAAGGATCTGAAATTAAAAGATTCAGTTCTGCACAGTCAGACCGGATTCTTTGGCACAGAAAGCATTGAAATTAGTCTGAAGTAAAAGTTGGATACGGCTATTCCTGCTGGGAGGCTGTGTTTGAGTGGGATAAACCTAAGTGTGGGTTTATCCCTTTTATATAGGAACAATTAACATCATTCCTTTACAATCCGATAATAGAAGTAAATAAATTTTAGGGGAATGATTTGTTTGCTTGGTCTGTTTAAGAAAAAGGAGAAACCTCAATCAAAACCAAAGAAAGAACAAACTAGTAATAAGAAAAACAATGAAGTGATAGCAGGCAGAAAAGGAGAGATTGGCGAGTATAAGATTGATATTCAGCTGTCACAGCTCCCAAAAGAGTACATGTATCTTAATGATATTATGATCAAAAATGAAAAGTCGGCATCCGGCTATTCACAGATTGATCATCTTGTACTAACGCCATATGGCATTTTTGTTATTGAGACAAAGAATTACCAGGGTACGATATATGGTGGAAGAAACCGAAAACAGTGGCTTATCAATGGAAAGTTTAAAATGATAAACCCGGTTATTCAGAACTATGGCCATATTCAAGCGCTTAAAACGATAGTAGATAAGAAATTTCATTCTAATTTTATTTCGCTTATATCATTCACAAAACGCTGTAAGCTGATAATCGACATGGACTTAAGAGAAATCTCAGCAGATGAGATAGTCATCTATGATATTTATCTAACAGAAACGATCAATAGAAAAGTAGCTATTACTAAATTGAAGCATAAAGAGCCTTTGTTAACAGAGGCGGATATTGAGCAAGTATACAATACATTATCTAAATCAAACATTACAGATCCAACGAAAAGGGATCAGCATAATAAAAGCTTGAAAGAGAAGACCAGCACGAATAAATCAGCAGCCGCTAAATGCGTTGTTTGCAGTAAACCTGTTTCACAAAAGGTTAAGGATTATTGTATGGCGAATAAAAAGTTCGGTGGGAAAGTTTATTGCTATGATCATCAAAGAAGTCGGTATTATATACAAAATAGTGGCCGTCAACTGGAACTACTCTGAATACTTCCGAGTAATAGGCTCTTCTACTTAAAAATCATCGTCCCTTCGTAGTCTTATACCCTTGTATATTAACTATTATAATGATGATTTAATCTAAATTAAATGTTAATGATTACAGCAATGAAACGTACCATCCTTGGCTTAGTTTTTTCCACTTTACCTTCTGGATGACTGAAGATTAAAATCATAGTTTTTGGAATCTAAAATGTTATCCTTGTTATAGCAAATTTGATTGGCTTTCAATAAGATCAGTTTTCTGCAAACGAGCCATTTAATGGAATAACTCATTGTATAAATAACGAAATTTTGACATAATTATTTTAAGTTAATAGGCAGCAATACAGAACAAAGAGATTAATTAACGAGGGGATTGTTTTGAATATTTATTTGGAACACGTTAGTGCGAATGTCTTATTCAATGGTATGAGGAGAGCTTGGGGTTAAAGGTAACTGGTTATTGGCCACATGAAAATCCGAATTATGCTCATTTTGAATTTGATAAAGGGGCAACGTTTTCCATTATAGAACATGATGAATTCCCTTCGCGTGGGCGATTTAATTTTAAGGTAGAAAATGTTGACGCTTTTTGGGAAGAGATTAAACATAAAGTTGAAGTAGTTGAGGAATTGTTCAATACTCCATATGGCAGTCGGAAATTTACTTATTAAAGATTTGGATGGTAACGAACTTGGTTTCGGGCAGGAATAGGTTTCTCGTTTTAATATTATAAGGAATTACATATTGCAGTACTGGTGATAGAAAACCATGTTCCGAAAACGGGCGCCATTCTAGAATAATGGCACCCTCATTAATTGGACCGTATTGTTGGGGAACACATAGAATTAAGTTACGTACCAATTAATGCAGGTAAATGTTAAATTGAGTTAATGGAGTGTGAAAAGAAATGGTATTATATCTAGGTCATAAACCACTAATAGAAGGGGAAAAAATTGTTCTTAGACCTTTTAAGGATGAAGACTTTCCTTTTATAGAAGAATGCTTAAAGGATCCCGAAGTATTAAAATTGACAGGAAGCAGTTCGGGGTTTAATAGAGAATCAATTCTCCAATGGTACAATACAAGAAATGAACAAACTGATCGCTTGGATCTTGCTATTGTTGACCAATCCCAGGGCTTACTAGTGGGAGAGGTAGTGGTAAATTTATACGATGAAAAAAATCATAGCATGAATTTTAGGATACTTATTGGACCAAGGGGAAGAAATCGTGGGTTAGGAACTGAAACAACTCAACTTATAATTGATTATATATTTAACAACACTACACTTAACCAACTTACTTTAAGTGTTTTTGATTTTAATCCAAGGGCCAAGTATGTTTATGAAAAGGCAGGCTTTGAAATAGAAAATATTGATAAAAACGATCTAGAATTTGATGGAGAATGGATAGATTCTATCAATATGAAACTGACAAAAGAAAGTTGGCTGAAAAGATAAAACTCATTAAAATAATGATCATCAGCAAATGGGCTCGCTAATCGAATAAATCGTCCTTCTGAATCGGGCCTATTTTGTAGAATAAGCAGGAATCTTCTATGGACTGTTGAAATAGTATTTATATCTGATCTTTTTGAAAAAGTTAAACGGGCAGTCTATTTTCATAGGAGGTAACTAATGAGTATTGAAAATGAAATAGCAACTAGCGTTTATCGAATGCGAGAATTACATGAAAACTTCTCAAATGGTAGCTTTAATGAAATGAATAAATATTATTCTAAGGAATTCCAGGGGTATCTTTATATGCCTGGTAAGGATCAAGTAAAATTATTCAATGCGGAACAAATTAAAGAGGGAAACAAAGGTGCGGCATTCATTATAAAGGGAAACACATTAAGTTTATTTACTCTGCCTTAAATATTGTTCCCCAATCTGAAACACAGGCAGCTGTTTCATATGAAATTACGCATCAAAATCAAGAAAAAACAGTTCGGGCTTTATCTCTTGAGGTATGGCGTAAAGAGTCAGATGGAGAATGGAGAATGCTCCGGTGGTATGATGAAAAAGGGCCGAGTATTTCAATTTAGTTGTCTTTTAGAATGTGTCAGCAAATGTAATCAAAGGAGCATATAAAGGTCCAGCTGGGAGTCTGTCGTAGTAGTATTATATTAGAGCATTTTAATGTCATAGGGAGGAATTTGCAATTGGAGAAGAATACTGGTGTAACATTTCAAGTAAGAATAGCTGATTATGAAGTAGGAATAAAGTGGTATGAAAAGCTTTTTAACAGACAACCTGACTTCATACCACACGGGGATTTTGCAGAGTGGGAGATCGTTCCCAACACTTGGCTTCAGGTTGCTAAAGGTGAACCGACAAATGGAAATGGTCCGTTGAGGTTAGGCGTAAAAGATATTGAGAATGAAAGAGAACGGCTTATGGAAGTTTTGAGCACAGAGATAGAAAGTGTTAATACCAGGGCAGGTGTGCCAGCAGCTTGGTGTTCTTTTGAAGATCCTTATGGAAATAGGATTGGCTTATATCAGGAACTTTGATATAAGACAATAAATGATAATAACTTTATTCCAGAAAGGGCGCCTTCCTTTAATAAGGGTAGCACCCATATAAACCGCTGGGTTGAAGTTAAAGGTTATTTAGTAAAAGTAAATGTTCCTTTAGGGTTCTGCGCTTGCTACCTTTTTCGGTTTAAATGATTACTACTTCTAATTCTGTATATTTTTCAGCAAAATTAAAGGTATTAAAAGTACGGACTTACCCTGATCTAAACTCATGCTGCTTTGCAATCCTTACCATCAGGACAACTAAAAAAATACATTGTTGTAGAATTAGTGTCATTTCTAAACATATAAACCTCCGCAGATTCAACTTCCATACCTAATAGTATAGACCATCGTTTTGATGTTTTTTTAGTTGGTAATTCATTGAGCCTGAGTCTCCTGCTTCTATGGTTGTTGCGCTCATGAGTAAAAGAAATAATATGTTGTCTTTGGAGAAGGAGAAGTATCTCTTTTGATCATACCGGGGTTATGAGAAGGAGTACAGAAATCCTCAAAGGCTTTAGCTTTCATTTATCGATAATATACTAAAAATACAGGGTGTATGTTTGCAGTCGGAAGAACCACCTGCCAAGGTTTAGCACCACAATCCGTACTACAAGCATCGATGGTTTATATCATATCACACTCCTCCCTCAATTCTTCATCAAATCATTACACACAGTTAATGTACACTTTACATTTAGGTGATATGTTTGATGTGAAATAGGAGGGAGGAAAAAAATGAATATACGTGCATTGTTCATTGATATGGATGGAACATTGCTGACGTCATCAAATGAGATTTCACAACGCAATGCGGAAACGATCAACAGATTGACAAATCAGGGTGTTAAAGTTTTTCTGGCGACAGGGCGTCAATATGAGATCACAGCACCATACCATAGTCTGCTTGGCTTGAAAGCACCGATGATCTGCCTGAATGGTGCCTCCATTCATGATGGATTCACGGGAAGGGTTGCCCAGATGAATCCGGTTGTGCTGGATGAGGCGCATTTTCATCGTGTAACCAATGAAATTCCGTGCAATATCATTGTGCACACAACCGACGGTCTCTATTGCAACAAGACGTGCAAGGAGGTTGACGAGTGGACCAGGGAAGGTAAGGTTCCGCCAAGGTATATCGGCGACTTGCGGCATGTAGATTACCGGAACGTGCTGAAATACAGTGTCAGGACAGGCTGCCATGGTTCGCATATGTCACATTTATTTAGTGATGCAGCGGATGTCATTGACTGGAAAGACGGGTTTGAGATAGTTGCCCCCGGTGTTTCCAAATGGGCTGCCATTCAAGTGCTTATTAGAGCGTTTGGCATTAATTCGGAAGAAACAGCAGCCATCGGTGACGGTCCGAACGATATTCAAATGCTGCGTTATGCCGGAATCAGCGCCGCAATGGCGAATGCTGACCAAGAAGTGAAAACAGCCGCAGATGTTACAACCGGTCATCATGAACAGGATGGTCTGGCTGAATTTATTGAAAAATACCTCGTTCAGTCATTTGCTATCTGAGGTGTAACTGAACTAAAAAACGATAAACGTGAGGAAATCGTTTATCAGATGATCATTCCCATATAGGTGGTCCTCTTTGTACAACCTTCAATCATTCTCCCCAAACCGAACCACATCGATCTAATCGTCATGCTTTGAATTCTATATTGCTAATTATCATACCATTTGTATTAGATTCTTTGTTAAGCTAACAGGCGCTATTATCGAATTGAGGAAGACTAATAGCTCATTAAAACACTGATAATTTAGCCCCTATTATCTTCCAAATCGATTAACTATGTAAATCCGCACTTCCTTGATGTTACCATTGATAATAATTGCGACAATCGCTGGTAAAAAACGTGACAAAAGTGGTACATTTTAATGGCCGAAATCAGCTAATGAATTTTTGTAAAGTTTTTATTTTAAAGATGAGAAATGGGGTTAGACTCCTTTGCAAGGTTAAAATTTTTACCAAAAACAGTGCCTATCACCTGAAACGATCCAAATCGTTCCAGGCGACAGGCACTTGTAAATAGTTATTACCTCATACTCGCATCTTCCCAGTGAATTTGCCGCACAATCTCTTTTTCTTTTTTTGGCGGATGAAGAAACAGTGCCAATATAAAGGCGGCGAATGCTAGGACAGTACTGCCCATAAACGCCCATTCAAATCCGACAACTTGTGCTTACTGGGCGATTACCTCATTTGTGGCGGGTGTTTCTGGTTCAACTCGGATGTCATTACCGGCATTAGGGCAAAGGACAGACCAAACATGCGAAGGGCATAGATAGTGGTAAAATAGGCGAATGACGTTTCAAGTGATAACTGTGTAAACATAAATGTCGTAACAGTTACAATACTAAGGCCTATTAATGCAAGCCATTTTGTTGCATAGTAGACAAATATTACGCATTCGTTAATGAAAAAATTTACTTTAAAAGTAAAGATGTTTTATTTATCGGTGGTAGTTTTTCAACAATCGGGCCATGTAATTGAACAAGGAAACGATTAATAGTAGCATATCAAGAAGATTTTACACGATAAAAATATATTGTGACAGGAACACATGTTTACTAAAATAAAGTAAACGACAGAGGGGGAGTTTAATGAGCGATTTAGTGCTTCGAAATGTGATTGAGGATGACCTTCCTATTTTTTTTAAGCATCAGCAGGATAGTGAGGCAAACCAAATGGCTGCCTTTACAAGTAAAGACCCTAATGATGGGAATAGCTTCGCTGAACACTGGAACAAAATACTTACGAATAAGAATATTATTAAGCAAACGATCATTGTTGAGAACACCGTCGTTGGCCATGTAGTACACTTCGAGCAGTTTGGAGAACCAGAAGTAACCTATTGGATTGGAAAGGAATACTGGGGTAAGGGAATCGCAACCAAAGCTTTACGGGAATTTCTGAAACAGGTAACAATTCGTCCACTTTATGCTCGTGCTGCAAAAGACAATATTGGATCCATAAAGGTTTTAAAAAGATGTGGGTTCATCATTTCGGGTGAAGACAGTGGGTATGCAAACGCGCGTGGTAAGGATGTTGAAGAGTTTATTCTCACCCTCAATTAAAGAAATTCAAACTATATTGTTTTTTTTATGGTGTGCGCTTGTCGAACCTTGGAACACCCATCTAAAGCTAAAAATGAGCCAAGATTTGAAAGTAGGCTGTCTCAGGTGCAAAAATTGCAAAATTGTGAAGTGAGGTACTTAAAGTAACACTATTTCCTTAAATAAGGGAACCGTATTTTCGTTTAACTATAGAGCAGTTAATATGAGAACTCTAAAAGTATTTGAATCAAGCTTTACTTAGGCATACTTTCTTCGGTATGTCTTTTTTATGCTCCGGTTAAGGTAGTAAAACTAATAAATCATTCAAACTTTTGCTCACTCCTAGAAAATAATGTGTTAATTTTTGCGAAAACTATTGACCTGATAGGTAAATTAAATTATAATAATATTGACCTTAAAGGTAAATAATTTAAATGAAGGTGGTTATCATGCTTCCAAAAGTTTTGAATCTGGAACCCAAAAGAAAAGATGTTATTTTAAATGCAGCATTAAAGGAATTTGCAACGAAGGGGTTTGACGATGCCTCGACAAATGTTATTGCAAAAGAGTCCGGGATTTCAAAGGGGTTAATGTTCCACTATGTAAATAGCAAAAAAAACCTTTTTCTATTCCTTTATGATTATTGCACTGACATGATTAATAAAGAGTATCTTGATTTAATGAATTTTGACGAACAAGATATTTTTGAAAAGTTGCGTCAATCATATCTTCTTCAGATTGAGTTGCTGCAAAAGCATCCTTGGATTTTCGAATTTATTAAAATTACTGCTACTACGAAGTCTGATGAAATCAATAAGGAGCTGGAAGGAAGAGTTAATGAGAAACTTTTATTTTGCCAAGAAACTATGTTTGATAAAGTTGATGAATCTAAATTCAGGGAAGGGCTTGACGTTGAAAGAAGCAAGCAGCTAATTTTTTGGTCGAATATTGGTTTTACCAATCAGATATTAGAGGATATTAGAAGCTCAGAAATTACTGAATTAGATTATGACAATATTCTTGCAGAACTTGATGGTTACCTTAATGAACTCAGGAAAATCTTTTATAAATAAAAATTACTGATTGGAGGTCTTGATATTACCATGAGAGATTATACAAATAAACACCAAGGTGATGCGCCGATTGGACGTTTTTACAATGTGGAAGAACGACACTTGTTACTCGACCACGCTGGGACCGGGAGTCCAGCAGTAGTATTTTTACCGGCAGCCGGCATGGTCGGTCTTGATTATCTGAATATTCACAATCAAATTAGTCAACGTACAACATCAATGATCTATGATCGAGCGGGAACGGGCTGGAGCGATCAGGTTAAGCTGCCTCGAAGTGCCCTCGAGGTCACTGATGAATTGCGGAGTCTTTTATATACCGCCGGAGTACCAGCTCCCTATCTATTCGTCGGTCACTCGTTGGGTGGAATTTACGCACGCCGGTATGCTCAAAGGTTTCCAGATGAGGTAGCCGGAATGCTTCTGTTAGAACCGCCTCACGAAGACTTTCTCCCCCATACACCAAAGCTAAAGAAACGCTATTTACCTCAGCAGAGTTTTGCGATCGTTCGGACACTCCTAACTTACAAGCGATCCTTTCGCGGGTTATTTGATCAGATGTTTGCCACGTGGCCGGATTCGATACGTGAACCGTTGATTGACTATCATCTCAGGACATTATCGAAAACGATTACGGAGAAGAAGAACTTGAACAGCGAACTCTATAACGAAGTACGTAAAGGAGGAGATATGCCGGATATCCCGTTGATCGTCTATACAGCGATGGGAGTCGACCCATTTACGACTCAGATCACGAGTAAATCATTCCTGCGCGAGACTACTGATCCATTCAATAATGTAAAAAATACGATTTATACCAAATTAGCCAATTCAGTTCCACGTGGGGAGCATCGTATACTCGAAAATGCTGGTCATGCTACGATTCATACAGATTGTCCAGACGAAGTCGTCAAAGCAATCTGGGACTTACTCGACTTACGTAAAACGCATGAAAAAAGTTCACAATAGAATAAATAAAGAGATGTGAATCCTCAACTAAAATACACTGTTTTTCGCTATATAAAAATGTCCAGAATGAACAGGAGGTCGAGGGATGATATGGATCGTCAATAATTAATTAAAAAGTTTGAAAAGCAGGCAAAAAAATACAATAAACGACGAAGAAGCGGTCAGGCCTATATATGGTATTGATATTGAATATCAATTTAAACTGTGCTACAAACGGGCGTAATCATTGAATAAATGGTTGCTTTTCTTTATATACTGGGACGTAGAGTAACTCTTGTATTACGTATTAGACTCAAACTGTGCAACAAATAATTTTTGAAAGAATTTACTAAGCGAAGTAGCAGCTTTTAGGTAATGTGTTCAACAGGTGCTGGGATTGGAGTAATTTTCGAAAAAAATTAAACACCTTTTCACAAACTAAAGAGGCAGGTGAAATAAAACCATTTATCACAAACTGTCTATTGACTGAAGGCTTTTTAGTTAGATTGTCTAACACTTAAGATAGTGATAGTGGCTAAAATAATGAGCATGCCAATAAGTTGAACAAAAGTCAAACTATCTTTAAGAACCAATACGCCAAACAAGGAAGCTGTAACAGGCTCTATCATAGCGATCATCGAAGCAGTTGAAGGTGTAGTCCATTTGATACCGACTATATACAAAACAAACGATACCCCGGCTCCGACGAGACCTAACAGGAGAAACCATCCTACATCACCCGAAGTTATGACAGAAAGTGCTTCATGGTGGTCGATAAACAGTAAAAGTATCAAGGAAAATGCAAAAAAAGCGATGGTTAATATTGACTGTGGCTTACCAAAATTAGAGGCATTTTTAAAACTGAAAATAAACAAAGCATACGAAAAACCAGAACCGAGTCCTGTAGCAGCGCCTAGTAGGTTGACAGATGATGAGCCAGACTTATAAGCACCTGTAAGTAAGAAGGTTCCCAATAGTATTACAACGATACATCCCCATTTTAACCAAGTGGAGCGCTCTAATCTTAGGAGAAACGAAATTAATAGTACAAACACTGGTGCAGTGTACATTAATGTAGCTGCGATAGCTATGCTAGACGCTTCAATACTCAGAAAATAAAAGGTGAAATTTCCAGCTAAACCAACTCCTGCCAGGGTAGACCATACGTACACAGATGAAGAGCTAGGCCAATTTTGTTTTGCCCGGAAAAGAAACCATGAAAAGATACATATAAGCCCTATGGCTCCACGATAAAATGAAATAACTGTAGGGTTCCAACCTTTGTTCATTAATATTTCAGCGATTCCTCCGGTGATGCCCCAAAGTATAGCTGCCAACATAACCAAGCCTATTCCACCATATCTCATTGTTGACCTCCTGTTACCGATATTGTTATTAAAATTGCTATCTCGGGTTTATTCCATTTGAGAAGAGCATTTAAACCTAAAATCATTTATGTTAATTGCTGTTTTTCATGTTTCGACCTAAAACATCTTATCCCAATGAAATAAAGGGCTATTAGGAGGGAGTGGATAATGAGCATATATTTAATATATATGAGAGCTTGTGTTTAAGTGATAAATAAGATTGGTTGCCTTAAATAGTATGTTGTTGAAAACGGGTTAAGGAAGTAAGTATCTTGATTTCAATTCTTCCGCTTAAGGTGTATATGACACTGTATTGGCAGTATATTTATAATACTAAATGTATTAACTATCATAATCTATTATGTATAAGAGACGGGTGCTTATTTTTAATATGGGAGACTGTTAGACAGTCTTTTTTGTGTTCAAATTTAGCACATGTAAATAAAGCTTATAGTTTTAGTTATTATGAATGTTGTAAATAATACGAAGGGAACCAAACAAGAATAAAGTCTACACTAACGAGGGCTTGTCTTGAACAGTAAGGTAGTTGCACGATTTAGTTTTATTAAAGAAGCAAGACCCAAATAAGTGCCTGGCGATAATGTGTCAGACATTTTATTTTTGGGTCTTTTTTTTGTTAAGACTAAAAAATTATTACTTGTTAAAAAAAATTAAAGTTTGCCGAAATAATAAGAGGATAGGAAAAGTATTCTTGAATTACCATTTTATTATTTAGAATAATTATTGCAGGAGGAAACGTAATGAAAAAATTGAAATTTATAATCTTTGCTATTTTGGTGGTGTTTTTCATTTTTCCGGTGAATAGCTTGCAGGCAGAAGAACTGAAGACATATGACAAACTAACCTTGGTAGACGAAGATTACCAAAATGATTCACTACTTCGAGTATACAAAGATAAAGATGGGAATGTCGTTTTTCATTCTATTTTTATTCAATCGGAGTTAAGTGACACCATTAAGGCAAGCGAGGACCAAGTTTTGACAGCCAAAAAATTATTGCTTGCATTTTATATGAAGTTCGATTTAACCAATAAAATGAATGAATTATTACATAAGTCCTTTCCTAAATCCAATCCTAGAACCGATCTGGAAGTAAAAACAATTGAAATTTCCCCTGACTATTTGGATAGGTTGGAAGAAACAGAATCAATATCACTTGCATATGCGAAAGATCAAAAAGCAAAATTTGAACAGTTAAGTGAAGCAGAGCAAGAAGCACAAAAAGGGTATACCTTTTATTATTACGATTACGGTGAGGAATATTTAGGAACAACGGAGGAGTATATAAAGCGTTTAGATGTTGAAATTAAGGAAAGTACAGATCAATCGATTACGATAAGTTGGACTGCGAATAACACAAACGTTCCAGGCGGAATTCTTTATATGTACGTATCCCTTGATTCAAAATGGAGTGAATGTTTTCCAGTAGGCGCTGTTTCACCTTGTAGAATTAAGGTGGACGGAGAACAGCAATTTACGCTGGATAATTTAGAACCTTCAACCACACACAAAATCAGAATTGGGGGAGGCGTATTTTCGGAAGATTCAACTGCATCTAAGTCCGTTGAAGCAACAACAGAACCAAAAAGTAAGAATGAAAAAGAGAAATCTAAGGGAGACGATGTTTCTCTAAAAAATCATATTACTGTTGATCCAAACATTACGAAGAATACGGCAACACTTCCAATGAATGTAATTGATTTACTTGCAAACGAAGGATTATTAACCGTCAACTTGGAAAAAATGTCTAATAAAGAGAACTCAACTATTCAATTTAGTCAAGAAGAAATGGATGAATTGTTACAACGTAAAGCAACCATCCAGCTTAATCATAGTGAGGTTGAACTTTCCGTACCGTCTAACGTATTACAAAACTCAAAAGTCACAAAAATAAACTTGGATAAATTGGAAGCTGTTAATGGTGCTCTTAGCGCTGTATTTGACTTTAGTATTACCCAGGGGAATGAAGTTGTCAGTCAATTTGACCAACCAATTACACTCCGTTTCCCAGTAGATCAAGAATTGGTCAAGGATACGAATAATCTAGCAATTTACTTCCTTAATGAAGAAACAAATGAGTGGGAAAAAATCGGTGGAACTTACAAAGATGGAAATGTAACCGCCACAGTTAATCATTTCAGCACATATACTGTCTTTGAAGAATCTGTAGAAGAAACCACATCTAACGAAGGCTCTACTATTAATGATAGTGGAGTAACTGGGAAAAAACTACCAAATACTGCATCAAATGCTATGAACTTCCTAATGCTTGGATTGTTATTCAGCCTTCTAGCTATTGCTTTGGTCGTTTATCAGAAAAAAAGAGGAAGAGCTTAAAAATTTTAGTTTCCCCTCCTACCTTTAGGAGGGGATTAGTTAATTATTAGTTCACAGTTAATTATGTAAATATCATAATAGGAGTTGGAAAATGTTATGCCAGTAAAGAAAAAGAAGGTCAGCATAATTGTGATTGTATCCATTCTATCTACTTTAGGTGGGATTTTCTTGCTATACGGATCGTGGCTAATGGTAGACAGTAAAATTTCACAGGATAAAGCACATGAAATTGCAAAATCGAAAGTGGTATCTAGCTCAGCACAAGTGATTACTAAAAAGGCAACTCCTCAATCCTATCAATTTGAAAAAGGAGAAATTTTTGGTGTTTTACACATACCTAGCATAAAGGCGGAGCTTCCAATAATAGAAGGTACGGGGGAGCAAGAACTTAAACAAGGGGTCGGGCATTTTATCGGTTCTTCTTTCCCGATGCAAAATAATCAAATTGTTCTTTCAGGTCACCGAAACACAGTGTTTCAGAATATAGGTGATCTTGTTATTGGCGATTATATAGTTGTTGAAATGCTTGACGGAGAGTATAAGTATGAAATTAAATATACGGAAATTGTAGATGCAGATGATCGTACAGTGATCCGTTCGACAGCACCTAATGAAATACTTACGTTAACTACTTGTTATCCATTTAGCTATATAGGAAGCGCTCCTAAAAGATATATAGTTTATGCCGAACCAGTTTTTGTAGAGCAATCTGGTGAGAGAGGTTAATATATAGGACTTTAACCTCTCTTACAATAGATTGTTCCGATCCCCCTTCAAAAAATTTCTCATTGTGAAACGAGAAGTACAAGAGTTACTTAATGGAGATGGAAAGATGTTAGAATTTAATACAAGAAACAATTAATGATTTTGATATCAATTTATCCTATATAAATCTAGATTTTAATGTACATAATTTTGTTGAAAAAAATTTTTTATCTTCTGTTAAGTGTAGAGGACATGAAGGTAATTAGTATTGTCATAGATGGACCATTTAAACTTAATTATTTTTGATGTGGATAGTGTCATTGCATGAGGTTCGCGAACACCTTCATCAATGGCTACGTTTAGCCATTGCAAAAACAAATCTGATGGGTTGTTCGTTATCTCGTTTGGATGAAAATCCGGTAACGGACCGGCCAATGACTTTAAATTGCTTAATAAATCCTTTGCTTGCTTCATAATCCTGCCCCTTTCATTATGAATCTAGCATCTTATTTTAATATAAAAGAATAAATATCTTGAATCAACTTTATCATTATTTTAAAGGTAGATAGCAGCAGTATTGCTAATGTTTCTTATGTAATCAAAAATAAGAACCCTAATCTGCAGCAATAGGTCCAGATTATTGAGCAATCGAGAAGAAATTCTTCGCAATAGTATGTGATAGACTTAAGAAAACATAAGGGGGTAATAAGTTTAATCCGTCTATAAATGAATGTGTTAACAGGTGCATTCCTGGAGTAAGAAACTGCTCCTTTTTTACTTAAAACAAGAGAAAGGTATGGTTTAATTACCGATATTTGCAGGAAATACAAAAGAGTGAAATCAAAAAGAAAGATAATTAATAAAATTACTGGAGGGACCAAAATGATAACCCAAGTTGAAATAACCCATACTTTCAATGCTACACGTGAACTAGTGTTTAGGTCATTTACAGAATCAGAGCATCTACAGAACTGGTGGGGGCCGAAAGAGTGGACGTTTCATGTTGCAAAAGCAGATTTTCGTCCGGGAGGTGTCTTTCATTACAGCCAGAACCCTGCTGATGGCGATGTAATGTGGGTTAAATTTGTATACAATGAAATGATTACACCAGAGAGAGTCGTTTACACTAGTTATTTTTCTGATGAGGATGGAAATATTGTGCGTGCACCTTTTAACGAAAACTGGCCATTGGAAACATTGAATACACTGACGTTCACTGAAAATGGGGGTAAAACAACCCTTACAGCAATAGTAGCTCCTGCTGCATCAGCAACTGAAGAGGAACTGAAGACCTTTGGAGAATCACAAGTTATGGTTCATGAAGGATTTTCAGGAACCTTCAATCAATTAGAAGATTATTTATCAAAGGAATTAAAATAATCCGGACCATGCAAGAAAATCACCGACTAAATTAGCGGTGGTTTTCTTTTTGAGGTGGAGAATATAATTGATTTAATTTTCAAACCCATACAAACGTGCGCAAATCAGGGATAAGTGCCTGCGTCTAAATTTTATATAAGGGTCATTTTGTTAAGAAAAAAGGATTTTAAGACAAACGAAATGAAGTAATTATGATAAGCAAACAGAAAGGAGTATATATTATGAGTGAGGATATTAGCGTAAATCTTCCCGAGATTGTCACGCATGATGACTGGCTTGCGGCTCGTCAGAAGTTATTAACAAAGGAGAAGGAGATTACTCGTAAGCAGGATGAATTGAGTGCTGAGCGTCGCAGGATGCCCATGGTTGAAATCGACAAAAATTATATTTTTGAAGGACCAAATGGCGAAGTAAGTTTACTTGATTTATTTAAGGAGTGTCGCCAGCTTATTGTCTATCACTTTATGTTTGATCCGACTTGGGATGAGGGTTGCGAGGGTTGCTCCATGATTGTTGATAGCATGGGACACCTTTCTCATCTGTATGCTCGTGGTACTTCTTTAGTTTTGGTGTCCCAGGCACCTTTGAGCAAAATCGAACCTTTTAAAGAACGTATGGGTTGGGGGATACCGTGGTTTTCTTCTTTTGAAAGCGAATTTAATTACGATTTTGAGGCTACATCAAAGGATGGTGCACAGCTTCAACACCAGGGATTGAGTGTTTTTCTGCGTGATGGAGACCGTGTCTTTCACACGTATTCTACGTATTTACGAGGTCTCGATACACTTTTTAGTCCTTTTAACTACCTTGACCTAACACCATTTGGCAGACAAGAAACTTGGGAAAAATCGCCCGAAGGCTGGCCGCAATCTCCCCCGTATGAATGGTGGCGTCTCCATGACGCTTACGATTACACTGAAGTTCCAGGTTCATGTTGTCATTCAAGAAGCATCACTCGTAAATAGTTGTATTTTTGGTACAGGGCAACAAACTGGCGCGTTTATCTCATAACGCGTCTATTTTGTATAGGGCGTTAATGTTGATTAAGTACGATGAAAATACAACATATCTATTTATTGCGTAGTGCAACCATACTGGTAACAGATAAATCTTAATAGTTTTTTAAGATTTTGATAAGCGTATTATAAAATCGCCATGTAATAATAATTGTTAGATAACGTAGGAGGGATTATCTTGGAAAATCAAGCAGTACAACGATACTATGTAATAGAAAAATGATATTCAAGAATTGTGCACGGTACTTAAATAAGTGCTGTTGCCTTTAAGTTGTATCATTTTAATTAAGCAACAGAAGGCCGGAATACTGACTGGGAGGGTCAATGATGAGTCTTGGAAATGAGTATTTAAAAGTTGTTCAAGAAAGGTTTAAAAGTATCAAAGACCTCGGGGATAAGACAATAAGTCAATTGTCAAACGACGAAATTCACTGGAATTTCAATGATGCTTCAAATAGTGTCGCTGTTATAGCTAAACATTTAAGTGGAAATATGGTGTCCAGATGGTCTGATTTTTTAACATCGGATGGAGAAAAGTCATACAGGAATCGTGATCAAGAATTTGAGAATGATATACCACCAAAACAGGAATTGATAGCAGTTTGGGAAAAGGGTTGGAACACTCTTTTTGAAACATTAAATGGATTAAAGGGTCAGGATTTATTGAAAAGTGTGGTCATTCGTGGTGAAAGTCATACGGTATTAGAGGCAATTGAAAGGCAAATGGCACACTATGCCTACCATATAGGGCAAATCGTTTATATTGGTAAACAAATAAAAGATGAGAATTGGGAAACTCTCAGTATCCCTAAAGGAAAATCAGAAGAATATTTACAACAAATGCTGAGAAGAAATCAGAAATAAAAAAGGGGTTAGCCCTTATTTTCACGAATAGGATTATGAAGTATTCTAGTAATAATCAATAAGTAAAAAAATAATGAATAGGGAAAGGAGATTAAACATGGATGTAAGATTTCCAATTGGGGAATTACAAGTTCCAAAAAAGGTAACATTAGGAAATATTCAAGAATGGCTAAAGGAGATCGAAACTTACACGATTCGATTAAGAGAAACTGTTGACACATTAAGTGATGAGGAATTAAGCAGAAAATATCGTGATGGTAGCTGGACAGTTCGTCAACTTGTTCATCACATTGCAGATTCTCAGTTGAACATGTATCAACGTTTGAAGCTGGCTTTAACAGATGAGAATCCAACAGTACTAGCTTTTGATCAAGAAAAGTGGGCTATTCAACCCGATACAGAGCTACCCGTAGAAAGTTCTATTAAAATGCTAGAGGGTATAAATGAGCGCATCGTATCTTTAGGGTATAGTTTAACGGAAGACCAAGTAGATCGAGCTTTTACTCACCCGAAAAACGGTGAAATACAAGTTGCAGCAAAAGTTGCAAAATTAGCTTGGCACGAAGAGCACCACTTAGCCCATATAAAAATCGCATTATCAAAATAGCAAAATATTTATGGAATTGGCTTATCGAAGTTCGATAAGCTATTTTTTTTAAATAAGGAATAATTACAGAAGTTTTATTCAACTAAATGGTGTGATAATAGTAAAGGATTTTTATTAAATTTCGCATTTGTTCGTTTCCGATGTCACAAATCAGAGTCTTACATTGTTATATGTATGAAACCTAAAAAGGAGCTGAGGAATAATGGACGACTTGACATGTATAATTATCGGAGGCGGTTATGCAGGGCTTAAAGCACTCAAACAAATACAGGAGACAACCCGGGGCATGGCAAACGGACGGCGGATTCGGTTTGTGCTGGTCGACAAGCAGCCGGGTCATCTGCGCAAATTGAGGTTATTTCGGCCAACTACGGTCGAGGAAGAAATTATGATTCCTTGGAATGATTTAGTTTTAGGAGAATTTGAATTTGTGCAAGGTACAGTTAGATCTGTGGATAGTGAAAAAAAGTGGGTTCAATATGTGGATGTGCAAGGAAATGATGCCCAAATTCATTATGACCTTTTAGTCGTGGCTGTTGGTAGCACCGTTCGGCGACCAGATACCGACCAAGGTGGGATCGTCTTGACTGATCAACAATCCGCGGCAGCCATCCGGGAGCGCTGGCATGTCAATTTACGAAAGGCTGCTGAAGAGACGAATCCTGAAGAACAAAAGCGTCTAATGACAATCGCGGTTGCTGGAGCGGGTATCAGTGGCATCGAGACGTCTGCAGAGCTGGCACTCTCTATGCAGAAGGAAGCAGCTGCGCTAGGGCTGAATTCGTCCAATATCTCCGTATATTTACTGAATTCACATGAACGACTGCTCTCAGAAGTGTCGGAGAAATTTAGGAGGAAGTTGGATCAGGAGCTCAACAAATGTGGAGTGACCGTACTTCACAATCGTAAGGCGATGCGGGAGGAAACAGGAGAGGTGACGCTAAATAATGGAGATTCACTGAAAGTTGGCCTATTGATATGGATGATTGGTCTGATACCGAATCCAGCCCTGAGCGGTATGGGCTTACCGCTTACACCTGATGGTCAGGTACTGGTAGATGAATGTTATCGTGTCCAAGGGGCGCCGGAGGTATACAGCATTGGCGACTGTGCGAGAATCGTCGATCCGAAAACCGATAAGGCGGAACAGAAGACGTGCTTTGAAGCTGGATTACAAGGGATTCGACTGGGGAAGATTGTGAGTGCCGATTTGGAGGGTCAACTTGCACCGGTTCACAAAGCATCGAAATCCAATATGGATGTCTATAATATTGGTCTGGGTCAAAAAGGGGTGTTTTGGATACGTAAATGGGGAATTGATATGGTGATGACAGGAAAGACTCCAGGGAAGATCAAGAAGCTGGTAGAGGATAAAGCCAGTTACCTTCGATAGAAACAAGAGACCAGGATGCAATATTTATAACATTCAAGAAAGGAGGGACAGTGAGATGGAAGAACTATACGACCAATATAAAGCGCTGCTGTTTACGCTGGCATATCAGTTGACAGGGTCTGTTGCAGACGCGGAGGATGCGGTACAGGACGTATTTTTTAAAGCGTACAATGCACATGTCGAACGTTTAGAGGAGCCAAAAGCGTATTTGTGTAAAATGGTGACCAATCGCTGTCTCAATCTGCAGAAGTCAGCACGAAAGAGGAGGGAAGCATATGTCGGTCCGTGGCTCCCCGAACCAATTCGGACGCAAGAATCGGATACACTTGAGATGATGGTTGTCCGCCGCGATTTGCTGTCTTACGCCACGCTCGTAATGTTGGAGAGGCTGACACCTACAGAACGGGTAGTTTTCGTCTTGCGTGAAGCGCTGGGATTCGATTATCCCGAAATAGCCGAACTGCTCGGCAAGAGAGAGGCGAATTGCCGCAAGCTGATGAGCCGGGCGAGAAACAAGATGGGAATATCAGAGGAAGAGACAGTTGCGACCGAAGCGATAGAATTGGAATGGGTTAACCGGTTCCTCACTTCCCTTGAACAAGGTGACGTGGATCATATACTGTCTCTGCTGACTGAAGACGTCATGCTCGTCACTGACGGAGGAGGAAAAGTAAAAGCATTCAGGCATCCAGTACAAAAGCGTGATCTCGTAGCTCGATTCCTGGCTGCTGCGCTTGAAGGGATGGCTCCCTTTTATCAGGAAAGTCTTCACTATGAAATTACTTCTTTGAATGGTGAGACCAGTATAGTACTCCGTTCTGGTGATGAAACTGTAGCCGCTATATGTGTACAACTCCGGCACGGAAAGTTTGCAAGTATTATCTATGTCGTACGGAACCCGGATAAGCTTACTCGGGTTTAGGTAGCCGATTACAATCTCGAAACACTTGTTGGAAAGATACTAACTTCTACAAGAATTAATGTGTTTACACAAAATTATTAAAAAGATAGCTACCATGAGATATCAAAATAACTTTTAAATGATATAATTGAAAAACAAGTAATCAAAAATACATGAACAGGAGGGGGGTATCATGGCCAAACATAAGATCTTTACAATGAGTGTCGCAAGTGTCTATCCCCATTATGTTACGAAGGCAGAGAAAAAAGGACGTACAAAAACAGAAGTTGATGAAATCATCCGTTGGTTGACAGGGTATAGCCAGGAAGAGTTACAAGCGCAACTGGAAAAACAGGCAGACTTTGAGACCTTCTTTGCGGAAGCTCCCCAACTGAATTCTTCACGGGCTTTGATCAAAGGTGTGATCTGCGGTGTCCGAGTGGAAGACATCGAAGAACCAACTATGCAGGAAATTCGCTATTTGGATAAGCTGATCGATGAGTTAGCAAAGGGAAAAGCGATGGAGAAGATTTTGCGGAGATAATAATTATAAACGAAGAAACACTGATTCTATGGGGCAGATTGTTGAGTAAACACCCATGACTGAGTAAACGACAAACTTAAGGTCTGAAAAATAAATTTTTTCACAGTAAATAAATAAAGCTCCAATTAATTGTGTAAGTTGGAACTAGGAGATTATCAGCTTTAAAGGAGGAAATTTGCTTGGCAAAATGGGACAATATGCTAGCTATCGTTTGGCTGTTAAGATCAAGAAACAGTATGACGGCGGAACAACTTTCTGAGAGATTGGAAATTAGTGTTCGGACGGTTTATCGCTATATTGACGCACTTTGTGCAAGCGGGGTGCCCATTGTAGCAGACCCAGGACATGACGGGGGCTATCATTTGCCGAAAAGTTTTCGGGAAGCACCGCTGTTTTTTAATCTTAATGAATTGAAAAGTCTTTTTCACGCCGCCTCATTTGCACGGGGAGCAGGGTATCCGTATGAAAAGGATTTAAGCCATGCCCTTGAAAAAATCCAACAGAATTTGAACTACAAACAGAAGGCCTATTTGGACCGCCATATGAGTGGTTTGGATGTCATGTTTTCACAACATGATGAATTGATGCACCGTTGGCTTAAGCAACTTGAACAAACCGTGGCAGAGGGGCAAACCATTGATATGTTCTATGATAAACGGAAGGGAGAAGGACCAGTTGAACGTCGGATTGATCCATATGGGTTGGTGTACCGACAAAATTATTGGTATGTGGTCGCCTTCTGTCATTTGAGACAAGAGCTGCGTACGTTTCGTATAGATCGAATCAGCTACCTGTCATATTCTGGTTTATTTTTTGAGCGACCGTCCGATTTTTCGGCGAGCAAGTATTTACAAAATCAGTGGAGCTTTGAATGGGAAGCAAAAGAGCCAGCTACTATGATCCATGTTCGGGGGATACCTGAGGTTATGGATTATCTGTGCCAAAATATGCACCATTGCCTGATGGAACGAGGAGATGAAGAGGCACATTTCAAAATCAATGTTGAACGGATGGAAAATAAATTGCCTGCGTTCCTTCTTTCGTTTGGAACAGGTATTCAAGTATTGGAACCACAGGCGTTAAGGAATAAGATGGCAGAAAAGGCACGACAACTTGCAAACTATTATGAAACAAATGAGTACCTTGACGGAGTTGAGAGGTAAGTAGGATTCCGAGTCACTTTTTAAAGTAAATGGAGGTGGATACCATGAATTATTACAGTACATTTATATTAATTTCTGATGATAGTCCTGTTCAGGCAAGTAAAATACCTGTATCTAATCGAGAAAAGAGGACAATCTCTGAAATTGAATATGCGCTGCTTCATGAGAACCCGGGCTACTATACGCAAGATGAGTTACAATTTGAGGTACATATGATACACAAAGGAATTCCAGAAGAAAACCGTCACGGGGAAAAGGTACTTTTTTTAGAGAAAAGTCGTGCTTGTATGCGAGCTTCTTCTCTACCGAAACGTTTTGGCTGGGGGAATTTACTTTGATACATACGGCAACGCTGAAATGATTCCAGTTGAAACGGAGAAATATCAAGAGCTTAAACAACAGGATCAAATTAAGAAGGTGAAGGCGATGAAGTCTAAAAAATAAATGAAGTGCCATCGTTAATTATTGAATAGCCACTTCAAATGGAATGGCTTTTTGCGAACGGGATAGTAAAAGACAATACGGCAATTAGTAACTTTTTGTAAAATGATAACATCCCCTGACAGCATTTGTCAGGGGTATTGTTTTATGATTGTCACATTCCCAGTGAAAAGTGAATAAACAAGGAGGATTTTCAAATGAAACATCAAGCATTACAGCTGTATGATTATCACGTTTGGGCAAACAACAAATTTTTCGGACATTTAAAAGAGCTACCTGAAGAAATATATTCACAGGAAATTGAAAGTGTTTTTCCTTCAATTGCAGAAACGCTCTCCCACATTTACATCACTGATACCGTTTGGCTCGGTGTTATACAAGAAGACAATTTTGATCAAGTTCAGGCTTCCGGCGTTAAAGCAGCTGAAGCAACGAAAGGTAAAAATCTTGAGGACCTGGAAGTCATGTTTACAGAACTTTCTGAACGCTACAAAGATTTTCTTAACAGCGAAAATGATCTCGACAGACCTATGGAACTTGAACATCCACATTATGGTCGTTTGGAAACACAACTTTCTAATTTGGTCCAGCATGTTGTCAATCACGGGACGTATCATCGTGGTAATCTGACAGCCATGATTCGCCAATTGGGGCATCCAAGCGTCCCAACCGATAATATCCTTTATCTGTATGAAAAAAATGCTAAGGACTAGTTAATCCGCTGGAAAAGCGGTTCTTTAGTGGAGTTAAGGTGTCGATCTTCATTAGTCTGACGCCTTTCTCTAATAAGGAACAGTGCTAGTATCGCATATTCATAAGGGATACTAACAATATTTTTTTTATTATGATGGTGCACTGAAAATAAAACATTCCGCATTATCTCTAGAGAGATCTATCCTTTTGAATAAATTATGGAGGTGCTGCTGACATGATTACCGTTTATAATTACGTACTGGATACGTTATCCGACTGGGAACTTGGATATGTGACGGCTGAGCTTAATTCGGGTCAATACTTTAAAAAGCAAAGTGACTCTGTTTCTGTAAAAACTGTTTGCTCTACAGAAGAATGTATAATAACAAAAGGAGGTATGACAGTTAAACCTGATATAACCGTTGATGAAATCATTATTGATTCATCAGCACTTTTATTGTTGCCGGGGGCAGATACTTGGGATGATTCTATACATATACCAATTATTGAAAAGGCAACAGAATTATTAGAATGTGGGGCAACGGTCGCTGCAATTTGTGGGGCAACAACTGCACTTGCCGGGGTCGAATTGTTGGATAAATGGGTACACACTAGCAATAGCCTTGAGTATCTCAAGATGGTTTGTCCAAGCTATAAAGGAGAGCCATATTATAGGGATGTAAAAGCAATTAAGGATGGAAATTTGATTACTGCCAGTTCAGCAGGAGGGTTGCTTTTTGCTAAACTAATAATAGAAGATTTAGAGGTCTTTTCTAAGGATACCCTTGAGGCATGGTATAACTACTTTGATAAAGGGGATGCAACATATTTCTACGATTTAATGCAGACTTTGGAAGATTAGAAATTTTTGATATTCTATATAAACTATTTCTATTATAGGATCGAGAATTGAATAACAAGCAGAAAAGGGAGCTTCCAATGCATAAGCATCGGGGATAAAAATTATCGGGGTAAAGGTTTTGGACAGGAATCGTTTCGTCTACTATTGGATTTTGCATTTAATGAGTTGAATTTGCACAAAGTGTATTTAAGAGTATTTTCCTTCAATGAAGGGGAAATTAGATTATATCTAAAACTTGGATTTTATGAAGAAGGAGAATTAATAGAACAATTTTATCGGGAAGGCTCTTGGCATAATGTTATTTTCATGGATCTTTTTAAAAGAGATTATAAAAAAGCTTGGCGAAGCTAAGTTTTCTTATAAAAAAATTTGTATCCATTTTGATTAATCACTTTCAAAATGGATTTTTTTATTTCAAATTTATTTATCTGAATTTTTATTGAATTCATAAAATTATTGGTGTATTATAATTGGTAATACCAAAGTAATTAATGGAAATACCAAAGGGGTTGAAACACAATCAGATCTTCAAAGGAAATTGAAAAAAACCTTATCATTAAAATTCTTCAAGGGGAATATCCAGTTAATAGTTCGATGCAGCCAGAAAGAGAACTTGCAGCTGTTTTTCATGTAGGCAGACCAACAATCAGAGAAGTACTGCAGAAGTTGAGTCGCTCTGGCTGGCTGACATTAAGGAAGGGGATGCCAGCGACAATAAACGATTTTTGGAAACAAGGGAATGTGCATACTATCGTTGATATTATCCAGTCCCTTGATGAGATTCCAGATGAATTTGTACTTTACTTTTTGGAGTTTCGTATTGGTATTACTGCACAATATGTTAAAGAAGCTGTCAGGAAACACCACCCAAAAGTAGTTGGTTTGCTTTCTCAAATGGATGGCTTGCAAGACAAGGCGAAAGATTATGCGGAATATGACTGGAAATTGCAGAAGGGGCTAGCTGATCTGGCGGAAAATCCAATTTTTCTATTAACATTAAACAGTTTCGATGGTGCTTATACAAAGATGGCTATGCGCTATTTTTCCTATTCATTTTGCCGCGAAGCTTCGTCCAATTACTATAAAAAGCTTATGGCAGCAGCACTTAAAGGGGATTATAAGCAAGCAGAAGATATTTCCCGGTCGATGATGGGAAAAAGTTATGCTTTATGGAAAAGTCATCTTTCGTTAGGTGTGCAGGGTGAAAAGGAAAATTATTAACAGTTAGGAAAATATAGATCGTTTCTTACTGCATAAGTGCAACTAAGGTTTTCTAAAAAGGAGAGTGGGTTTCTTGAAAAAGTATTTAAAAGAGTTTTTTACATTTCCTGATGTAACCATTATGCTTGTGTTGTTTATCCCGGTTGTCATTTATACATCAATTGATTTATTGTATTATGGAACTTGGATTGCAATTGTGGTTGGTATGATTGGATATGCACTGAGTGAGTATATGATTCACCGGTATTTATTTCATATCAAAACACCTAAGAATCCTTTCTTATTAAAAATGATTAAGAGATTACATTATGATCACCATGTTGACCCCAGTGATTTGCGTTTGCTGTTTCTGCCACTTTGGTTCAGTATCCCTAACTTTGTCATTAGCTCATCCGTTTTCTATCTGATTACGCAAAATTTGCAGCTTACAATAGCTTTTCTGGCGGGAGTTATGGGATATTTTCTTTATTATGAATGGAAGCATTATGTTGCTCATAAGCCAATTAAGCCACGTACACAATTAGGAAGAACCATTAAAAAAACACACCTTTGGCACCATTTCAAAAATGAGAATTATTGGTATGGTGTCACACATACAACAGTTGATAAAACACTTGGCACATATAAGGATCACAAGTATGTCGAAAAAAGTGAAACAGTAAGAAATTTGGAAAAACGCAGCAGAAAGAACGTTAACTAATCAGTTTTTGCTATTGGGTTCTACACTCTGAACTGCATATTTGTTTGCTGAACCGCTGCATTCAGAAGTACCTCATGTGGTTGCGCGATTACTATCCTTTTACCTTTTTGAAACAAGCACAATACATGAGAATTTTAGCTACTGATATTATCCTCCTATACGTTTTTGTTCCGGGTCCCCTTGCCAGAATTTCACTTCATCTAATTTATTCAACAGCACCAGTTAATCACATGAACATTCTGATTCAAATCTGACATGATTCAGTCGTAATTTTCATAGGATAACTGATATAAATGGCAGAATTGTTGTGCGTGGTCTCGTTTAGCTGTATCGTAAAAGAGGAATATGTAGTAATGCAAAATTAGATGAAACAGGAGCTGATTAATTTGCTCGGGCAACGAATCAGACATACAAAGCGCTATCGCGAAATTATTAATGTACTTATGAAAAATGGATTCAGCCATTTCCTGTTCCGGGTTGGCCTGGCAGATCGAGGACTGGCGGCAGGACAGGGCGCTGAAGAGATTGATCGAAACATGAAAAATGTTGGGAAGCGGCTGCGTCATGCATTGCAGGATCTGGGGCCTTCGTTTATTAAGCTCGGTCAGATTGCCAGTACCCGCCATGATGCACTGCCACCGGAAATAATAGAAGAATTGGAAAAGCTTCAGGATCATGCACTGGTAATTCCGTTCGAACATGTGCGTTCTACAATAGAATCAGAGCTTGAAGATGAGCTCGACAATCTGTTTGCACACGTCGATTCCGACCCGCTTGCAACAGCCTCAATTGGACAAGTACACACAGCCAGGCTTCTTAGTGGTGAGGATGTCGTGATTAAGGTGCAGCGGCCGGGACTGAAGTCCAAGATTGAAACGGATTTGGAAATTTTACAGGGATTTGGGCGTATACTGGAGGAACGTACTGTCTGGGCAAAACGATATCGTCTCTGTGACATCATTGATGAACTCTCCACCTCATTGAAAAATGAGCTGGATTACTTAATGGAAGGCCTTGGTGCTGGGCGGATCTCCAAGCAGTTTGAGGACGATGCGTTTATAAAAGTCCCGGACGTTTATTGGGATTTTTCGACCAAACGTGTATTGACGATGGAAAAAATCGAAGGCATCAAAATTTCCAAGATTGAAGAACTGGATGCCAATGGCTATGACCGGGTAAAAATTGCCCGGCGGCTTGCAGATACAATGCTCCGGCAGCTTTTCGAGAATGGCTTTTTTCATGCTGATCCACACGCTGGCAATATTTATGTGCTGCCAAAGAATTCGATTGTATTTTTTGATTTCGGGGAAACCGGAATGATTAACAAAAAGACGCGACAGTACTTTGCATCGCTCCTTGTGAACCTTCACCAAGGCAATACAAAATCGATGATCAAAACTTTTTCCAAAATGGACATTATCAGTGAGGAGACAGACACAGAGGCATTGCGGCATGACCTGGAAGACCTGCATGTACGCTATGAAAATATCAAAATGAAAGAGCTAAGCCTAGGCAGGGTTATCTTGGAAATATTGAATGTGTCGTATCACAACTACATAAAAATACCAACAGAGCTGGCGCTGATCAGCAAGGTGATCCTGACGCTTGAGGGAGTTTTACAACGGCTCGATCCGGAATTCAGCCTAATGCGGGCAGCGGAACCTTTTGCACAAAAACTGATGTGGCAGCGTTACCGTCCAAAGGAAATTATCCGAAATTCATTGGAAGAGATCAATGAAGACATCGGTATTATTTCCGAATTGCCAAGTGATTTGAAGGAAGTAATGGACGTTGTAAAGAAGGGCAAAATCGGGCTGGATATTAACGTGAAACGCGGCGACCAAATCATGCGCAGGGTGGACAAGATCAGTAACAGGCTGTCGTTCAGCGTTCTGATGCTTGCCTTCAGTATTTTAATGGGCAGCCTAATCATCGGCCTAGCAATTGTCGGACAGGACACCATCATCTGGAACCTGCCAATCATCGAAATCGGTGCAGTCATCGCCGCCCTCATGTTTGTGCTGATGGTGATAACAATTATCCGGTCAGGACGGATGTGAAGAGGTTCTAAGATTGAATGGAGTAAAAAATGGGTAACACATATTAACAAATGTCCTTTTGGTGAGGAGGTCAACAATGAAGCAGACACTTATCATATTTCTGATTCTTGCTGTATTGATGGTCACCTTTTTTGTAACGATAGAAATTGTGTAGATAGTTAAAAAGCGGGACAAGGGACCTGTCCCTAAATGTCCCACTTTGGACCAAATAATTCAGTATTATTTAAAGATGAACTTTATTACCTGATGAAAGAGTAATTGTTTTTCAATACCATTGGAACACATTTGAAATATGCAAAATGGATTGTCCTATCACCAGACAATCCACTTTTGTTGTTAATTATTAAACTCTAATGTTTCATTAATGTCTGTTGATTTAGAACTTTGCTTGGTCATTCGTTTATAGTAAAAGGCAATTTTCTTTATGTAATTTCCTCCTTCCCAATATTCGGCTGCTTCCACATTTACCCTTATCAAGATAACATTAGGATCATCATAAGAAGTTTTCATTATTTTCTCATATATTTTGCTCCACAATTCCTTTTTCTTGCCTAAATCTTCAACGATTTCCGCTCTTCCACGGACGGAAACATAGGATTTACCTACATATGCTACATTAACATCTTGATTATGTAATATTTCATCATATTTATTCGTCTCTTTTTTAGTGAAAAACCATAAGTCACCATCAAACTCTACTTCTTGTGTTCTCATGGGACGAGAAACCAGCCCTTCTTCAGTAGCTGTAGTCAACATGGCCGTGTCTACATCTTTAATTATCTCTCTAAATGTTTCAATATCATCTTGTTTCCAGTTGTTAGCCATTTCTATCACTCCTTCAAGGGTATAGTGCCCTCTATACCAAATTTTATCCAGGTATAAAAGAGTAAATGCTTGTTACATCATTATTAAATTAAAAAAGGGAGGACCATTAAAAGTCGCTCCCTTTAAAACTTTATTCCTCATCTAAAATTGCATCAAATGCCTCTGACACTCTATCAAATTCATCGTCGGATTCAATTGCTGATAGATCATGATTATCGTCTATTTTGAGGAAGAAGAGATCAATATCATCATTACTTTCTGCCTGTAAATCCTGTACAAAGCTGACAGCTACATAGTCAGTTCCTTCTAATGTAACCTTTGCCAATACTTCAACTGAATGTTCTTCTTCTGATTCATCACTTATTGTGAAAACTTCGCCAACTTCGATTTCACCCATTTTAATTAATCCTCCTCTTACTTACCTAAAGTTATGGTAACATTCTTTCCTGTAAGTATGAAATTAATGCAAGTTATTTTAAAATGAAACATAGTGAATACCTAATTCGTAGCTAAAGTAACAGCAAAAAAACTAGGAGGATTTTGATGGGGGAGTCAATTTATTTTAAAGATAATTTTTTTTCAAAGGGAACAACGGAAATTTATAATGGTGAACAGGAGGTAGTCGGGTCACTTGACTTAAAAAGTGCTTTCTCATCAAGCGTCGCTATTCTGGATGTGGATGGGAATATTGTAGTGACGGGTTCTTCCCCTTTTTTCTCGAGAGGGTGGATTGTGAAGAATCAAAGTGAGCAGGAGCTTGGGAAATTAAAGCAACGCTTAGCATTATTTTCCAAGAAGTTTGTCTATCATTCCTACCATCATGGCGAGTATGAAATTAAATCAGAGGCGTTTTCCAAGGAATATGACATTCTTGATCAGGATGGAAATCTGGTTGCTGTATTTAAGAAAGTCAGTGGTTTCTTTCAATCACCAGCATATGAGTTGAGCAGTAATTCATCTCTGTTAGCGAAGGAAGAATTAATAGCAGTTGTGATGGGAGTTAATATGATTATTAAAGGGAATAATTCTGCAGGAGCAAGTGGTGGAGCAGGAGGTTCTTAGTAAAGGATTCAACAAAAAGAATAAAGAACATCGGTTAATGCAGAGTACCTTAGGAGGTGCTCTGCTTTTTTATTCCAAGAACCCTGGGTAAGTAAAGCCTGCATGAAAGAAACTTCTTATTCATAAAATTAAATGAGTTCTTTTCCTGTCCATGTTCAGTCGAACGATAAGGAGGTAAATATGTCTAAAGATATACTAATATGCAGATGTGAAGAAGTTATGTTAAGTGAACTGAAAGAAGGAATAAATAAAGGATTAACAACAGCGAAGGCATTAAAACTGAAAACACGAGCTGGTATGGGGATATGTCAGGGAAAAACGTGTCGTCCACTCATCGAACAGATTGTTGCTCACTATACTGACAAGGAAATAACAAATGGTTCGGGCTTAACCTTTAGTTATCCTGTACGACCCTTAAGTCTGGTTGAACTAGCCGGTGAGAGAAAGGGTGTTGAATGATGCGAATTACGGACCATCCGATTCTCGAAGATTTGGAAAAAAGACCAGTAACGATTACATTCAATGGGATGGATTACCAAGCATATGAAGGTGAGTCGATTGCGGCTGCGTTACTTGCTAATCATATTCGTGTGCTGCGGTATTCAGAAAAAAACAGAGAGCCACGCGGTATATACTGTGGAATCGGTCACTGTTATGAATGCCGTGTAACGGTTGACGGAAAACGAAGTGTGCGAGCATGTATTACAAATGTACGGGATCAGATGTGTATCGAATCGCAGGACGGAGATGACTCATGAAGTACGATCTGATTGTTATTGGTGCAGGTCCTGCAGGAATGAGCGCGGCAATCAAAGCTGCGTCATACGGTGCAAAGGTAGCGATAATTGATGAAAATCCATCTGCAGGGGGCAAATTACTAGGTCAGCTGCATAAAGAACCAAAAAGTGGTTGGTGGCATGGCAGGAAAATTGCCCGGGAAATGGAAACAAATTTGCGTCAGACAGAGGTTACATGTTTTCAGGGTAAAGAGGTGTGGGCAATCTACCCACGTTGGAAGGTGTTAATGAACAACGGGGAAGAACTTCAATCGGAATATGTTTTAATTGCATCAGGAGCCACTGAAAAAGCAATCCCAGTTCCGGGATGGACGTTGCCGGGAGCAATGGCAGTAGGGGCTGCACAGACTCTTACAAACTACCATCGTGTAAAACCTGGCAATAAAGTGGCGGTTATCGGCGTGGATCCACTTTCCTTATCAGTCGCGCATCAATTAAAACTAGCCGGGGTTCATGTGGTGGGAATATTTCTTCCGCCCAACAATGAATTTTCAAAAGACCAGTCAACACCAAGCCAGATGATCAGTTACTTGTCCAGTATGGCTCACGCTGCACCTAACATATTCCTCAAGTTTGCCGGAAATATGGCAAAGTATCCATTCGTTCAACAAGTCGGAGCTAAATTTTATCCGTGGTTTGGAATGAGGGTTTGGGGAACTCCTCTTTATTTAAGAAAAACAGTATTGGAAATTGGCGGTGCTGAACAGGTGAAGCATATCAAGGTAGCCCCAGTAAGTCAGGAAGGTATTCCTAATGAGGGTCGTGCCAAGACAGTTGATGTGGATTGTGTGTGTATTTCAGGAGGGCTGTATCCACTCATGGAATTGGCAGGTGCAGCTGGGTGTGAATCCGTGTATATCGAGGAACTAGGTGGTCATATTCCGTTGCATAGTCCGGAGATGGAAACAACACAGCCTGGAATTTTTGTAGCCGGTAATATTACTGGAATCGAAAGTGCAAAGGTTGCTATGGAACAGGGGAACCTTGCAGGAACAGTAGTTGCCGCAAAACTTGGACTGGTCAGCTACAAATTAATAGAAGAAGCACAGAAAAACGTGTCACAGGCAAGGGAAAATGCAGTAATCACATTTCAGCAGAACATAGCAAAAGGCAGGGAAAAATCACAACAATCTTGGAAGGAATACGATTCTAAAGGGGTGAAGCTATATGCAGACAGCTGATGCTGTCGTAATAGGCGGAGGCGTGATTGGGACATCAATAGCTTACCGGTTGGCAGAACACCGAAAAGTTGTTTTGATTGAAAAAGGTGAAATAGGGGCACAAACCTCTGGAGCCTGTGATAAGGCAATTTTCCTGCAATCAAAAAAACCCGGTTTTCCTATTAAACTAGCAAATGCTAGCAGAAGGATTTACGAGAACTTAGAAGATGAACTGGAAGCTTCGATTGAATTCAAGAAAAATGGTGGGATGATCGTCATCGAAAAGGAATCGCATTTCCCCTTCATGAAGGATTTTATAAAAAAGCAAAACAAGGCTGGAATTGATGTGAAGCTGTTGGACAGGAAAGAGTCCCTTGCATGGCAGCCGAGTTTATCATCGCATATTGCCGGCTCTGCTTACAGCAAGGAGGATGCTGAGGTGAATCCACTTCTATTAAGCCAAGGATTCGCAGAGGCATCAAAGCGAAAGGAAGTGGAAATACAAACACATACAGAAGTGATTGATATTGCCGTAAATCAAGGAAAAGTAATTGGTGTACAAACAAATAAGGGCTATATTGCAACCGAGCTTGTGGTGAATGCAGCAGGTCCTTTTGCTCCTAAAATAGCGGAAATGGCCGGAATTGGACTAACAATTATGCCACGGCGTGGTGTAATTCTGATATCAGAAAAAGTAAAACCGTTAATTCATGGAAATATATTATGCTCGCAGTATATTGCTGCCAAGCACCTGGATGACAGTGATACGAATGATCCGCCATATGGAATCGGACTTTCTCTTGGGCAGACGGAAAGCGGAAATCTGCTAATCGGCGGAAGCAGGGAATTTAAGGGATTTGATAAAGCGGTTGAGCCTGAAGTGCTTTCTTCTATAGCTGCACATGCAAGTCGTATTGCACCGGCGTTAAAACAGATTCGGATTATTCGTACGATGGTGGGGTTCAGGCCTTTTACAGGTGATGGACTTCCGATTATTGATGAATCACGAGATGTAAAAGGGTTTATCATAGCCGCTGGTCATGAAGGGGATGGCATTGCACTTGCACCGATCACCGGTGTACTGGTTGCTAGTTTAGCAGACAACAACTCAAACTATAAGGATTTGCTCGAGCCATTACGAATGGACCGGATGCAAGCTGTTTAGTTTTATAAATTAAGGTTGTTATTTTAAAAAGATTGTTGCTTTTTTCTTAACAAGTAGTTGTAAAACAGACAAAGGGTAGTTTAGTGTAGCTCTCTGACCACGCAACTGGAGTATAATCACTTTCACCACTCCGGGTATAAGTGCGATATCTAAACGCTTTCCCACAGAAGTCTCGCACATTCTAGCTGCTGGTTTAAATGGTCTGAAATCTTGCTCTTATCCATCATAATTTATATTTCTATATATCAAGTTAAAGTGATTATATTCCAACGCAGGAAATACACAGATACTCCTGTGGGAGGAAAGGCATCGGGGAGACCCCGCAAGTGCGCAGCACGAGGAGGATCGCCAGCCACCCACGAAAAGCGTAGTGTATTTCAGGAGTGGTGTTATAGCACTCAAGTATTCTATCCGAATTATATCAATAGCAACAATCCTTAGAAACAGCCGAAACAAGGGGTTGGGTATGTATGATTGAAATTATTGTACCACTGGCGTTGCTGTTTATCATTGCATTGGTGAAACAAATACCAAAGATTGGAGGAGATATACGAGTTGCACTGCTTGTAGCTGCTGTTTCATCCGCAATAATTTCAGGATTAAACCTTGGCGAAACGGCGCTTGCATTCGTGGATGGAATTGATCGCCTGTCTTGGGTTATCATGCTGTCGTTATTTGGCAGTCTCTATGCAGAATCGCAAGCCAAATTAGGTGCTATTGATACAACATTGAACAGTCTCCGCGCAGCATTCGGGAATTCTCCTAAGGGTTTAATAGTCGCCATATTTATTACACTTATTCTAGCCGGTTCGCTTCTTGGGGACGCCATAGCGGCAGCAACAGTCATTGGGTTTCTCGTTATCAATTCATTAACAGAATTAAAATTGAAGCCGGAACAAATTGGTATGATTATTTTGCTCGGTGCATCCATCGGATCCATTATGCCGCCAATTACACAAGGTGTATTTCTTTCTGCTTCATTGGTAGGGGTTGATCCAACTCCTGTAATAAAGATTGCTTACGTAACCGTGACAATCGGTGCGATATTGGCCATCTTGGAATCATTTCGATTTGTCCGCGGAAAAAAGATGCCAAAGGAATTAATTCCGGAACAGAAGGTTTTCCAAATTTTAAAAGAACGATGGAAGACTCTGATACCACTGCTCGTTTTAATCGCTATTGTGCTGGCCAATACGTTATTTGACTATAATATTTTTACCGAAATTTCTATATTTGCTTTTATTCTGGAGTCTTTAAAAGAAATAAGAATTGTGCAGGGCATTACCTTTCAGGTTGTGAGTGCAATAATTATTGCTTTTCTGGTCAGCTTTTTATTCCCTGCTGTCAGAAAAGATACCAAAGGGGTATTTAAAAATGGCTTAGGAAAAGTAAATCAGACTGTCCAAATACAGATTTGTGCAGGGGTCATGGTTGGTGTTTTTTACGCGTCTGGGTTAATAGATAAAGTTGCACTTATGACGGAGGGACTGGGTTCATCAATGGTGAAATTGGGCGGGGCACTGTCGATGGTAGTAGTAGGTATGCTAACCGGATCACAAACAACTTCTCAATCTGTTATTGTTACATTTCTTGGTCCCATCCTTGAAAAAATGGAGGTAGCCCCTGAACTGATTGCTTTAGGGGCATCCCATATAGCAGCAGCGGGCCAGAATATGCCGCCGGTTGGTCTAACAGCGTTTGTCATCTGTGGTTTGATAGGTGGGATTTTAAATACAAAAGTAGATCCGTTGAAAGTAATGATGCTGGCATTACCGAACTCACTATATTTCTTACTTATCGGATTGATTGTGTGGTTCATCTAAAATGAAGGCAGCAAAATTGGGGATTCTGATGCTGGATACCGACTTTTACCGACCAAAGGGAGATATAGGGAATCCAGATACCTTTCCTTTTCCTGTTGAATATAGAATAGTAGAAAAAGCAACTATCGACCGTGTAGTTAAAAAGGGAGATAATGCATTGATCGAACCTTTTATTAAATCAGCAAGGTATTTAGAGGAAAAAGGCGTTAAAGCAATAACCACAAGCTGTGGCTTCCTTTCCATCTTTCAACAGGAAATCCAAAATCAGTTAAAAGTTCCTTTCTTTGCATCAAGCTTAATCCAAATTCCGATGCTTCATACGGTTACAGGTGGGAGAATAGGAATTCTTACTGCGAGAAAAGCGAGTTTGGGCAAACAGCATTTGGAAGGTGCGAGAGCTGGTGACATTCCAATCGCGATTGAGGGTATGGATGACAGGCCAGCATTTACTGCAGCAATTGTAGATGAAACACATGCACTGGACATGGAAAAAGTATCCCTGGAAATGGAAGAGGCAGTTCGTATGCTCATCAGCAATTATCCGGATATAACTGCTATTGTACTTGAGTGTACCAATATGCCGCCGTATAAACGTACCATACGTGAAATGACAGATCTACCAGTTTTTGATATTACTTCTTTGATAAACTATGTGGTTAAAGAACTGTGAATCACGTGCCTGTCACCTTGGACAGTTCAGAATAGTCTGAGGTGACAGGCATTTATTCCTTCGATATAACAACTCTTCATCATTACAATTAAAATAATTCCCTCTTTATAATATTTTTGTTAAACTCATTCAACATGATGTTTTTTATTTTCGCTTTTCTGGATTACTTCCAGTTGGGCTATTTATGATATCGAGAAAGCTATTAATAGGGAAGGGGGAATTGAGAAATGAGTGCGATAGCTGAAGAATATACGTTATCCAAATCAGAGAAAAAGAAAATAATCTTCCTGATGTGTTCCGTTTTATTATTTTCAGTTATGAATGGAACCATGTTCATGATTGCTGTACCTGATATTGCAAAATCCTTTTCTCTATTACCCTCACAGGTAAGCTGGGTTGTAACTGGCTATATCATTTTGTATGCAATTGGTGCGTTGATGTATGGAAAATTAGCTGATATTTATCCGTTGAAAACGCTATTAACGATTGGGTTGAGCTTATTTGCGGCAGGTTCGGTTTTTGGCTTTTTTGCACCAACATTTCTAATGGTTGTCATTGCGCGTTTGATTCAAGCAATGGGGGCGTCTTCCATTCTTGCATTGGCTTTTATTGTGCCGTCACGGTATTTCTGGGATGAAAGAGGTAGAGTACTAGGAATTGTTTCAAGTACAATGGCATTTGCCTCCGGAGTAGGACCAGTGATTGGTGGTTTTGTTGCGGGTGCGTTGAACTGGCAATTTTTATTTTTAATTTCTGCACTTGTAATGATTACCATACCTTTCTTCCAAATCTGGATTCCTGAAGAGGAAAAAAAAGAAGGGAAAGTTGATATTCTAGGGGCTGTATTTATTGCCGTAGCTGTTGCTGATCTTATTCTTTTTATTACGATGTTTGATTGGTGGTACTTCGTCATTAGCATTGTATTCTTTGGTTTGTTTGCGTGGAGAATATCCAAGAGTGACATTCCGTTTATTCGTCCGGATTTATTTAAAAACGCTCCATATCGAACAACAATTATTGCTGGTTTTTTTGCGATTATGACAATGATGGGTTTAATGTTCATCATGCCTCTCTTACTAAGTGAGGTAAACGAATTGAATACGCTGCTAATCGGTCTTACATTATTTCCAGGTGCCATGGTTGCTGCGTTTATGGGGAGATGGGCAGGGCTTTTAACTGATAGACGAGGTAGTAATCAAGTAGTCTTTATTGCTTTTGCGCTGATGATTACTGGATTCTTGCTAATATCCACTTTCACAGGAGGACCTGCTTGGCTTATCAGTACCGTGCTAATCATAACCTTTATCGCCTTTCCGTTTATCCAGACTTCCACAGCCAATCTGATTTCGACTGTTCTCCCACGGAATGAGATTGGAGTCGGAATGGGGATTTATAATTTGGTTAATTTTATGTCTGGTGCCTTCGGTGGGGCGATTATTGGAAAAATACTAGACTATGATAATGATATAAAATTAAACCCCTTTTCAATTGCACAGGGGAACGAGATTGTTTACAGTAATATTTTTGTCGGATTTGTCGTGCTGACGATCTTGAATGGATGCTTCTTTTATATGTCGTTTAGAAGGAAGCAGTATTAAAGCTAACGGGGCAGTTTTGGGAAAGAAAAACACTTTATAGTTTCCTAAATTGCAAGACAAAAAGCTCAGAATAAATTCTGAGCTTTTTTGACGTTGTAGCATACTGTCCTTCCTCAACTAAAGTCACCCACTACCAATCCTGTATTTATTTACTAGATAGGCTGGTGCCCACTGATTTGGCGGATCCTCATTCCGTTATTTCCTTAAAAACGCCTATTTTGATCGTGTTATGTAATCCTGGTTCCGTTATTTACCTTTTTCAGCCAAATTTTTCATTGTTATTGGGTAAATAACGGAACCAGGAACCGTTTCAACCTTCTAGGAAAGCTTTTTTACCCTTTTAGCGGAATCACGATCCACTTCATAACTTTGTGATTCACATTCTGCTCCTTTGAACCCTTCATCCCTGCATCATTTAATTTAGAATTAAAACAACGCTCTTAGCCTTTAAAGGTGACAGGCACTTATTTTTTTATTAATATTCCTTGACAGGAATATTCTTATTAGTATATATTCAATATATGGAAAAAATCATGAGTGCTCTTGCTGAATCTAATCGTTTAAACATCATAGAATTATTGCGCGATGGTCCTCTTACAGTAGGAGAAGTCGCCGAACAACTTCAGCTTCGTCAGCCTCAAGTTTCCAAACACCTCCGTGTACTTAGTGATGCTGGGCTCGTTGAGGTAGAACCGATTGCTAATCGAAGGATCTATAAGCTAAGGCCTCAGCCACTCATGAAGTTAGACGCTTGGCTGGAATCTTACCGCCAGGTCTGGGAGGAGAAATTCGACCGATTGGACGATTATTTGGTGAAACTGCAGGAAAAGGAAGATGAAGAGTAAGGAATAATATCGCAGTTGGTTTACTGTTATATTATTTCAATTCAAATGGAAGGAGATTTGTTTAGTTTTGTTCAATAAAATAATTTTAGGAGGAAACTAAATGTCAGAAAACAAATTATCGTATAGAACGGAAGGCCGGACACTTGTAATGGAGCGAGTGTTTGAAGCACCAAGGGACTTAGTATTTAAAGCATTTTCGGAGTCTGATCACTTGGAAAACTGGTGGGGACCAGAAGGATGGGAAACCGAAAGTCGCAAATTTGAGTTTAAGCCTGGTGGTGTGTGGCATTATTGCATGCGGTGCACAGACAAAAAACAGGGAGACTTTTTTGGCCAGGAATCGTGGAATAAATCGGTTTATGAAGAAATCAGTGCACCAGAGAAAATCGTCTACACCGATGTATTCTCGGATGAGGAAGGTAATAACACAGTTGGTATGCCAGAGACTCGTGTAACGATGAATTTTATTGATCAGGGTGAAAAGACCAAACTCATTGCGCGGTCCCAATTTGAGTCAGTTGAAGCCCTTCAAAAAGTTGTAGATATGGGTGTGATTGAAGGAATCGACTCACAATACAGATGTCTTGATGACTATCTGAAACAAATTCAGTATGCGTAACTAACAAACAGTTGCAGTACTAATCTCTGGAGATCAAGACTCCGGAGAAACTAAAAAATGCCTGGCACCCTGGACAATTCAGCATCGTCTAAGGTACCAGGCACTTATTTTAACTGCATTACTTTTGATTAATTGAGGCATCATAGATGGAGTCTACCGCTTCTTTTAAGGCAGCATTAAACTCTTCATCTGTTTGGTTAACATTTAAATCATCACTTAATGCTCTGGAGAAACTGGCGATTAAGCCATCATTTTTCGCAAGCTTTTCGTTAGCTTCCACCCGAGGATACCCGCCAGATAGAGCAACAACTCGAACAACGCGTGGGTGTTGGATTAACTCTTGATAAGTGTTTGCTTTTGTTGGAATCGATAATTTCAGCATCACGTTATCTGTTTCAGATAAATCATTAAGATGGTTCAGCAATTCGTCTTTTAATATTTCTTCAGATTTCTCTTTGTCGCTACTGTTAATATCCACTTCTGGTTCGATAATCGGAACTAAGCCAGCTTCTATAATTTGTTTTCCAACTTCAAATTGCTGGTCCACGACAGCTTTAATGCCTTCTGGGTTAGCTTCTTTGATAACGGAACGCATCTTTGTACCAAAAATATTGCGTTCATTTGCACGTTCAAGTAATTTATCTAAACCTGGGTTAGGCTTCATCAGCTGCACACCATTTGATTGTTCTGCTAGTCCTTTGTCCACTTTTAAAAATGGTACAATTTCTTTCTTCTCAGCTAAATAATCCGCTGTATACATGCCTTCAATCTTACTATCCATGGTTTGTTCGAACAAAATGGCACCAAGGATATATGTAGAATCAAAAGCAGGTGATGTGATAATCCGTGTGCGCATTTCATGTACCAAATTAAACATTTCTTCCTCGTTTGAATAAGCATCTTCTAAAACACCATAATTCGCTAATGCTTTTGGCGTACTGCCACCACTTTGGTCAAGTGCTGCAATAAATCCTTTTCCATTTTTTATTTTCTCAAATTGACTATTGTTCATTTTATCCACTCCTTTAGATTACTAATAACCAGCCTTTTCTTTAGAAAACATAGCTTATCACCATGCTTGAATGGCGAAAACTTTAGTTACTGTTGCAATTAAGAAAGTATTTATATTTCCTTAACTGTGTGCAAAGACAATTATACATTAGTATGTTGAAGAACGAAAATTTTACAATTAGTAGGGCGGAATCATATTAGAAATCACTATCTATTATTAATTCCCCGTTGCAGATAAATCATTTCATCGGCAAGTTTTTGAATTCTATCTGTAACATTACGATCAATAATCTCATCACTTTCCAAGTTAAAGGCATCATTTTGGATGAAGACATTACCCGTTGGAATTAAACCTTTAAAATAAGAAAGGACTGGCTTTAATTGATATTCTGGTACTAGAAAATGCTTGTTGGACCACCCTGTTGCTACAATACCTGTTACTTTATATTTGAAGGCATTTTCAGGAAAGTGGTCTAATAGATTTTTTAATGCCCCAGAAATGGAGGCCTGATAAATTGGCGTTCCAAATACCAGGAAATCGGCAGACGATATTTTACTAACTACATCCCAAGTATCTTTGTTACAATCTGCTAACGGGGCACCAACAGCAAATTCAACTTCATATTCCCTTAAGTCAATTAACTCTGTCTGAATGGTTGAGTCAAGAAGTTGAGCGGCGACCAAAACATCGTTTACAGCTAGAGACGTCTTGTCACCAGCCAGTGCTCCCGATATCCCGACAAGTTTCATCATTATTACCTCACAATATCTTTAGAATTTACATTAAATAAGGTGTCGTGATGATACCTTATTCAACAGTTTAATTTCATTCATTGTTTATGTACTAAATACTGTTTTATCTAACTGTATATTTAATAGTGAAGTTATCTTATCCTGAATTTTAATGCAAGAAATTTGCCTGTTTAAGCTGGGGAAGAGCCTGTTTATGATAAAATAGAGTCTGTATATTAAACAAAGGAGTACAACTATGGTGACAGAAAAATTATATTATCAGGATCAGTATATGCGCAGCTTTACAGCCAGACTGCAAAAGTCGGATAGGGACGAGAAAGGGCATTTCTATGTTATTTTAAATCAAACAGCTTTTTACCCAACTGGTGGTGGTCAGCCTCATGATACGGGAACACTGAATGGTGTGAATGTCTATGATGTGGTGGAAATTGATGGGGAAGTCCGACATTACATAGAGGAGCCTGCTGAGATACATGAGACATATATTACAGGTGAAATTGACTGGAACCGGCGCTTTGATCATATGCAGCAGCATACTGGACAGCATATTTTGTCTGCTGCATTTGAAGAAGAATTTAACTATAAAACAGTTAGCTTCCATTTAGGTGCGGAAATTTGCTCGATTGACCTTGAGGTAGAAAGCCTTCCAGATGAGGAAACAGCTCACGTGGAAAAAATCGCAAATAACATTATCATGGAAAATCGTCCTGTTGATACAAGATGGGTGTCAAAGGAAGAACTATCAAATTTTTCGCTGCGGAAAGAAGTATCCGTTGTAGATAATATTCGTCTCGTTATCATTCCGAATTTGGATTATAATGGCTGTGGCGGAACACATCCAGACTCGACTGGACAGGTAAGTTCTATAAAAATTTTGCACTGGGAAAAGCAAAAGAAGAAAAAGATACGTGTTTACTTTGTTTCTGGAATGAGAGTTCTAAAACAGCTCGATGAAAAACATAAAGTTATTCAAGAATTAACGAATACGTTGAACTCCCCACAGCAGGATTTGAATGAAACGGCAATTCGGAATTTGCGTATGAATCAAGGACTTGAAAAAAAGGTCAATGAGTTGAACATGGAAATGATTGAATATGAAGCAGAGTCCTACATTGAACAGGCAGAGTCTCAGAACAATTGGAAAATAGCAAAAGCAATCTTTTATGATAGACCAATGCCGGAACTTCAGCAACTGGCCAAACGGATTACCGCCAAATCTGATGGTATACTGGTATTGCTTATTAATGGAAAAGGGGACAAACTCCAACTTGTTTGTTCGAGAAGTAATGATGTGGTAATTAATATGAATGATTTAGTTAAAAATACCCTGCCCGTAATTGATGGAAAAGGCGGTGGAAGCGATTCAATTGCGCAAGGTGGGGGAGATAGATTAATTTCAGCAGAGGAATTGATGATGGAGTTAATGAACCAAGCAGCAGGATTTAAAAACGAATAAAAGCCATCCTAGATTTTTGGAAGGTGAATGTTTAACCACCTGTTTAGAAAAATATAGGTGTAAGTAATCGATGCCTCCTGTAGTGTAGAGAAGCAGGGTAGGTTTTCTTTTTTAGATTAATCATTTACAATCAATAATGGAACTTTAACTGTATTTGGTAACGGAATTTTTTTATCTTACTTTATTTAATGAGTTTTTCGATATGAATGAGTATTACATAGGAGGAACACACTTGGAATCAATCTTACTTGAATATGGATGGACATTATTAATTCTAATTGGTCTTGAAGGTTTGTTATCGGCTGATAATGCGCTTGTAATGGCAGTTATTGCCAAGCATTTACCAGTTGATCAGAAAAAAAAGGCAATTAACTATGGTATTATTATGGCTTTTTTCTTTCGTTTTGGTGCTTTATTTGCAATTTCTTTTATCGCGAATGTTTGGCAGGTACAAGCCATTGGTGCGGCCTACCTTCTCTACCTAGGTCTGAAGCATGTGATCAAGGTACGGTTCGGTAAAAAGAATGAAAAAGTTGAAGAGGATAAGAAAGGAGAATCCAAAGGCAAGGGATTCTGGCCGACTGTTGGTAAGATTGCTTTAGCAGATCTTGCATTTGCGATTGATTCAATTCTTGCAGCTGTTGCACTTGCTCTTGGACTTCCGGATTCTCCAATTGGTGATTTCGGCGGGATGGATGGCGGTAAATTTGCTGTGATAGTACTTGGAGGAATTGCTGGCCTTATATTAATTAAATATGCAGCGACTTGGTTTGTTCAGTTGCTTGAAAAGCGTCCGGCTCTAGAAACAACTGCTTATGTGATCGTAGCCTGGGTTGGTGTCAAGCTTGCTTTACTAACCCTTGCGCATGATGATATTGGCGTATTAGCTCATGATTTTCCTCATAGTACAGCCTGGACCCTTACGTTCTACGGAATCCTCGTGGCTATCGCCCTATTAGGCTGGTTTGCACCGGGTAAAAGAACATCCAAAGATGATGGTGAGGGAACAACAGATGGAAAATAAGGACAAGGAGTACTTACTGCGATGACTAGCCAAGATGTATGAATACAAATAACCACCCTGAGCCTGCGCAAGCGTTTAGGGTGGTTATTTTATATTTCTTTATGTGACCGCACCTTCGAACGGCTTCCCCTCAGAAGGTTGCGAGAATCATACTTTTTGATTAACCCACACTTATAATCACAGCCATTTTACTATCTAACGCTGTTGTTAAACTAAAGTACCCTTAATTCAATGAAACCTCCATTTTTCTTCCCTTCGTTGTCATCCCAATGGACCTATAAAATTCAATGGCAGATGTATTTTCTTCGGATACTCCTAATTCAATACCATCAACTCTGAGGCTCCTCCCAAAATCAAAAACGTATTTAGTTAGTTTTTTTCCGATACCTTTCTTTCTATGTGTTTCAGCGACGCATAAACTGTTTATAACTAATACTTTCCTCGCTTTAACAAAAGAATTTTCAATTGTTTCTTCTTCCTTTGTCACTATAACACCGACTATATCATTGCCTATGGTAGCCACAAAAATATGTTGTTTGCTATCAATCAACTGGCTTTCAAAGAACTCTTGCTCGACTGGAGTGATATTCTCTTTGTACAAATCTGGTCTTACAAAAACGTGGAATTCATGAACCTGCCTAAATAACGGCAACAAAAAATCGTAATCGTTTTGCTCGACATTTCGAATAGATATATCCATATTTTTTTCTACCTCTCAATAATTGTTTAATTGGTATTTTACCACAAATGTAATCTAGAATGACCATCAATCTAATTTGGTGGTCATCTCATTTTAATAGTATTTTATTTTTATAAAACTGTAGTGTAATCTGAGTCCTAAATTTGTTAGGTGACAATAGCCAGTGTTGTCTACATTTTGACCTACAAATTAGTATGCAATTTGGCATACATAAATTTACCATTAAACTGGAAATTGATTAGTTTTGATTAATTTTACAAGATATTCTGATTATTTATGTTAAGCTAAATGAAGATATTGTGAACAATTACACTTAACCTGCAGTTTAATTGAATATGACTGACTAATTTGACTGGATATTTAAAGTTAAAATGGATGATTTGATAGTAAAGGAAAAAAGGGGAAAGAAATATGTTTAATTATATAAAGTTTAACCTGAAAATGTTCCCAGCCTATTTAGTATTAAGTTTTTTGTTACTATTCAATATTTTGCTTGGTACGGAAGGCGATAACTATTTAAAAGATATATCAGGTGCAATTTTTCAACTTGTCATTCTTATGCTTATTCCAAATGTTTTTTATATGGTTCGTCATAACGAAGACAAAGGGAATATTCTAGGGTTTTTAGGAATAATACCACTTATTCCTCTTCCATTTATCCTTATAGCAATTCTAATGAGAATTGTATACCTTTGAATATTTTTTATTCAACTAAACTGCTGCACTTTAGTAGAAGAAGTGATGAAAATAAATATAAGAAAAATCTCAGTTAATTTTAATTGGACTGAGATTTTTTAAATTTTAATTATAAGTGTCACTACAAAATACGGTGTAATTCGTTATGCAAATCTAGGTACAAATAATAGTGTGATTCCAAGTTTTGCGATAGGTAACGGACCTTGTTAGTGCTTTATAATGTGTTTTTTGCACCATTGAAGTGAACCCGTTAATGAATTCCGAACGTTTTTTTATTTTAACTCCCCCTAGTGATTTAAAGGTAGTCTATCTAAATTATATGGTAACATAACCCAAGCTGGGAGAATATCATACTATGTAAAGAAAGGAGAGGTGTTTAGTGTACAATAATATGCAGATGAATCCTAATGAATATCAGGGAGATTACCAACCTGACCAAATTAAAGGGCTATGTAAACAGTATATGAGCTACCATGTCATAGGACAGCTAAGCGATGGATCACAGGTTGATGGAATTATCGATAGCATGGATGAGGAAGGTGTGACCATGTTAGTTCCAGAAGAAGTTGATGAAAAACAAATGAACAGACAATTTGATTATGGATATGATTATAACTACGGACGGCCTCGAAGAAGATTTCGTCGATTCCGCAGACAGCGATTCCCGTTTCGCTTTTTCAGAAGTTTATTCCGTTACCCATATTACTACCCTCCTTATCCCTGGTACGGATACGGTGGAGGATTCTATTAATAGCTACTTTAAAGGTGATTTAAGGCAGTTTAAATGCTGCCTTTTATTATTGTTTAGGAAATTATAAAGTTTAAGTGCTGTGGATAACTGGAATTCCGAATCAGCGACGTCCAGCTCCGACGTACAGGACGTACTAGTGCCAGTGACGCCACAGGACGTGGCGTTCTCACCGGCCAGCGCCTAGCGCCTAGTGGACTTCCCTCCCCGTGTTTACGATAAGAAATAAAGGATGTTCGACTAAACCCACCACATCCTGTGGCAACGTCGAACTATCCCACGTCCTGTAGGGCAGCTTACGCTCTTAGGGTATCCTTTATCTCAGGGGAAAAGGAAGATCGACTAAGACCGCCGTTTTGCGCGGCAACGTCGACCCACCCGCAGCGCTGAGCGCAGTCCATACGGCGCTGAACAGGCGCTTGCGCTTTTGTTCTGGAGTTGTACCATTGCTTCGGTAGATTTCAGGTACTAGCGAACAGTATTAATAACACGAACTCTAAATCTGTTCCTTACTATCATCACTTCGGTATTCTAAAACATCTCCAGGCTGACAATCTAAAGCCTTACAAATACCCTCCAAAGTAGATAATCGAATCGCTTTTGCCTTTCCATTTTTCAATATAGAAAGATTAGCCATCGTAATTCCAACCCTCTCCGAAAGTTCAGTTACGCTCATTTTCCTTTTAGCCAACATTACATCAATATTGATTATAATCGCCATATTACTCACCTCAGACCGTTAATTCATTTTCTGATTTTATATTAATCGCTTCCTGCAAAAGTCTTTGGAGAACAGCAGCAAAGACAGCAATGACTAATGGAGCAAGAATAAAGAGCATTCCAACCAATATGACACCCGGGGCATCATCTAATTCCGCAAAGATATAGAAGAATGGCATACCAACCACATATAAGCCACTGATTGTCATTGCACAGTATTTTATATTTTTTAGAACTTTTACAGATATTTCCGAGAATGCTTTGTTCTTGTCAATATAACTTAAAAGTTTAAAAGCCTGATACAATGCAACGAAAAACGGTATTGCCGATGCATACATAATTATTAAAATGCCATATAGTACATAAGCAAACTCCGAATTACTTTCTGCTGCTTCTTTAGCTATGATAGGCAACCCAAATATACACAAAGCAAGAATCGGAAGTCCAATAAGAATAACAGCTATTTTTAAAAAGAGTGTTGATCCACGTTTCATAAAAAGCACCTCACTTATTTATTTATCAAATTGACTTTACCATATTATTTATTGTTTTACAATAATAAAATGTTGAATAGTATTATATTATTATTGTTTGGAGGATTATTTTTGGTAAGGAAAAAGCATTAACTATTTTATGATGAAGTATTAAAGACATGGTAGCAGGAATGAGGGGGCAAGTGAGCGGAATGTGGATTTCAAACTAGTAAAGTGGATTGTGATTCCGCTAAATGGTGAAAAAGCCGTCCTGTAAGGTTGGATCGGTTCCTGGTTCCGTTATTTACCCAATAACAATGGAAAATGTGGTCGCAAAGGGTAAATAGAGGAATAAGGATTACATAACACGATAAAAATAGGCATTTTATAGGAAATAACGGAATGAGGATCCGCCAAATCTGTGGGCACAATCCTGAACGATTGGTCTTATAGTGGAACAAGATGAAAAACGCTTAGATTGTATTAGGGCGTTTCTGCTGGCTATTTATATTTGTCAGAACTTAAATCTAATACTCTAGCTCAATCTAGCGGGGCAATCGTCAAACATAGATTCAAGAATCCGAATAATTAAATAAAAATGCCAAGCCAAACCCCATTAATCATCGCAAGTATAAGGATTATTTTCTCATATGCAGAGACTTGATAATGATTATCTATCTGCATTTTGAGGACTAATAAAATGGCAGTCCCTACCACAGCTAACGTTCCAATCATTGCCAAGATACGATCGGTTCCTAGCCAGACCGCACATAATCCGACCAGTGTGAAATATAACAGGGCGGGTAAACGACTGAACGCAGATCCGAATTTTTCATAAGCCCAGACGACACTTGTTTTCTTAATAGGAGAAGCGTTTCTATCAGCCTCTCGATCTGGTATATGATGAACCATTACCCAGGCTAAACAAAATAAGGCATTGATGAGTGCGTTTTGCAGAGCCCATGTCGGGATTGAATCCAGCGTCAGCCAGGCACCGGCAAGCCCGAGTACAAAAACAGACGGAAACATAGACAGCCATTCCCCAATAAAGGGACGATAACTGAATTGAATTGGACGGAGCGAGTATGAAATGGCTCCCCATAAACCGATGGCAAGTAATAGAGCGATTTTAAAGTAACCAAATATGATTAATCCTACGACAATCAAACTTAGTGATAAAATAAGCCATTTACCCAGCAGCCAGAGTGAAGAAGCAGAAATAACACCAGTCTGAATGACACGACTACCACCTGACAAAATTGCCGGGCTGTTTTGATCTGTTCCTGATTTATAGTCAGCGAAGTCATTCAACACATGCGTCAATACTCCGTGAATCAGGAAGGCGCCAAATAGTAATAACAGGAATATCAAGAGCAATTTATTAGGAGCGACAGTATAATACAAGAATATGGGAAGAACAGTAGAAACTATTGTCGTAATGCTTGAAGAGACTACCGCTATTGACCGTAATAGAATCCAGCTATTTTTGATTGGGGCTAGTAGCGATTGATTCATTATCTTTTCTAACTCCTTTTTCTAATGCATATCACTTCTACTGTACACTATACCCTTTCTGGAAAGATATGAAAGCTAGAATTAGTATTTTCGGATGGAGATAAGGTGTCCTGTTATGAATAATTTCATTATTCATAACTACTATCGATTGTTGTGGGTGAAAAGTGGCATGGAGAGGGAATGTTATTGAAATTTAATATAATTAGGTTCCATCCATCTAAAATTTTTCTACTATTTGTCCTGCTATTTACTAAAATATGCCAAAATTGGGAAAAGTAATAAGTATGTAATTATTATAGATTAGTAACAAGTTGGGAGTAAGATGAGAATTCTAATGGTACTCAATTGAGGGCAGTAGGGATGGAATTTGACGCAGTTATTATATATAACTATGATGATTATAAAATGAATGAAAATGATTTTGGAAGAAAATTGCTATATGTTGCTACAACTCAGGCATTACATGAATTGGTTATTTTTTAAATTATCTTTGATAAATGAATACTGCATACACGGTAAAAACAGAAGTGATTCCAAATGCTTCTGTTTTTTATATACAATTAGATGAGGTGGTCATGAAATGAAGAAGTTGGACAAATATATATATGAATCTACAATCCCTGGTTGGGAAAAAGTAAAGCATGGGAGATATTCTTTAATATAAGATAATCTTATAATAAAGTAGCTCTGATTAGTAGAAGCCTATTATCAGGAAATTTGTAGTACAACTGTTCTAATTCATTTAATTAACTACATATGTTTGATTTTTGTGATATATTACAATTAGGAAATCATTGGTAATAGAAGATGATTAATTTGGAGGGATGATGATTTATGTATTTACAGGATATATTACCTAAAATGTCTAAGTTGTATCTCGGACGAATTGTTGATAGTTTTCTTAAAGATGTACGAATGGATACGGAAGAAGAAATGCGAGAAGTTATTATAAGGAATGTTGATGAGTTCCAGAATAAAGAACGTGTAAAAAGAAATCTTAATTTTAATACTGAAATTAGAGATATCACACTATTAAATGAAATGATCTTACTATCCTTAATGGAACAGCAAGGTTACCTTCTAAGTGAAAGCGATTTGATTAATGAGGTTGAAAAGCTGGAATCTGAAATTGTGGAACAAAGCACTGATGACGATTATATAAAAACTGCAATATGTAACGATGCAGAAAGAATTTACAGTGCTGTCTTAATAGAAGCATGGAAGAAAGACGATTCATTAAATACCCATGAAATTAATATATTAAATGTTTTACGTAAAGAGCTTGATCTCTCAAAACGTGATCATTATCTATTAGAAAGTCGAATTGGTAGATTCCCTCAGAAAAATAATAAACTTCACACCACAAAACAGATTGAAAAATCCTTGAGAAATTTGCAATCAAGAGGTCTGATTCTACGCTTCAAAGAAGATACTTCATATTACATCATTCCAAAGGAAATTGCTCGTATTGTCCGATATGAAATGGGTGGAGAATTAAGGAATGAAGTTTATGAAACATTACTTAACGATCTAAATGTTAACCAGTTAAAAGTCATATTAACTAGTTTAAACATTAATATTAGCGGCAAGAAAAGCGATATGATTGAACGGATTATCAAGCATAACATACTACCTTCCACTGCTCTCAATGCTTTTGGGACTAAAGATTTATCAGATATATTAAAAAATCTAGAAGGAGCTAAAGTTAGTGGTACTAAGGGTGAAAGGGTACAAAATATTATAGATTACTATGAAAATATATCTACACCTATTTCAACCGACCCAACAGATAGTAGGTCTAGACTTTATGACTTTTATGAGGAACTAGCTTCTAGAGATTATAAAGCATTACGTGTTAATAAAATCATTGATAAGGACCTTAATGTCGAGAAATATTTCGAGGAAGCAACTCGTTATTTATTTGAAAAGAAATTAGGATTGGAACTAGTTGACATGAAAGGGTCGAAACACGCTGACGGTAAACTTAAATATAGTTCAAAGGAAGTAATATTATGGGATAACAAAAGTACAGAAAAACCATATACCTTCCCAGAAAGCCATTTCGATCAATTTATCGGATATATTCGCTCAGATGAAACGAGAGTGACAACCTTCTTAGTTGTAGTCCAAGACTATACAAAGGAAGCAGTTGCACAAGCTCAAAAACTGAAAGCATTTTCAGAACAAGATACAGATGTTGCTCTGATAAAAGCCTCAGATTTAAAGTATGTAGCTGAAGAATGGAAAAGCTATTCCGACCAGAAAAATCCTAAATTTAATTTACAAGTGTTTAATCTTACAGGAGAATTGAGTCGGAATTTACTAATGAGCAGGATGGCGTGGGCAATTTAGCTATTGAAGTATTAATCAAAATAGGAACCAACAATTGTGATGTGTGGTGTAATAATTAATGGATGTTCTCGAACTCAATGAAAGAATAGACAATCTTACTATTTGGAAAAAAGGAGATCAGCGGGCTCCGCATAAGCCGCTGTTAATATTATTTGCTCTTGGCCAGGTTCAGGCTACTAATTCAAGACTTCTACAATATGAATTTGTAAGAAATAAATTAATGGAATTGTTAATAGAATTTGGTCCTGTACGGAAATCCTATCATCCAGAAGAACCTTTCGTACGATTGAAGAATGATGGGATTTGGGAGTTGAATGGTGAGGTGAATTATCAGAGCCCCAGCAATAAATACTTGCTTACTAATAATATTGCAGGTGGATTCACTCGTGAGGTTTTTAATCATTTAACTGAAGATTCGAATCTGTTGCAGGAAATTGCCCAATCCATTTTAGATAAACATTTTCCGGATACCATTCATGAAGATATAATTAAATCAGTTGGTCTAGACTTTAATTTTTATAAGCGGAAGAAACGCGACCCTTATTTTAGAGAGAAAATACTAAGAGCATATGGATATAGTTGTGCGGTCTGCGGGTTTAACGTTCGGCTTTCACATACATTGGTAGGGATTGAAGCCGCACATATTAAATGGCATTAGGCAGGCGGGCCAGATCTAGAAGAAAATGGATTGGCTCTTTGCTCACTACACCACAAACTGTTTGATAGAGGTGTGTTTACAATTTCAAAAGATCGAAAATTGATCGTCTCCCAAGATGCCCATGGAACTAGTGGCTTTAAAGAAATGCTGTTAGATTATCATGGTCTGATGATAAGAAAGCCAATTGAACCTGTATACTATCCTAATAATTCTTATTTAGATTGGCATGTGCATGAAGTATTTAAAGGACCAGAAAGGTATGTTGTTTGCAGTTAAGAAATCCTATTTTACTGCATAAATGCTAAGGCTTTCGACATTATGGCTAGGCGAATTTAAAGTTTTCTAAAGTGTGGTATTGAAATGGTTGGTGACGATATTGAAAAAATAAATATATCAACATTTAATTGGTATTAACACCTTAAATAGAAATTATAGGTTGTTAGTAAATTGTTTTTATTGTATTTTTGAGTATAAACAATTAGCAATCACTTGTATGTTCAGAGTTATCTAGAATTATTGGTGCCTATGTTAAAATAAACATATTGTGTGAAGGGTTGTTCTTTAGTACAGATATAATATAGGTTGTTATCAATTGTGAAGATATTACTTACATAAGTTGTGCGATTGTTGTACGAGAAGCAATTGTATTATTCAAATAGAGGTGTTATAAGAATGTCTAATAATAATCCTGGTTGTTTGGGGATTTTTTTCAAATTTATTGGAAAATCACCAAAAGAGAATGTTAAGGAAGAAACTAAATTACCGTATGCTATGAGGGATGACTTTTTATCTAATGCGGAGTTATCCTTTTATAAAGTACTTCAGCAATACATAGGAAATAGAGCAATAATATGTCCCAAGGTTTCTCTGCAAGATATTTTCTTCGTACATGCGAGTAATCAAAGTGAAAGAAGTACCTATAATAATAAAATTAGCAGAAAACATGTTGATTTTCTGTTGTGTTCAACAGACACGGTAAAACCTTTTTGTGGAATTGAATTAGATGATCGATCTCATCAAAGAGCTGATCGAATAGAACGTGATAAATTTGTTGAAGAAGTTTTTGAAATAGCTAATTTGCGATTAGTTAGATTTCAAAATAAGAAAGCATATTCTTTCGCAGAGCTACAAGAAAAACTAGATTCTGTACTTGAAGACGTTGATCGAATAGAGTCTAAACATAGTCAGGAAGTAACCACTGATTCTAACAATGGTTCAGTTCCTCAATGTAAAAAATGTGGAGTGCCAATGGTAAAACGTGAAGCAAAAAAAGGTGATTATAAAGGACAAGAATTTTATGGCTGTCCTAATTTCCCAAAGTGTAGAGAAGTTGTTTATATTTCATAGGTATATAAAACGGAGTATAATTGATTGGATATCACTAGTGAAACTTGGTTTTAAGCATATTGACAGTATAATGATACAAACATATCCTAATAATAAAAACAAGGCATCAAGCACTACTTGACGCCTACTACAGACCGCATAAGAGCAATTGATCAATTGAAGAAGTAATCGCTTGCCATTGGTAGGGGCGGTTGCTTCATTCTATTTAGAAGGAGCGTGAAAGGGGACAGCCCAGATGAAATTAAGTGTATTGGATCAGGCACCGATTTCAAGAAATTCCGATGCCAAAGAGACGTTGAATAACACATTAAAGCTTGCGAGAATAACAGAAGAGTTAGGGTATACAAGGTATTGGGTTGCCGAGCATCACAATACAAATGGATTGGCTAGTACATCGCCGGAAGTACTGATTACACGGATTGCATCGCATACAGACACAATACGCGTTGGTTCAGGAGGAGTGCTGCTTCCCCAATATAGCCCGTATAAAGTGGCGGAGAATTTCAAAACGCTTGAAGCATTTTTTCCAGATAGAATTGATTTGGGAGTTGGACGTTCTCCGGGTGGATCACAGACTACCCGCTTGGCATTGACCGATAGCGTCAATAAAAGCCTGCGCGATTTTCCAAGACAGCTAGCCGATTTGCAGGGTTTTCTGCATAATACGTTACCAAAAGAGCATCCGTACCGCATGGTAAAAGCGGCTCCGCGGTTGGAGAGTGTGCCACCAATATGGGTGCTGGGTCTGTCGGAACGAGGTGCCCAGAATGCTGCTGAATTAGGACTTGGATTCGTATTTGGACATTTTATTAAACCAACTAACGGCCAGGCAGTTATGGAAGCATATCGAAACAGTTTTCAATCCTCGCCAAGCCTTGACCAGCCAGAAACGATGGTATGTATATTTGTTGTGTGCGCCGACACGCAAGAAGAGGCAGAAGAACTGGCTTTGAGTCAGGACAAGTGGCTATTAAGTGTCGGAAAGGGAGCGGATACGAAGGTTCCTTCGATTGAAGAAGTGAAGAATAAAAAATTCAGCGATGAAGAATTAAACGAAATCAAGAAAAACCGTGATCGCTGTATTATCGGAACACCGGAAAAGGTCAAAAAAGAACTGATGCGTCTCAGTGAGTTTTATCAGACAGATGAATTTATGATCATAACAAATATCTATGAATTTGAAGCAAAAGTGCATTCGTATAGGTTGCTTGCAGAAGTTTTTGATATTGAAAGATGATGTAGGGACTGAAGTGAACATCTTCAACTATATTGACAGTATAAATATAGTGTCAGTGTCGCTATTAGTGAAAGACTAAATTGCGCTACTAAACTCAATGCTTCAAATGTCGTCATCCTACTACATCCCTTCTATAAGGAAGATGGCGCGGGACAAGGGTCCTGTCCCCATTGTCCCTTGTTCATCTGCTGTTCATATTTTGGTTTTATAATGATTTGTTGGGTAGGTTATTATATGAAATGGTAGGAGGGGTGAGTGGGATGACTTCGATTTTAATTGTTGATGATGATATGAACATTTTGAATCTAGTAGATATCTATTTGACTAGGGCAGGTTACCGGGTCTTCAAAGCAAGTGATGGGATGGAAGCACTAGAAAGTATAGAAGGAATACATATTGATCTTGCTGTTGTTGACGTCATGATGCCTGAGATGGATGGATTTCAATTGACTCAACAACTTAGAGAAGATTTCGATATCCCTGTAATTCTGCTAACCGCTAAGGGTGAAATGGACGATAAAGAAAAAGGCTTTCGCTCGGGTTCTGATGATTATGTTGTTAAGCCGTTCGAACCGAAAGAGTTGTTGTTTCGTATCCAGGCAGTTTTGCGACGGTATGATAAACAGAGTGATATGGTTAATAAGGTTGGAGAAGTCACCATCAATAGGAAAAGCTATGAAGTTCAAGTGGGAAACCAGATTCTTTTAATGCCACTAAAAGAATTTGAATTGCTTTCGCTACTGATTTCCCGTCCTAATCAAGTTTTTACCCGAAATTATCTGATTGAAAATATTTGGGGGCTTGATTTTGAAGGGGATGACCGTACTGTTGATGTCCACATTAAACGGATACGGGAGCGATTAACTAAACTGACCGATGCCATTGCTATTGTTACAGTTCGCGGTGTTGGGTATCGATTAGAGGTGCGCCAGCCATGAGAACACTCTATTCCAAGTTCGTTATCACCACGATTTTAATCATGCTGTTCAGCACTATTGTCGGCTTTATGGTTTCGAATACCTATTATCATCAAACGGTGAAACAGGAAAATGATCGTAAGAATATGGAGATTGCTAAAGGGATGGCGGAGTTTGCTGTAACGCAGGACAACCTGGACAGCTATCTGAAGCATACGGCAGCTTCAGGCTATCAATTATTTGTCATTAATAGCTCGGGTCAGGAAAAGTTTTATGGTGGCAGCTTTCGGGACAAGACATTGGCCAGCGAGGTCAAAGAGAAGGTTTTGAATGGCGACGTATATCACGGGATGAAAAATTTCCCGAAAGAAACGTTCGTAACGGGTTTTTTTGCCAATGAACTGACAAATACAGTAGGTGTGCCGTTTACTTATCAGGGGGAAAGCTACGCATTATTTATGCGTCCCAACATCGAGTTGTTGTTCAGTGAAGTCCATTTTGTGCTTGGCTGGATGATCATTGTAATGGTTATTCTCAGTATCATTGCGGTGTTGATAGGCTCACGGATGCTGGTGAATCCGATCCGCAAGCTTTCCAGTGCTACCAACAAAGTCGTTGAAGAGGACTTCGATGTTCATCTTGATATTAATCGCAAGGATGAAATCGGTCAACTGGCAGGCAGTTTCAATGAAATGATCGCACGTTTGGGAGAACTTGATAAAATGCGAAAATCTTTTATATCTAATGTGTCACATGATATTCAGTCGCCATTGTTGAATATTCAGGGCTACACCAGGTTACTGGAAAGCAACACGTTAACCAAAGAAGATAAAGATGCCTATATTCAAGTCATTCATGATGAAACAAATCGGATGTCAATGCTAACCAAACAGCTACTGGTTCTGACAACACTCGAACAAAAGGGGAATTTTCGCAATAAAGAAATGGTCGATGTTACTGCACAACTAAAAGAGATTATACAAAAATATCGCTGGCTGCTCGATGAAAAGGAAATCGCGGTAAGTTATTCCCTTGATGAAGTAATTGTATCAGGTGATCCTGACATGTTGTACACAGTATGGGAAAACTTGCTTACTAACGCGATTAAATATAATTGCCCGGACGGATCAATCGAACTGACCATTATCGAAAGGCAATCGGAAGTGGAAATCGCCTTTCAGGATACAGGGATTGGTTTAGCACCAGCAGAACAAGGACAAATTTTTGAGCGTTTTTACCGGGCAGATGATGCTCGTACACGTACAACGGAAGGGACTGGGCTTGGTCTATCAATTGTTAAACAAATCATCGATATGCATGGTGGTCGTATTAATGTTAGAAGCGTTTTGGACGAAGGAACAGCTTTTAATGTCATACTACCGAAAATGTAACGTATTATTCACCTTCTGTTCACTTTCCTGTTTTACAGTTATACATGGAAAGGGACAGAAGGTGTTTTTTCTTTGGCAGTTAAGAAAGCATAAATACATTCTTACTGCACAAGTGCAACTAAGGCTTGGTGATAAGCCAGTTTTCTAGTCTCCTTTATCGTCAAAATAGATTACAGGAGGTTCTTATGAAACAATTATTTCGTATGATCAACAGTAAACAAGGCTTGATTATTGTCTTATCGGTCTGGCTTATCATCGTGATAGCGTTAGGATTTATAGCACCTGGAGCGAAAGAGTTTGCTGGCAATTCCAGTGGTGCAGGCTTGCCTCGGGATGCACAATCCGTTATTGCGGACGGAAAAGTGAATGAACATTTTGAGGGCAGTGATGTTTTGCCTGCAATTCTTGTATTTCATCAGAAGAAATCTTTTGATGAGGCGTCCAACGCAGCAGTCGGGGACGGACTTGCCTCCATAAACGAAGAGAAAATAGAAGGAATCGACAGTATCATTCCGTTTAACCAAATGAACATGGAGATGCAACAGTCATTTTTGTCAGATGACGAAACTACACTGGTACTCCCAGTCCATCTAGAGGAAGAGCTGGAAATGGATGAAATCAATGAACTTGTCGTAATGATGGAGAAAACGGTCCAAGGGTCTCTTTCTGAAGGGATAGAGTTGTCAGTTACGGGCCCAGCTGGGATTTCATCTGATGCACTTGAACTTTTTTCTAGTGGAGATATGGTCTTATTGTTTTCGACTATTGGACTGATTCTGGTGCTTCTAATTGTTATCTACCGTTCGCCATTGCTCGCTTTGATACCGCTGATAGCTTCAGGAATTGTTTATGAAGTTGTCAACCGCACGATTGGCCTTGCTGGAGAAAATGGTTGGTTTACAGTTGAAAGCCAGGCACTATCGATAATGATGATCTTATTATTTGCAGCGATCACGGATTATTCGTTGTTCATCTTCTCTAGGTTTCGAGAGGAATTGCAAACCGTGGAAAGTAAATATGAAGCGATGAAGCGAGCCATGAGTCGTGTCGGGGAGCCTATTTTCTTTAGTGGTGGTACTGTGCTCGTCGCTGTCATCACATTGTCCGTGGCTATTTTTGAACCATATCGTAATTTTGCACCAGTATTTTCTGTTGCCATGTTCTTTATTTTACTAGCAGGATTGACCCTAGTTCCTGCACTATTTACCTTATTCGGCAGAAGATCATTTTGGCCAGTAATACCACGGGTTGAAAAAGATAAACAAGTGAAGACAAATAATGTCTGGGAGAAAATCAGCCATGCTGTTACAAGGAAACCTCTTGTTACGGGCATAAGCGTGCTTGCATTGCTGATATTATTTTCCCTGAACACTTTTAATATAAGTTATTCGTATAACTTACTACAATCATTCCCAGAAGATATGTCATCACGGGAAGGGTTTGAATTAATCGAGGAAAAATACACACCAGGTGAAGTCGCACCAACAACGGTGGTTATCACATCTAATGATGCTATCGAGAAAGAAAGCATTAATCCGTTAGTCACCCAGCTGGAGGAACAGGGGTTGATAGAGTCTGTTACGTTTAATGATCGGGACTTCATATCTGAAGACAGCAGGGCTGCTAAACTGACCTTGGTTTTCTCGGAAAATCCATATACCCATGAAGTATTGAATGCCATGGAAAAGTTGCGTGACAACAAGGAAGATATATTGGATAATAGCGGGTTTAATCAGGAAGAAGCAGACTTGTATTTTGCCGGTGAAACTGCCAAGAACCTTGATGTCAGGTCGCTGAATAATCGGGATACGATGGTAGTGATGGTTCTTGTTACTATTTTTATAACGATTATGCTAGGTTTCCAATCCAGATCAACTATTGCACCAATCTATATGATGGCAACTATTTTATTATCTTATAGCGCAGCACTTGGAATTTCCGATCTGATTTTTAAAAACGTATTTGATCTGCAGCAAATGAGCTACAGAATTCCAATTTATGCGTTTGTCTTCCTGGTAGCGCTCGGTGTTGACTACAACATCATGCTGGTATCACGTATTCAGGAAGCATATAAAAATCATTCATTGAAAGAAGCGGTGAAGCAGGGAATAGCGCGGACAGGTGGCGTTATCTCATCAGCGGGACTCATCCTGGCAGCGACGTTCGCAGTATTAACAACCCAGCCAATTCTTGAGCTATTTATGTTCGGCTTTGTTGTCGCACTAGGCGTACTAATCGACACATTCCTAGTACGAACAATACTCACACCAGCAATTATACTGAAATTAGGGAAATGGAGCTTCTGGCCCGGGAAGTAGGGTTGTCCCGGTCAGAACCCCTTATCCCGCTTAATTTACTATTCTTTTGCTAGATTATACTTATTCCTAGACAGAAGTAATCGCTCAAGGGCGTTTACTTCTTTTTATTTTTTAAAAACGGGACAAGGTTCCTGTCCCTATTGTCCCACTAAGAGTAATATTCGTTATATTGGACATCCTATTTTGGTGTATGGATTAAATTGGAGGGGGATGAGATTATTGACTTTGGTTCGTCTTGGCTATGTTGCTATGAGCGTGCATTTGGAAAATGCTTCACCGTCTAAAACGATGACCTACACCAGATTTTCAAAACTAGACGATAGGGATGCGGCTATCCGGAAATTAGAACAAATCGCAGAAACGAATTTACATAATTGTCTCAGATTGCTGCGGCATAATTTGGCGCATGATATTGCTTTTTTTCGACTATCCTCTAAGCTCGTCCCTTTGGCTACTCACCCTGATCTTAAAGGCTGGGATTATATTCAATCCGTGCAATCATCATTGGAAGAAATACAAAAATTTCTTACACGTAATACTAATGTCAGGGTCGATTTTCACCCTGATCATTTTGTACTGTTGAATTCGCCTGGACCAGATGTTTTAAAAAATTCGATAAAAAGCTTGCGCATGCATTATAGGCTGTTGCAGGGGATGGGAGTTAATCCTGAACATCGCTGTGTGCTGCATGTTGGCGGGGGATATGGAGATAAAGAAAAAGCCCTCGAGCAATTTATTCATAATTGGGCATTTGTGTCGCCTGATTTACAAAGCATGATCATTCTGGAAAATGATGATAAGGTCTTCACACTTTCCGATACATTATATCTAAGTGAGAAGCTGGCTGTACCGATGGTGTTTGATTATCATCACTACCTTGCAAATCACACAGAATCAGAAAACTGGCGTGAAGATTGGGAGCGCGTTGTTCAGACGTGGGATTCCTCCACTGTACCTGTGAAAATGCATATTTCAAGTCCCAAGTCAGATAAACAATTTCGCGCCCACTCTGACTATGTGGACAGTGCGATGTTTATGGATTTTTTGCGGGAAATAAAAGGAACTGTTTCGCAAATTGACTGTATGATCGAAGCGAAACAGAAAGATGCTGCTTTATTTAAATTAATGGATGATATACAAAAGTATCCTGAGATTGAAATCGTTGATGGAGGTTGTTTTCATATCACGTAAGACTAACTAGTAGAGAGAATCGTACTACTTTGAGCACCTTCCTTTAAAAGTAACGGGTTCAGTAAGGGAGAGAAAACAATAAATATCACACTAAAAAGGAGTACAAATCGCATAGCGTTTCGTACCCTTTTTTATTGATATGACAACGTTTATCTGTTTTTAACACCCAGATTGACATAGTTAATAGCAACCTTTTTAACAAACGTACATAAAATTATGTACAGTGTGGATTTAAGTTGTGAAAACGAGTGTTAAAAGCAATGTTGCTTTAAATGTGATATGCGATGCTAATAGTGAGTTGTTCTATATTTTGGAAAGGTTTTCTGGGATTTTATGTTAAAATATAGATAGAAAAACAGAACGAGCTTATTCAACTAACGACGCAGGTTACTTCAAAAAGGAGTAATAGTTAAACTAGCTATCCTATAATATAAGCTGTAGAAGAAAAAATAAGTTATAAAAACTACTTTGAAGGGGAGAAAAAATAAATTGGATAGCATTATTTTTGATTTATGATGGAACCATGGGATTCAATAGACACAGTGCTCAGTGCTTGGAACACCGTTATAAGTAAAAATAATCAATAAAAAGTGAATTAACTAGGAAAGACTTTGAAGATACAATGGGGTTACAGATGAATGAAATAAGTAGGAAACTCTTTCCTACCCTATGTTATAAGGAACGGCTACAACTAGAAGATTGTTGCGAAGTAGAACATTCTTTCTTAGAGAAAAATGGCGGTGTTCTCTATCAAAATGTAGAGAATGTCCTAAAAAAGCTTTCTCAAAAATACAAACTATACATTGTTAGCAATTGCCAAGATTGCTACATAGAAACTTTTTACAAGTACCATAAACTTGAAAAGTATTTATTTGATTTTGAAAACCCTGGGAGAACCGCCCTGTCAAAAGGGAGAAATATTATCTTAGTTATTGATAGAAATAACTTGTCAAATCCGGTTTATGTAGGAGATACAGAGGGTGATTTAGAAGCAGCCAGATTTGCTGAAATTCCTTTTATATATGCTGAATACGGATTTGGGCAAGTAAGTCAATATGATAAAGTAATTGAAAGTTTTGAAGAACTTTTATGTATTTTCTAGTGGATTATTAACAACAATTTTAAGCAGGTGAAAATTTGATTATATATGGAGGAACACCGAAAATAGAAACCAATCGCCTAACCCTTAGAAGAATGGAACACATCGATGCACAAAGTGTCTTTGATAACTGGATTTCAGATGAACGAGTAACAGACAATAGAATTAATGCAGCACACAAGTCTATTTTGGAAACAGTTGAGAGAGTAGCTAAGATTGTTAGTGGATATGAATCTAATGAATTTTGTTACTGGGGAATTGAATTAAAATCCAGTGGTGAATTAATTGGAGAAATTGATTTATATGATTTTGACAGTTCCACTGGAAATTGTGAGGTAAGTTATTCCATTGGATATAAGTGGTGGAACAAAGGTTATGGTACTGAAGCTTTAAGAGATGTTGTGGATTTTGGTTTTAGGCACATGAACATACACAAGATTTCCGCATCACATAATACTGACAATCCTGCTTCTGGAAAAATCATGAGTAAAGTAGGAATGGTAAAAGAAGGAATAATCAAACATATGATACGTAATTCAAAAAATCAATATAAGGATTGTGCTGTTTGGGGAATTTTCCAAGAAGATTATCTTAAAAAGAATGTGAGTTCTTACTTTAGATTAGGGGTCAATAGATACAAACGCTAAACATAAGAACCTTGTGAAATAGTGTACTTAAATTAACGGGTGCTTTAGTACAACAATAGCAGCAGGATTGATAAAAAAATAAGGGGAAATATTGTGGGTTCTATAAAAGTAATGTTGCTCGGTATTGCACTGATGTTACTTCCACTTTACATACAAAATGAGCCTGGAATTAGATTTTTTGGAAACGAATTTTTTATTTTGGTTTTTGGTTTTATCCCTACACTAATTGGTTTATTTATAAAAGATAGGAAACATAACAAATAAATGTTTTTTGTTCAGCTTATATATACTTGTTCTTATTGCATTAACGGGTGCTTTCCTTGAATGAGGCATTGCATCCTTGTTCAACTACAGCAGCAGGGTTGTTCAAGAAGAGTCAGTATATTTTTAGGGGGGAAGCATTGGTTACTTTAATGTTAATGAATTCTGGGGAATTTCAAATATATCTTAAATCAGCGGTAGAAAGTTATGCTAAAGAAAAAGTATTATCTAATAATTGGAATGAAGAAGAGTCTATTAGTAAGGCGAGAGAGGAATATGAAAAACTTTTGCCCAAAGGTGAGACCACCGAAAATAATTTTTTATATTCTATTCTAAATGAAGGTCAAACAATAGGAGCAGTATGGCTTGAACAAAAGAATAACGAGAACGGATTTATCCGTGATATTAGGATTTTAGAAAAATATCAGGGACTTGGGTATGGTAAGGAAGCAATGAATCAAATTGAAATGATGGGAAAAAAATTGGGTTTAAGGAAAATAGGACTTCACGTTTTTGGTCATAACAAAGTAGCAAGAGGTCTATATGAGAAACTAGGCTATCAAACTACAAATGTTATGATGATAAAAGAGATATAAAATTATTTGTCTTGCTTAACTAAAGGGTGCTTATCTTGATTAAGGGATACAGCCCTTATTGCGTTAAAGAAGCAGGATAGTTTAAGAAGAAAAAGTTAGGGTGGTTTATGCTGAAAGGTAAAAGATTAACACTCCGACCAGTTGTTGAAGAAGATTGGGACTTCGGTTTAAATGGTTATCAGACCCTGAAATCAACTCAACTTTACCATCTGGGAATGGAGACCAGACACGAAAGTATGCTGAATCAAATGATAAAAGTGTCTACTTTACAATTATTAATAAAGAGGATAAGTCCATTGGGAACGCACAATTGTATAAGATTAATCCGTGAAATCGCAATGCTGAGTTAGGATTGTGGATTGGAGAAAAATCAGAATGGGGAAAGGGTTATGGAACTGAGGTAGTCGAAATTCTTGTTAACTTTGCATTTAGTCGTTTAAATTTACACAAAGTTTATCTTACTGTTGACTCAGACAATATAGGAGCAATTCGTTGTTATGAAAAGGTAGGTTTTTATAAAGATGGTGTACTACGGGATGAGGTCTTTAAAAACGGAAAATATGTAAACCGAATTTATATGAGTATCCTTAAAACTGATATAATAAAAACTTAAGAGAACTTAAAGCCGATTTAATTTTAGTGTTTAAGGGTTGATTTCTACCCGGACTGCGTTAAAATTGAAAATATTAACAGTTTACTTTTTCATACATACTTTAAATATTCTATGCAATTACAGGAAGTGTTTAATAATGTTTGAAGATTTACATTCAGATTGTAAGAATTGCTTTGGGTTGTGCTGTGTAGCATTGCCTTATGCGGAATCAGCAGATTTTCCGTTCAACAAAGACGGTGGAGAACCTTGCCGACATTTATGTTCAAACAATCTGTGTTCAATACATGACCAATTAAGAGATAAAGGCTTTCGTGGTTGTGTAGCTTATGAGTGTTTTGGCGCTGGACAGCGTGTTTCACAGGTTATTTATAAGGGTGAAGACTGGCGAAAGGAATCAGAACGTGCTGAAGAAATGTTCGCCGTATTCCCTATCGTGCAACAATTGCATGAAATGCTCTGGTATCTGAAACAAGCTTTGGGTCTAAAGGAAACCCAATCATTTCAACCTAGCCTGCAAAAGATCTACGAAGAAACGGTTGATCTAACCATAAAAACGCCTAAGGAGATATTAGAAATAGATATTGTTGCACATAGAAGCAATGTGAACGCTCTATTGATAGAGACAAGCAAATTGTATCGTGCAGACCTTATTAATAAGAGTAAAAAGAAAAGAGAAAAGAAAGACTTAGATTACTTAGGAGCAAACCTAAAAGGGTTGGATTTACAAGGAGCAGATTTTAGAGGTAAGCTAATGATTGCAGCTAATTTAAGCCATAGTGATTTGAGAAAGGCTGATTTTATTGGGGCTGACCTTAGAGACGCAGAGCTAAGTGGCGCTAATTTAAAAGAAGCTCTTTTTCTAACACAGTCACAAATCAATTCTGCAAAAGGTGATAATCACACTCAAATTCCCGACTATTTAGAAAAACCAAGCCATTGGTTGAAATAAAGGATTACCATTTACTTTTGATATAGTCTTTGAAATGATCTTCCTCAATCGTGCGCCATTCTTGAATAAGAATCGGCGCTCTTTTCGTATCTAATAAGGATTAATTGAATAATATACTGGATTTATCTTACGTAAAAAAGGAAAGGGAATTAGGGGGTTATTGTCGAATAGTAAATACAATGGAAAAGAAGGATATGAAATTCACGGTCAAGAAGAGGGAACTGTAATAACAGTGGATTTTCAGCTGGAAGGTCAGAATTTTGTTGCGTTAAATGGTGGTCCACATTTCAAATTTAATGAAGCAATTTCATTTATTGTCAATTGTGCGTCACAGGAAGAAGTAGATTACTACTGGGATAATCTTTCTGAAGGCGGAGATGAAAAGGCGAAACAGTGCGGTTGACTTAAAGATAAGTATGGTGTGTCCTGGCAAATAGTCCCGACAGTCTTAACCGAAATGTTGATGATCCAGACCCTGAAAATGCAGGTAGGGTTATGTCAGCAATGCTGCAAATGAAGAAAATTAACATAAAAGCATTGAAGGAGGCTTAAGAAGAATAGGGCTTTATTGAAACCTGTTCTAAAAATTATTTATTAGTTGTACAACAGATATTAGAAAGTAAAATGGCTTGGATATTTCCACAAGCCATTTTTACTGTCACGTGAATTTTAACTGTGAATCTCTGTATTATAACTCACAAGTGCCTCTGTTTAGAAATCAAACTTTTTAGCAGTTAAGAAGTATAAATCCTTTCTGACTGCATAAGCGCATCTAAGGCTTATCTATATTAAAGCTTGGCGATAAGCTAAGTTTTCTAATTCACATTCTCCTCAAAGTAATTACCCCAATGAGGCTGAGTTCCATCAATATCTGTAAAGTTATATATTTCGGAGAGTTGCCAGCTACTTAAAACGCTCCCAGTAAATCGGTTAACATCTGTGTCTAAGGCAAGGTGTTTTATTGCTTCTCCGATATAAAAAGGAGTCTCAGAGGCAATAAAATGCTTTTCTACTTTTGCGCCTTCCTGCCAGTTTTCCTCTGTTACGCCAAATAAATCGAGCATCGCTTCAGAACGAAGGAATCCAGGTGTTACTGCAACTGACGTTATTCTATAGTTTTTAAGGTCAGCAGCCAGGGCCTGTGCCAAATGAATATTAGAAATTTTAGCGAGACTGTAGTATAAGTTTCCACGGTATGTATTGTCTGTACCATCTGTAATTTCAATGACTAATCCTTTGTTGTTTTTCTTCATTAGTGGGACTGCATAATGAGAAGTAATAATGTGTGACTGGACTGCTTGTTTTTGTATTTGCAATCCGTCCTGCAAGTCATGCTCGCCAAATGGCTTTTCCCAGTTTGTAAGTGGATCACCTCCCCAGATGTCATTAATTAATATATCAAGCTGTCCATTTTGCTCTTTATTAATACGATTGAATAAGCCCTCGACTTGTTTTTCCTCAGTGTGATCGACTTGTATGGGGATACCGTGTCCACCGGCATCCGTAACGAATTTGGCTGTATCTTCAATTGTTTCTTTTCTTTGCATAGGTGACATTTCCTGTCTGGTGGATCTTCCTGTTACATAAACAGTTGCACCTGCCTCCCCCAGTTTAATAGCAATTCCCCGACCGGCTCCTCTAGTTCCACCAGCAACAACAGCGATCTTTCCGTTTAACGTACTCATATAATCATTCCTTTCAAATCTGTTACTAGAATTATATACTATTTAATATGACACCTTTTGTCATGATTGAAAAATAATTTTAGGAGTGGACTTATGAAAGCTGAGCGGCTAATTAAAATACTTATATTACTGCAGCACGGAGAAACGACTTCTACAAGGACGTTAGCTAATGAATTAGAGGTGTCGGAAAGAACTATTCATAGGGATATGGAATCTTTAAGTGTTGCAGGAATACCAGTATTTTCTGAAAGAGGAAAAGCAGGTGGATGGCGACTTATTGATGAGTGGAAAAATAAACTGAGCTGGTTAACAGAAAAAGAGATTATATCTTTATTCCTGCCAGCTTCTGAAAAAGTTCTATCAGACTTAAATCTGAATATATCAACAGAAGAGATGAAACAAAAATTATTGTTATCTGTACCTAATCATGTAAGGCAGAATGCTGCCAACTTATGGGAACGCATATATATCGACACAGATACATGGCATGGTTCACAACAAAGTATAGGATCTATGAAGTTTATCCAACAAGCAGTTATGGAAAATAAAAAAGTAACAATGGAATATAAAAAAGCGGATAATGAAATGAAAACTTACATGATAAATCCACTTGGTTTAGTCTTAAAAGGAAGTACGTGGTATGTAATAGCTATTAATTCTCAAAATTCATATCGAAATTTCAGGCTATCACGTATTATAAATTTCACCGTATTGGAAGAGTCATTTACTAGGCCCGGCGGATTTATCTTGTCACAATACTGGAAAGAATCCAAGAAAGCGTTTATTCAAAATTTGCCTGCGTATCAAGTGGAGGTAGAAGTATCTCGACAGATCATTAACCGCATTATGTTTACGGGCCGTTTTGTTAGACACTTACACGAATCAACGAAGCAGCCAAACAGTAAATGGGTACAGTTAAGTCTTGAATTTCCGACTGAAGAAGAAGCTGTTAATTTCATTCTGGGGTTTGGCAATCAAATTAGGGTTCATTCACCGGTGCATTTACAGAGCATATTAGCAAAAAAAGCAAATGACATTTTGGAGCTCTACAATAGTTAGGGTCTGCAGATTTAATAAAGGAGTTTCTAAAGATAAACCGAATTAATATAAAGGTGGCTAATTATATATTCTAACCCAAAATTGCAGAAGGAGTGAAAGGGATGTCACATGTAAAAGATATTTTATTAAATCAGTTTTTAGAAAACGTAAATGACCCTAGCTGGTACCGCCCATTTACAGAATCAGTTGAAGGTTTGACAGAAGAAGAAGCATTTTGGAAGCCTAATGAAGATTGTCATAGCATTGCTGAAATTGTACAACACATTATCTACTGGAATGAAACATGGCAAACTAGGTTTGATAAATCTGATGTTAAAGCTGTTCCTTCTATAGAAAACGATAAAAGCTTTATCATCTCAGAAAATCAAACCTTTGATAATCTTAGAAACCGTTTGATAGAGGTTTTGATAAAATGGCAAGATTTCCTGACTGAAGAAAATGTAGAAAACAATGTGAAAGGATTTCCAGTCACTGCAAAGTGGTGGGAGTTACTCGGAAATGCAACAACACATAACGCCTATCACATTGGCCAAATTATTTATATACGGAAGCTGCAAAAAAGCTGGAAACGTAAAAATAAGTAGATCAGTTTATGCAAATTTTTTATATTTTTCTTCTTCTATCTACCGCCTGTGGTGGTTCCTCCAGCCAAGCGTGTTTAATGGTGATATTTGCGCCGTCTTCACCGTATTCTAAGCTTTCACCTAACACTCGCATGTAGTGGGAACCCAGGTCACGCCTTTGAGCGGAAGCCAATGATTGTCCATAATAACCAACACCTGCTTGTGTAGTTCCAGCAACTTCATACATCAATAATTTATCTGAAAAAGGAGAAACTGTTGTTTCTTCAATATTAGAAGACCAAATCATGGATGAAGGCAAATCTTCCTCCGTTAAAACAGAGTTGAAAACCTTTATGTGCTTCTCTGCAATATCAGCACCGCGACGCATATATTCCCGCACTTCTTTAGCCTTGGCAACTTGACTGAAACCTATTAGCAATGCGTGACCAATAGCATTACGTTGTATATTAAAAAACAATTGGTCAATTTCAATTGCGGTTAAAGGTCTACGGTTTCCCAGCCAACCTGTTAAGAAATTTTGTCTTTCTATTGTATCGACCGTTTTTGGTACTGGAATGAATGGTGATCTTGCATAGATTCCTTTTGAGAGCATTAAGTCTGTTGTTTCATTATAAATTTGTTCAGAAGTATCTATACATTGTGTGAAAAAGTCCCGTATATCAGAACGAGTTGAATGAGTCAGTCCCATGGTATAGGAAGTTAAGTTCATGGTAAATTTGTTTTGTAAAAATACTAAAAAGAAAGTATCTGCAAAAAGACGTGGAGCCGTTAAATCTACGTCTGCATCTGTAAAACCTACAGGAACTGCGTGGTCTTCATTTTCATAAATTTGTTTAATCTGTTCAATATTTTGTTCAGCAAATTGCTGTGTTTTTTCTGCAATAGGGCGTATTTCGTTGTCTTCCATAATAGCCAATACATATTTCATCTTGATAATCGTAGCAGCATTATCATTATAAGCAGACCATAGATTTGCAACTTCTGATGCTGTTAAATTCGCTTGTGTAGTCATAATAATATTACCTCCAAAAGATTCTATGTAGTTGTATGTACACAATAATATTATGTGCAAACATCCAATTTCTATACTGGGACGGAGGGACAGGTCCATCGTCCCGTGAGTTAATTTGTAATATCCAATTTTGCATTTGTATTTATAGTGGGACCTTAATGTATGGTGTGTCGTCAAATATAAAGGCGGGAGGGGTTGCTTGATGGAAGAAGAGGACTTGATCAGTGGGGAAATGATCTCTTTTAACGAGATTATGGAAACATACGGTGAGTCAGTAAAAAGGTTAATATATACATATGTTCGTGACTGGTCTGTGGCCGAGGATCTTACCCAAGATGTTTTTGTAATCGTTTATTTAAAATTAGAGACATTTGAACAGAGATCAAGTTTAAAGACATGGATATGCAGTATTGCAATCAATAAATGCAAAGACTTTATTAAATCCTGGAACTTTCGAAAAGTGAAATTAATTAATAACTTACCAGAAAAATATTTAGTTACTATAGATGATAATCCTGAAAGCCAAATGATACAAAATGATGAGGAATTGTTAGTAGCAAAATCTATTCTTTCACTTCCTGTTAAATACCGGGAAATTATAATTCTTTTTTATTACCAGGAGATGCAGATTGCTGACATAAGGGATACTCTTGGATTGAATGAATCCACTGTAAAAACAAGGTTGCAACGTGGAAGAGGAAAGCTAAAAAAACTGCTGGGAGGTGTGGACATTGAATAGGAGAGTTAAGAAAAGTTTAAACAAATATATGGGAGAAGAAAATGTTTTTACCGAGGATGATAAAAGAGCGATTCAAATGAAAATTGCAGAAGGTCATAAGCCAAAGAAAAATAGAATAATGTACAAAAGTATTGGAAATGGTTTCATTTTGGCATGTGCCTTATCTTTATTAATTGTGTTAATAAACCCTTTTTTTGAAAATACTGCTCAGGATTATGCGAATGAAGACGAGTATTTTACTTTTCAGCTAGGTGAAAAAGTATGGGATAGGCAGTATAAAACTCTTTTTTTTGGTGATCCAATTCAAACACCCCCATCGGTCGACACCACAAAGATTGAAGAAGGTATGGAAGTGCTTACGATTCCTATAACATTTACATCAACATTTACTGGGGTCTCCGATGTTAACCCGCTTGCTTTTGATTTGGTTTCCTCGAATGGTGAGGAAATGAACCCATATGACACTAAGATAATAGAGAATGATGGCTGGAAATCCGGTATCATTCGAGGTGGAGGATCAGTGACATTTGCCAACACCTATGTATTTCCCAAAAATGAAGGCTGGCATATCGAATTCGAGGACTGGTACTTTGTTGAAACCTTTGACAGATATTATATCGTGAAGTTTGATGAATAAAACGGCCCTATAAATGTCGAGTAGAAAATTACAATGGGTTCCGTTACCTAAAACAAACATTAAAAATTAAAGGGGGAAAAGTTTGAAATGGATAACCAGTTAAATGAATTTACTAAAATGCACGATGAATTTATCATGAATTGGAATGAAGCAATGATTTCAGGTGACACATCATCTTTAGAAAGAATGGCTGAAGATTATTATGTTGCTTTTTTCAAAGGTGTTAACGAAAAACCGATTATTTTCAATAGGAAAGAGGCGGTAAGTGGAATGCAACAGTCTGTTAAGCAATTATCAGGAGCTAAAAAGAAATTCAAAAATAGGGTTATTCGTTTAAAGGATATTAATAATGCTGTTGTATTTTATGAACAATTGATAGAAAGAGAAAAGAAAGTATTGGCGAGACTGTTCACTATTGAAAACTGGCAACTTACTAATGGAGAATGGATGTTAAAAAGGGAGATGGAAGAACCAATTTAATAATTATAATTAACAGGATCTTTAATTCAAGGAATATGTCTTTTGAGAAATATGAAAGGGGGAATTAGTTTGCAAAACAAATTAAGAAAATCATCAACAGATAAGTCTTTATCTGGTGTTTGTGGGGGTATAGCTGAGTTTTTTGGTATATCTTCATTTGCAGTGAGACTAATATTTATTTTTTTACCTGCTAATTTACTCATATATATAATTCTCGCTAACACAATGTCTGATAGCCCTCCGTCATTGTAAACGCCTAAATTATCTTGCATTAATAATATCTTTTTTCAATCATTGAGGGCGAAGGAAAATAGCTTAATGATTGAAGAGAGAGGTAAGTAAAAAATATAAGGGAGATAAGTTTATATGTTAAGCTCAAAAAGACTTCAGTTTCGAAAAATGATGGAAATTGACATTGAAAAGTATCATTCTTGGAGAAATGATTTGGATGTAATGAAAACAACAAGCACATCATTAGATTTATATTCTCTTGATGAAACAAGAAGTTTTGTAGAAAATATAATTCTTAATTCAATATCTTCTAAGAGTTATATCATTGAGGAGAGGGAAAGCGATACTGCAATTGGTGTAACGTCGCTAATTAATATCGATACAAAAAATAGAAATGCTGAATGTATTATTGATATTGGCGAAAAGGAATATTGGGGTAAGGGATATGGTACTGAAGCTCTACAGATGTTACTTGAATATGCTTTTTTAGAATTAAATCTACATCGTGTTTCACTTAGGGTATTCTCTCTTAACGAAAGAGCAATACATATTTATAATAAACTTGGATTTGAGAAAGAAGGAGTAATGCGAGAGAGTTTATATAGAAATGGTAAATGGCACGACATAATCACCATGGGAATTTTGAAAAGGGAATACATGAGCAAACAATAATTTAAAAATGTGACATTCTTTACTTAAAGTAACTGGAGAGATTGTTCAAGAATGATTCTGGATTTTAGTATTAATCTGTATTGATACTAAATTATAATGTAAACGATAAAATTTCATTTGTTCCAGAGTGCCTACTATACTGGATAAAGATGACTTGATTTAAGGAGTACTAATGAACCTGCCAAAATGTAATGTCTGTAACATCAATTTTGGAGGGGAAAAATCAATACTTCACTATGGTTTTCTAATAGGGCAATACAATGCAGTATGTGCGGAACAAAGCTTGAAAAAGCTTTACGCTCGAGGCATTTTGTTATTCGTCCTTTATATATTGTTGTTGGTGTATTGTAAATTTTTCTTTTAGGTATTCTAAGTTCATTATTTTTACCCTTTTTGGTGAATTACAATTCAGATGTTTAAGCATTTTATATAGTATTCTTCATTACACTACTGGGTGCCTAGTTGAAGAAGCAATTGAATTAAATAGAAGGAAAATCTCAGCTCATTGAATTGAGATTTTTTTATTTGCAGATAAGAATATAAATCCTTTCTTAATGCATAAGTGCAACTAAGGCTTTCGCCATTAGGGATTGGCGATAAGCCAAGTTTACTAATCAATTACAAATACCACTACAGTTTATGCCATTCCGTAATAATGGGACCTTTTTCCTGGTGTGTCGTCAAATAATTAGAGAGCGAGCTAAGTATTATTTGAATGGGGGATATCAATGGTTACAAATGTAATGGAATGTAAGGGTGTAAACAAAGTATTTCAAGGTGATGGGATTAGTACATATGCTTTACAGGATATTAATGTTCGATTTGAAGAAGGTGAATTAGTTGCAATAGTTGGACCATCTGGCTCAGGGAAGTCAACTTTGCTTAGTTTACTCGGCGCACTTGATTTACCTACAGATGGAGAAATTCTTTATGGTGATAGTTCAATCATAAAGTTAAATCAGAAAAACCTAGCTGATTTTCGGTTTGAAAACATCGGTTTTATTTTTCAGCAGTTCCACCTTCTGCCTACTTTGACGGCAATAGAGAACGTCATGTCTCCATTATTTTCGCGAAAAGTATCTTATGACAAAAAAGAGCGAGCAGAAAACTTATTAATCCAAGTGGGGCTGGAGGATAAATTTAATTCCTTACCTGCTCAGCTTTCCGGTGGTGAGCAGCAACGTGTTGCGATTGCCCGTGCTTTAGTCCATGAACCTAGCTGGCTGCTTGCAGATGAACCGACTGGAAACCTCGACACCGATACAGGGGAAATTATTTTCAATCGGTTAACTACGCTAAATAAAGAAAAAGGATGTGGTGTTATTTATGTGACGCACGATCATGAATTAGCATCAAGAGCAGATCGGATTGTTGAAATGAAAAATGGGAAAATAATCAGCGATACCAGGAGTGAAGTCCATGCTTAAATTTATATGGAATTCATGGTGGCGCAATAAGGAACGTTTTATATTACTAATTATTGGTGCGCTAATTGTTAGTATCGGACTTAGTTATTTAGTGGGTATCACGCAAGCAAGCAATGCAACTGTCGTTGATGAATTACAAAAACGCTGGAAATCGTCGTATCATATTGTCGTTCGTCCTCCTGATTCCCGCAGTGTCACAGAGGACCGGAATCTGTTGGAGCCTAATTATCTCAGTGGTTTGGATGGCGGTATTACACTCGATCAATATGAAAAAATTAAAACCATGACGGATGTTGAGGTTGCGGCTCCTATCGCGATGATGGGGTATATGCGAAACTCTATTCAACTTGACAGTGTTACTTATACTGAGCCAGGTATTTACCGAGTGACGATAGAAAATACTACTAATACTGGTGTGGAACAAATTACAGACGAGTACACATATTATTTTACAGAAGGATGGGGAGGGATAAAAGAGAAGAGTGCAGGTGAATATGGAGTCACCTATTTTGATGGTATGTTTGAATATGGAACCGAAGTCCTGATTGCTGGCATTGACCCAGAGACTGAGTCGGCACTTGTAGGAATTGATGAAGCAATAATTAAAGATGGCAATAGTCAGTTCTTATCAGACGAAGATAAAGTGGAACAGGTTAAACTTGATACAAAGATTCCTGTCATCATGAGTAATAAGGAATTTGTGGATGGTAAACGAAGGACAACCGTTGAAAAACTGAACATTTCTTTTAAGGGAGATCCATCGTCCACGATGAAGAAAGTGAAAGAATATGGTGGAGAAGACTATTTGGAAAAACAGCCAGGGAAACGGGTAGATCAGTTTATACACACCACGGAAGATACTCACCAGAAAATTGTCAATCAAATAAGTGATGGAAGTTATTTATCCGGGAGCTTTAATTGGATGCCATTCAGACCGTCCTCTGTTAATTATCGGGAAGTAAGAAGTCCTTTCCGAGATCGATGGCCATTTGCCTATGAGGTAGAACCATATATTGTCCCAGAGGAATCTTTACTCGCTGTAAATCATGCGTACCGTCCAATTTCCATGTTCAGTGATGATAGCTCAAAATGGCCAAGGCTACAATTAGACTTTAAGGGAGTATTTGATCCACGGGAGTTGGATGTTTCTAAAGATCCATTAACAGAATTGCCAATGGAAACCTATTTCCCTTCCAAAGCAAAGTGGGTACTGGACAAACATGAACAGCCGGTTAACCCGCCACAGCTAATGAAACCACTTAACAACCCATATGGATTTTTGACCAAACCGCCATTAATGCTGACAACGATAGATGCGGCGGCAGAAGTCTTAGGAGATGCACCGATTTCAGCAATTCGTCTCAAGGTGAATGGAGTTGAAGAATTAACAGAGGATAGTGAACAGCTTCTTCAGGAAGTGGCTCAGGATATTGAAGATACAACTGGGCTGATTACCGATGTTACCTTGGGATCCTCTCCCCAGCCGGCGTTGGCCCACATACCTGGGGTGGAAGAAAAAGAAAACCTTGGATGGGTAGAACAGCCATGGATTAAACTCGGTTCATCGGTTACTATTTTCAAAGAATCACAAATTGGGATGTCCGGTGTAATTGGAAGTGTAATTCTAGTAGCAGTTGTTTATGTCTTTTCATCTAACATCATCATGATGTACGCAAGGAAAAAGGAATTTGCTGTCTTACTTTCGGTCGGCTGGCGACCCAATCAATTAACGAAACTTTTATTTATTGAGGCCGCACTCATTGGACTGTTTGTATCACTGATTAGTTGGCTTATTCTGGGGTCCATTTATGTGATGAGTGATATCCAGACATCGGCTTTGCGTCTGTTTCTCATAGGGATTCTTGGTATTACTATATATGTATTAGGTACCTTTATTCCAGGTGTATTGGTACGTAAAATATCACCGTACGAAACGATGAAGGCTGGAGAAGTGACGAATCGTGGCAGTCGGTTATTTAAGACGACGACAATCTTCCGTATGAGTTTAAAAAACCTACTCTCGAAGTGGAAACGCAGTATATTATCTATCATTTCAATTGCACTGCCAACAAGTCTGCTGATTTTCTTTTTATTTATTACCCTTCAGCTTCGGGGCACGATGTTTACTACATGGCTTGGGGAATATGTCGCCATGGAAGTAGGCACCATGCATTATATTGCGATGGGCGTTGCGATTGCAATTGCGATCCTTACAACAGCAGAAATTATTTGGCAAAATGTAGCGGAGAGGCAACCGGAATTAGCGGTATTAAAAGCGGTCGGCTGGCAAAATCATACGATTCGAATGCTTGTGTTAATCGAAGGCGGATTAAACGGATTATTCGCTGGAGTGATTGGATTAGGGATTGCGTTTGGTATGATTTATGGTATGTATGGGCAATTTCCGGTTGAACAAATTCCGTTTTTCCTTGCGACTATTCTAATCCCAGTTGTTACGGGAATAATCGGCGCGATCCTGCCAGCCCAAAAAGCCGGAAAAATTCAACCGTATCAAGGACTAAATGGTGGGTTGTTCAATTCTAAAAAAACCGAAAAAAGTTTTAAATATGCGTTTGGTGTGACTGGAACATGTTTGTTTTTGGGCATTGTAATTGTACTTACACAGGCGATTCCAGATGTACAGAAATCGGCTACTTCTAAACCCGTTGATACATCAGCGGCAGAAGGAACAACTGGGGACGTGCAGGAAAGCTTCTCGCAAATAGAAGAGGAATCACCACAAGAGGAAGAATTGGAAAAGGATGACTCTGAAAGGGATTTTATTCAAGATAAAATAGATAATGCTTACAGAGTTTATGTGCTAGGGGAGCCTTTTGAGTATGGAGAAGATGAGGTGACTGCCTTTAATTTGGTTTCAAACCCTGAAGGTATTCAACCTGAAAGTGATGATACTGACCTGATTACTGTAGCATCTGAGAGGATACGTAGAGGTGGTGAATCAGGCGGCACCCAATACCAGCCTCATCTTGGTTACCATCTATTCGATGAACAAGGTAATGAATATGAGGCGATTGATTATGAGGTAGTAGAGGCGGAAAATTGGAACAAAATATCCCTTCGGAGACCAGGGAAACTAAAAATATTACTGACTTATGAAGTTCCAAAAGACGCTGAAAGACTAATTTTGTATGGCTATCATTCATGGATGCCTAGGTCAGGGGAAATTGTTGTTGAAATTAAGTAGAACATTTAAAATATCATGTTTACACAAAAAACTCTGAATCCGTTCTCGGATTCAGAGTTTTAGTTAGCGAATCTATCAATCTTGTAGGATTCCTTCTTATAGCAGGCTTTGATAATATGGAGTAAGGATTTATTAGGTGGCGGAATCAAAGCAGGAAACTAGATGAGGAGTTTTAAAAGTGGACACATTAAAAATTAAAGAACTTATATCACGCAAAGAGATTGTTCAAGCATTTCCAGTTATGAATCAGCTTCGTACTCACTTGGATGAAAAAACTTACTTGGAATTAGTTACTGAGGCCCAGGAAAAAGATATGTACAGATTATTTGCATTGTATGACCAGGAGGGAATTGTTGCAGTCACTGGATTCAAACCAATGATTACGCTTTATTATGGCCGTTTTGTTTGGGTTTGTGATTTAGTTACCAGCGAAAACAATCGTTCAAACGGATATGGTGAGAAGTTGCTTTCATATGTACATAAATGGGCAAAGGACAACGGCTATGAAAGTGTCGCATTATCATCCGGGTTGAAACGGGAGAACGCACATCGCTTTTATGAAGAGAAAATGGACTATGATAAGGTAAGTTATGTGTTTAAGAGGGTTGTGGGACAATAGGGACAGGTTCATCGTCCCGGACAGGTCTTTAGTTCTATTAGGATTCTATGTATTATCACAGATTCCAGGCCGATGTTTTTCTTAGAAGCAGAGATTTCTTGCCCCAGGAGAATCCTCGTCTATATTGACAGTATAAATATTTAATAAGAATAAGGTATCGATTAGCTTCAACTACTCGATACCTACAACTACAGACCGCATAAAGAGCGGTTGACCAATATAAAATTGTAGCAGAAGAAGTAATCGCTTACCAATTGGTGCTGGGGCGATTACTTCTTCTGTTTAGGTAGACTACAATAGTTACAATTTGACAGGTTGGTGGGACAAGGTTCCTGTCCTCTATCAATCTCGTGCTAAACCTCTTTCAAAAGCAGCCAGATGGTTCAATGATGCATTGCGCAGTTGTGTGAATACCATGCGTACATCAGAGGGGATATTCTGTGCGAGAAATTTCTCGTACATATTGATATTGTCGACTTCTCCTTGAACACCTTCTGCAAAAGCATTTTTAATCGTTTCCAGTGTCGTAATGAACATACTTGAAATATCTTGCGGTACTGGTACCTGATATCGATTAAAGAGAGGTAGTAATGCATTAATGTGTCTCAGTTCCGCCTCCTGAATTTGAGCAAAGGTACGCACATATCCAAAGTTTAAAAGTACATTCTGATATCTCTGTTGTGCTAGGAATTCGTCCTGCAATGCAAAAGTTAGCATCTCAGGTAATGTTAGTGATGCAGCATTTAAAGCTCCTTTAGCACCATAACTTTCGGCAGTTTGACGATAAGAGTGATAAGGATGGTTCGTGTCAAAATAATAGGGATTCATGGATGCTAGCCTCCAATTTTCTTAAAATAAGTCATTCATATTATATGTGTTTGAAATAATTGGGTGACCGCTGCATGGTAGGATAAAAAGTCTGAGGATTGTTTGGTGATAAGCCAAGCCTCCTTCTTGCATTTCAAAAAACTGAAGTTAAAATTACTATTATAAGTTTTTTGATAGTTAAGAAAGTATACTGCATAAGTAAGAATGGTGGTAAACTGGGTTTTTCTAAGAGAGAAGGGAAATGTAACATGTTGGAAAAAGTAACTGAAAATATATATAAACTAGTCATCCATTTTAATTCTGGAAAAAATGATGTTAATTGTTATCTAGTAAAAGGGGATAAGGGTTACACGGTTATTGATACCGGCATAAACACAAGAGAAGCAAAGAACGAATGGAAAAAGGTGTTGGAATCCAGTATTGAAATTGAAAAAGTGGTATTGACGCACACCCACCAGGATCATATTGGACTTGCTAAATGGTTTCAACAGGATCTTGGTGTTCCTGTTTACATATTCGAATTAGGAATGAAGGAAGTCGAAAAGCGCCGTGTTCCTGGAACCAGAGAAAAACTGAACTTTCTACTTAATACACATGGTGGTCCAGGCTTTCCTGTGAAGGGGGAAGAGGATACTTCCATTTATGATTTCGACCCGGATGGTCTGATTAAAGAAGATGAGCAAATCAAAATAGGAGAAGATTACTATAAACCTATTTGGACACCAGGACATGCGCCGGATCATTTCTGTTTATATAACGAAGAGAAAGGAATCATGTTTGTCGGTGATCATATGTTAAGAGATATCTCTCCCGTAATCGGATTATGGGCTGGTGAAGAAGGTAATATTCTGAAGGATTATTACAATTCGTTAGATTATATAAAAAAATATCAACCAGTTGTAGCTCTGCCTGGCCACGGCAATTTAATCTATAATTTCAGTGAACGTATAAGCCGATTAAAATCCAGACATAATCACCGTTTGCAGGAAGTATTTGAATCGATAAAATATGAAAGTAAAACAGCTTATCAATTATGCCAGGAGGTATATGGTGATAAAGGTTTATTAATTGCACCATTTATGGCAATATTAACACGCCTAATCTATTTGGAAGCAGCTGGGAAAATAAAACGAGAAATCTCTGATGGAGTAGCCGTGTTTCAGGGACAATAGGGTCAGGTTCATTGTCCCAGTTCGGGGTAATGTTCCAGTCCTTGTTTATTTTTTGGTTGGCCAGGAAAAACTGCCGCCAAAAACGTCGCGAACGTCATGGATAACCACAAAAGCTCGATCATCGACAGAATTTATGATGCGCTTCAATCTCATCAATTGAAATTTATTGATAATGATATACGTCATATCTTTATCTTCTTTTAAATAACCACCATATCCTTTAAATACGGTTGCACTTGTTTTCATTTCTTTGATTACTTCGTCGGCTAAAACCGATGCTTGGGTAGAGATTACGCTGACTGCCTTTCTTGTGTCTAAACCTTCCATTATGAGATCTGTTGATTTTTTTCCAACAAATAGAGAAACAATGGTGTACATGGTATTCAGTGGACCGATTACTAGTAGGCCGGATAATACGATACATGAGTCTAGTGCGAAATTTGTTCTAGTTAAATCCCATCCTAAATTATAATGGAACATTCGGGCGATAATACTTGACCCACCCATGGAGCTGCCGGTACGAAAGATTAACCCGGCACCGATCCCAATAATAAAACCGGCGAAAATTGCCGAGACAAGTGGGTCGCCTAATGGTTCAGCTTTTCCCTCAGATATGAAAATAAAGAAAGAAATAAGCGGTGCTGTTAAGACTGATAGAAAAACCGTCCGTCTAGGTAATACACGGTACCCAACTAGTAAAATCACTGAAGTTAAAACAAAATTCACAATTCCGGGGGACCAGTCGAATGCGTAGTGTAAAATAATCGATGCTCCGGGTATGCCGCCTTCCGCTAATTGGTTTGGTATCACTAACAATGTTAGAGCCAATGCGTAGATCATGGAGCCAATAATAATTAATAAAATGTCACTAATGATTTTTGACATAGTTTTTTCTCCTTAATTTAAAGGCTAAGATTCGTTTTCGTCGCTATGCATTAATGTTCCCACAAACACTGAACGTAAAACGGCTATATTTCACACTGATAGGAAAATCGCATTCTACTGGGACAAGGAACCTGTCCCTTACGTCCCTGCATATAAAGCCTTTATTGTTGCCAAACTACATGTGTGGAGGTGTATTATATGGGTGAAAGAAGGAAAAATGATAGTGGTGTCAGCGATGAGCAGGCTGTTAGAAAAGACTTATCGAAGGATTTTGACCATGAATTTGCGAATGAGCCGCTAACTGAAGCTGAGCGACAAAATAATAAGAAAACGAAAAAACGACAATAGCAGTTTTTGGGGGATGTATTAAATCTACATTCCTCATTTCTTTAAAAAAGGGGATATTGGTATGAATGTGAGACTTGAATTAACTTATAAGACTCCAAAAGGAACGGAAACAACATTCAGTTCAGAGGAGATGCGTGCCAAAAAAGCACTGTTATTAGCTGAAGATTTGGAAAAAACAGGACGAATGAAAAACATAATGTTTATCGACAATCATGAAAATAGGTGGAATCTGAAGGAACTCAGGAAACAGATGGAGGAAATCAAAACGGAGCCTCATAATGTGACGATTTATTTTGATGGTGGATTTGATCTGAAAACTAATAAATCTGGCTTGGGCTGTGCGATTTATTATGAGCAAAATAATAAGTCATATCGGCTTAGGAAGAATGCTATTGTCGAGGAGCTTGAAACGAACAATGAAGCAGAATATGCAGCGTTGCATCTTGGATTACAAGAACTGGAGCTTTTAGGTGTCCATCATTTACCTGTTACATTCATTGGAGATTCTCAGGTTGTCATTAACCAGTTGAAAGAGGATTGGCCATGTTATGAAGAGGAACTGGCCAAGTGGGCTGATCGAATTGAAAGTCATGTCAGCCAGCTAGGGATTGATGCCGAATACAAACTAGTTTCCAGAAAAGGAAATAAAGAGGCAGACCAGTTAGCATCCCAGGCGTTAAAAGAAATTGAAATAACGAGTACGAGTGAAGTGAAGGCTTAATTAATTTCTACATATTTTGTTCTTATTCCATTAACAACCAAAATATACTCGAATTAAGTATATAGAAAATGATTTTCCTGTAGTAACCTCCAAATAATCTTTCTATGTAGTATTGTATCTTAATCAGTAGTAATGCATAAAAACTATCTGTCAGCAGATAATTATCAAAATGATTAAAAAAGTTCTATAATTAGAGTAGAATTAAGTAAGGAAAGGGTAACTTGGGGGAGGCAGACTCATGGATCCATTAGATATTGTTGATAATCTACATAACGTAAAGCCTGTTTATCAGCCAATCATCAGTGCTGTTCGGTATGATGTGATTGGTTATGAAGTATTGGGCCGGTTTCACGATGGTCATGAGTGGAGAAGTCTTGGCGCATTTTTTCACGATACCGAAGTCCCAGAAGAATTCAAAGTAGAAGTTGACCAGTACATATTAGAAATAGCAATTTCAAAAATGCTGGAATTAAATAAGGAAGGTTATTTATTTATCAACCGAAATGCCAAACAATTAATGATAGATAATGGCGAGCGTTTGTTGGAAACGCTGCTTACCTTCGAGCAAAGAGGATTTTCTATGGAGAGAGTTGTTATAGAAGTGACAGAGAATGACTTTGATGAAGAGGCGGATTCCCTAAGTCATTTGCTTCAATATTACAAAACCTATGGTATAAAAATTGCTATAGATCGCGTGGGGGCCAAGAGCTCTAATATTGACCGAATCCGACAGCTTGAGCCTCATATTCTAAAAATAAATACTAAGATCATTCGTACTTATAACACGGAAGGCTTTCAGGATATTATGCATTCACTATCCATGCTGGCCCGCCGAATAGGGGCAGCTATGCTGTTTGAAAATATTGAAGTTGATTCTCAGCTTCACTTTGCCTGGAAACACGGAGGGCGGTATTATCAAGGACATTATCTTGCGCAACCAGAATTTGATTTCGCATCGAGTGATTCACTTTCGTTAAATCTTGAAAAAGAAGTTGATGTATATATTCAGCGTGAGAAATCATTGGTAGAGCAACGGTTAACCTTAGTCTTGTCATGGGAAGAAAAGATTAAAAAGTTGCTTTCCAAATGGGAGGGTCCTGATAAGGCAGACATGTTTATTCAGGATGTTACGGATCAATTTAATGAAGAAAGCTTTCGTATGTTTATTTGTAATGGTAATGGCCATCAAGTATCTTCAAACTTTCGAAAAAGGGACGAAATTTTGGAGCAGGAATCACACGAAAAAGGTTCAAACTGGGCGTTTCGACCTTATTTCCTGGAAAATGTGATGCAAATGAAAACATGGAGAAAAGGAATGCTTTCCGACATTTATTCGGATATTGAAACAAGGGAAATGGTCCGTACGTTTAGTTACCCATTGACCAATCAACATTTTTTGTTTATTGATATAGGCTATACTTTCATCTATGAAAATGAATTTTTACTGATTTAAAGGATGTTTGGTAGATGAACCCACCTCAACAAACTTTTGAGGTAAATTGCGAAAGGAGTAATTTGATTTACTATTTTATGTTAATATAGGCATATAGTTACAAATATTTTTTTATTGTGTGGAATTCCTTTAATATCTTACCAATATTTACATATATCGACACTTCGCTTATACTACTAAGTAACTAGTCAATAAAGATTAAAAAATGATAAATGATGGAATACTAGATTCAGAGAGGATTACGAAATGCAGAACCAACTAAGAAACTCTACTTTATTGAATGAGGAAAAACGAACCACTATATGGTTTTTATGGTTATTTTATATCATATATTTTGTTTATGATATACTTTATTACTACATTATACCGCAAAATCCATGGAGTTCAGGATTGAGCACACCATCTTATGGATTAAATTATTTGATGTACATAGCTATTTTTATTCTTTTGCCAATAACCTATTACTATATGAAAAATCAAAACCCTTGGATAATAAAGTATATTTATTTTTTAACTTTTACAACTATGAATATTATTAATGACATTTGGATTTATTGGGGAAGCGATCTTTCTTACGGTAGTGGTAATGTGATTGAAATTGCCATAGTACTGTTTTCACCAATATTTGTAAATAAGAAGTTTTTTTACCTAGTATCTATTGGTACTGTTATTAAATTTGTAGTTGTAGGTATTGTTATACAAGACTCATTAGTAATGTTGCCGTTGCTAATGGTAATTGTGTTGGCACTGATATCCTTTCTTTTGCTCAATCGTTTTTTAAGCTATGTTTCGGCGGTAGAGAATTCCTATGATAAACAGTTGGAAGGTATCGTAAAAGGAATCATCGCAACATTAGAGCTAAAAGACCCCTATACACGTGGACATAGCGAACGAGTTGCTGAATATGCAATAAGATTAGCGAAAGCAACAGAAGAAATTAAAGAAGATGAAATAAAATCTTTTTATTATGCATGTCTTTTACATGATATTGGCAAAGTTCATATTCCGGATTATATATTAACTAAGCCTGGTAAATTAACTGCCGAAGAATTTGATTTAATTAAAACTCATCCAAGTGTTGGTGCGGACGCGGTTCAGCAGGTGGAAGGAATTGCTGACAACATTAATGTTATCTATCATCATCATGAGCGTTGGGATGGGAAAGGATATCCTGATGGTTTAAAGGGTGAAGAGACACATCTGCTACCGAGAGTGACAGCTATTGCGGATGCTTTCGATGCAATGACTTCCTCCAGATCATATCGGTCGGCATTACCTTTAGAGGAAGCTTATAACCAAATTATTTCCGGTAGAGGTACTCAGTTTGATCCTAAGTTAGTAGATCTTTTTGAACAAGTATTTCCTTCCTGGGCAGATTATCACAATAATTATTATAATGAAGATGAAGGTTTAGAAGAAACTGCAACCACAAATTAAAGGGGGTGAATTTAGATGAAAATCCGTAAGCTTAATAAGATTAAAGTTACTTGCTGGTGGTGTGGTTGGTTACGTTAATCATTAAACCTGGTTAGGTTTATCATGGATGCTAAAATTAGCATCCTATTTTTCCTTTTTACAGTGGTGGTGTGAACATGAATATAACCTTGAAATCCCAACTAACCTTACATCCTCTAACGATTCGAGAGGATAAAAAGCATTATATTGTCGAAGAAAGCCTTTCTGGTGATTTTTTTGAGATGCCTAAAATATGTATTGATGCCATCCATTTAATTAAAAAAGATGTTCCATTAGACTATATCGAGCAAAACCTGAAACCACAATATCCAGAGGAGGAAGTGGATTTAGTTGAATTTGCTGAACAACTTGTAGAGCTTGGCCTTGTTAAGGAAATTGATGGTGAAACGCTTCAGATTACCAAAAATAATGATTCTCCTCGAGGGTTTACGTGGCTTTCACCTAAAGTCGGACAGTTCTTTTTTAATAAAGTGACAACAAAGCTTTTTATGGCAATTATAATTCTAAATTTCCTTCTTGTAATTGTAAATCCACAGTTACTGCCTACATACCAGGATTTATTTATCTTTGATGCCATGACATTTAACATTTTAACGTTTATGGGCATTAGTTTATTGTTAATTGTTATTCATGAATTTGGTCATATTTTGGCTGTTCGTTCACATGGCTTACCAGCTAAGCTGGATGTTGGGCACCGATTATTATTTGTAGTGTTCCAAACAGACTTATCACCAGCATGGAAACTGCCATCGAAGCAACGAAATGTTTTGTATCTCGCTGGGATATGTTTTGATCAACTGATGATTCTTATTGCATTTACTCTAAAACTGTCTTTTCCGGAGGCTAGTTCACTCTTCATTGGTTTCCTGGGAATTGTCGTGCTTGATATCTTTATTAAAACGATTTACCAATGCTGTTTTTATATGAAGACAGATATATATTATCTTTGCGAAAATCTGACAGGGTGTTACAACTTGATGGAAAACGGGAAACAGTATTTAAACAAATGGCTGCCATTTATTAAGCAGGAATCCACTACTGAAACGTTTGAGGACGAAGCGAAATTTGTTCGTATGTATAGTTTTTTCTATTTAGGTGGGGTTCTTTTAACGTTTAGTATATTTATCATTTATTTTATACCACAACTATATTATGCGTACTCACAAACGTTACCTGAATTATTACATCCTGGTGGGAACGCATATTTTTGGGATGCGGTTGTTTTTCTTGGGCAAACAATAGTGGTGTTTGGCTTACTGATTTATTCCTGGCATAAATCCAATACCTCCAGAACATACTAAGTATAAGTTTTGGAGGTGTTTTTATGGATAACAAAGATTTAGAAAACGTATATAATGATTATAAGAATCAGACGGAAGCCCCAGCACAAACTGAAGCAGATCCATTTCAGGAACAAATAGTTGCTGTTCGCAAAAATGATGATGGTGATATCATCGCATTTAAAACGGAAAGTGGAAGAGAGCTTGATTATGTGATGGCACTTAGTGAAGCAAAAGAAGGTAAGCTAGCTCATGTAGATGTATTCCATAAGTATGGCAGGGATATTATCCGAAGTGAACCGGATGGTGTGAAAGAGAATAACTTGGATAACCTGGATACGTTTTAATTAAAATTTTAAGGAACAAGATGAAACTGCAATCTAATGTATAGCTGAGGTTGCGGTTTTTGATTTGATGGCCAATCAAAGAAGGTAAGTATAAGTCTACTAGTGAAATTATTGACTCCATGTATAACGAGGATTTCAAAAAGTAATGCGAGTTGTTAGTCAGAATCTGCTGAAAACAGGGCTGTTCATTATAAAGGTGAACATTTTTCGTTTGAAGAAACACGATGTTTTATCGCCCAGTTAATGATAGATGTATAAGAACAAAGTAAAAGTTACGCTTAACAATACAATTCTTCCACAATAATTCCCCCGTCATTTGATATCTTCTTCTTAACTGTTATCGAACTAAAATCAGTTATCCTTCATAATTTATTCCTCAAAATGATTGCCAACAATTTGATTGAATTCTATAATGGAAGAAATGTCTGAATCTTTTAAGGGGAGTGATGTCAAATGCCAATTAATATTCCAAAAGAATTGCCTGCCAGTGATTCTTTAAAGCAGGAAAAAATCTTTGTTATGGATGTAGCACGTGCCAAAACACAGGATATCCGTCCTCTTAATATATTAATCTTAAATTTAATGCCTGAAAAGGAAAAAACGGAACTTCAGCTATTACGACTGCTGGGGAATACGCCGCTGCAGGTAAATATCAGTTTTCTCAGGACTGCAACACATCGGTCAAAACATGTTAGCAGGCACCACCTGGAAAACTTCTATACAACCTTTGAAGATGTCAAAAATCGCCGCTATGATGGAATGATTATTACAGGTGCGCCTATCGAAACATTGGAATTTGAAGACGTAACCTACTGGGAAGAACTAAAGGAAATTATGGATTGGGCGAACAGAAATGTCACTTCAACTCTACATATATGCTGGGGAGCTCAGGCAAGTCTGTATTATCATTATGGGATTGAAAAATTTATGATGCCGAAGAAAAGCTTTGGTATTTTTAAGCATCGCATATCCGATCCTACCGTTAATCTTGTGCGCGGTTTTGATGATATTTTCCATGCGCCACATTCAAGGTATACGAATGTTCCAAGGGAGGAAATTGAAAAGAATCCGGACTTAACACTTTTGTCCGTTTCTGAAGAGGATGCACCGTTTATCATCATGTCCAAAGACGCCAAAAATATTATGATTACTGGCCATTTGGAATATAATGCAACAGCTCTTGCTGAGGAATATGAACGTGATATTGACAAAGGGCTGGAAATCGATATACCAGCCAACTATTATCCAAACAATGATGTCAACGAACAGCCACCAAATATATGGCGTTCACATAGCCATTTACTTTTCTCAAATTGGCTGAATTACTATGTCTATCAGGAAACACCGTTTAAATGGGATTAACTTCATTCGGTAAAGCAGTCATATAAATTGTTAAAACTGCAATCTCATTTTACCGTGAGAATTGCAGTTTTTTGATTGGAATAACGTTAAATATATTACACAACCTAATATATGGAGGTGAATTCATATGGCAAAAGGTAAAAGCAAAAAAGATTTTGCTGATGAAAATAAATTATATAATCCAGAAGCAAAGTATTATGAAAATCAAGGCAGTGCAGATACTTCTAACAAAGTTGCTGGAAACAAACAGATGAATCGGAAAAATAAATAAGCCCAAAAGTTGCGCATGGTACCCTGGAGTGGCAGTCCATGGTATCATACGCTAATTTTCTCTCTTCAATTCTATTATGCGCACCAATCTTTCCAGTTTATCCAACTCGATAAAGAGTTCAATAATACTGTTTGCAATGGGGAAAACAAAATTCCATTTATCAAGCTCAGCCCCTTTCAGTTCCTCGACAAGATAATTGACTGTAATTTGCATCGCTGTCTTGGTTTCCTTCTGCAGATCTATATTGGGGATGATTTTATTTTCGTATAAAAGCAATATATTTTCGCTGTAGCTGTTCATTTCTTTTACCAGTTTTTTTATCACGTTAGATTTATTGTCTGGAATTGCCTCAATTTCGTTGATGTTTTTCTCTAACTGGCGAATTAATGTCTGTTTTTTGCTTAGCATCCGAATCATATGTTTATAAATGATAACGTTCCTGTAAAAGTTTCGCCGATTTTTAATGAACAGACGGCCTCTCTCGTCAGATATAATGTCATAATATTCTGTTGCATCATTAATTAATTGTTCAATTTCTCTGTCTTCCTTTTTCATTTCAGGAATGTTCATTGTCTTATTCGGTAGTACTCTCAATAGGAAGTTTGTTTTTTCGCTGGCACTTTTAATCAGGCTGAATAAATTCTTCTGATGATCCGGTGGAAAAACAATCATGTTAATGATAAAGGCAGAAAACACCCCAATTGTAACCAGTGATAAACGATCTATAACATACATAATGCTTAACCCATTTTCGTTTCCGAGCATCAATGCGATGATGGTTAAGACCGTTAAGCTTACAGTTTTATGCAAACCAAGCCTAACGTTAACTGCAATGGATATGATAACGATTAAACCAACTGAAAGTGGATGATGTCCGAGCAGAAAAGTCCCCAGCAAAGCAAACGCAAGCCCAACCCCATTGGAAACAATAACCTCTTTAATATAATTGTAAGACCGCATAATGGAGGGCTGCATAGCCAGAACAGCAGCGATCGCCGCCACAATTTCCAAGTCGAGTTCTAGCATACCTGTGATCAGTAAAGTTAATACAACTGCAAGGCCAGTTTTCACCATGCGTGGGCCGATATTGAATTCCATGTTTAGCACCCCTAAAATATAACGTATATTGTTATTTATATGCAGGGGACTTTGGGACAGACCTATGGAATAAGTGTATGTAATGACAGAAGAAGCTTCTTAAAACTAAAAAAGGGTCATTCCAGGATTATGTCCTGGAATGACCTACCAAACGAAATGCATATAGTCTTTATTCCTCATTTCAATTCTTTCGTTTCTTCTGTATACAGGGCTGTTTGTTTTATGTTTACTCCAACAAACGATTCTAATATTGCCTGGCCACCAGCAATAGCCAATATAAAGATGAGATATTTAGCAATAAAGGGAATCCACAAAAAAATCACCGCTAAGAATGTGGCGCACCAAATCCCGGCACACCAATAGCAGGTTAATAGGTAACCAATTTTCGATTTTGGCACCTCTTTTGATTCGTTAGCGGAAATCTTTTTCTCCGTTAAAAAAGGTTCCCGGATAAATTCGGTTATTTTATCAAATACGATTAAGTGTGTTAGGCGGTAACTGGCGAGTATAATCATCACAAATGAGATCCAAGAAATTTCCATTTAACCAGACCCTCTCCATTAGTACATTATATTTGTTTACCCTGTAAAGGCGACCATTTTAATACTCAATTTCCTCAAAGTCATCTGGTTTGGGAGTTGGTTGTTTCTGTTTTAACTTATCGTTTTTTGCAATTTCCTCGTTCGTTTCCTGATATGGTTTAACTTTGCCAAATTGTTCTTTTGCCGGTTTATCGTTTAATTTATTATCATTCATTGAGATACATCCTCCTAAATGAAATGTATTTAATTTCTGGATATCAAGTTTAGTTTTCCAAATTTATATCTTTTTATAACAGTAAAATCAGAAGTGACTGGGTAATAAACACTATAATAGGATAATAGTTTTATCTTTCAATCTTTCTCCAATAATCGACAAAATTTTCTTGCGAATTGTGTTAAATTAATTGTCATATTAAGGAGGAGGAAACAGAAGATGAAAAAAATATTGTTATTCACCGTATGTTTACTAAGTGTTTTTGGCATGAACGTTGCTGCTGAACCAGCGAATCCAGACGCAGAACCACAAATTAAGGTTGAAGACGGGGTTACACAAGAAGTATTCTCCAAGGAGGATGCAGTACGTGAAACCGTTTATATTGAAACAACAGTTGATAGTGATGGCGATGGGCAAAATGACAGAGTTCATGCTGAGATTATACGTCCGAAAGAAACGGAGGAAGGGTTGGAAGTACCAGTTATTTTTGAAATGAGTCCCTATCGCGCCGGACTTTCTTCACTGGATTTTCATGACGTAGATGTCGAATTAAATCCAGTAGAAAGAAATGGGCATGGTAAACCTTATGCTGCAGATTTACCTGGCTATTATGACGATTATTTTGTCCCGCGAGGATATGCTGTCGTCCTTGCTGAGAGTATTGGCAGTGGTCTTTCTGATGGTTGTCCTACTGTTGGGGACGAACGGGAGATTCGTGCTACGGAGGCTGTCATTGATTGGCTAAATGGCCGGGCAGATGCATTTACGGAAGATGGACAAGCAGTATCTGCTGATTGGTCAACAGGGAATGTTGGCATGACAGGTGTATCCTATAACGGCACATTGCCAAACGGCGTGGCAACTACTGGCGTGGAAGGGCTAAAAACCATTGTTCCAATTGGTGCGATTAGCAGCTGGTATGATTATTATCGTTCCAATGGGGCTGTTGTTGCTCCAGGAGGTTATCAAGGTGAGGACGCTGATGTATTAGGAAAAGCAGTACTTACTCGTGATAATCCGGAAGTCTGTTCAGATTTAATGAATCAAATTGAGGATGATCAGGAACGAGAAACCGGGGATTATAACGAATTCTGGGACGCACGGAATTATTTGAATGATGTTAAAGATATTGAAGCTAGTGTTTTTGTTGTCCATGGCTTAAATGATTGGAATGTAAAAACACAGCAGTTCTCACAATGGTGGGAAGAATTAAAGCAGTATAATGTTCCAAGAAAGTTATGGCTGCATCAAGGCGGGCACTCCAGTCCATACTACTTCCGAAATGAAGAGTGGTTAAAAACACTAAATAAATGGTTTGATCATTGGTTATACGATATAGATAACGGAATAATGGATGAGCCAGTTGTTGATATCCAACGTGAAGATGATTCATGGGAGACAACACAAGCATGGCCAAATGCTGATGCTACTGATACGAAACTGCATTTTACCGCTGGCAGTAATGATGCAAGTGGTTTAAGTGTTCAACCTGTGCCAAATAAAAATAAAGAAGCAGATAGTTTAATAGATAATGCGCTAATAGAAGCTAGTGAATTAGTTCAAAATCCTTTAATGGAATTACCAAATCGCCAAGCTTATTTGAGCGAGGAATTAACGGGGTCCTATCGTATGAGCGGTACACCAAATGTATCTATTCGTGCCAGCATCGATCAGCCGACTGCTAATTTAACAGGGTTGCTTGTTGATTATGGACCAGATGGTGCTAAAATTGTTACGCGTGGATGGATGGATCCACAAAATATCAACTCGATGTCTAAATCAAAGGCACTCGTTCCAAACCGTCAATACACTTTTGACTGGGATATGCAACCAGATGATTACCAGTTTGAAGCTGGGCATCAAATTGGTATCGTTATTATTTCCAGTGATAATAGATATACGATACGTCCTGAATCTGGAACGACAATTTCCATTGATCCCGAGCGCAGCCATGTGACGCTTCCATTAGTAGGTGATATAATAGAGCTGCGATGAAAAGAGCAAAAGCGATCATCCTAAACAGGTGATCGCTTTTGCTATTTCAGTGGGTAGGAAGCCCACTAAAGGGAGAGCTGGGACAAGGGACCTGCCCCCATTGTCCCGGTTAGATTGTCCGCAATAGCAGTTTTTTCAGGAGTGGGGCGAAGTGTTCTGGGAGTTCGTCGACGCTTGGGATCATTAGGCGTTCTTTTCCATAGATATTCTTCATTGTTAAATCTTCTCTTTCGTCGATTTCTCCGTCTGCTAAGAACATTCCGATGACATCTATTCCTTTTTTGCGTGCTTCAGACACAGCCAGATTTGTGTCAATGATTCCATTCTGATCATAATTGGCTGCAGCTGGTTCGCCGTCTGAGAATACGAGCAGAAATTTATTCTTTTCTCTTCTGGCTGCTAATTCCTTTGTAATAACACGTATGCTAAAACCATCCCGGTTATCTTCTTGTGGCTCAAGCTGCATAATTCTTGCTCCGTTGTTTTGATAAAGGGAATCTGTGTAGGAATGAATCTCGTGAAAATAATTTGGCTGATAGTTTTCCTTTACGTCATTTGCATCCTCCCAGAATCCAACGATGGAGTGGGGGATCTTGAGTTGTTCTAATACTTCGTGAAACAGAACTACGCCACGTTTTGTTTCTTCCATTTTATTATGCATGGAAGCGGAACAGTCGACAAGCAGGGTGAAAACAGCATCGATGTCTTTGGATTCCTGATTTTTTTTATAGAATACCCTTGGGTTTTCGTCAATAATAACGGGCAACAGTTTTTTTGATAATCGGCCAATGATTAAATCTTTCCGAGGTGCATTCATTTTGTGCTCGAGTACTTTTTCAATGGTGGTCGCAAGCTTGCGTTTGTAAGCTTCAATCGTTTCAACAGCATTCTCGTAGGCTAGAAGTTCTTCCTTCGATGGTGTGTTAGCTTTTTCGACAATTGCTACTGCATTTTTATTTTCCTCGCCATAGTTTAGATCGTTGTCATTCGAATGCTTTCCTTTGTTGGAGCTTTGTTTTTCAAGTGAATCGACTTTTGAGTAGTCGTTATTATCACTAGTCCCTGAAGCACCTTGAATTGTACCCATGGCTTGGTCAGCATCCTCAGTTTCTCTTGCTCCACTGCCGATAATACTTGTCTTCGTACCTGATTCTAATTCAAATTGCAGGAAGTTTTGTTTCCTGTCACTGTTTTCATTTTCCTGGTGCCAGGAGGGTAATTGTTCATCCATAGACTCATTATTTTCTTCATCGATATCTTCTTTTTCATCGTTTGGTATGTCATCTGTCCGGGTTAATTCATCGAATAATGTATTCTTTTCATACTTTTCAATATGTGAAATCGGAAAAGAAAAATAGACATTTATCATGTCTTTATAATCATCTTCTATTTGCAAAACCATTTGTTCGGCAATAGCTGTAATATCTTCCATATTTTTTGCTTCAAACGAGGCATAGATATGCGGTTTAAGTTTTGCCAGGCTGCTAAGCTGCTGCTTATTCGCTTTAGGAAAATTTGGGTCCGGCTGATCTGTTTGAATCAATAGGTAGATAAGACAAAATAATTCATCAAGTGAATGATTTCTTGTCACGTTGGTTCCTAATTGAGTTTCAAAGTAGTGCTTCAGGTGTTTTCTTCGGACGGCAAAGTCTCTTTTTGTGCCTGGTCTTATTTTGGTTATGATTTCTTCCAATCGTATATCTTCCAGTAATGTAATAAGTTGAGCAGCGAAATTCGGCATGCCTGATTCGTTTATTTTTTCAATATATTCTTTCATAAAAGGGACTTGTGAATAATGCAGTGTTCCAATTGTCCGCAAAAACACATCCGTTTTATAACCCCGTTCCTTAATTTCTTGATTGCTAATATCCCACAAATGACTGCCTGTAACATTACCATTCGTGAGGTCAATAAACGAACCATACTTATAGTCGAATTTTAAGTCCGGATTATCCGATAATATGGTGGATAGGTCCTGTAATTGCAAATAAAGATCGGTATCTATCTTGGAATCATCCCAACGGTTATATTTCATTTAGTATCCTCCTTTCTCATCTGTTTGTGGAATTAATTTTCCTATTAAAATAGGGTGTCTGCTAAATTTTTCACGAATTCTTTCTCACGTTCTTCTTCAAGTTTATCCACGATTGACCTTAAAATAGCGCGTTTCGGCGGGATAATCGAACTCAGATCACAGGCATCAAGCAAAGCACGGATGGACGCTGCTTCTTCGGATAATTTCCCTTGAGCAACTGAACGAATCAAATCGCTGGACAACGTGACAAATAAGTCAATTATTGTGTTGTTGGTTAGCCTTGTGTTTGATTGAATCAATTCCTTTAATTGTTCACCTTCAAGATATGGAACATCAATGACAATAAATCGGTTTTTCAACGCTTCATTTAATGGGACGGTACCAACATAGCCTTCGTTTATCGCAGCAATAACATTAAAGCCTTCTTCGGCAGTTATGATTTCGTTAGTGAATGGATTCGTCACCGTTCTTCGATAGTCAAGTACACCATTAATTAGCGGTAATGTTTCGGGTTTCGCCATATTGACTTCATCAATGTAGAGGAAGGTTCCACCATTCATTGCGCTCGTTACTGGACCTGGTACGAAATCAATTACTTGTTTTCCGTCCTCATATGCCAGGGTTTTAAAACCCATTAAGCTTTCTGCATCTAGATCGACTGAGCAATTGACATTAAACATTGGCTGGTGGAATAAGTTTGACAGCGTTTCAGCGAACTTTGTTTTTCCAGCCCCAGTAGGACCTTTCAGTAAAATATTTTTCCCCATGCTTAGTGCTGAAATCGCATCAATTAGTAAATCTGTATGAGGTGGCACATAGCCGCCTTGTCGGATTAATTCCTGAAATGTATTATCATCCGTTCGTTGGTTAGTATTAAGTATATTAGTAATATCTTTGGGAAGATTGTAGTTTGTGTGCATTGATAAACTCCTTTCAAGGATAGTTTAAACCTTATCGGAGGAGTTGACAAAGATTGCGGGACGAGGGACCTGTCCCTATGTCCCAATAGAGGAGGGGTTGTATGTTTTCTTTTCGTGGCGATGCGCATAAGTTATTCCTGACTTTAAAGAAACTGAAGGATATACATTCGAATAAGGATCTCAAAGAAGCTGCTGAAATAAAATCGTTTTATGAATCCCTTGAAAGCGAAACCCTCAGATTAATTTATTATCGCATGGTAAAAGAGCAAAACGGAACAGGTATTATTCCTATATTTGTCACGGCAATTCCCTGGCTTTTATTTCTATTTTCTGACAAAATTCAAGACTTTTTATTTAAGGATGGTATTTTAATTTGGGCTATTTTCATTACAATATACTTGATCTTACTAACAGTGAGCGCCTTTTTTCATTTTAAAGAAAAAGCATGGGCTGCGTTACATATTGAGATAATTAAGGATGTTCTGGAGGAAAGGGATAATATCAGTTAAGTTTCTATTCCAGTGTAAGCTTTTGTCAGGAGTATTAAAACGAATGATTTGTTAAAACTAATTAGAAAACTTGGCTTATCGCCAAGTCTTTATGGCGAAAGCCTAAGTTGCACTTATGCAGTAAAAAAGTATTTATACTTTTCTTAACTGCCAAATAAAGGAGGGATTTATTTTGAGTAAGGGCAAGAAGAAGAAGAACAAGAGCAAGGAAGAGTTAAACGATATGAAGGATGATAAAAAATATCGGCAAAACCGGCCGCCAAGATAACCAGCAGGAGGTTAATTACATGTCAGAACAAAATAAAAACCACAATCGGGATACAGGTAAGCAGCAGAATGTATTGAAGTATGATACAGAACCGAAGCGCGAGAAGAATGACACAGATATAGCAGAAGACACCGAATTTCTAAATCAGGAAAATAAAAGAAACAAGAGAAAGCGATAAATGGGAGAGCATGTCCATAGTGGCATGCTCTTTTAACTCGTGTTGAAGTGCATTTGCCGCGCAATGCTGAAGTTCACACTGATTTCGCTGAAGTTCACAAATAGGCTGCTCGAAGTTCACAATTACCCCGCCGAAGTTCACAAACTGAAAAGATAATCGGAATTAGAAAACTTGGCATTCGCCAAGCCTTAATGGCGAGTGCCTTAGTTGCACTTATGCAGTAAGAAAGTATTTATACTTTCTTAACTGCCAAAAAAAGTGCCGGGGATATAATATCCAGCCGGCGCCTTTTCGTATTATATGTGGAAAACTTCAAATGTTTCCGGTTCTGCCTCTTTAATAAATTTACAAGGTTCTTCCGAAGTGATCATATGAAGTCCATGCATCGCTCTAGTGCAGGCAGTGTAAAAGAGTGCACGATCTGACTCTTTGGCATAGTGCCCGGCAGAAACCTCAGGGATAATAACAGCATCAAATTCGATTCCTTTGGCCAAGTAAATAGGCAGAATAAGCAATCCTTTTTCGAATGAATAAGTCTGCTCTGTTATTTGTCTAATTACTATTTTATCCTGAAGCTTTTGGTAAAGTTCATCGCATTCCTTTAGTGTTTTGCAAATAATTGCGATTGTTTCATTTCCATCATTGCGAAGTTCTTCAATCTCGGCAATTACCTTATCGGTTCTATTCGCCTTATTCTCCAACTTAATCAATTTAGGTTTGTTGCCGGATCGCTCAAATGATTCGATTACTGCTTCACCAGGGGCAAAGTCCTTTGTGAATTTTACGATTTGTTTCGTTGATCGATAACTTTTTGTAAGGGTAATTTGTTCATGGTTCTGCTCTAGTGTCGCAGGTATTAGCGGATTATCCTCAGTAGCGTATGCGTATATTGCCTGATTAATATCACCAAGTAATGTCATCCTGGTGTAAGGGAAAATATGCCTGATATATGCAAACTGGAATGCTGAATAATCCTGTGCTTCATCGATGAACAGGTGACGAACTGACCGTTCTGAATCATCACCAAGTAGTCTGCCTTTAAAATAAAGATATGGTGTTGCGTCTTCCCAGGTTAAAAACTTCTGCGACAAGTTGGCAGCGGTATGTGCTCGGATTTTTCCCCAGTCAGCAGGAGTTTGGTCGGTTTCCCAATTCAAGAACATTTCCTGGTATGTCACCAGCACATGAACGAAGTCAAAGCGTTTCACCCGTTTTTTAATCTGGGCAAAGTGGCGCTTCACAACTTCTTTACGCAGGAATTCTTCTTCCAAACTTGAATTTTCTTCATCTTTCTGCTGGCTGGAATGGTATGCCTCTAAATACTCGTCCTTGTCCAGCAGTTCAACCTTTTCCATTACCCAGTCCTTATCTTTTTCCTGCTTTTGGCTTTTTCGTAATTCATGCAACAGCCACGTAACAACAGCTTCCATTCTGTTTGGAAGAGAAATCTCCTCCAGTGAATAGAAGTAGTCAGAAATTTGCTCTTTTGAAATAAGGACTTCGTGATGTAACGTAATATTCCTAAATCGAATACCGTGATAGTTCAGTTGGAAGATGTACTCATCCAATAGCGACTTGAAATCCAAACTTGATTTGTATGTCATGTTAGTAAGACGACTATCATAATCTTTCTCGTCCATTTCCGTTAATGTATATTCCATTTGGGAAAAAGGGGACTCAATTGTAATACCCTTTTCGATCCGCTTTTCCAAAAAATCATAAAAGGTGGATTGCTGGATATTTTCTTCCCCTAATTCAGGAAGTACATTGGCGACATAGCTTGAAAATAACGGGTTCGGTGAAAAGAGCAGTAAGTTGTTGGCGTTAAGCTCTTTTCGAAATCGATACATAAGGTACGCTATTCGTTGCAGGACTGCAGATGTTTTTCCACTCCCGGCAACACCTTGGACAATTAAAAGATCACTCCGTTCATTACGGATGATTTTATTTTGTTCCTTTTGGATGGTTGCGACAATACTTTTCATTGTTGTACTTGCATTATCTCCCAGGGCTTGCTGGAGAAGCTGGTCACCAATTGTAAGTCCGGTGTCAAACATGCTTATAATATTGCTTTGTCTGATAATGAACTGCCTTTTTAATGAGATTTCCCCGGTTATTGTTTCATCCATTGTTTCATATTGCGCTTTCCCGGGAGCGTAGTCATAATAAAGGCTGGAAATGGGAGCACGCCAATCGTATATAAGGAAGTTTTCTTCTTCCAGATCCATCAGGGAGGAGGTACCAATATATATTTTTTCATTTTCATTTTCATTTTCAATAAAATCAATTCGTCCAAAATAAGGGGAGTCCTTTAATTTCTTGAGTTTTTTCAGTTCCTTGTCCATGTTCCCGTGGAGCTGTTCCCGTTCAATCAGCAACTCGGCCTGTTGTTTAACGCTTGCTTGCGTTTCGATTACGTCATCAGGTTCATCCAGGTTAACCGTCACATCATCCCAAAAATTCTCGCGCAGATTGATGATTGTGTCTTTTAATCCTGCAGATTTTTTATAAATCGTTTCCTCTTTGTTGTTAATTTCATTGATAATTTCATTGACTCGATGCTGTTCAGCTTCCCGGCTCATGCCACCAACCCCATTCTTAAAAACTTTTTCATTGACTTTAAATATAACTGATGATATAATATAATTGGATATATTTATATTCATCTATATAAGTAATGATCATTATATTAGTTTACCATAATTAGCTATGGGCAGCAATAGTTTTTACTGTTGTTGTCTTTTTATTTTGTATTAGGCTATTTCCATCATTAGTAGCGAAGCCCCTGTAACCCCTTTTCTTATATATGCCCAAATTAATGTAAAAACATCTAAGCTATGAGTTATCTAACATCTTTCAACTAATTTTAATAAGGTGGAAGATTCTGTTTCTGTGTCCATATGAATTGTCTTTTGACTATTGGAAAACATAAATGAGTGTGAATAATTATTTTCCTAACTGATTTGAGGGACATGGAGAAGGAGATTATGAAATGAAACAGTCAATCAATCCTGTTATTGGAATTACCAGTTCTATTGTCAATCACAATAATATTAAGAGTGTTAATTTGCACGAGAGGTTTATTCGTTCAGTAATACAGGCAGGTGGAACCCCAATTATAATTCCAACTGGTACGGAAGAAATGCCAAAAGTATGGGTCTCCAACTGTGATGGAATTATTTTAAGCAGTGGAGAAGATGTCGATCCAAATTCGTATCGAGCAAATCCTGATCCAAGAATACAAAAGACCAATGAAAAACGTGATAAAACGGAGATTGGGCTTGTGGAACATGCTCTAAAACAGAAAAAGCCGATTCTTGCCACCTGCAGAGGGGCTACAATGCTAAACGTTGCGTTAGGCGGAACAGTTATACAAGACATAGAATCCAATAATCCAAATGCTATTAATCATTATCAGCAAGCAGCAAGACCGGAGCCCACTCATGAAGTTCAAATTGAGAATAACAGTTGGCTTTATGAAATTCTAAATAATACAACCTACAGAGTTAATAGCATTCATCACCAAGCTATTGATAAAATCGCGTCTGGCCTTAGAATTGTTGCGGTCGCTCCAGATGGTGTCATTGAAGCAGTTGAAGGAACAGGCGAATACACCAAACTGTTATTGGGGGTTCAATGGCACCCTGAAGAGATGGCTAGCGAGGATTCAAACATGCAAAATTTATTTAAAGCGTTTGTCGGTGAGTGTATAAACACAGTATAGTAAAGGTAATAGCTTTTCTAATATTATAAAGATTTTTAGGATGTGATTGTGATTGATTCCAGGCTGGAAAATATAAAATACGTATGGTATGCGAGCTATGGTTCTAATTTAAGCAGAGATAGATTTTTATGTTACATAAAAGGTGGTAAACCCAGAGGATCTGAAAAAGTTGAGGTTGGGTGTAAAGATAAGTCTCTTCCTATAAAAGAAACGACATATATAATGCGTTATCCTTTATATTTTGCAAAATCATCAGAGCGTTGGCAAAACAAAGGGGTAGCTTTCATCGGATTAAATAAAGATGAAAAACATCATACATACAGCAGGAAATATTTAATAACAGTAGAGCAATTTATGGATGTGGTAAAACAGGAAAATAACGGTGCTGCATTAGATATAGATTTAATTGAAATTATAAAGGATGGATCTAAAACATTAAGAGATTCTTGGTATGGAACTATTTTATATTTAGGTGAAGAGGGTGGATATCCAATCTTAACTTTTACAGCAGATTGGGATTTAGATGTTCCTTATAATAAACCATCTGAAGAATATCTAAGTATGATCATTAATGGTTTAAAAACAACTTTAGAGCTTGAAAATACTGAGGTATTAAATTATTTAAGTTCAAAACCAGGTGTAGCTGATAATTATAATAGAAACGAGATTGAAATACTATTGTAGTGAGAATTGGGCAGAATGGCTGAATATTTATGCTGGATGTACGTCAGTCTGTCCTTTCAGGCAATAGCAGGATAACATCTTTTTCGCTGGGAAAGTTAGGAGTTATGGAGGTGAAAAAGTTGGCTGACCAAAAAAAGAAGAAAACGAAGGAAAATGTAAATACCGAGCTTGGTGGTATGGGGCTGTATGGAACCACTGGAAATGTAGAAGTTGAAGGTTATGAAATGTCTGGAGATATTGAAAATGCCGGGCAACTTGACAAAGGATTTAATAAAAAGAAAAAGAATATGGGAGCTAAAGCCTCATTGGAAGATTCTCCTTAATTTAAGCAAAGCAAGTGGTCAGACAAGGAGGCAAAAAGCTCCTTGTCTGACATTCATCCTTTTGGCAGTTAATACTAATATTCCTTTTATAAAAAGCTAAGTTTTCTAACTAATCTGCTCCAATTCTGATAAAATATAATTATCAGAATTATTTGGATAGGAGTTGGGTAATTGATGGATCAGTTTATATCTCCGAAGAAAATCTATCATGGTGAGGGAGCCCTAGCTAAGTTAGAGGATATTTTGCAAGAGTTAAAGGTTGAGAGAATTTTTATTTTAACAGATCCTATTTTGAAAAGTCTTGGGGTTATTGACCCTTTATTGAAGATTATGGATAGAATTGATGTAAGAGTTGATGTTGTTACAAACGTTGTACCGGAGCCGCCTCTGGAAAGTGGTAATCAAGTAGTTGAAGAAGCAAGAGATAAACAACCGGATTTAGTTATTGGAATTGGTGGTGGCAGTGCGCTTGACTTAGCAAAGATTGCTGCAGTACTTGCCGGTAATAATGGCCGTGTGGAAGATTACTTGAATTTGAGCGGAACAAGGAAATTAGTGAACAAAGGGCTGCCAAAGGTATTAATTCCAACAACATCTGGGACTGGTGCTGAAGTCACGGATATTGCTGTATTTTCACTCGAGAATACCAAAGATGTGATTACACATGAGTATCTGCTGGCAGACTACGCAATCGTTGATCCTGCATTAACCTATACGTTGCCGCCTAGAGTAACTGCAGCAAGCGGGATTGATGCGCTTACTCATGCAGTTGAGGCTTATACGTCTGTGAATTCAACGCCTTTAACTGATTCGCTTTCACTTGATGCAATGAAACGAATTGCCGGTAATATTCGAACAGCTGTGTGGAATGGCAAGGACGAACATGCCAGAGATCAGATGGCCTTAGGTAGTTTGCTTGCTGGATTAAGCTTTTATAATGCGGGGGTCGCGGGTGTTCATGCCTTAGCATATCCGCTTGGTGGATTATTTAAAATCTCGCATGGTGAATCGAATGCCGTTCTTTTGCCATATGTGTATGATCATATTTGGATGGCATGTATGGACAAAATGAAAAATATTGCTGTGGCTTTATCGCTGCCAATAGATGGGAAGACAGACAGGGAAGTGGCTCAACAGGTAGTAAGAGGTTTTCTGGATTTAATCAAGGATGTCGGGTTGCCGGCAACAATACGAGATTATAATATTAAATCAACTGATATTGACGTTTTGACTGAAAACGGAGTACAACAAACAAGACTGCTTGCGAGAAGTCCTAAAGTGTTAGATGAGAATTCCATTAAACAGATTTACACGAATGCATATGAAGGTCTATTGCAAAATTCATAATAGCGAGGTTGAGAGCAGATGTACCAAACAGTTATCGAGCCAAGAGTCTCTGAAACGGATGGGGTTGGACACATCAATAATACGGTGATTCCAGTTTGGTTGGAAGCCGCACGGATTGATCTGTTCCGATTATTTACGCCTGATCTTTCTTTTGAGGATTGGAAAATGATTATTTTAAAGATGAATGTTGATTACATTGGCCAGATTTTTTTTGGAATAGATGTAATCGTTTGTACATGGGTGAAGAAGATAGGGAATTCCAGTCTGCAGTTATATGAGGAAATTTGGCAGGATGAACGCTTATGTGTAAAAGCAACCGTTACATATGTGAATTACGATTTAAAGAAGCAAAAGTCTGAACCAATACCTGATCCTATTAAACAAGAACTGGAGCAACACTTATATCAAGAGAATTAAAGGATGGAAGGATAACTTAGAGGAGTCATTTCAGCAAATCAGTAGTGATTTTGAAAAAAGTCACGAGATAACTAAAGGTTATGTAAGTTCAGCGCAGTCCCGATTGTTTTCGGTAAAAGATGCCGTTGACTACGCAGAAATGTGGTTAACTAGTTATGACCGGGGGAAAAATAGAGGTAAATAATATTTCAGCAGATGATTTCAAATATAAGTCCAAAAGTGGTAAAACCATCACGATTCGTGAAGCGAAACAACAGGATGCGGAAGCAATATTGGCTGCTTCCTCAGAAGTATTAGTCGATGCGCCATATATGCTAAGTACTGCGGAAGATGCAAAAAAGGTTAAATTAACAGATATGCAAAAGCTAATCGAGGCTTTTACCCAAAACCCAAATCATATTCAGTTTATTGCTGAAGCGGGCAATACTTTGGTGGGCGCACTAGAATTTAAAAATGGAGAAAAAGATAAGATAAGTCACCAAGGTTCTATTGGGATGACTGTACTACCTACCTATCGTAATCATGGTATTGGAAAGGCATTATTACATACGTGGTTAACTGGGTAAAAGCTAACAATACTATTGAGAAAATCTGTCTAGAAGTGATGGAATGTAAAGTAAGTGCATTATATGAAGTTTGGATTTCATGAAGAGGGAAGAAAAGTAAAGGGAGTAAAACTGGATAATAGTTATCAGGAACTAATTTTAATGCATTTATTCGTCTGATGCATATGGGACGAGGTTCCTGTCCCTCTTGTCCCGTGGTTAAATAATGTAAGGAAAGATAAATCTACAGCAGAATAAATAAAAATGTGTGTTAGTTAGCTGTAAGCAGTTCGGTTTCGGACTACACAGACGTTATGTACTCTTAATTGGGCTGCTTTTTTAGTGGCTTGTATGGTAAACGGTGAAAAATGGCTCCTATTCAGTTTTGATTTGTCATTTGTACAATTAATCAGTTTTCAACGGAGCTTATTCAGTCGTCATTCATGTTTATTCAGTTTTCAGTAGCTTTTAATCTGCAAGCGCAGTTCCATCCGCTACAATCTCAGCGATGGCTTATACTCAGACTAAGTAATTGATTAAATTTACTTAGTTTGAAATAATTGTACTTATGAAAAATAACTTTGTTTCAAAGGAGAAGTGAAGGGCCTTTGAGTTTATTTGGCGTTTGCGATGGTTCTAAACGGCACAAATAGTAAACCTTAAGTACAAACTTGTTCCTCTATAGGCAATTAAGAAAGGTAGGAAAATAATGCAAAATTATCGAATCGATCAAAGTAAAGGAATGGAGTTAGGTATATATACATTAGGTGACCATTTACCAGATCCTTCAACGGGAGAGAGAATACCTGCGGGACAACGCGTTAATGAAATTATTGAATATGCGAAGCTTGCTGATCAGGCAGGTATTGATTTCTTTAGTGTTGGTGAAAGTCATCAGGATTATTTTGCAACGCAGGCACATTCTGTTGTATTATCAGCTATTGCTCAGGCAACAGAAAATATAAAAATATCCAGTTCATCAACGATTATCAGTACATTGGATCCTGTGCGTGTATATGAGGATTTTGCAACAATCGATTTAATTTCAAAGGGACGTGCGGAGATTATCGCTGGCCGTGCATCCAGAGTAGGGAACTTTGATTTGTTAGGCTATAGCCTCCGTGACTACGAGGAATTATATGAAGAAAAGTTTGATCTACTGCTGAAACTTAATGAAGAGGAAGTAGTCAATTGGAGTGGAGAATATCGACCACCATTAAAGGATGCTAGGGTTATTCCGCGTCCGCAAAATGGATCAATGCCAATTTGGCGTGCTGTTGGTGGTTCACCTGCCAGTGCCAGAAAAGCTGGTAATGCTGGAGTAGGGATGTTTTTAGCTCATTTAGGTGGTCCAGTTACTGCTTTTAAACGAGCTGTTGATGCCTACCGTGATGCTGCGCAGCGTAGCGGATTTGACCCAGCAGAACTTCCTGTTGCGACGGCTGGTTTTTTCTATGCAGCAGAGACTTCACAGCAAGCTTTAAAAGATATGTATCCTCACATCAATGAAGGAATGAAACGAACCAACGGACAAGGGTTTCCTAAGCAGCACTTTGCACAGGGTGTAGATCCGCATAATGTCATGAACATCGGCAGTCCGCAAGAAATCATTGAAAAGATTCTCTATCAGCATGAAGTATTTGGTCACCAACGTTATATTGCACAAATCGATTTTGGTGGTGTTCCCTTTGAACGGCTAATGAAAAATATTGAGCTGATTGGTACAGAAATTTTACCAGCCATTAAAAAATATACTGTAAAGAAATAGGGGGCAGAGAACATGAAGATTGTTGGGTTATCTGGTTCAATAGTTGGTTCAAAAACTAGAACAGCTATGGATTACACAATGAAAGCAATCGCTGAAAAATATCCGAATGTGGAAGCGACATTAATTGATTTAGCAGAATATAACGTTCAGTTTAGTGATGGACGCAATTATTTGGAATATGAAGGCGACACAAAATATATCACACAAACAATGATGGAAGCAGATGCAATCATTATTGGTACACCAATTTTTCAGGCATCCATACCAGCCACATTAAAGAACATATTTGATTTACTTCCTGAGAATTCATTTCGCGATAAAGTTGTCGGTATGCTTGTGACTGCAGGTTCACCCAAGCATTATTTGATTGCAGAAAATCAAATAAAGCCTATTTTAGGTTATATGAAAGCACAAATTGTTCAGACGTATGTATTTATCGAAGAAGAGGATTTCTATCGAAAAGAAATTACCAATGATGATGTGTTATTCCGCATTGATCGTTTAGTGGAAGATACAGTCGTATTAACAGAAACATATACGAGTATTCGTGAGGCAAAAGAAGCGGAATACGACTTCTAGTAGAGTAATTGCTATTAGAAAAGTGACCGGGACAAAAGTGTGTTAGTCAAGGTAAAATCCGAACTAGGATTCAAAATTCTTGAAATAGAATTTGAATTAGTTCGGATTATTTTGTGCTGATTAGATATAAAATGCGACACAAGTTAAAAGAAAATTAAGAGCTATGACACCGCTCCGGAAATACACTTCGCGCACCTAGGGCGGCTGGCAAGCCTCCTCGTGCTGCGCACTGCGGGGTCTCGCCTATGCCTTTCCTCCCGCAGGAGTCTACGTGTATTTCCTGCGCTGGATATTGCTCTCTATATCCTATAGTTAACAAAATTTATATTAATGGATAAAACAAGATTTTAACCTTTTAAACCATTCCAACTTCGTGGTCAGAGGGTCACACTAAATACTACAAATCGGTTATCTTAAGTTACTTTGCAGTTTATATCAACTACATATTAGGTCGAACTATTGAAAATGAACGATCAAACATCCTATATTGTTGTTATTCGTCTTTAAAGTTGAAAGTATTAGTTATGTCTCAGCCACTTTCTTTAATAGCATAAAACCTCCAATACAAGGAATAATATAAATGAATTTTATTGATCATTAAAACTAATGGAGGATGTTTCTATGGTACGACAGAACTTGCATCAACAGTTACAGCAAGCGAGTCATCAGATACAGGATGCCCAAGAGGCTGCAAGGCTTGCCCAAGGCTCAGATCCTCAATTGTTAGAGCAAGCTGAAAAGCAGTTACAGCAAGCAGAACAGGTATTGCAAAAGGCTCAGCAGGCGGGAACTGAAGCTACAGAGAACCCACAATTTCAGCAAGCATATGAACAGCTGCATGATACGCGTCAGCAAGTGCAGGAAGCACAGCAAAATAATAGTGATGTGTTATAAAGCTATTTAGGTCAAGCGCTTATCCTTAATGAAGGAAGGCGCTTTTTTTGCAGCTAAGCAAGTATCTACTGCATAGTAGGCTTGGTGATATCCCAAGTTTTCTAAATACAACTAAAATATTGAGTTTACCGTAGGAGTTTGAAATAATTGGTATTAAATAGTTGGTAAATTATAGGACCTCTTAGCAAATTTGCATACTTTCTTGATAATTTTGGGATATACTGAGAAAAGCTAGGAGGTGGTTATGCGATGCACATGATGAATGGTTATGGATTTTTTGGATGGATAATGATTATATTTTGGATTGGATTATTTATTTTAGGCATTCTCCTAATTACAAATTATCTTAATGGCGGTCGCAAGAGAACGCCATTACAAATTCTAAAGGAACGTTTGGCAAAAGGAGAAATAAGTGAAGCAGAGTATGAACAGTTAAAATCTGTACTAGAACGGGATAAGAGGGGGTGATGAGCATGAACCGACATACAGACATCATTAAGAAAAGGTATGATAGGATATCATCTGTGTTTGATGTGATGGATCATATGATTAGGTCATCATGGCGTGAAGAGTTACTTGGTAATTTGCATGGAGATATTTTGGAAGTAGGGGTGGGTACTGGGTCCAACCTTCCATTCTATCCTTCAAATGTAAATGTCACTGGAATTGACTTTAGTCCCAAAATGCTGGCAAAGGCGTATGGTAAAACGGACAAGACTGCGGCTGATATTACATTGAAAGAAATGGATGCACAACAAATGGATTTTCCTGATAATACGTTTGACGTTGTAGTTTCAACATGTGTGTTTTGTTCAGTACCTGATCCGGTTGCCGGATTTAAAGAAATTCGTCGTGTAGTGAAGCCTAACGGTAAGATAGTAATGCTTGAGCATATGCGGAGTGAGCATCCGTTTGCAGCCAGGATACTTGATGCTGTGAACCCGCTAACAGTAAGAATTGTAGGTGCTAATGTAAATCGTAAAACGATCGAAAACATAGAAAAGGCTGGCTTAACAGTTAAGGAGCAAAACTATTTAATGACATCCATTATGAGAAAGCTGGTATTGACTCCTAATTAATAAACGCTGCACATTAATAACTGAATGGAGGTAGTACCAAATGATAAAAAAGTTAGTATTTCTTATTATAATTTTAACGGGAATTTTAATAACCGGATGTAACAGTAATGACGATCAAGCATTTGAAGAGTCGTTTGATGGGAGTTTAGAGCATGTTCATGGTATGGGGTATGCTGGAAATGATGGCGGATTATATTTTGCATCTCATACTGGCCTGAAAATTTATCGGGATGGTGAATGGTTTGAAACGACGAAGAATTTTAACGATTATATGGGATTTAGTCCAGTTGATCAAGGTTTCTACACATCAGGACATCCTGGTAAAGATTCAGACTTACCGAACCCGCTAGGTATTCAGCGTAGCTTTGATGGTGGAGAAACTTTAAAAAGTATCGATTTTGTAGGTGAAACAGACTTTCATGAAATGGCTGTAGGTTATACTAGCCATGATATCTTTTTAAAAAATCATAAGGAAAATTCTAAGCTGGGTTTAGGTTTTTATATAAGTTCTGACAATGGAGAGTCGTGGGAAGGCATAGTTGCTTCAGGTATAGAAGGTGAGGTTTTTGCATTAGCTATTCATCCGTCTGATTCTGATTATTTAGCAGCAGCGACAACTACTGGTATTTATCTGTCCAATGACAGAGGAAAGAATTTTAAGATGATAACAGAAGGTGTACAGGGGACAGCTGTTTATTTTAATGAGGAAAATTTGATTTATGCAAGCTATGACTCTACACCATCCCTTGCTAAATTTAACATAAAAACTGGCGAGCAAGTGACAATTAATCTTCCAGAGTTAACTGAAGATGGTCCTGTAAATATTGCCCAAAATCAACAAAATGATCAAGAGTTAGCTATATATACTACAAAAGGAAATGCTTATATATCTGAGGATTCAACTGAAACGTGGTTGCAGATTCTGGAAAATGGAAAAGTAAAATAATGTTATAAGTCTGTCATCTATATTTAGAAATAAAGAGGTAGTTTATGTTTATTAAACTTTCATTTAAAATTGGATTTCTATTTTTTGTATTTATTTTAATTATTGAATCGCTTTTATTTTTTGTACTATACACGAATATAGCGAATGAACGAATTGAAGATGTGCTTGACAATTTATTAGCACGTGCCAATACACATAGCGAAGTATTGGAGCTGAATTTTAACGAATCGACCTTGGAACATGTTGGAATAATGGAATCAGCTTCTGATTTTGTAGTTGTCATTACAGATGAATTAGGTAATGTAATCAATCATTCTGATACTATTCAGCAAGAAATGAGGCCAGTGCTTGAAGCCGTTAATTACAATGCAAACCAAACGGAAGGACGAGTTGTTGAAGATCGTTGGGATGATAAACAATATATCGCAGCAGAAAGTCCTGTGAATGTTGGTGGGGACCAAAGAGGTCATGTCTTTATGTTTGCAGATACAGCCGATGTAAAGAAAAACGTCAATCAGCTCAGCAACCAGTTTATTGTAATAGCTCTACTTACATTTGGTCTAACGATTATTACTATCTTTATTTTATCCAGGTTTATTACCTATCCCTTAATTAAAATGAAAGAAGCAACAGAGCAATTAAGTTTGGGAAGAAACAAAGTTGAGTTACACACGGATAGAAAGGACGAGTTGGGAGAGTTGGCTAAGTCTATTACAAAATTAGCCAACGAACTTGACCAGCTAAAAACTGCCAGAAATGAGTTTTTAGCCAGCATTTCACATGAACTTAGGACTCCTTTAACCTATATAAAGGGATATGCTGACATTATTAATCGTCAAGACATAACCGAATCTGAAGTGAAAGAGTATACCACAATCATTCGTGAAGAGTCAGAACACTTATCGGTACTAATCAGGAATTTATTTGAATTAGCTAAGATGGACAGGAATAGATTTACAATTCAGCGTGAAGAAGTCTCTTTGCATAAGCTTATTCATTCTATAGCTGATCGGATTAAGCCTGCTTTTGCTGAAAAAAATATCAACTTTACAATAAACTGTCCTGAAAATACAGTTGCCTTTGTTGATCCTGAAAGATTTGAACAAGTTCTAGTAAATATACTGGATAATGCCAAAAAGCATTCTTCTGAAGGTACAAATGTTCAGCTTGAAGTAAGTCAAATAGGAAAAGAAGTAATCGTTGCCATTACCGATGAAGGAGAAGGTATACCTAATAAAGATTTGCCATATGTTTTCGATCGCTTATATCGTGTTGAAAAGTCGCGATCAAGGCAAAGTGGCGGATCTGGTTTAGGGCTAACAATTGCCAAGGAAATAATAGAAGCACATGGTGGTCAGATAGAAATTAAAAGCGAACAAGGCGAAGGTACGAGCGTTATCATAAGATTAATAAGAGGTGGCAATGATGTATAGTGTTCTTATAATTGACGATGAAAAGCGTATGTTAGATTTATTAGCATTGTACTTAAGACCGCATGATTATACGTGTAAAAAAGCACAAGGAGCTAATGAAGCATTACTATTTTTAGAAGAGGAAGACTTTGATATTGTCTTACTTGATATTATGATGCCTGAAATGGATGGGTGGGAGCTCTGTCAGGAAATTAGGAGTATATCTGATGTTCCAATCATTATGGTAACAGCTCGTGACCAAAAAGAAGACATTGTTAAAGGCTTAAAGTTAGGTGCAGATGATTATATTGCAAAACCTATTAATGAAAATGAATTATTGGCCAGAATGGAAGCTTTGTTACGCAGAAGAACTCCAGCAAATCGCATAGAAACGAATGGACTGGTATGGGACGAGGAAAGGTATGAGCTTTCTTATAAAAACCAGCCTATTAAAGTAACCCCTAAGGAGTTTGCTATGGTTGGTCATCTGTTGAAAAAGCCAAATCAAGTTTTTTCCAGGGAGCAGCTAATTGATTTGATTTGGGGATTTGATACAAATACGGAAGGAAGAACAGTTGATTCACATGTACGGAATATGAGAGAGAAAATCAGGCAAGTAGGATTCCCAATTGATGATCATTTTAAAACAGTTTGGGGAGTTGGGTATAAGTGGATTAACAAGTAGTTATAAAAGTTCATTATGTTGTAACATTTTCTTGATATGTTCTCGAAATCTCTTCTTTATAGTAGTGAATGAAGGGAGGAACACATAATGAAAAAGAAACTTTTGGCAATTGCATTGGCTGTTTTTGTGGCATTAGGTGTAGGTAATGTTGTTTTCGCACATGGTGCTGCTGATAACGGTGGTGAAAATGGGTGGAGTTTTGAAGAGATGGTTCCTTTTATGAAGGATATGCACCCAAACATGAACTAACAAGAGATGGAGCAATTGTATCAAGACTGCCATGGTTCCAATGGTAATGAATTTTCTAATCGACACATGGATAACCAATTTTAATGTTTATTATATTAGCTAACGACATGAATGGAACTATCTTACTTAGAGATGGTTCCATTTTTTAGCAGTTAGGAAAGCAAAGCAAAATCCGTTTTCATAAGAACGAATGCCACATTTTTTAAGTTTAAAAATGGAAATCAATTTCATAATTCAAAAAATAAAGCAGTAAATTCAAAACTATTTATAAATGTTCTAGGCCTGTTGACCTCCACTGCAGGCGGACGCTTTCACCCTCCGGGTACAAGTGCGACATCTGTTCAAGCTGAAGCTTTCACAGTGTTTTCTATGACGCCGGGCATGGCTTGAGCCTCCTCGTGCTATCGCACTGTGGGGTCTCAAGGCTCATGCTATTCCCGCAGGAGTCGCCGCCCTCCGTTCCAATCAACGATATTAGTACTTTGAATTCACGAACGATAGAATATTAGTTCGCGCAATTCGAATAAATGATGAATATAAGTATTTATGAAATTGACTTATGGAAATAATGATTAAAAATACTGTATAGGGGTATAGTTCCAAGTAGATAATAAATATAGTTAGTAAATTTGAGGAGGCCAATGTATGGAACGGAAAGATGGTAAATCTATTGAACATGACCATAAGCAACATGAACATCAGAATCATGATCATCATGAACAACACCAACATGATGAACATAATCACCATGATCACGGTGAACACGGCGGTCATGGTCATCATGATCATGGTGATATGGTCAATGATTTCAAAAAAAGGTTTTATATATCCCTTATTGTAACGATCCCTATTCTGATTTTGTCTCCGATGATACAGGATTTTATTGGCGTTGATTGGGGGTTCCCGACTGATCAATACATCCTGTTCGCACTGGCGACATTCGTATTTTTCTACGGTGGCTGGCCGTTTATTACTGGCGGTATTAGTGAACTGAAAGATAAAAACCCTGGTATGATGACATTGATTGGCCTTGCAATAGTAGTTGCCTATGGCTATAGTTCACTTACTGTTTTTGGTTGGGAAGGCAAAGACTTCTTCTGGGAGCTGGCCACGCTGATTGATATTATGCTGCTTGGTCATTGGATTGAGATGCGATCAGTAATGGGAGCATCAAATGCACTTGAGGAACTTGTCAAACTAATGCCAAGTGAAGCGCATAAATTGGATGAGAACGATAATATAGAAGATGTAGCAATATCTGATTTGCAAAATGAAGATAGAGTACTCGTTAAACCGGGCGAAAAAATTCCCGTAGATGGGACAATTCTTGATGGCAAATCCGCAGTTGATGAATCTATGCTTACTGGTGAGTCTGTTCCAGTTGAGAAATATAAAGGTGATGAAGTAATAGGTGGATCAGTTAACAATGAAGGATCCCTGACAATTAAAGTAGAGAAAACGGGTGATGATTCCTATTTATCGCAAGTAATAGAATTGGTTAGAGAGGCACAAGCATCACGCTCGCGGACACAGGACTTCACGGATAGAGCTGCTAAATGGTTATTTTATATTGCATTAGCTTCCGGGTTCATTACCTTGTTTATTTGGCTTATTTTAGGATATTCTTTTGTTATTGCACTGGAACGCATGGTAACTGTTATGGTTATTACTTGTCCACATGCACTGGGACTTGCGGCACCACTTGTTGTAGCAGTTTCCACATCACTTTCAGCAAAACAAGGCCTGTTAATTCGTAATCGTGCCAATTTTGAAGGTGCACGGAATCTAAATGCTGTTGTTTTTGATAAAACTGGTACATTGACAAAAGGAGAGTTTGGTGTAACAGACATTATCCCTTCTGCTGATATAAAAAAAGAAGATATACTAGTTTGGGCTGCAAGTCTGGAGCAAAATTCCGAGCATCCTCTTGCAGAAGGCATTGTAAATGAGGCAAAAGAGAAGGAATTGTCGTTGAAAAAAATAAGTGACTTTGAATCGATAACCGGAAAAGGTATTGAGGGAAAAGTAGATGGAAAAAAAGTGAATGTTGTCAGTCCAGGGTATGTCGATCAGCAGAATATGGAATATGATCATGAAACATTCAATCAATTGTCCGAAGACGGAAAAACAGTTGTATTTGTACTTGTTGAAGATAAATTGATTGGAATGATTGCACTTGCTGATATGGTACGCGAAACAGCAAAAGAAGCAGTTGCATCTTTAAAAGAAAACGGCATCCATTCCATTATGCTGACAGGTGATAATCAAAAAGTGGCTGACTGGGTCGCTAAGCAATTGGACATCGATGAGGTATATGCAGAAGTGTTGCCTGATGATAAAGCAAATCAAGTGAAGAAAATTAAAGAAAAAGGCTGGAAGGTTGCCATGACTGGTGACGGTGTTAACGATGCACCTGCACTGGCAACAGCCGACTTAGGAATTGCAATTGGTGCAGGAACAGATGTAGCAATGGAAACAGCCGATGTTGTACTTGTGAAGAGCAATCCAAAAGATGTTGTTTCTTTAATGAATTTATCGAAAAAAACGTATCAGAAAATGGTACAAAACTTATGGTGGGCTGCAGGCTATAACATTTTCGCCATTCCATTGGCAGCTGGTGTTCTGGCACCAATAGGCATTATATTGAGTCCTGCAGTTGGTGCGGTATTAATGAGTTTGAGCACGATTATTGTTGCGATTAACGCTAAGTTATTAAAAGCTTAGACCCCTTATACTTTCCTACTGCATAGTGAAAAACGGTGTCCTAAAAAGCAAAATTGCTTTTGGCACCGTTTTTTTACTTCATTACAATTCCATCAATTTAACTGTTACCTTACCATTTTGACTTCGTGATAAATGAACTGTTTCGCCAGGTCTCAAGCAACGGTTGTTTTTCATGTTATGGGGGTTAACAATGGTGACTTCCTTGTTTGAGTCTACTAGTTCTATGTCGTTATGGCAGCGGCTGATGCCTTCTTCGTCTGGTGTACAGTCAGTATCATTAAGTACTTTTCCTTCTGATTCTTGACCAAAGTCTCCGGAAATAAGGTTGACAGTATATGTTCCGTTGGCCCCGTTCTTCTGTAAGTCCAGTCCACTTTCTACTTCTTCCTGTGTCAGACTATCTCCAGCACCGTCATTTCCTGATGTTAAGGTAACGAATAATACAAGCGTTAGTCCAATGACTACTATAAGACCAATTCTAATTGTCTTTTTATGCATTTTTGCTCTCCCTCACTTTATGTACAAAAATAAGAAGCTATTCCATCAGAACAGCTTCTTAGTACCTGCATTTATTCAACAACTAATGTTGTTTGCATGTCAGCATGCCCTTCACCACAAGGGATGTTACAGTAAATAGTATATTCGCCTGGTTCTTCAGGGGTAAAGGTTGCTTCGCCTTCACCTTCAATCTTCACATCAAATTCATCAATCGAAATACCGTGCATGCCTTCTTCATTTGAAAGAGAAACTGCAACTTCCTCACCCGCAGTAACGGTATATTCATCTTGATCAAAATCAAAATTGGATGCTGTTATATTTAGTTCATTGCTGGCAGCTGATGCTGATGAACTGTCATCCTCATTGCCAGAGTCACCTGAGTCACTTCCACCACACGCTGCAAGAAATAAAATAAGTCCAAGAGCCAGTACTGCTAATAATCCTTTTTTCATATAAATCCTCCTCAAACTTTAAGTCTATTTGTTTACTACAGTGTTAATTGTAATTACTAAATATCCATTTTTTATGGAGAAACTGAGTCAAATGTGTGAACTTATTTATTTTTCATATTATATGTAGATAACAGTGCAAAAAAGCAATTTTCTACTATTAATAGAAGATTGCTTTTTAAAGGAGGGTACTATTTTGGAGGTCAAATCCTATCCATTTGTAATAAAGGCATTAGTTATTCCTAAGCTCTTAATTTTATCAACATCTTGAAGAACTTGCTTTTTCCCTGAATATGGTCCAACTTCTACACTATAAATTTCTCCACCATCAGTTTTATATGTCTTAATGTCAGCATTTATTTTATTTCTAGTAATTAAGTTGTACCGTTTTTGTGCACTTTTTTTCATTCCAGTAGTTTCAACTACTATTTTATACTTTCCCATCAAAAGCCTCCCTAACTTGTTTTAATAGTATACTCGAATGTTAAGTAAAGGAATGGTCATTAAACATGGATCTTTATAAAATGATTAAATAATCTATTGAATTATTGTGGTGGTAGTTAAGTAGTTTATTCTGAATATGCGAGTATTATTATACTAAAGTTATAGTATACTAAGTTTATGGAGTTAAGGGAGGATAGCGTTTTCAATATGTAGAAAACGGATCATGAACTTTATTCGAAAATATCAATTTACAGGGAGGAATAGTATGAAATTAGATGGGAAAGTAGCAGTTGTTACAGGGGCAGCTTCCGGAATGGGGAAATCAATAGCAGAGCTCTATGCAAAAGAGGGAGCTAAAGTTATATTGGCTGACCTAAATCTTGAAGGTGCTGAAAAGGTTACGGAGCAGATTACTAATAATGGTGGAACAGCTAAGGCAGTAAAAGTAAACGTAGCAGAACTTGCAGACATTGAAAATATGATTGATACAGCCGTAAGTGAGTATGGGACGCTAGATATTCTTGTTAATAATGCTGGAATAATGGATGGAATGGAGCCAGTCGGTGAAATTACAGATGAAAGATGGGATTTGATTTTTGATATCAATACAAAAGGTGTAATGCGAGCAACACGTAAAGCGCTGCCAATCTTCTTAGAAAAAGAAAAAGGTGTCATCATTAATACCGCATCCACTGGTGGGCTAAATGGCGCTCATGCTGGTGCTATTTATGGTGCCTCAAAACATGCAGTCGTTGGTTTAACGAAGAATACAGGGTTCATGTATGCAGAGAAAGGCATTCGTTGTAACGCTATTGCACCAGGTGGAGTAGAAACAAACATTGCATCCAGCATGAAAAATATTAGTGAGTTCGGAGCAAGCCGTACCCAACTCGCACATGCAGTAATGCCTCGATCGGGTCAACCGGAAGAAATTGCACAAGTTGCACTGTTTTTAGCTTCTGATGAATCTAGTTTTGTAAACGGGACCGTTGTAACAGCTGATGGTGGCTGGACTGCTGCATTTTAATATCGTTATTTCATTAAAAAGACTGAACTCTTTAGGCATTGAAGTGTTCAGTCTTGTTTTTTGGAATGAAGGCTCTAAGCAAGAGCTTGCGCCATTTCCCAATTTGATTTATCAATTCCATATAAGATCCATGGTGATGGCAATGCGAACTTGTGATTTGCAGGGAGGGCGTTGACCTGCTCTTTTGTTAGATCCATCCATATATATGTTTCTTCTTCTGTCTGATTTCGAAGCTGCTGGTAATCATTTGCGATTGTCTCCCATAGCCCTTCCTGTGAAGCTATGTCGTTCCATGGGTATATGGCATGTAAATAATGATGTTTTTTTTGATCAGTTTTTGTAATAAGCGCTCGTGTTTTTAATCGATTTTCATAAAAAGACCATTTCATTAAGTCATGTTCTTGAAATAAGTTTTTTGAAACCGGAAACGAATAGTAGCATTCGTATGGGAATATTGATGTCGGTTTACTATACATTTCTTTAAGCCAGTCTTTTTTTTGCTGTAGATCTGTAACAGGTGTCCATGGTTCTGATCCTGTCTCGAGTGCAGTGGTATCTTTTGTCTGAGCAGCATGTTGTGGAATATACGGCGTTAATCCGATTCTTTCCATTACACGTCTTGCGGGTGTATTATGCTCCTGTGTATTTGCCCCAACCCATTGTATTCCGTTAATTTGAAAAGCTTTGTTCATCATATGGTACATCAGTTCTGTTGAAAAACCTTTTCCCATAAATCGACGATCTGTCCTTAATCTGCCTAACATTGCGTAACGGCTGGCATAAATAGAGTATCCTCCCAAACTAACCATTTGGTCATCCAGGAATAATCCATATAAACGATTCTTTCCGGTTATGAGTCTATTAAAGATACGTTTTATATAATCATCCTCAATTCCTGTGTTCATCTTCTCTAAGTGTTTAAAATCATTACTATTAAGAACTCGGATGGTTTTGTCCATATTACTCCACTCCTTAAATGTTTCCTTCTCTCAAAACATAATTTTACCACCTTACTTATTTAATGATAAACCTTTTTTGTAGTTAAGAATATATACATAAGTGTAACTAAGGCATTAAGGATTGGTGATAAACCATGTATTCTAATTTGGGCACTTAAATTTTTGTTTTGCATATAGTATAGTACCCTCCTGTAAATATAATCGAATGCCAACCTCAAAAAGTGTCATGACAACAATAGTTTACAATTCATTTTTTTCTAGTTTTACAATTCAAAAAAGAGTTGACAAATTACTGAATTTTAGAATATAATTGTGAAACTATAATTTATAGAAAATAAATTAATATAATCCGGCAATGATAGGATTTAGTAGTGTTATATTTCCCTGTTCCAGAGAACTGATGGTGGTGAGAATCAGTCAAAGATAAACATGAATTACAATCCTTGAGCTTCTTTTTCGTAGTAAGGAGAAATTCTTATGAAGGGAAAGACGGTAAATTGTGCGTTAACAATTTTTAAGTGGTGAAGCGTGATTCTTCACAACTAGGGTGGTACCGCGATATCAATCGTCCCTATTGGTTATTAACTGACCAGTAGGGACTTTTTAGTATAATTTAATAATGCGCTATAGGCAATGAAAGGAATCAAGTAGTGTCTTATCTCCCTGTTTAAGAGAGCTGATGGTGGTGGAAATCAGTCACAGATAAGCATGAATTACAATCCTTGAGCTTCTTTCTCGTAGTAAGGAGATTCTCTTTATGAAGGGAAAGACGGTAAATTAATCGTTAACAATCTTAAAGTGGTGAACTATTTTGTTTGTTCACAATATGGGTGGTACCGCGTGTTAAATCGTCCCTGTCGTTTATGACGGCAGTGGGCGATTTTTATTTTTTAGGGAGGTGATGCTTCTGGAGAAGCGGAAGCAGGTTGATGGTTTATGTGATAAGAAAAGAAATAAAACGAAATCAGGAGGAATTAACTTATGTCTACAAATGAATTAAATGAACTACGCAATAAAATTGATGAAATCAACTTGGAAATTTTAACATTATTGAACCAACGAGCTGAAGTTGTGCAAGAGATTGGTCAGCAAAAGGAAAAGCAAGGTACAGTCCGGTTTGATCCTGTTCGTGAACGTCAATCACTTGATTTAATTGATGAGCACCACGACGGGCCTTTTGAGAGATCAACTATACAACATATTTTTAAGGAGATCTTTAAAGCAAGTTTAGAACTGCAGGAAGACGACCATAAGAAGGCATTATTAGTCTCACGAAAAGCACGTCCCGAAGATACAATTGTAGATATAAATGGCGAGAAAATTGGTAATGGTGAACAAGGATTTATAATGGGACCATGCGCTGTTGAAAGCTATGAACAAGTGAAAGAAGTTGCCCTAGCAATGAAGGAACAAGGCCTTACTTTAATGAGAGGTGGAGCGTTCAAGCCTCGTACTTCTCCATATGACTTCCAGGGCTTAGGAATAGAAGGTTTGCATATTTTGAGAAAAGTTGCTGACGAAGTAGGAATGTCAGTTGTTAGTGAAATTCTTACACCACAGGACGTTGAAGAAGCCTTGGATTATGTTGATGTTATTCAGGTAGGCGCCCGCAACATGCAAAATTTTGAATTACTGAAGACAGTAGGGAGAGTCGAGAAACCTGTATTGCTGAAAAGAGGTCTATCTGCAACAATTCAAGAATTTATTAATGCAGCAGAATATATTATTTCACAAGGAAATGATCAAATCATTTTATGTGAACGTGGAATTCGAACTTACGAAAAAGCAACAAGAAATACATTAGATATTTCTGCTGTACCTATTTTGAAAAAAGAAACTCATTTACCAGTTGTAGTTGATGTAACGCACTCTACCGGAAGAAAAGATTTGCTATTTCCAGCGGCAAAAGCAGCTTTGGCGATTGGAGCAGATGCTATTATGGCGGAAGTTCATCCAGATCCTGCAGTTGCATTGTCCGATGCTGCCCAACAGATGAATATTCCTGAATTTAATGCGTTTATCGAGGAGTTAAAGGTCTTTAAAGGGAAACTAGCGTAAGGTTTATAATAGATTTTAAGTTTTCTTCCATTGCATGTAATATAATCTGCCAATTATTGCATGTATTATAGTTATATCGTGTATATCAGAGATATTGTACACAAATACAAACTAAATTTCTAAGAGTCTGAAATATACCAATTTTCATAGGTATATAGCCTTAAACAGGAATTTGAAAAGTGTGAATACTATGAGAATATATAAAAATACACTATAATTATAATTTATAAGGGGGAATAGTTAACGTGAAAAAGAAACTAACGTTATTATTTATTGCAATTATTTCAATCAGCTTACTTGCTGCTTGTGGCTCAAGTGAGACTAGTGGCGATGGAGAAGGAAAGACTTATTCGGTCGCTACGGATTCTAACTTTCAGCCTTTTGAATATAAGAATCCTGATACTGGTGAAATGGAAGGCTTTGATATTGAATTGATTAGAGCTATCGCTGATGAAGCTGGTTTTAATGTAGAATTTGAAACCATGGAATTTGATGGTTTACTTGCATCAATGAGAACAAGTAAGAATGATATTGGTATCGCTGGTATTTCTATTACGGAGGAACGTGAAGAGTTCATCGATTTCTCTGATAAATACTATGATTCTGGTTTAATTCTTGCAGTCCCTGCTGATTCAGACATTGAGTCAATAGAAGATGTAGGCGGATTAAAAGTTGGGGCGCGCCAAGGGTCGACAAGTAACGACTATTTAAAAGCTAATACCGATGCTGAAGTTGAAGCATATCCGGAAATTGTTACTGCATATATGGACTTGGAAAGAGGACGTCTTGATGCCGTGCTATATGATTTACCAAACGTGAAATATTATATTAAAGAAAATGCTCCAGATAAATTAAAAACAGTTGGTAAAGTATTAGAAGGTCAGCCATATGGTATTGCACTACCGGAAGGATCAGATCTAGTTGAGCCTGTAAATGAAGGTTTAGCGGCTGTGAAAGAAAACGGAACATATGCAGAAATTTATAAGAAGTGGTTTGGAACAGAGCCTCCAGAAACAGAATAGTCATCTTTGCAGACTACAAATCAAGCGTAACAAGTAATTGCTTGTTACGCTGTTTTATTAGCAGTTAAGAAAGTATAAATACTTTCTTACTGCATAAGTGCAACTAAGGCACTCGCCATTAAGGCTTGGTGAATGCCAAGTTTTCTAAAGGAGAGAGATACAGAATGATTTATACGACGTTTATGGAATCAGCATATGTTCAAAGTTTGCCTTTCTTAATAGATGGTCTGAAAATAACAGTAATGATTACGGTTATTGGTTTGTTTTTTGGGATGATTATTGGGTCGTTAGCTGGTTTAGGGAAACTCTCTAAAAACAAAATAATTAGAGGGTTTTGGTCGGTTTATGTTGAGGTTGTTCGTGGGACACCAATACTGGCTCAAGCACTATTTCTATATTATGGTGTTTCCGAAGACCTAATAGGTTTGAACATATCTTCATTTAATGCCGGTGTTATTGCAATAGCCGTTAATGCTGGTGCATATATTGCTGAAATTGTTCGTGGCGCTGTTTATTCAATTGATAAAGGACAGCATGAAGCAGGACGCTCGATGGGATTAACCGAAAACCAAACGATGCGTTATATTATTTGGCCACAAGCATTTAAACGAATGATTCCACCTCTTGGAAACCAATTTATTATTAGTTTAAAAGACACGTCTGTATTTTCAGTTATTGTAGTACATGATGTTGTGTTTATGGCAAAAGAATACTACAACACTACCTTTGAAATTTTTGAAACATTAGTTATGGTTTGTTTACTTTACTTATGTATCACAGTGCCAACAGCACTCTATTTGAACAGACTAGAAAGGAAGCTGGATGTATAAATGATTACAGTAAAAGATTTACACAAATCGTTCGGTGACTTAGAGGTGTTAAAAGGGATTGATGCTAAAGTTGATGAGAGTGAGGTTGTGTGCGTTGTTGGGCCATCGGGTTCCGGGAAAAGTACATTTCTTAGATGTATTAACCTTCTCGAAGATATCACAGCAGGAGAAATTACGATTGACGGAGATCAATTAACAGATCCAAACGTTAATATTAATGAAGTCCGCTCTCAAGTGGGAATGGTCTTTCAGCACTTCAATCTATTTCCACATAAAACGGTCTTGGAAAATATTACGCTAGGTCCTATCAAGGTAAAAAATCTATCCGAAAATGAAGCGAAAGATGTCGCACTTTCACTTCTCGAAAAAGTAGGACTATCTGATAAAGCAGATGATTATCCGGATAGTCTTTCTGGTGGACAAAAACAACGTGTAGCAATTGCCAGGTCTCTTGCTATGAATCCGAAAGTTATGCTGTTTGACGAGCCTACATCTGCTCTCGATCCTGAACTTGTTGGAGATGTGCTTGAGGTAATGAAGGATTTAGCAGAAGAAGGAATGACAATGGTTGTTGTGACACATGAGATGGGTTTTGCTAAGGAAGTGGGGGACCGTGTGTTATTCATGGATGAAGGAATTATTATGGAAGAGGGGAATCCACAACAAATTTTTGATAACCCTCAAAATCCTCGAACCCAATCATTTTTAAGTAAGATTCTCTAATTTAAAATCAATGGCAATCCCACTGTTAGCCTGGGATTGCCTTTTTGTTTGATGTCAAAATAGTATTGGCACAAGGAAAAATGCACTGGCTGCCAGCACGCCAGCTCCTAAATTATATGGAGACATAGCTTTTACATATTTCATATGATCTGCTTCAGCGATACCAGCAGACATTGCAGTCATTCCTGATACTGGCGAGGTAACATCTCCAAATGTTCCGCCTGATAATACTGCTGCCACGATTATAGGGATGGAAGACCCAGTTGCGACAGCTAATGTAAATGCAACAGGCATCATTAAAGCCCAACTTCCCCAAGACGAACCAATAAAGTAAGAGACAGTCGCTGTTGCAACAAAAGTAATTACCGGGACAAAAGTGGTGCTAATCGTATTGGAAAGGGTATTTTCAATGAGTGTCGTTAAACCAAGGTCTTGTGATACCATTGAAATTGGCCAAGCAACAATTAATATACCTATAGTGACAATAAGTTTATTACCACCTTTAATAAAATTATCCACTTGTTGAGCTAGTTTAAGACCTTGAAACAAATATAAAAGAAAGGTCACAATTAGTGTAAGAATCAGTGCTACTAACATTGCTTTTGATGATTCTTCGCTCCCAATCATTAGAAAAAAACTCAGTGGTATTAAAGTTAATAAAGGAATTATAAGATTAATTAACTTTGGCTTAAGGGAGGGTTCCTGATCCATATCATGGTTATGTTCCATATTACCTTTCACTGCATTACCAGTCTGGTCTTTACTTGTTTCCGCTTTGTGATGGTGGGACATATCTTCCGCAAATTCTGTTTGCAAATCTGCCTTTGTGGAGGAGTGATTTCGAATTAGTTCCTTCATTGGACCCAAATTTAACTTGGGCATTATCGTGGCAAGTGCAATGAGAATAGAAAAGTAACTAAAAAATTGATAAGGAAGTGACTGCAAGTAAAATGAAAATGCTGATCCCTCAATACCAGTAGTGTCCATTCCATTTTGAACAACTCCGATAATATAACCTACAAAGGTTGTTGCAATAGGAATTAACAAAACGACAGGACTCGATGAGTTATTTAACATGTATGCCAATCTTTCTTTAGCTATTTTATATTTTTCAGCTAAAGGTTTAATAATTGCTCCAGTAGCTACAACGCGAAAACCGCAATCAACAAATGTAACAGGCAATAATGCCCACAATGCGATAAACGTTTTCTGACTACTGTTAATATATTTTCCAACAAACTCTGCGAAGGCTTGTATCCCTCCTGACACCTGGATAAGAGCAACCAGACCACTAAAAATATATAGAAATAAGACAACGTGAATATTGCCGGAGGTGGTTAAAACACCTGTTATGTAATCAACGGTTTTAAAAAACGATCCAAAAAACGACTGTGTTAAAATAAAACTGCCAATCCAAAGACCGATTAACAAGGATGGTATTACTTGTTTCGTCCATATAGCAAAAATAATTGCCGAAATTGGTGGGATCACTGATAACCATAAATCCATACTATCTCTCCTTTATATTAATGAAGAAAGTGGCTGGGACAAAAGTGTTTAAGTCAAAGTAAAATCCGAATTATGATTCAAACTCTTGAGATAGAATTCGAATTAGTTCGGATTTTTGCAGGTAAGAAAGTATAACTACTTTCTTACTGCATAAGTGCAAGTATGGCATTCACCAAAAGGCTTGGTGAATGCCTTGTTATCTAATGTTGCTTATTAGATATAAACTGCGAAGTAACATGGAAAAATACTCAACCGGGGCTCATAACTTCGATATGAGTGACCGTTTCTCACTATTTAAACAGAGTTCGGGTTCTCATAACCCTGATGAAGACACGTTTCACGCTATTTGAACAGCGTTTGTGCTCTCATAGCCCCGATGAAGACACGTTTCACGCTATTTGAACAGCGTTTGTGCCCTCATAACCCCGATGAAGACAATTTTCACGCTATTTGAACAGCGTTTGTGCTCTCATAGCCCTGATGAAGACACGTTTCACACTATTTGAACAGTGTTCGCGTTCTCATAACCCCGATGAAGATACGTTTCACGCTATTTGAATAGCGTCCGGGTTCTTATAACCCTGATGAGTGAGCCCATGACTAGTAAGACTGCGAAAGTGCTAGCTTGAGCAGATGTTGCATTGGTACCGGAGTGGTGCAAAAGAAAATTTTCACTGTGTCGCAGTTTATATCAACTACGTATTAGATCCAACCATTGATAATGAACGTTCTAAATAACCTATCCTGTTATTATTCGTCTTTAAAGTAGAGATTTTTAGTTATGTACCAGCCTCTATAAAATTAAGAAGATACCATATTCCTGCATGCTTCCGCGCATTCACGACAAATTTTTGCACACTCCTGGCAATGGTTATCCTTAAATTTCTCACACTCGACTGCACACGCATCACAGATAGTTGCGCAAATCTGGCAGTGCTGATTGGCGAAAGTACTGTTTCGAGACATGTAAGCTGCTGATTGAAAACAAATTTCAGCACAATCATTTAACGTTTGAATACATCTGATTCTAGCCTGAACATCTGGTTCTAGTAAGCAAGCGGTTGTACATTCTTCACACGCTCGAGCACACTTTAGACATGCTTCAATACAATAATCCATGTTTGTTGGTGATGCTGATAATACTCCCATTTTAAAACCTCCAAAATTTTAGTCGTTGTTAATATGTGTAACTCGAAACTATTTCATACCGTTTGTAGGTCAAAAGAATAATTTTGTTGCCCTTACAGCCTCTTTAAAAAACAAAATCAATTATAAAAAATGAGCTTGGAGGATCCAAGCTCGTTTTAAGGTACATCACTAATATGTATCAATTGTGTATTAGTTCTTTTCTGTTAGATAACTAATAGCTCCTATAGCAATACCTAATAGCGCGCCGCCAGCTACTTCAATTGGCATGTGCCCAAGCAGTTCCTCAAGTTTTTTCTTGCGTTCTTTGTGGTAAATACCGGGATGCTCATTTGCAAATCTTTCTAACTGTTCGTTTAGTACGTTTACTTCCATGGCGATTTCACCAGTTTGCCTGCGAATTCCCATTGCATCATATACGACAATTAAACCAAAAATACTGCTGACACCGAATTCAATGGAAGGAACACCTTTTTTAAGTCCTACATAAGTGGTAAGAGCTGTAACTGCTGAAGAGTGGGAACTTGGCATATCACCAGAACCAATCAACCTTTTCCAATCCCATGTACCTTCTTCTAAATATTTCATTGGTACCTTCAGGAATTGTGCGGAACCTATTCCTATTAACGCCGTTATCATGGATCGATTTAACATATGGTCACCTCAAGATTAGGATGAGAAAAAAATCTGCATTTTATACAGAAAAGTAATTCTTATTATTGTTAACAGAGTAGAGAAGAAAGGGGTTCGTTGAATAAGAATACTTATATTAAATAGTTACAAAATTCTTTGACACAATGCAAATAATGATGTAAATTAATTAATATACGAACATTAATATTAAATAAATATAAAATATTCGTTTTTAGGAGATGTTAATATGGAGAATGCGTTTGATTATGAGGATATTCAATTAATTCCCGCAAAATGTGTGGTAAATAGCAGATCCGAATGTGATACAACTGTAAATTTAGGCGGGTATATTTTTAAAATGCCTGTAGTCCCAGCAAATATGCAAACTATAATAGATGAAAAGATTGCAATCTCCTTAGCCGAAAATGGTTACTTTTATATTATGCATCGCTTCGAACCTGAAACGCGTATCGCTTTTATTAAAGACATGATTTCACGTGGATTAATTGCATCTATAAGTGTAGGTGTAAAAGCTGAAGAGTATGATTTCATACAACATTTAGCTAATGAACAGCTTGCACCACAATTCATAACCATTGATATTGCACATGGACATTCCAATGCAGTCATTAAAATGATTGAGCATATTAAAAAATACTTACCTGAAAGTTTTGTTATCGCAGGAAATGTCGGTACTCCAGAAGCAGTAAGAGAGCTGGAACATGCTGGTGCTGATGCAACAAAAGTAGGTATAGGCCCGGGGAAGGTATGTATAACAAAGATAAAAACCGGATTTGGAACCGGTGGCTGGCAATTAGCAGCAATAAGATGGTGTGCAAAAGCAGCAAGTAAACCGATAATTGCCGATGGAGGCATTCGTACGCATGGCGATATAGCAAAGTCGATTAGATTTGGGGCATCTATGGTAATGATTGGTTCATTGTTCGCTGGACATGAGGAATCTCCAGGTGAAACGATTGAAAAAGATGGAAAGTTCATTAAAGAATACTTTGGCTCAGCCTCAGAGTTTCAAAAAGGCGAAAAGAAAAATGTAGAAGGAAAGAAAATGTTTGTGGAGCATAAAGGTTCACTTAAAGATACATTGATTGAAATGGAGCAGGATCTTCAATCAGCCATTTCTTATGCTGGCGGAAACAAACTGCAAGCAATTCGTAATGTAGATTATGTCGTTGTGAAAAACTCTATTTTTAATGGGGATAAAGTTTATTAAACTAACAGGCTCCGCTTTTTTATCGCGAAATTTGAAAGATATAGATAACTGTAAGTGGACATACGATCCGCTATTTCGATAAAAAGTGCTATTGTGCGGATATGCGGACACAGTGGACCTTATTAAACATGTATTAACTTAAAAATGGGTATTTCTATTAAATAACGTCCCTGGTAGTGGATTGAGGGATTTACTTTGCTGATTTGATGAATCCTCATTCCGTTATCCTCTAAAAAGCTCTCGTTCCACTAATTGTCTGTTTAAACCTCATATTCCATTAATATTATTCCCTTAGCGGAACGAGGCCTAAAAGTGCGTTCATGCGAGCTTGGTTGGATATACTGATCCCGCTCTGTTTCCAGTATTGGTTCAGTATGAGTACCAATGAGGTCTTGACAACATCGTTTAAACCGGAGTCTAGCACCTCACCTTTAAGTTTCTCAAAACCTAGTGTAAAATTAACTTGGGACATCATAAATTCCTCCTCTACATTATTTTCGTGGTTGAAAACATTGTAATACGAGGACTTATGGTGTCCTTTCTTTTTACACAATTATATAGACATAATCGAATAATCGAACGAGAATCCGTCTTGCTGATTTGTCGGGTTCATATTCTGTTATTCACCTTTTGATTCTCTTTGATTCGGTAACTGATCTTTCATTCATATAACAACAAATATATATTAAATTACAGATTGAGTAGAATACTTAATAATAAATTGAGTTTCTCAGCATCAAGAAAATTTAATTCTTATATTATTTATAGTAAAATGTGATTAGCCACCTTACGTAAATTTTGTGGCCTGATTTTAGCAGTTAAGAAAGTATAAAAACTATCTTACTGCATAAGTGCAACTAAGGCTTTTGCCATTAGGTTGGCGAAAGCCAAGTTTTCTAATATAGGTAAGTAAAGGAGTACTCATCGTGAAAATAGGGATTGATAAAATAGGTTTTTATGCACCTCATTTATATGTTGATATGAACAAACTGGCTGTCAGCAGAAATGTGGAGCCTGAGAAATTTACAATTGGTATTGGTCAGGAAAAGATGTCAATACCTCCAATCACGCAGGATCCAGTTACGTTAGCAGCAAATGCCGCATTGGAAATTTTGGATGCGAAAGATAAGGAAACGATTGACTTTGTTATTTTTGGTACCGAGTCAGGCATTGACAGCTCCAAATCAGCGGGCGTTTATGTTCATGACTTATTAGGGTTAAATCCATATGCTCGTGTTATCGAAGTAAAACAGGCTTGTTATGGAGCTACAGCTGGTCTTCAAATGGCAAAAGGACACATTGCATTAAATCCCGAGAGCAAGGTATTAGTATTGGGTTCAGATATTGCAAGGTATGGTTTGGATACGCCAGGAGAGGCAACTCAAGGGGCTGGAGCAGTTGCAATAGTAGTTAGTGCAGATCCTAACATTATGGCTCTTGAAGATCAGAGTGTTTATTTCACCTCTGATATTATGGACTTTTGGCGTCCCGTCTATTCAGACAAAGCTTTTGTTGACGGAAAATTGTCCAATGAACAGTATATTTCATTCTTTTCCAAGGTATGGGAGCAGTACAAGACGAAGACGGGTCTGAAACTAAATGACTTTGAGGCCATTTGTTTCCACCTTCCATATACAAAAATGGGGCTTAAAGCGTTAAGAACTGTTTTGGATGAGGGAACGGAAGATGTGAAAGAACGACTAGTAGCAAACTACAAAATCAGTACAAGCTATAACAGGAATGTAGGAAATATTTATACGGCTTCGTTATACTTAAGTTTTCTGTCTCTTCTTGAACAAAAGGATGATTTGGCAGCTGGATCAAGAATTGGGTTATTCAGCTATGGTTCCGGGGCAGTTGGGGAGTTCTTCACCGGTATTTTGCAGCCAAATTACAGAGAGCACTTATATGCGGGAAATCATAATGATTTATTTTCTGCAAGAAAAGAAGTAACCGTTTCGGAATATGAGGAAATCTTCCAGCAGACGCTGCCAACTGACGGATCAACCATCAACTTGGATATTAATAACGACCCGGCATCGATTTGTTTGTCAGGTTTGAAAGATAATAAACGGCAATATGTCAATAAGGTTAAATAGAACTAATGCGGAACTCTGGGTGGATATATGCTTCCCGGAGTTATTCGTTTTTGGGAGTATTGTTATTTAATGGTATTATTAAACTATTATCTCGGTGGGAAATATATACAAAGTTTTGAGGTGAATATATGGATGCAAATGCAATCTTCACTAGAGTGAAAGAACATACACCTAAAATCCTTGGAAGTGAAGGCTTTTCAAAATTTGCAGTACTTATACCACTTGTTGAGAAGGATGACGGAATTAATGTCTTATTTGAAGTCCGTTCACATTCTTTAAAAAGGCAGCCAGGAGAAATTTGTTTTCCCGGGGGAAGGCTTGATGACCAGGATCAAACAGAACAGGATGCTGCTATCAGGGAGACAACAGAAGAGCTGGGTATTAATAGGACTGACATTTCAGAGGTTCATCCATTAGATTATCTTGTTTCTCCGTTTGGAATGATTGTTTATCCATATGCAGGTTTCCTTGGAAGGACCGATCATATCGAACCAAATCCTTCAGAAGTAGAAGAAGTTTTTATGGTCCCACTGAAATTTTTCATGGAAACGGAGCCGGAAATTCATCGAGTGAACATGGGTATTGAACCTGAGGAAAATTTTCCTTATGAACTAATTGTTGGTGGCCGTAATTATAATTGGCGCAGCGGGAAGATTGATGAATACTTCTATACCTATGAGAACAAAGTCATATGGGGTCTGACTGCAAAGATTATATCCCATTTCACTGCAATTATTCAGGATGTATAATTAATATTTCTATAATAAAAGCGTTATTTACCCCGATAAATAGATTTCATTAAATGGAGTCTTGATTGGGGTTTTTTTTGGCCAAATTTTCGTTGACACTAAAATGATTAGTGGTTATTATGGAGTATTTCCTACTAATTTTATAAGGAAAGGATGTTTTAAATGGTAACTAAAGTTCAGCCCATTGATGAAGTAAAAGATCCAGTACAACAGAATAGTACTGAATTAAATAAGCCTCAAATGCCACTAATAATTGGGGGGCTGATCGTAGGGGCTATCTTAATGATTTATCTTATGGTTACGCAAAATATTGTTCAGCCATTACTACTTGTAATTGGCCTGTTGCTTGGATATACGCTGTTTCATGCTCGCTTTGGTTTTACATCAGCATTTCGCAGGCTTATGTCTGTTGGAAATGGGAAGGCGTTACGTTCACATATGCTAATGTTAGCTGTTGCAGTTACATTATTTGCTCCAATTTTAGCATTTGGTTATTCGTTCTTTGGAGGAGATGTTGCTGGATACGTAGCACCAGTTGGCGTTAGTCTCTTTGTTGGTGCCTTCATGTTCGGAATAGGTATGCAGCTTGGAGGAGGGTGTGCTTCTGGTACGCTTTATGCTGTTGGTGGTGGCCGCACTGTTATGTTCGTAACACTTTTATTTTTTATTATTGGTTCTACAATCGGAGCCTATCACTTACCATTTTGGACGCAAGAATTACCGGCCTTTGAACCTATTTCACTGGCAACATCTACAGGGCTAGGTTACGGAGGTGCCTGGATCTTATCGATTGCGTTGTTTGGTTTGATTTCTTGGCTTACCTTGGTTGTGGAAAAAAAGAAAAAAGCGCCTAAAATGGCATCTGTTCCGTCAACAACAGGCTGGAAGAGACTTTTACGTGGATCCTGGCCATTGTTCGCAGCAGCAATTGCATTGGCGGTTCTTAATGCGATAACATTAATGACTCGAGGTGCGCCATGGGGTGTTACTTCTGCTTTCGCATTATGGGGTTCTAAAGTAGCACAATTTCTAGGGATCGATGTAGCTAGCTGGGGATATTGGCAAGGCGCAAATGCCGCTGTACTCGAGTCATCGATTTTTATGGACTCAACCACTGTATTGAATCTAGGTGTTATTTTAGGGGCATTTCTTGCTTCAGCAGCGGGTGGGCTTTTCAAATTTACAAAAATAAACAGTAAAAATGTTGCCGCGGCTGTAATAGGAGGGTTGATGTTAGGCTATGGCGCTCGTCTCGCATTCGGTTGTAATATTGGCGCATACTTTGGCGGAATTGCATCATTCAGTCTTCACGGATACATTTGGGGAATCCTGGCATTAGCTGGAACCTTTGTAGCCCTATATCTCAGACCATTGTTTGGTTTGTCAGTACCTAAATCAAAAGATTCTTTTTGTTAATTTGTTATTAGTATCACCATGTGAGTTATTTGCATGGTGGTTTTTTGGTAGTTAAGAAAGTAAATGCTTTCATATAATTTCTTTAATGGATACAAGTTTTTCAACATAAAAAAGTTTAGTATTTTTCTATTGTATTACAATAGCAGCTTTCGCCAAGCGTGTTCTAATAGTGTTTTATTAACTTTTTTGATAAGTGTAATTATATTGTAATAAACTTTCCAAATATTTAGTAATGACTAAATCTCTAAAACTCTTTATTCTAGCAATATAACTAAAAGAAAGGATGTTTTTCATGATTAACAAGATTAGTAAAATTGCTATTATATCGACCTTGTCATTAGCTTTACTATTTCCTGCTACTACAATGGCAGCAGATTCATATACTGTTGAACCTGGTGATACCCTTTGGAAAATTGCTTTAAAAACTACTACAGGGGTAAGTGAGCTGATTGAAGCAAATCCTCAACTTTCAAACCCCGATTTAATTTATCCAGGACAACAAATTAATATAGTGGTAAATGATGAGTATAATCAAGAACAGGAAGTTATTAGATTAGTAAATAAAGAAAGAGCAGAAGCAGGTTTACCTGCATTGAAATATGATTGGGAGCTTGCCAGAGTAGCGAAGTATAAATCTAGAGATATGAATAATGTTGGATACTTTAGCCACGATAGCCCAACTTATGGTTCACCATTTACAATGATGAAAGACTTTGGAATCTCCTATAACTCAGCAGGGGAAAACATTGCAAGGGGCCATGCGTCTGCCGAAGAAGTTGTTAACGGGTGGATGAATAGTTCTGGACACAGAGCAAACATCTTAAGTGATGATTTCACACACATTGGCGTAGGGTACGTGGAAGATGGTCGCCACTGGACTCAAATGTTTATCAAAAAATAATGGTAATTATTGTTTAATCCGTGAATTCTACAAAAGAGTTCACGGGTTTTTTTGCGAGAAAATAGAGTTTATCTTAAGAATTTTACTATTAATAATATGTCTAAAAAATTTTTGAAAGCGATTTAGATTGTGTTATTATATTATTCGAAGTGCGTAGAGGATATTAGAAGGAGGTGGAATTAAAACCGTACTTAAAATAATATAAACGAAAGAGTGAGTATAATTATTAATTCAGCAAAAAGAATGATCCTTTTTTTAAGTCTGACCTTTATTCTTGTGTTAACAGCATGTAATGGGGATCAACAAGAAAGTCAAGATAACAAGAATAACGAAAATGAAGAAGAACAAAAAACAATATCAATTGGGTTAGATCCATATGATTATGCTACTGTACCTGCATATCTTTCTAAGGAAATCTTGGAACAAGAAGGATATGAAGTGAAAATCGAGGAAGGTCAGATTGGTATATTATATGAAGCACTAGCCAATGAAGAAATTGATGCATTTATAGATATTTGGTCACCGAATTTACAAAGTTCCTATTTAAAGGAATACGAAGGCCAATTTGACATTGCAGGAACACTTTACTCAGATATGCCAATTGGAGTTGCTGTCCCTACATATATGGAAGATGTGAATTCAATTGCGGATTTAAATAAGTATAAGGAAAAATTTGATAAAAAAGTTTATGCAATTGACCCAGGCAGTGGTATGGCAGATACAACAAAGAAAATGGTTGAAGCTTATGACATGAATGATTTTGAAATAAAAAATAGCAGTACAGCAGCAATGCTTGCTCAAGCTGAAAGTGTAATGAAGGATAAAGAAGGAATTGTCTTTAATGCGTGGCGTCCTCATCCGATGTTCGTGAGAATGGACATTAAATTTTTAGATGACCCCAAAAATGTATGGAAGCTTGATGATGTTCAAGTAGGTGTTACGTCTGATCTCAAAAAACAATCGCCTACAGCTTATACATTATTTTCTAACATGAAACTGACACTGAATCAAGTTGAGCAGTGGATAATGGAGATTGATACGGAAGGTAAAACACCTGAAGAATTAGCCGAAACCTGGGTAGAAGAAAATCAAGGCAAAGTTAATAAGTGGTTGGAGAAATAAAGCTGGACAATATTTAAATAAGAATATATAGAACAGGATAGATATGGCAAATTATGCCTTGTCTATCCTATTTTTATTTACATTTAAAAAGGTAATGGCAGGAATCTATTAGAGAATTATATCTTCTTTTATTTGCAGTTAAGTAAGACACACGATTCATATAAGGGGATCTAAGAAAATAAAAATACGCTTTCATAGGAATCCCTTTAACAGATGCCAAGTGTTCTAAACATATATTGTAAAATTAAGATGTCGAATAATAGAAAATTGTCTAAATAATACTACTTTTTACCCATCGAATAAATTATAGGAAGGTTGTACTATATAAATAGGCTGTATAGCAATTATTTTAAAGGAGGAAATCTATTGTTTAAGAAATTATCCGCTTTAGCATTATCTGCAACTTTAATTGGAAGTTTTGCTTTTTCAAGTAATTCTGAACAAGTTGATCCACAACCAAAGAAAGCTGCAGACTTTAATTTAAGTTTGGTCGATAAGATTGGAGCATCACCAGATCTTGCAGAAAAGGCAAAGGAGTTAGGGGTGAATTTATCTAAGACGGACCCTGCTGAAAAGTTAAACAACGGTACAAAGTTTCAACAAGCTGGTGATAATCATGTAGCCTACCAAGAATCAGAAGGCGAAGTTCCAATGCTAGTAATACTGGCTAAATTCAAGGAAGGCGATGAACCAGTAGGGGATCCAGAAGGGCAAGTTGATGCTAAATATTTTAAGGATTTGATTTTCGGCGACTCATATAATCCTTATGAATTACCACAGTTTGAGCAATATGCTGAATTTAATGGAAAAGAAGCACCAACGGATAAGACGATGCAAAATGCCTATAAAGAATCCAGCTATGGTAATGTAGAATTAGTTAGATTGGAAGATACGGATTATGCATGGGTAGAACTCCCTAAAGGGGCCTCCTATTATTTAGATCAGGAAGGGACATATGCTGATGGTGGAGAGTATCTTCTAGGTAATGCGAATGGTGATGCCCATATGGGTGAGTTTGTTCGAGACGCTTTAAAATCTGCTGATAGTGATGTTGATTTTAGTAAGTATGCTGAGGATGGGGAGGTTCCTAACGTATTTATCATCCATGAAGGAACCGGTGCAGAGTTCAGTAGAGATCCGGCACAAATCTGGTCGCATAAATGGAGTGTACTCAGTGCACTTTATTATGGTAAGTACTATGAGACAGGAGTACCCGCACCACAGTATGAGGGTATGGAATATAATGAATGGATAGACAAAACTATAGAAGAAGATATGACTTATGACGGCGTGGTAGTAAACAATTACAATATTCAACCTGAAATTGGCGGGAACGTTGCAGGTTATAACCTTGAAACAGGAGGCTATGACGAAGCTTCAAAAACAGGACCATTTCCTGCACAACCAGGTGTTTACGCACATGAATTTGGTCATGCATTAGGATTACCTGACTTCTATGACACTGCATATTCTTCAGAAGGTGTAGGGAATTACTCTATGATGGCAGGTGGATCGTGGATGCGTTATCCAGATGCTGCTGCATACTCAGGGAACTCACCAACGCATTTTGATCCATTCTCTAAAATTTTCTTGAATTGGATAGAACCAATTGAAGTAACACCAGAGGATGCAACGCAAACTATTACACTACCATCAATTGATGAGGCAGATGCAGATAATGGTGTTGTGAAAATGGAAGTTCCAGGTTCGAATGGTACAGAATACTTCTTGTTTGAGAACATTCAGCAAAGTGGTTTTAATGAAGGATTAATTCGTCAAGGTAAAGATTCGAACGGACTTGTAGCATGGCATGTTGATGAGAATATCATCAATCTATACCAAACTGCCGGATTCCGTCCCAACAATGTGGAAAATTGGAAGAATAAACGATTCCAGTATAACCAATCAAGTACAGCAAGTGATGGAACAATTGTAACGCACTATGGTCTATCTGTTCTTCAAGCAGATGGGAACTATGATCTTGAGAAATATGAAAATCGTGGTGATGCTGGTGACTTCCTGAAAACTGGCGATAAACTGACACCGAATTCTAAAAATGTTCACACAGGTTCCTACTATTTCTGGAAGGATAATAGTAATGTTCCAGCAGATAGCGGAATCCATGTAACTAATATTCAAGAAAATGAAGATGGTTCGATTACTGCTGATTTCTATTATGAAAGTAATGAAGCCAAATAAATGTATAAAACAAACCGGGAATACATTTCCCGGTTTTGTTTTTATTTGCAGTTAAGAAGTAACATGGCTCCTATTACCTCCAATGGGGTAGGAGCCTTGTTTTCGAAAATCCAGTAGCCGCCGACAATCAAGGCGGTAAAACTCAGTAATAGTGTAACAACAGTTACTGACTTAAGAAGACCATTGACTGTAGTCGGTCTATTCGTTTGTTTTCCCCTGTTTGAAGCCATTACCATCAATCCTCTCATTCTGTGAGTTTGTTCACAAATATCGTTGCTGCTAGAGTTTATTTGTATCTCCTAATTTATCTATAGGGAGCATCTCCTTGGTTCCAATATCGTATATTTCAAATTGGAAAACGTTGACGCAGGTCAATTTTTTATTGAGAAATGTTCGCCATCAGAGTGATTGTAAAGATTTGTTCACATGGGTTAGCAGAAAATAAAAAAACAGCGATGAACTTATCTGTCATCACTGTTTTCTCTAGGCAGTTACTTGTACTCCAAACTATAGGGGGTTCTAAGTAAGTCAAATTACGTCTTTATAAAAGAACTCCTTTAACGATTAGCCAAGTTTTCTAATTTGAAGGAGGGTTTTCCAGTACTGTAATTCCGTTCTGTTCAAGTTTTTCCCAGTCTGTCACGGTCGATTTGTCCAGTATTACAATTTCTAAATTTTCGAGTTCCATAATATCTTCAGCATTTCCTCTAAAGGAACTTTCTTTAATGTCTAAATAGGTGATTTTGTCTAAGCTAGCTGAAACGGAACTTAAATTGTTAAGGGTCGGGCCAATAAATGTCATTTTATCCAGGTTTGGAATTACTTCCAAAAGATGTTCAGGAATGATAGCTTGATTTAATGTTAGCGACGTTAATTGTGACATGGAACTAAAGTGTTCAAGATTTCCTTTTACATCATAGATACCGCTTGATTCAGAAGCATCTATTTTTAATGTTTCTACTTCCTGAAGGTCATCTTTCGTTAAACTCTCTGGGTTTTTATTAATGGATTCACCTATGGATTCCAATACTAATCCTTGCATATCAAGTGTGTATTTCAGTTGCACCCGCTCTTGGTCTTTACCTTCAAAGTACCCATCGGAAGTAAACTTTTCAGTTACGATACGTTCCCCGTTTTTGGATAAATAAGTGAGCATCGCTGATTGCAACTCGTTTTCGTTCTTCCAGGTAATTTGAAATAGGATTCCAAGGTTTCCCTGTTGAAAATCTTCTTTCCCAATAGACATGTTTTTCATATGATCAAATTCATCTGACTTGAAATAAACGAACTCACTGGTTAAATTAGTTTTACCAGTTGATTTGTTTGTTTTATCGTATGTTAGTCCTTCACCGTACTTTCCAAATAATGATTTGGCTTCCTGTAAAGTTAGGTCATAACTGAAGTCCTCTTTTATTTCCTCAGAACGTGGATTTACTTTTGAGGAGTAATCGATTGGATTGTTACTCTCATTTTGCTCCTGGTTTTCTTTGTCAGCAGATTGTTCAGGAGGTAAGGGCTGTTGAAAAGGATTATCTGAACCTGCATAATAAATAAATCCACTAACCAAGCAAATAAAGAATAATGCTGAAACTACTTTTGGGAAAGCGGTAAATCGTCTCTTTTTATGATTTGCATTTTGTTTCCATTCATAAAAGCGCTCCCGGTCCGCATTGGTAAATAGAGATTTTTCGCCTATTTTCCGGTCAAGGGACTTTTTAAGATTATTTTTATTCAAGGGTCCATTCCTCCTCACTGACATGTTTTTTTAATAGGCTTTTGGCTCGCTGCATTCGAGTTTTAATTGTTGAAACAGGAGCACCTGTGACTTCGGCAATTTCCTTGAGGGACATGTTATGCTGAAACATTAAGATCATTACTTCTCTATTCTTGATGGGTAAGTTTAGTATTGCTTCTGCTATCTCATCCCATTGTTCTTGTTGAATAACTGTCACTTCTGCATCTTGATAATCTTTTTGATCGAGCCAATGATCTTTTACGAGTTTGATGCGATGGAGCGGTGATCGCAAATAATCTTTGCAGCGATTGATGGCAATTCGTATTACCCAAGTTATTAATTGAGATCGTCCATCATATTTTTCCCATTTTCTATAGATAAGAATTAGCACTTCCTGAAATAAATCATCGGTCGTGTGGTGACTTTTAACATATGAATAAATTATTCGTTTGACGGCTTCACCATAATGATCCATGATGAATTCAATTGCTTGATCACGAGTAAGGTTAGTTGTATTATTCGTATCCTCGGTCACCTGCTCATCTCTCCTTTCCTACATTATTAACGATTGGGATCGAGCTAAGGTCTGCTTTTAGGTTAATTTTTCCTTATTTTTTTGCAGAGCTTCTGCTTGGCAGTTTTTCTTCTGCAAATTTAGTTATTGACAAAATACCTGCACGGGTATATTATTGAAATTGATTTGATAAAATTTGAAAGGGGAAAGCAATGAGTATAGCACTTATTATAATAATAACTTTTCTCTTGTTGTTTCTCTACCATAGGTATATGCCGGTCTTTGGGATTGGCAAAATGGACCTAAATTATGTATCCTATACTAAAGAGGATGTAGCAATAGTCGACACAAGAGATTTCCAAGATTCGTTTAATGATATAATAGAACAAGCGTATAGCATTCCAGTGCCATATTTAAATCGGCATTTTCATGATATTCCAGATAAAAACATTGTTGTAATTGCTTCAGACTTTGTAGGTAAAAATGTAAGTACAAGAATTCTGCGAAACAAAGGCAAACGTGTTGTAGGGTATCATGTGGTAAAAGATTAACGGAAGGAGTGTCGTTAAAATGAAATATGATGATCAAATGAAAAATAGAATGAAGCGTATTGAGGGGCAAGTTCGAGGTTTATTGAAAATGATGGAAGAAGAAAAGGAATGCCGTGATGTCGTAACTCAAATGTCGGCTGTTAGAAGTGCGATAGATCGTAGTGCAGCATTAGTCGTCAGCACAAATCTTGAACAATGCATTCGTGAGGAAAAGGAAGATGGAGAAACATCAGAAGACCTTATTAAAGAAGCAGTTAACTTACTTGTTAAAAGTAGATAAACAGCCGAGGTTGACAATTGTTTTAAAGTCTATTACTATACTAATTGGGTTAAGCAAAAAGGTTAACCCTTTTTTTAAAAATGTAAAAATACCCATACAGGTATGTGTATTTGAATTAATTTTAATTTAAAAAGGAGAATGCGGAATGTCAGATCAGAAAAAAACAACAATTGTTTTGTTTAGTGGTGATTATGATAAAGCGATGGCAGCATACATCATAGCGAATGGTGCCGCTGCGTATGACCACGAAGTAACTATATTCCATACTTTTTGGGGACTTAATGCACTTCGTAAAGAGAATCAGGTTCCAGTTAAAAAAGGTTTAATGGAAAAGATGTTTGGGAAAATGATGCCAAGAGGCGCTGATAAAATGGGTCTTTCCAAGATGAACTATTTAGGAATGGGCCAAAAGATGATTAAAAATGTAATGAAAAAGCACAACGCAATGCCACTGCCACAATTAGTGGAAATGGCACAAGAACAGGATGTAAAACTAATTGCATGTACCATGACAATGGATTTGCTTGGACTCCAAAAAGATGAATTACTTGATGAAATTGAATATGGAGGAGTAGCAGCATATATTGGTGAGGCAGAAGATGGAAACGTAAGTTTATTCATCTAGGAGTTAAAAAAGTATAAATCATTTCTTACTGCATAAGTGCAACTAAGGATTGGCGATAAGATTTCTCCAAGAACACAGTTCAAATTTGGTGATCAGGGTTATGAGAACCCAAACACGGTTCCAAATGGGTGGAACAGTCACTCATTAGGTTTTTATGAATTTTTTTTGGCCTTAAATATACCCCGTTAGGTATGAATTATAATTTTATACTAGCAGGGGAATATAGAAATATAACAAATTGGAGGGGAAAATAATGAAGGAAATTACAACGAAAGATTTAGCAAAGAAATTAAAAGATGAAGAGAAAATAAGTATTATCGATGTGCGAGAAGATGATGAGGTAGCTCAAGGGAAAATACCAGGTGCAACCCATATACCGCTTGGTCAAATCCCGGAAAGATTAGATGAAATTGACAAAAATAAACATCATTATATGGTGTGCCGTTCCGGGGGAAGAAGTGGTAAAGCAAGTGGGTTTCTAAAAGAACAAGGATATGATGTAACGAACGTTGCAGGCGGAATGCTTGATTGGAAAGATGAAGTAGAGAAATAAAGGAGGAGTTAACATGACTATTACAGCAAATGAAACGTTAGACGCAAAAGGGTTGGCTTGTCCAATGCCAATTGTTAAAACAAAGAAAGCTATTACAAACTTAGAACCTGGTCAAGTGATGGAAGTGCAAGCAACTGATAAAGGGTCTACTGCTGATATTAAAGCTTGGGCAGAGAGTACAGGTCATCATTATCTTGGCACAGTTGAAGAAGAAGAAGTATTGAAGCACTATCTGCGAAAGGCAGATGAGGCAGAAGCGAAAGAAGAAACAAAACATGAGGAAATTACAGATTTGGAAGAACTTCGCAGTAAAGTAGATGGCAATGAGGATATTGCAATTTTGGATGTACGTGAGCCGGCAGAATTTGCTTTTGGACATATTCCTGGCGCTTTAAATATACCCCTTGGGGAACTTGAAGAAAGATTTGAAGAGTTAGCTAAGGATAAAGAACTGCATGTGGTTTGCCGTACAGGAAACCGCAGTGATTTAGCAGCCCAAAAACTAACTGAAAAAGGATATAAAAATGTAAAAAATGTTGTACCAGGAATGTCCAAATGGGAAGGTTCAACTGAAAAAAATAACTAAAATAAATTGGAGGAATTTTAAATGGCTAATGCAAAAGTAGCAATTATTGCTGCAAACGGAAGTTTATTTGACGCTTATAAGGTATTTAACGTAGCTACAGCAGCTGCAGCTTCAGACGAAGAGGTAGGAATTTTCTTTACGTTTGAAGGGTTAAATTTAATTCATAAGGAAGGACATAAAAACTTGCCGCTTCCAGAAGGTAAAGAGCATTTCCAAGAAGGATTTGAGCAAGCAAATGTTCCTTCTATTGAGGAACTTGTAAGTATCGCCCAGGAAATGGGTATCAAGTTAATTGCATGTCAAATGACAATGGATGTTATGAACCTAGAAAAAGATGCATTTATTGAGGGGATAGAAGTTGGCGGTGCTGCTTCATTTATCGATTATGCAAAGGATGCAAATATAACATTAACATTTTAATTTTAGGAGGGGAAAAGTATTATGTCACAAACAATGACAACAAAAGAACTAGCAAAGAAAGTTGTTAATCATGAGGAAACGTTAATTTTAGACGTTCGTAATACAGATGAATTTGATGACTGGAAAATTGAAGGCGGAAAAGTAGAAGTAATAAATGAACCGTATTTTAATTTGTTAGACGGTTTAGATCCTGTTGCTGACAAACTTAATAAGGATCAGGAGATTATCGTTGTCTGTGCAAAAGGCGGATCATCACAGATGATAGCTGAGATGATGGAAGAAGAAGGTTTCACCAATGTGTATGATCTTGAAGGTGGAATGAAAGCATGGAGCGAGCATTTAGAACCAGTTAAAATTGCTGACTTAAAAGATGGTGGAAGTCTTTATCAATTTGTCCGTCTAGGTAAAGGGTGCTTATCGTACTTTATTGAATCCAATGGTGAAGCAGCAATTGTGGATTCAAACCGAATGATTAATAATTATGAAAAATTTGCGGATGAAGAGGGTGTGCAGATTAAACACCTAATTGATACTCACTTACACGCCGATCATATTTCTGGTGGTCGTGAGTTAGCAGAAAAAATGGATGGAACCTATCACCTGCCTCCAAAAGATGCGGAGGAAGTTACATTTGACTATGCTGCACTTGAAGAAGGTAATGATATAGTCGTTGGAAATACAACCGTTAAAGTACAACCAGTTTATTCGCCTGGACACACGCTTGGAAGTACTTCTCTCATTATAGATGATAAGTACTTGTTAACAGGAGATATTCTATTTGTGAAATCAATTGGTCGACCTGACTTAGCAGGAAAAGCAGAAGATTGGGTAGGAGATCTTCGAAATACGCTTTATAGTCGTTACAAAGAGCTTTCTGATGATTTAATTGTGTTACCTGCACACTACTCATTTGCAGAAGAACTAGGGGATGACGGTAGTGTATCAGCTCGTTTGGGAAATCTTTATCAGTATAATGAAGGTTTACAAGTAGAGGATGAGAATGAATTTAGAAAAATGGTGACGGAAAACCTTCCGCCACAGCCAAACGCTTATGAAGATATTCGTAAAACAAATATGGGTAAAATAACACCTGAAAACGAAAAACAAAGAGAAATGGAAATTGGACCAAACCGTTGTGCGGTTCAAGGATAATTAAAAAGGAGGAAATAATAATGGAATCAGCAAAATTTTTAGATGCAAAAGGAATGGCATGTCCAATGCCGATTGTGAAGACGAAAAAAGCAATAAAGGATATTAATACAGGTGAAGTTTTAGAGGTTCATGCAACTGATAAAGGAGCTAAAAGCGACTTAACTGCATGGGCAAAATCTGGTGGCCACGAATTACTAAAAGATACAGAAGAAGACGATGTACTCAAATTTTGGATTAAAAAAGGATAAAGGAGACCCATTAGCATGGGTCCCCTCTTATTAGGGGGATAAAGTATGGAATACAGTATTATATTTTTAGTAACAATCTTTCTTATTGGGTTTGTCGGTTCTTTCGTTTCAGGTATGGTTGGAATCGGTGGATCCATCATTAAATATCCTATGCTATTATATATCCCAGCAATGATAGGTCTAACTACATTTACTGCTCATGAAGTCGCTGGTATAAGTGCCGTTCAGGTTCTATTTGCCACTATCGGTGGTGTTTGGGCATACCGTAAAGGTGGCTATTTAAATAAAAAGTTGATTATTTACATGGGAATCAGTATTTTAATTGGTAGCTTTATTGGTGGGTATGGATCCCAATTCATGACAGATGCGGGTATTAATCTAGTTTATGGCTTATTAGCGACAATTGCTGCTATTATGATGTTTGTGCCGAAAAAAGGACTTGATGATATACCATTTGATCAAGTTACGTTTAACAAATGGTTAGCAGCATCTCTGGCATTGATCGTAGGAGTAGGAGCAGGTATTGTCGGTGCAGCAGGTGCATTTATCCTAGTTCCGATTATGCTGATCGTCCTAAAAATACCAACTAGGATGACGATTGCGACATCATTAGCAATTACATTTATCTCTTCAATTGGTTCGACAACAGGTAAATTGCTGACTGGTCAGGTTTTATTTATACCAGCTATTATTATGATCGTAGCAAGCCTAATAGCATCACCACTTGGAGCGAAATTCGGACAAAAAGTAAATACAAAAATTCTACAATGGACTTTAGCTATTCTCATTTTAGGAACAGCTATAAAAATCTGGTTAGATATTTTTAGTTAATGGCAGTTTTCTGCAAAATTGTTGATTTTTCCAAGCAATTAAAACTAATAAGTAGTAGCAACAAACCTGCAGAAAACAGCCTTAATAAAAAAGTTTTGTTAATAGAAAACCAATCTCTCATGATTGGTTTTCATTTTAGGGGGAATTGTCGTATGGAAATGATTATTCAATGGATAATAATTATTGGTGCAGCTTGGTTTATATTGAGTCGTTTTATGCCTGCTAAGGGTATTTCAAATATCACGACGCAAGAAGCAAAAAATAAATTCAGCGAAAAAAATGGTGCGCAGTTTATTGATGTGAGAACACCAGGTGAATACAAAGCGAATCATCGAAAGCCTTTTAAGAACATTCCATTATCCGAACTGGCAAACAAATCAGCGGATTTAGATAAAAGCAAAGAAGTAGTTGTGATTTGCCAAAGTGGAATGAGAAGTATGAAGGCGTCTAAAATTCTAAAGAAAAAGGGATTTGAGAAAGTGAATAATGTAAAAGGTGGCATGGGGGCCTGGGTATAGGAAGAACGGCAAATGGCAAATCAATTCACATTTCATGAGGTAGTAACTGACTTAAGGGCAAAAAAGTCGATATTCCTGGCGGCTAAGATACCCGTCTGATTGCAGCGTGCCAGCCACCATCTGCTTTGAAAAAGGCAGAGCATAAATACGTTAGTGCATTTGGTTACGAAGCAGAGGATATGGTTGGTGGAAATGAACTATTGGGAAAGTCAGCTTAAATAAAATTAACGAGTTATTTAAAAGGAGATGACTATTATGTTTCATTATACAGTTGAAACAACCAAATCATTAGAGGAAGCTATCCAATCACTTGAACAAAGCTTGAAGGAAGAAAAATTCGGAGTGCTCTGGCAATTTGATGTTAAAGACACATTGCAGAAAAAGGGGTTTGAATTTAATCAGCCTTTTCAAGTTCTAGAGGTTTGTAATCCAGAAGAAGCGCAACGAGTGTTATCACAAAATCAGCTGGTAGGTTATTTTTTGCCATGTAAAATTGTCGTTTATGAAGATGCTGGAATGACGAAAATTGGTATGCCAAAGCCAACTGCATTAATCCAAATGGTTGAAGATGAGTCCCTTAATGAAATAGCCCGTGATATCGAAAATAGAATGATATCAAGTATTGACAAAAGCATTTAACATTATTAACAGAAAACATCAATTAGAACGATAGAGGTTGAATCCCAAAACCTTTGTCGTTCTATTTTATTATCATCCGCGTTTCAAGTCCCATTATCGCAAGTTAATTTTACTCTTTTCAATTTTGTAATCTGACACCTTATTTATAAGCAAGTGATCTTGACAAGAAATAAAAAACATTATAATATGTATGTTAGTAATAACTAACATACATTAAATGATTATAGGGGAGATCTTGTGAAACCTTTAAATATTTTAGTAAGTTTATTGCGGAAATACCCAATAAAGTTAATTCTTATATCCATCATTATTATTTTTTTATTTTTATTGGGTATTCAAAATGTTTATATGTCAACAGGTAATGACACGTTAGTGGATAGTGAAACAACTTTATATCAAGAGAATCAAATGCTTGAGGAAGAATTCGGTGGAGAGTCGATCGTCGTTGTTTATGAATCTGAAACTCCGTTAACTCCAGTTAATTTGGCGCATATGAAGGAATTGGAAGATGAGTTAATAACGAATAAGTATATTTATAGCCTAATCAGCCCTGTAACACTTGTTGAGCAGCTTTCTGAACAACAGTCTGAGAAGTATAAAGATGGTATTTCAAAAACAATCGATGGATTGGATCAAGTAGGAACAAAGCTTTTAGAGGTGGGGAATAGGTTGGAACGGTTCCCCCAAGATAATGACCAAGCAATTGCCCAGTCAAAAGGGAATCAGAAGAAACAAGGTACGAGTTTAAATGAATTTGGCAAAGTCCTTACAGGTATGGACAAAAAACTTGAATCTTTTAGCAAAAACATATCTTACATTTATAATTATTCGGACACGATGGATGCGACATTGCCTAAAAAACAAGAAACTTTAAATAAGATGATATATGATGACGGAAATCTCCGTCCAATGTTTAACGAAGTTGTAATCGATGATAATTACATGCTAATGATCGTTAAATTTGGTGGAAAAGCGGATGATAGTGTAAAAAGTGAGGTCATCGATACAATTAATTCCTATTTGGATTCTCATGAACGTGCTTCCCTAAAAACAATGGTCTCTGGCAAACCAGTTCTTGATGCAGCAATTCGTTCCTCGATGAAGGATAGCATGCAAAAAATGATGATGCTCTCGATAATTTTAATGGTTATTGTACTATTTTTTGTGTTTAAAGTTAGGTGGCGTTTACTGCCTTTAGGGATTATTTTAATTGCAGTTATAGGTTCAGTCGGTTTGATGGGGTGGCTGTCTATTCCAATTACAATGGTATCTATGGCTGTTTTTCCAATTTTAATCGGACTTGGTATCGACTATGCAATTCAGTTCCAAAACCGATATTCTGAGGAAATGCGTTTCGAGGAAGGGGATTACGATGAGTAACAATACTAAACAAGAAAAAGCGATCCACAGCTTGAAACAGAGTGTTAAAAAAATGCTCCCAGCTGTATTTACTGCGTTAGTCGCTACTGCATTAGGATTTTTAGCATTGTATACTTCTCCGGTTCCTATGGTTCAAGACTTTGGAAAAATGTTAACAGTAGGGATGATTGTTAGTTTTTTGTTAAGTGTATTTTTATTAATTCCGATACTTTTTACACGTGATTATTTTTTTCCAACAAAACAGGTGAGAAAGAAACATAAGCAGAAAACGAAAAAATTATCTATAATAGAGAGAGTTTTCGAAATCTGGACCAAAAAACTTTTAGCGTTACGATGGATTATCATTGTACTAGCTTTTATGACGGCAGCCTTTGGGATATGGGTTGATCTGGATGCTGGTGTGGAAACTGACGTTGAAACCTTCATGCCACAGGATACCCAAGAGTTAAAGGACATACATTCTCTAAGAGATATCATGGGGGCAACTGATCAGGTCTCAATTGTTTATCAGGGTGATTACGTAATCACTGATGAGGAAATCATTTGGGTGGATAATATGACCAGTTCTATAAAAACCGAATTTCCGAATGTAGTGGTGAGTACTCGATCCATTACAAGTGTTGTCAAGCAAATGAATAATGGTCAACTAGTTCAAGGAGAGGAATTTAAAGATGAATTAGCAGATATTTCTAAAGATCAGCTTAAATTGTTTCTCAATGATGATTGGACGAAGGGTGTTATTACAGTTGAAATAAAGCATTTGGAAACAGGACAGCTTCAAACATTTATTTCTGAATTAGAACGTTATTTGGAAAAAAATGAAACAGCAGGTGTTGAACAAATAATCACTGGGAAGTCAGTGTTGGACGTAGCAATGATTGAAGGATTAACAACGGGAAGGTATCAAATGACTTTATTAGGCATGGGGCTTGTGTTTTTAGGGTTGTTAATGGTTTATCGGCAACCCGTAAAAGCGTTTATACCCCTACTTCCAATAATTTTAATTGTTGGTTGGTCAGGGTTGGCGATGTATTTATTAAACATAGATTATACACCATTAACCTCTACTTTAGGTGCGCTAATCATAGGAATAGGAACAGAATTTACCGTGCTAATTATGGAAAGGTATTATGAGGAAAGAGAAAGTGGAAAAAATAGCAAAACTGCAATTGGAATTGCAAATAAGAAAATAGGTAAGGGAATTATTGCATCAGCATTTACAACGATTGGTGGATTTAGTTCATTGCTTGCATCTGATTTTGTTATTTTAAATAATTTTGGTTTGATGACGTTAATTAATATATCCCTTGCATTGATTTCAACAATCTTTGTGATGCCCTCTATCTTGATTGTTTTAGATCGTTTTGTGAAAATAAAGTATATACGGATGAACGAGGGGTGAATTATATTGCGTGATAAAACAGAACAGATACTGAAAGCGGCCGGTACTGTCTTTATAAAAAAAGGACTGCAAGCTACCACACAGGAAATCGCAAATGAGGCAAATGTAGCTGAAGTAACGTTATATCGAAAGTTTTCCACCAAACAGAATTTATTTATTACGGTCATTAAAAATGTATTGGAGAAGCAGTTTGGTTCACACGTTATGGAACTTGCGAAAAAAAATGATACAGAAGCATTTCTAACAAGTGTAATAGAAAATAGGCTTGAGGTGTTGTCAAAAAATACTGATTTGGTAAAAATGCTTATTTCGGAAAGCCTACGAGGAAATTTACCTGAGGAAATCAATCTTCCGACGATTATTTTCACCAGTTTAAAAAAAGGTTTGGATCATCATTTTGAAGGAGAGAATGTTGACACTGATTTTTGCACAAGACAGCTTGGAGGTGTGTTTTTGAGCTATGTTGCTTTACCGAATGATGGTGACTTTTATAAGTTAACTGAAGAAAAGAAGCATACCATTGCTAAAAAGCATGCGCAATCCATTCTTGCTAGTATATAAGTATGTATGGAAATGAATTAGTTTGAGAGGTTACGATAATATACCACCATCAATAAAATAGAATGTTGGAGAAGAGTATTATCGAAATGCTGTGAGCACGTTGGGGTAAAGCTGGAATATAAGTGAATTAAATATGAAGAGACGCATGAATAATTAATGCGTCTCTTCATATTAATTAGCTAGCTGCTGTGCGTGAATCAAAATCCTGATCAGCCTCATTTTCGGATTTTCCGATAATAAGAGCTCCTGCTGCGTCTCCTGTGATATTTGTTGCGGTCCGGAACATATCCATGAAACGATCGACTCCGGCAATTAGTGCAATAGCTTCCAGAGGTAAGTTTACTGCAGTTAGGACAAGCACAAGCATAACTAAGCCAGCTCCAGGTACTCCGGCTGTACCAATTGAACCAAGTGTTGCAATTAGAACTACCATTAACATTTGTCCAATGGATAATTCAACTCCAAATGCTTGTGCTGTGAACAGTGTTGCAACACTCAAATAAAGTGATGTACCATCCATATTAATCGTTGCACCTAACGGTAATATGAAACTTGATATCTTTTTTGAAACGCCTAAATTGTCTTCGGTACATTTTATTGTGACAGGTAATGTACCTGAACTGCTTTGTGTACTGAATGCTACCAGACTGGCTGGTGCAATTCCTTTGAAAAACTGTATTGGATTCATTTTTCCAAGCGTTTTAACAGCAACAGAATACGTAACCAGTGCATGTACGAAACAGGCGATTGCCACAACTGAAATTAACTTAATTAATGGAAGCAAAACTGATAGACCGTACTCCCCAATAATCGGTGCTAACAAGCCGAAGATACCAATAGGAATGAGTTTCATGATAACCCAGGTAATTTTGTACATTACTTCTGCAAGTCCATCAGAGAAATGATACACTGGATCTGCTTTCTTCCCTACCATTGTTATCCCGACACCTAAGAAAAGTGAAAAGAAAATGATCTGCAAAATATTCCCGCTTGATAAACTGGCAAGTGGATTAGTTGGTATAATGTTGAGCAATATGTCCGTAATGCTGCCTGTTTCAGTTGCTTCAGGAATTTCTCCGGCATTGGAGATGTCAACTCCTGTTCCCGGGGAAAACAACAAACCGGCAAATAAGCCGATGGTAACTGCTACGAGTGTTGTACCCAAATAGTATCCGATTGTTTTTCCACCGATTCGTCCAAGTGTTTTCATATTACCAGTGCTAGCGACACCTACAATAAGGGAAGATGCAACTAAAGGAACGATAATAAATTGAATAAGACGTAAAAACAGATCCCCTAACGGCTGAACAATCTTAATATCGGGCCCAAAAATAACCCCCGCAAGTATAGCAGCTACAAAAGCAATTAGAATTTGCGGCAGTAACCCTATTTTTTCGGTTTTTGCCATGAATAAATACCTCCTTCATTAAATTGGCAATGATTTGTTGCGAATAAGATTATATAAACAACCCTATAAATTCATATTTAATAAATATGATAAATCTATTGAGTTAATACGTTAATATGATTGGAAAGTTGTTCTAAGTATGTGCATTTTTTTGTGTTAACAGTTACATAATTTGGTATTTTACACCAGATTCTTTAAAATTTGGTTTATTCTTTAATAATTTATAGCTACTATTAGTTCATGGCAACTAAATGGTGTACATCGTTGTAAATAACATTTAAACAGGCTAAATAGCGGTTAAATCGTTTTGATATTTTCGGTCGTTTCAATATAAGCTATTATAGTAAGTAAATTTTTGGGAGGTGAGAGCATCAATAAAGGCGGAACTAGTGAAATATCAATACCAAATGACATAAAAACAGAATTTCATTTTCGTAAGCCTGATAAAAATGATGGAGCGGCAGTTTGGGAACTGATTAAAGATACTGGGGTTCTTGATCTTAATTCTTCTTACAGCTATCTGATGTGGTGTGAACTATTTTCTGAAACATCAATTGTGGCTGACAGAGAAGGAGAAACGGTTGGTTTTATTTCCGGATTTATTCATCCGGATAGTCCGGACACACTGTTTATTTGGCAGGTTGCTGTAAATGAATCCGAGCGTGGCAGAGGTTTAGGAACGAAGATGTTGTATCAATTACTAAATCGTACATTTTGTGAAGAAGTTTCCTATGTTGAAGCAACAGTCTCCCCATCAAATACGCCATCTCAGCATTTATTTAAGGGTCTTGCGATGAAACTTGAAACGAATTGTTTAATAAATGATTATTTTTCAGCTGACGACTTTCCTCGGGAAGGTCATGAAGATGAGTTATTGTTTAAGATTGGACCAATTAAAGAAGAAAATAAAATTATAAAAGGATGATAAAATGGCAACAGCAGAACTTACTGATGCGAAAATGAAAACGTTTGAAGAATTGGAATCTGCGGTAAGAAGTTATAGCCGAGGTTGGCCAACCATTTTCCAGAAGGCCAAAGGATACAAAATGTGGGACACAGATGGAATAGAATATATTGATTTTTTTGCAGGGGCAGGTACACTTAATTACGGTCATAATGACCAAACCATGCAGGAAAAAGTAATCGAATACATTCGTAATGATGGGATTATCCATAGCCTCGATATGGGAACTAACCCAAGAAAAGAATTTCTTGAACGCTTCAAAGAAGTAATTCTTACACCTCGCGAGCTTGATTACAAAGTAATGTTTCCAGGACCAACCGGCACCAATACTGTTGAGAGTGCATTGAAAATTGCTAGGAAAGTAACTGGGCGAGATTCGGTTATTAGCTTCACCAATGCATTTCACGGAATGACAATTGGGTCACTCTCTGTAACAGGGAATTCATTTAAGCGTCATGGAGCAGGAGTTCCGTTGCATCATTCGGTATCAATGCCATTTGATGATTATGTGGAAGATCAAGATACAATTGCTTACCTGGAAAGATTTCTAGAAGACAGCGGAAGCGGAGTTGCACTGCCAGCTGCAATTATTCTGGAAACTGTTCAAGGTGAAGGTGGCATCAACGCTGCAAGAATGGAATGGCTGAAGAAAATAGAAACGTTATGCAAGCGCTGGGACATTTTATTAATTATTGATGATGTTCAAGCGGGTAACGGACGTACAGGTACGTTCTTTAGCTTCGAACCTGCTGGGATAAACCCTGATATTGTCTGTCTTTCAAAATCAATTGGTGGATTCGGTTTACCAATGGCAATTACGCTAATTAAACCAGAGTATGATAAGCATTGGGGCCCAGGAGAACATAATGGTACGTTCCGTGGGAATAATCTTGCATTTATTGCAGCAACCGAAGCACTATCCAATTGGGAAACAGATGACTTTGCTTTAGCAGTTCAGGAAAAAGCAGCCTTCTTAAGTAAAAATGTAGAAATGATTATAGATAAGTATCCTGAACTTAAAGGTACACCACGAGGTAGAGGTTTAATGCAGGGAATAGCCATCGACGTTGATGGACTTGCAGATGATATTTGTGCAGAAGCATTTAATCGTGGCTTAATTGTCGAGACTTCAGGACCAAATGATGAAGTTATTAAATTCCTTCCACCACTTATTATTGATATAGAAGGACTTGAAAAAGGATTGGGAATTCTTGAAGATAGCATAAAGCATGTTCTTGCAAAATAGATTAACCTGCAATAAATAAACAACGCTAAAGGGGAATTAGATATGATCGTAAAATCACTTGAAGATATAAAAGGAACAAAAGACGAAACATCTGGAGAGAATTGGACGAGTCGCAGGTTTATTTTAAGCAAAGAAAAAGTCGGCTTTAGTATGAACGATACAATTATAAAAGCAGGAACAGACAATTTCTTCTGGTATAAAAATCATATTGAAGCAGTTTATTGTATAGAAGGTGAAGGAGAAATTGAAAGTTTAGAAACTGGTGATGTCTTTCAGCTAAAACCAGGAACAATGTATCTTTTGAATGATTACGAAAAGCATAGACTTCGTGCCAGAACACAAATGCGCATGGTATGTGTATTTAACCCACCACTTGTTGGAACAGAGACACATAACGAAGAAGGATATTATCCATTGCTAACAGAATAAGAGAGAGAATTGATAAAGGTAAGAAATCAGGTTGGTCCTGTTTTCTTACCTTTTTTTGCAGTTAAGAGAGTATAATTAAATACTGTGCACTCACCATTAAGGCTTGTAATCCAACGTATAGGGTGGTTTAATTCGTAGAACTCGTTTAACGAAGTTGTTTGAAATTAAATGATTTATAAAGCTTTGAATAATCACATCACACGTTGGAATTATAAAGATATGAGATACCTTCTAATATTTTTCGCGATAGTTCTACTATCTTTATTTCCAAAGCCACTGATTGCAGAGGAAATGATTACAGTGAAGCTTGTAAATCATATTGATAAAACATCAGAATTAAAATTTCAGTTTAAAGGAGAATATCATACGCTTGATCCTATGTTATCACTACAAGAAGGAGTGAATTATTCTTTAACCGTTACAAAGAACGATCTTTTTATTTTGGAGGGTGCAGGTAAAAAACTGAAGATAAAGGAATCCTTAGTCCTTATTCCAAAAGCTTATGGTTATGATCATGGTATCACTGTGAATGATAGGCCGTATTTGGGAGCCATGGAATTTATGATAGAGGATAAAAAATTCATTCGTCCCGTTAATCAACTGCCACTTGAAGATTACTTGAAGGGAGTTGTACCAAATGAAGTTTTCCCTTCCTGGGGACTTGAAACGTTGAAGGCACAAACATTGGCGGCGAGGACATATGCCGCCACCCATACATCGGAAATTATTGATGATACAATTCGCTATCAGGTCTATGGTGGTTATACGTGGTATGAAAATACTACAAAAGCTGTTGAAGAAACACGTGGTGAGGTAATCACCTACAAGAATAAGCCAATTAACGCTTTTTATTCTGCAAGTAATGGAGGAATTACTGAGAATAATGCGCATGTATGGGGTGAGAATTCATTGCCATATTTCCCGGTGAAAAAAGATCCATACGATCCAATTCATCCTTGGGAGTTTAACCTGAACGAAGTACAAATTCCACTTAACACAATTAATTGGGACAACCCACACTGGTGGAAGGAAACTGTGGAGAAGAATCAAGATATCACATCATCGATGAAAGGCTGGCTGCAACGAAATGGTTATCCTGGGGATATTAAAATTCTCTCCATACCTAACTTTGAATTATCCAATAAAAGGCATGAATCTGAGCGTAGGATAAAAGGATCGATTACAATCGAGTTTTTGCATAGGCTACAGGAGGGAACTATCCTATTCGAACAGCTTGTACTTGATGATGTAGCGATAGATCATATCCGTCCATTAGTTGGTGGAACTATTTTTAAGAGTTATTTAATTGATTCACTTGAAAAAAATGAAGGAACTTACACGATGAAAGGAAGGGGCTTTGGTCATGGTGTAGGAATGAGTCAATGGGGGGCACACATAATGGGACAAAAAGGAAGTAGTTACAAGGAAATTATTCAGTTCTATTATCCAGGGACGTCGATTACGGATATGAATAGTGATTAGATATTGGTCAGGTATAATAAATTTGATTAATAGGTTTAGTATTAGATAATAAGGGGAAAAGAATTTAATGTACGGAATGTATCGATATCAAGTATATCCCTTCATAATGGTATGGAATTAATTTACAGCTAAAAACCTAAAAAAAGTTCTTGAAGCTTATTGACTATTTTCATGAATAGCTGTAATATTGATCTCGCTGTGAAAAAAATGTAGCTAACTGTTATTGCTTAGACGGCAGAGAAATGTAGCTGCTAACACTTTTTTAAAACAAAATTTCCTTATTGACAGCGTATTGATAGAATGATATATTAAATGGGTTGCGCAAAAAAGCAACGGGATATATTAAGAAAATATCTATTGACATTTCTGATGTTAATGTGGTATATTTAAAAAGTCGCCATTTTGAGCGACGGAAATGAAGTTTGCTCCTTGAAAACTGAACAAAACAACCAGTATGTCAAGAAAACAGGTTAAAAGTTAAACTTTTAAACCCTGATTTCAATTTTTAAAGCTAAGACAATAGATGATTGATTGGTGTCAATCATATTAAAACTAACTTTTATGGAGAGTTTGATCTTGGCTCAGGACGAACGCTGGCGGCGTGCCTAATACATGCAAGTCGAGCGCGGGAAGCAGATGGATCCCTTCGGGGTGAAGTTTGTGGAACGAGCGGCGGACGGGTGAGTAACACGTGGGCAACCTACCTGTAAGACTGGGATAACCCCGGGAAACCG